>JBBQRH010000010.1:0-80423 GCA_038215035.1 Gemmatimonadales bacterium | reverse complement strand
AGCGCATGCGGCACCCAGATCGCATTGATGTCCATCGCGTACCGACCGCCGGCGTATCCGGCGCCGCTGTCGCGCCAGCTGGCTGTCGCCCATCCGGACGGCTCGCGCGGCGCAAAGGCAATCAGGTTCGCCGGCACCGGTGATGCCGCGTAGGCGGCGGTGAGTTGGCTGACCAGCGCGAGCTCGCGCAGCAGCAGATCGGCACGCGTGCCGGCGCCGTCCCTGGTGTCGAGCAGGAACGCGCGCTTGGCGCTGGCAGGCACGGCGGGATCCGTGATCCAGCGTGCGACGACGATCGGCAACTGATACTCATCGTCGATCATGTGGTAGTTCTCGCGGACCACACGCAGGCGCCGCAGGACCGTATCCGCCCGCAGCTCGAGTGAGTCGGCGGCGTGCGTGTCGCCGCGCTGCGCGCGATCCAGATGTGCCGCGATCAGGTCCGCATACTCGGCCGCCGACTCGCGCACCGCCTGATCGCCGAGTGCTTCCTCGTGACTGACGTCGCCGGCGGGGGCCAGCTTCCGAAGCGCCGTCGCGATGACGGCTTCGAGGGTCTCGTGCTGCCAGATGGGGCGCATCATGAGCGCCGTCATCAGCATGTCGCGTCCGAAGTACGTGGCGTACGTCGGGAGGCCAGCCATCAGCTTTTCTCGCGACACGAGCAATTCGACGCCGCTGACCTGTCGCTCCATCCGCCTGGCGCGAATGGCGGCAGTATCGCCGGCCGGTGCCGCGGCCCCGCGCGCGCGCGTCGCCTCGAGAAATGCAAGGAACTGCGGCGTAAAGATCTGCGTGCGTGACAGCGGTGTGAGTGTCTTCGCGGTGGTGGTCACCCGAACGGTGAACTCGAGGCCACTACCTCGGCGCGTCACGAGCGACAGCGAGTCGCCCGCGGCGGTCGCGGCGACGCTGGCTTGCGGCACGCGGATTTCCAGCGACAGCGTATCGCGGGCATCGAGTGTCACCTGCTGAACGCGTGCGACCCAGAGTCCGCGTGTGGCGCGCAGGGCGATGCGCGGGTACATGCGCGCTCTGAGCACCGCGACGGACGGGGCGTTCAGGCGGCGCAGGTGCCGCGCGCGCGTGGCCGTCGGCAGCAGGTCGAGTGCGGCGATCAACCGGTCGACTTCCGGAATGGCGTAGGGTGCGGCGTGGAAAGCGTCCTTCGCCTTCTCGAAGTACTGAAAGTCACGTTCGACACGCATCGAACCGAGGAGAAACCACCCGAGATGGATGCTGGGTGCGGTGGTGCGCAGCGACTGCTCAAACACCCTGGTACGACCGGCCTGACTGACGGTGGCCGCGGCCGATCCCCAGGAGAGGTCGGCCGTTTTCCCCGCCGCGTCGCGGGCAGTGAACCCCACGCTGGCGTTATCGGCGTCGGCCAGCAGATGGACCACGCGTGCACTGCGCTGATCGATGTAGGTCTGCAGGGTGTTGCGGGCCGCGTCGCGGTAGAATCGCGTCTGATATCCCCGGTACGCGGTAGTGTCGTCGAGCCCGGCCTCGGGAAAACTGAGGACAGGCTGGACGGGGCGCGGCGGTGCGCCAAGCTGCGCGATGAGGGCGAAGGCGAGGAGTGTCATCGGGGCGACGGTGCGGATCGGGCGTGACGCGGGGCTTCGCGCAGGAGGGGATTTGCCTTGGCGAATCGGCAGCACGGTGGCCGCGATTCGCACGGAGAGAATCCTACCCCGTCGCATACGAAGGAGCGACCACGCCGCGAAATGTGCAGATTCGTGCACAAAAATACGACATTGGTCGCCGATAGTCGCCGGATTGCGTGTGAATCAGCATCCGGGCGTGCAAGTAACTGTCTATATCAGCTTGAATGCCGCCTTGTTGCACTTTTGACCGCTTTGCTACGGCATCTTGACAGGGCCCGTGCCGACGGCGAGCGTAGCCCCCAACAATCCCCCGACAAAAGTGCGTCGAACCGGTTCGTTCCGGTGAGACGCCTCTTGCCATGCCAGTCTCCCGCGCCTGAGGTAAACCCCACTCGAGACGTGATCGGTTGTGTGACGCACTCCAAAGGGGTGATGTGAGTTGCGAACGGTTGCAACTCGGCATGCCGAAATCTGACGGATGGTGCGTACCGAGTCGTGTTTGTACCGCATCTGTGCATGACGGTTCTGTGCAGGAAGCGGGCCGCGCGACCCGTGGGAGGGCAGGCCTGCTCGACACCTGTGCGACGGCGCACGACGGCGAATTCGAGGAGCGACGGTACAGGCGGAGGAGTGCGTCGTTCCGCGATGGGCCGTCTTATCAGCAAGGCAGATGCGATATCAGGAATAGTCTGGTGAGTGATGAAGTCCGCAGGTGCAGGTGCTGTCTCGACGTTCGATCTCCGGACCTCTCAGTGTCCGGAGCGAGCCCGTATGACAAAACCCTCCGCATGATTCAGGAGAGCAGACGAATGAAGGTGATCAGAGGTTTGATGGCCGCGGCAGTATGCGGCCTGTTCATGGCGAATCCGCTGCAGGCGCAAGGCCGCGGAACCGTTTCTGGTCGAGTCGTGGACTCGACCAGTCAATTGCCGATGCAGAGCGTGACGGTGACGGTCGAAGGCACCCAGCGCGGTGCCATCACTCGCGTCGATGGCACGTTCACGCTGGCCGATCTTCCGGCCGGCACCGTGCGCCTGCGCGTCACGCGCATCGGTTACACCCCGCAGATCAAGGAAGTTTCCTTCACCGGCGGTCAGGTCGCGACGGTCCGGTTCTCGATGCAGGCCGTGGCCGCCAACCTCGGCGCCGTCGTGGTGACGGGCTATGGGTCGCAGCGCAAGGAAGCGGTGACAGGTTCCGTCGCAACGATCAGCGCCGAGGATGCGAACGTCGGCGTCGTGGCCAACCCGACCGCCTTGCTTCAGGCGCGCGCACCTGGTGTCAACGTGACGTTGAACAGCGGTGAGCCTGGTGCCGGTGCGCAGATCCGCATCCGTGGTGGTACCTCCATCAGCGGTGGCAACGATCCGCTGTACGTCATCGACGGCGTGCCGCTCCAGAACAATGAGTCCGAAGCAGCTGGCTTCGGCATCGGTGGCTCGCCGGCGTTGGGTCGTAACCCATTGAACGCGATCAACCCGAACGACATCGCATCGATCACGATCCTCAAGGACGCCGGCGCAACGGCGATCTACGGCAGCCGCGGTGCAAACGGCGTGGTGCTGATCGAGACCAAGAAGGGACGTCCGGGCGCCGCCACGATGGAGTATGAGACGTACGTTGCTGCCAGCCAGCGGTCGAACGAGCTCGGCTTCCTGACCGGCAGCGAGTACCGCGCGTACATCTCACGTGAAATTGCCAAGGGCACACTGCCTGCTTCCCGGCTGGCGTCGCAGGGCACGGCGAACACGAATTGGGAGAAGGAGCTGGCGCAGACCGGTATTCAGCAGAGCCACAACCTGTCGTTTGCCGGCGGCAACCAGAGCACGACCTTCCGTGCCTCGCTCAACTTCGCCGATCAGCAAGGTGTCGTGATCTCGAACGGCTTCAGCCGCCTGCAGGCGCGCCTGAACGGGTCGCACGAAGCGCTGAATGGCAAGCTGCGGGTTGGCCTCAACCTCAGCTCGTCGCGCCTCGAGAACGACTACCTCCCGTTTGAAAACACGGGCGGGTTTGAAGGTGGCGTGTTCGTGAACCAGGCGGTCTACAACCCGACGCGCCCCGTGTTCCGCGCCGACGGATCGTTCTTCGAAGAGGGCCTTGGTCGTCAGGGCGTCCGGAACCCGGTGGCGCTGGCGAACCAGATTCTGGATGACGGCGGCACCAACCGTACCCTGGCCAACGTCACCTCGTCGTACCAGCTGCTGCCGAGCCTCTCGGTTCAGCTGAACGTCGGTACCGACCGCTCCAACGGTCAGCGCAACATCTACATCCCGCGCATCAGCCCGGCCGGTGCCGAATTCGGTGGTCTGGCCCAGCAGGCGCAGCGCGGCTTGTCGAACAACAACCTGCAGTCGCTGTTGACCTGGTCGCCGACGGTTGGCAATGAGATCGACTTCGACATCGTGGGTGGCTATGAGTACACCGACTTCGACAACACCGATTTCGCCGCCCAGGCACGGAGCTTCACGACGGACGCCTTCGGCTACAGCCGGCTCGACGCCGGTGCCACGCCGCAACCGCCGTCATCGTTCCGCGAGCAGAGCCGCTTGGTGTCGTTCTTCTCGCGCTCCAACGTCGCGTACAAGAACAGGTACTTCCTGACGGGTGTGCTGCGCCGCGACGGATCGTCGCGCTTCGGAACCGCAAACAAGTGGGCGGTCTTCCCGGCCGTGTCAGGCGCGTGGTTGATCAGCGACGAGTCGTTCGCCAAGGGGTTGCCGTTCTCGCAGCTCAAGCTGCGCGTGGGTTACGGCTTGCAGGGCAACCAGGCCGTGCCGCCGTACCGCTCACTGGCATCGCTGGCCGCAGATGGCGGCGCGCGCTACGTCTTCGGTGGCACGACGGTCACGGGAATCGTGCCGAACGTGAATCCGAATCCGAACCTGAAGTGGGAACAGTCGGCGCAGGCCAACATCGCGTTCGACTACGGCTTCAAGGATGGCAAGTACAGCGGCTCGCTCGAGTACTACAGCAAGGAGACCACCGACCTGCTGCTGACGGTTCCGATTTCGCAGACGGGCTCCTCGTTCGTTGGCGATCAGCTCCAGAACATCGGCAGCGTCACGAACAAGGGCTTCGAAGCATCGCTCGACGCCCGCATCTACGATCGCCCGAACCGCGGCCTGACCCTCACGTCGGGCCTGGTATTCTCGATGGAGCGGAACAAGGTCGGTAGCCTTGGACCCTCGCAGTTCATCAACACCGGCGGCGTCAGCGGTCAGGGCCAGACCGGCGTGAATGCGCAGCGCATCATTCCTGGCCAGCCGATCGGCACGTTCTTCGGTGTCGAGTTCGCGGGCTTCAATGCGACCACCGGTGCACAAGAGTTCAATAACTACACCGTGGTTCGCAATGCCGCGGGCGCCGTCACCAGCCGCACCCTCCGCGGCCGGTCGTCGACGACGAACAGCGATGACTTCGTGATCATCGGCAACGCCAACCCGACCTTCAGCCTTGGTCTTCGCAGCAATGCCACCTGGCATGGCTTCGACGCCAGCTGGTTGTGGCGTGCGGAGCAGGGCCGCGATGTGTTCAACAACACCGCGCTGGTGTACGGTGCCAAGAGCAACGTGACCCAGGACCGCAACTTCCTGCGCTCGGCGCTGGATGATCCGACCGGTGTGACCGAGCCGGCGCTGTACTCGTCCCGGTGGATCGAGGACGGCTCGTTCCTCCGACTCCAGAACGTGACGATCGGCTATTCGTTCAAGGTGCCGTTCGCAGGTGGCAACAAGCCGCTCCGCATCTTCGCCTCGGGCGACAACCTGCTGCTGTTCACCCCGTACTCCGGCTACGATCCTGAAGTCTTCATCGACAACGGCCTCGCATCGCGCGGAACCGACTATATCGCCTATCCCCGCGCCCGGACCTTTACGACCGGCCTGCGCATTCAGTTCTGAGTCGGCGGTGATCCCTGTGAAGTGCAGTTCAATTTCCCCATTGCTCGCTTGAGGCGAATGCGAATGTCTCTGTATCACACTTCGACCCGACTGGTGCGCTTCGGCGCACTGCTCGCGGTCCCGATGGGCCTCATGGTCGGCTGCACGGATTTGAAGGAGAGTCCGTCCAGCCTGATCACGAAGGACAACTTTTACAAGAACACCGACGAAGTGCTTGCCGGTGTGGCGGCGGTATACGCGAACCTCCGCAACCAGTTCGAGGATTACTACGCCGTCCAGCAAGTCAGCTCTGAAGAAATGGTCGTTCCGACCCGTGGCTCTGACTGGTTCGATAACGGTGCCTGGATCGAATTGCACCGGCAGGGCTGGACGCCGACGAGTGTCGTCGGTCTGCGCGAGGTGAACGGGATCTGGAACCAGCAGTACGCGGGTGTTGCGCGCGCCAACATCGTGCTCGAAGCGCTCGAGACCACGACGATCCCGAACAAGGCCGCCGTGGTGGCCGAGCTGCGGGCCTTGCGCGCCATGTTCTACTTGAACCTGATGGACATGTACGGTGGGGTTCCGATCGCCACCGACACGAAGGTCGAGCAGCGCGAAGCCAAGACGCGCGCGGAGGTGTTTGCCTTCATCGAAACCGAACTGATCGCCGCTCGCGCCGATCTGCCGGTGTCGTGGCCGGATCAGTACGGTCGTGTGACGCGCGGCGCGGCGAATGCCATGCTGGCATCGCTGTATGTGAACGCCCAGGTGTACACCGGTACCGTGACGGCCGCCGGCCTGACCAAGGGCGCAGGGAAGTGGGCCGAAGCGCTGGCCGCGGCCGACCTCGTGTTGAACTCGGGCACCTACACGCTCGAGCCGAACATCAAGACGAACTTCCAGCCAGTCAATCAGGGCTCGCGCGAAAATATCTTCGTCGTGCGCAGCAAGCCTGAAGACGGCCTTGGATTCCGGCGCCAGTATCAGTCGCTGCACTACAACAGCATCTCGCCGGGCGACGGTGGCTGGAACGGCTGGGCGATCGTGGCTGAGACGTACCGCAAGTTCGACGCGGCTGACGCGCGCCGGACGCAGATCCTCGCAGGAAATCAGACCGCGATCTTCGGTGGTGCGCAGGTGTTTGATCGGCAGGGCAACCCACTGGTCTTTACGGTTGACATCGCCAACATCGCGTCCGCAACCGAAGGCGAAGGCCCACGCAACTACAAGTACCCAATTGACCCGGCGAAGGCTGGTGGGTGGAACGGTAACGACTACGTGATCTACCGTCTGGGCGAAGTGATGCTCATCAAGGCCGAGGCGCTGAATGAGCTCAATCGCACGGCGGAAGCCGTCACGCTGATCAACCAGCTGCGTGCCCGTAACTTCACGACGGCACGGCCGATCACGGTGTCGTCGCAGGTCGATGTGCGCGCCGCCATCTTCGCTGAGCGTCTGTTCGAGCTCTTCGCCGAAGGCAAGCGTCGCACCGACCAGATCCGCGAAGGTACGTACACCTCTGGCGCCTGGTTCGGAAAGACGGCGACGCAGGCCTACAAGATCCTGCTGCCGATTCCGCAGCCGCAGCTGGACGTGAACCCGAAGCTTGCGCAGAACCCTGGCTACTAAGCGATACAGTTGATCGCGGTTCGCTGTAACTTTCAGGGTCCACTCCGGATACAACGGAGTGGGCCCTGATGCTTTCCGGGAGTCGCAGGCCGTTGCGTAGTGCGCAGCCTGTTGGCGGCCCCCTCTGGACGTGGAGCGGTTGAGCGAGTGAGTGTGACACGAATTCGGCTGATCGCGGTGGCGCTCGGCGTAGTGGCGACAGCCTGCAGTGAGCCAGCGCCGCGACAGCCCGTGGGGGCCGAAGGGGCACAGCGACGCGGCAGCGCGCCAGCCGTCGGCACTACGCTGTTTGCGATGATGCCGTCAGCCTATACCGGCATCCGATTCGCGAATCAGCTCACGGAGTCGGAAGAGTTGAACGTCTTCACCTACCGCAATCTCTATAACGGCGGCGGTGTGGCCATCGGCGATCTGAACGGCGATGGCCGTCCTGAAGTCATCCTCGGTTCAAACCACGCGGGGCCCAAGGTCTTCCTCAATGAAGGGAAGTTTCGGTTCCGTGATGTCACGGGTGCGGTGGGCATCAGCAGCACCAGACCCTGGACCACCGGCCTCACGCTGGCCGACGTCAACGGCGACGGACGCCTCGATCTGTACGTGAGCCACGCCGGCATCGGTGACGCCGCGAGCCGTCGCAATGAGCTCTGGATGAACGAAGGGAACGGGCCCGATTCCGTCCCGCGATTCGTCGAGCGTGCCGCACAGTACGGCGTTGCCGACGACGGCTACACCACTCAGGCCGCCTTTCTGGACTATGACAAGGACGGTGATCTCGATCTGTTCGTGATCAACAATTCCCCGCGTCCGGCCAGCAGCTTCGGGTTGCGGAATACGCGCAAGGAGCGGGATCACAACGGCGGTGACCGTCTCTACCGCAACGACAACGGGCGATTCACCGATGTGAGCGAAGGGGCGGGGATCCTCGGTCCGGAAATCGCATTCGGTCTGGGGCTTGGCATCGCCGACATCAATCGGGATGGCTGGCCGGACATCTACGTCTCGAATGACTTCTTCGAGCACGACTACATCTATCTCAACAATCGGAACGGCACCTTCTCCGAGTCGATGGAGCAGACGCTGGCCAACAGCAGCTTCTTCTCGATGGGCATGGACATCGCCGATCTCGACAATGATGGTCGCTCGGAGATCTACACCACCGACATGTTTCCCGAGCACGAGTATCGCCTGCGGACGACGTCGTCGTTCGATGGATGGGACTCGTATCAGGCCAAGCTGCGGAATGGATACGGGTACCAGTTCATGCGCAACATGCTGCAACGCAACAACGGCGACGGCACATTCAGTGATGTCGGGCAGATGGCCGGCGTGGCGAGGACGGATTGGAGCTGGAGTGCGTTGCTGACCGATCTCGATCTGGATGGCAACAAGGACATCTTCGTGACCAACGGACTGCTGCGAAACGTGACGTCCCAGGATTACATCGCCTTCCTGGCCAACGATCAAACGCAGAGCGCCGTCCGTGCCAACGGCAAGATCGACTTCATGTCGCTGACGAAGGCGATGTCGTCGTCGCCGCTGCCGGACTATGCCTTCCGCAATACCGGCAAGTTGACGTTTGCCAACGAGTCTGCGGCGTGGGGGCTGGCGACCCCCAGCATCTCGAGCGGTGCGGCCTACGGTGATCTCGATGGCGACGGTGCGCTGGATCTGGTGGTGAACAACGTGAATCTGGAAGCGTTCGTGTACCGGAACGATGTCCGCACGTTGCAGCCTGCGAATCATTTCGTGCAGGTCCGACTGGACGGCACCGGGATGAACCGGTTCGGGATAGGCGCGCGCGTGACTCTGTGGAATGGCATGGAGCAGCGGGTGCAGGAGGTCTCGCCTACACGTGGCTTTCAATCGAGTGTTGACTATCCACTGACGTTCGGCATCGGTCCGGACTCGCTGGTGGACTCGGTCACGGTCGTCTGGCCCGACGGGAAGCGGTCGCTGCAGACCCGGGTTGCGGCTGACAGCCGTCTTGCGATACGCCAGGTGGAGGCGACGATGCCTGCCGGAGTGACACCGGCAGAACGCCTGGGGCCGACCCTGCTCACCGACGTCACGGCGTCGGCGGGGATCGGTTTTGTGCATCACGAGAACGAGTTCGTCGATTTCGACCGAGAGCGCCTGATCCCGAAGATGCTCTCGACCGAAGGGCCAGCCGTTGCGGTGGCCGACGTCAATGGCGACGGACTGGACGATGTGTTTCTGGGGGGCGCGAAGGACCAGAGTTCACAGCTGCTGCTTCAGCGCGCCGACGGTCGGTTCGTGGCGACAGATTCGGCTGTGTTTGCGGCCGATGCGGCCTCCGAGGATGTGCACGCGGTGTTCTTCGACGCCAATCGTGACGGAGCGATGGATCTGTATGTCGTGAGCGGTGGCAACGAGTACTCGGAGCAGTCACCCGCGCTGCAGGATCGACTCTATCTGAATGACGGGCGCGGGAAGTTTCGGAAGGCGACCGATGCGTTGCCTCCCGAGACGAACAGCGGGTCGCGCGCGGCCGTTGGCGACTTTGATGGCGACGGCAATCCCGACCTCTTCGTCGGCTCGCGCAGCATTCCGTGGCGCTACGGGATCAATCCGAGCAGCATGCTGCTTCGCGGTGACGGGAAGGGGCACTTCGTCGACGTGACCGACCGTGTGGCGCCCGGGCTGCGCGAGATCGGGATGGTGACGGACGCGGTGTGGCAGGACACCGATGCCGATGGCAGACTCGATCTGGTGATCGTTGGTGATTGGATGCCTATGACAGTTTTTCGCAACGCCGGTGGTCGGTTGACGCGGTCAGCCGTGAAAGGTCTGGCCCAAAGCAGCGGTTGGTGGAACCGGATCATTGCCGGTGATTTCACCGGCGACGGCAAGGTGGACTTCGTGCTCGGAAACTTCGGTCTGAATACTCGACTCCGGGCCAGCGCGTCAGAGCCGATGACGATGGCCGTGAAGGATTTCGACGGCAATGGGTACGTCGACCAGATCCTTGCCGGATATGACGAGCACCAGAGCTACCCGCTGGTGTTGCGCGACGAGATGATCCGCGCGCTGCCGCCCCTGAAGGCGAAGTTTCTGAGCTACGAGGAGTACGCCAAGGCGACGGTGGACAAGCTCTTCCCGGCGGCGGACCTGGCTGATGCCGTGCAGAAGAAGGTGGAGTCGTTTGCCAGCAGCCTGGCGCGGAACAATGGTGATGGCTCCTTCACGCTCGTCCCGTTGCCGACCGAAGCGCAGATGGCCCCGATGTTCGGCCTGCTGGCGGAGGATGTGAACCGGGATGGTGTGCGGGATCTGCTCCTCGCCGGCAACTTCGATGGGGTGAAGCCCGAGATCGCTCGGCTCGGGGAGTCGTACGGTGTGACGCTGCTCGGTTCGAAGAGCGGCACGTTCACCGCCGTTCCGCGTATCAGCAGTGGGTTCTTCGTTCGTGGCCAGTCCCGAGACATCGTCCGCATCAAGGGGCGCACTGGTACTCGCCTGCTGGTGGTCCGGAGCAATGACCGCCCTCTTCTGTTCGGCTCCAATCCCATCGTGCCATGAGCATGAGCAAACAGACGGTTCGACTCATCGTTGGCGGAGTTCTGCTTGCGGCGTGCCAGCGAGGCGCCGTCCCCGTGTCGTTAGTGGACGACAGGGCGGCCACACCGCTGCACGATGCCGCGAAGCAGGTCAACGACGTGATCGTGTACGACATTCTCAGCCCGCCGCAAGCAAGTCGTGTGTACGCGTACGCAAGTATCGCGGCCTATGAGGTGCTGCGTCAGGCTGACACGGCGTACCACACGCTGGCGGGCCAGGTGAACGAACTGACGCCCGTGCCCACGCGTCCGGCCGGTGCGGAGATTTCGTTGTCGCTGGCCGGCGTACATGCCTACATGACCGTGGGCCGTGCGCTCACCTTCTCGCAGGCCCGGATGGACAGCCTGCGTGTCGCGATGGATATGCGGATGGGCAGCGGCATGCCAAAGCCGGTGTTCGATCGATCGGTTGCCTATGGTGATACGGTGGCGAAGCACATTCTGGCCTGGGCCGGAACAGATCGATTCAAGCAGCGAAGTGGATTGCCGAAGTTCAGCGTGACGCGAGAAGTTGGGCGGTGGGTACCGACGCCTCCAGCATACATGGATGCGGTGGAACCGAACTGGGGGACGCTGAGGCCCTTCGTGATGGACACGTCGACCCAGTTCGCTCCCGAGCCGCCGCTGCCGTTCGACACAGCGAAGACGAGCCCGTTCTACAAAGAGATGCTCGAGGTGCATGGGCTGAGCCGGACGATGACGGACGAACAGCGTGCGATTGCCGCATTCTGGGATTGCAATCCGTTCGTGATGCACGTGCAGGGGCACACCATGTTCGCCACCAAGAAGATGTCGCCGGGCGGCCACTGGATGGGGATCGTGCGGCTGGCATCGCACAAGGTGAACGCCGACATCACTCGCGCAGCGGAAGCCTATGCCATCACGGCGATCGGGCTCGCAGATGGTTTTCTGAGCGTCTGGGCCGAGAAGTACCAGAGCAACGTCATCCGTCCTGAGACGATGATCAACACCTACCTCGACGAATCGTGGCAGCCGTTGCTGCAGACGCCACCGTTCCCGGAGTACACCAGTGGACACAGCGGCATCTCGACGGCGGCGTCGGTGATCCTGACGAAGGTCTACGGTGACAACTTCGCTTTTGCAGACTCGACCGAGGTGGAGTACGGTTTGCCGGTGCGCTCGTACACGTCGTTTGCGCAGGCCGCAGACGAAGCCGCGATCAGTCGTCTCTATGGCGGAATTCACTACCGTCGAGCGATCGAGCAGGGACAGGTGCAGGGGCGCAAGGTCGGGGCGCTGGTGCTGGCGAAGATCACGACGCGGCCAGCCGCACCGGCTGTAGCTGCGGCAGTCAGGTAGCGCCGTGTATTGCGCCGTGATCTGTCGCCGTTCGTGAAAGCCGCGCGCACGGGCGGGGTGCTACTCGTCGTCGCGCTGGCGCACACAGCGTGCGAGCGCGCGCGGCCGTCCGACGCGCCGGTGCAGGGACGTGCAATGGATACGGCACCGATCGGGCCACCGTTGTTCGAGCTGCTTTCAGCCGACAGCACTGGCGTGACGTTCGCAAACAACCTGCCGGAGACGGCCGAATTCAACATTCTCAACTACCTCTACTACTACAACGGTGGTGGAGTGTCGGTGGGTGATGTGAACGGGGACGGTCTTCCCGATCTGTATCTGTCATCGAACCTGGACTCCAATCGGTTGTACCTGAACAAGGGCAACTTCCGGTTCGAGGATGTGACCGCGAAGGCCGGTGTGGGTGGTCCACCGGGATGGAAGACCGGTGTGACCATGGCCGACGTGAATGGCGACGGGCGGCTCGACATCTACGTGTCGGCGGTACGCTATCTGACGATGCAGGGCCGGAACATGCTGTACATCAACAACGGTGACGGAACGTTCAGCGAGCGAGCTGAGTCGTACGGCATTGCGCACGCGGGGTACTCGACGCAAGCGGCGTTCTTCGACTACGACGCCGACGGTGACCTGGACCTCTTCCTGCTCAGCCATTCGACGCATACCGAGCGAGCCATCGGGAGTGCGACCAAGCGTGATGTCCGCAATCCTCGGGCAGGCGGTCGGTTGTACCGGAATGACGGCGCGCGCTTCACTGACGTCAGTGCCGAGGCGGGCATCTTTGGTGGGATCGAAGGCTATGGCCTGGGGTTGGTGGTGAGTGACCTGAACCAGGACGGGTGCCCCGACGTATACGTGGCCAACGACTTCCAGGAGCAGGATTTTCTCTATTACAACACCTGCCGCAAAAAATTCACCGAGTCGATCGCGGTTGCGACGCGGCATACCAGCCGCTTTTCGATGGGTGTCGACGCCGCCGACGTAAACAACGACGGCTTGCCGGACATCGTCGTGGGCGACATGCTGCCGGAGCGCGAAGATGTGCTGAAATCATCCGCCAGCTCCGAGGCGTACAGTCTGTTCAATCTGCGCGTGCGGGCGGGATATCACCCCCAGTATGCGCGCAACACGCTGCAGCTGAATCGCGGGAACGGCGTCTTCAGCGAGATTGGCTTTCTGGCCGGCGTGGAGGCCACTGACTGGACCTGGTCGCTGCTTTTCGCCGATCTCGACAACGATGGCTTGAAGGATCTGTTCGTGACCAGTGGAATCTTCCGCCGTCCCAACGATCTCGATTACATCAACTATGTGGGGAACGAGACCGTACAGGCGTCGCTGGCGAATGGCATCACACGCGAGAATCTGCCGCTGCTGAAGCAGATGCCGACGGTGCCGGTGGTGAATCACGCCTACCGCAATGACGGTGATCTGCACTTTACCGACATGGCCAAGGCGTGGGGTCTGGCACGACCGGGTTACTCCAACGGCAGCGCCTACGTCGATCTGAACAACGATGGCGCATTGGATCTGGTCGTGAACAACTACGATGCGCCCGTCTCCATCTATCGGAACCGGGCGCGCGAGCGGTCGGTGAATGCGTATCTCACGATTACGCTGCAGGGCGCCGGAAAGAACACCGCGGGAATTGGAACGAAAGTGTTCGTGGTGCAGGCCGGCCGACGGCAGCTGCTCGAGCAGAGCCCAACGCGGGGGTTTCAGTCCTCGGTGGACCAGCGACTGCACTTTGGTCTTGGCCGCGATACGGTGGTCGACTCATTGATCGTCGTCTGGCCCGATCGCCGGTTTCAGGTCCTGACAACGGTGGCGGCAAACCAACGCCTGACGCTGGTGCAACGTGATGCGCAGGGTGTGTGGGCCTATGGGCGTACGCCAGCGCCACCGCCGCTGTTCGCCGACATCACCGAGAGCGTGCCGACTGGCTACACGCATGTCGAGAACGACTTCAACGACATGGACCGCGAACCGTTGATGCCGCACCTGCTGTCGACCGAAGGACCGGCGCTGGCGGTGGGCGATGTGAATGGCGACGGCCTCGATGACATGTATGCTGGCGGTGCCAAGTGGCAACCCGGCCGACTGCTCATTCAGCAGCGCGATGGGTCCTTCGCCAGCAGCGATTCGTTGGTGTTCGCCGTGGACAGCATCACCGAGGACGTTGCCGCGGTGTTCTTCGATGCGAATGCCGATGGGCACCAGGACCTCTATGTGGTCACTGGTGGCAATGAGTTCTGGGGTAGCATGAACGAACTCCGCGATCGACTGTACCTGAACGACGGCGCCGGACACTTTACCAAGTCGACCGACGGGTTACCGCCGATCTTCGAGAATGGCTCATGTGTCGTGCCGGGCGACTTCAATGGCGACGGGCATCAGGATCTGTTCGTCGGCGCGCGCGTCACGGCGAAGCAATACGGAGTGTCGCCGCGTAGCCATATTCTGCAGGGTGACGGCAAGGGGCACTTCGCGGATGTGACCGACGCCGTTGCGCCAGAACTGCTGAGCGCGGGCATGGTGACGTCCGCCACCTGGCTCGACTACGACCGCGATGGCAAGCTCGATCTGATCGTGGTCGGTGAGTGGATGCCGGTGCGCGTGCTGCGTCAAGCGCGTGGACGCTTCGTCGATCGCACGCGTGAGGCGGGCTTGAGCGGATCTGAGGGGTGGTGGAACACCGTGTCGGCGGCGGATCTGAACGGAGATGGCCTACCGGACCTGGTGCTCGGCAATCTCGGGCTCAATGCCTACCTCACGGCCAGCGCGACCGAACCGGCACGGATGTATGTCTTTGATTTCTTCAGCAACGGGACCATCAAGCAGATCATCACCTTCTACAAGCACGGCGTGAGCTATCCGCTGGCGACGCGGGACGAGATGGTCAAGCTGATGCCGCAGTTGCGTGCGAAATTTCCGAACTACAAGGCGTTTGGTGCCAGCCGGGTGCAGGACATCGTGCTTCCCGAGGAACTCGCGAAGGCGCCCGTCCTGAATGCGCGCACGTTCGCGACCTCGGTGGCAATCGCGGGTGCGAATGGTACGTTCGCCCTGAAGCCATTGCCAACGGCAGCTCAGTTCTCGCCAGTGTATGCAGCGCTCGCCCGGGACTTCGACGGTGATGGTCGTGTCGACCTGATGCTTGGTGGAAACTTCCTCGGTGCTCCGCCGATGCTCGGCCGGTCAGACGCCAGTTACGGATTGCTGTTGCATGGTGCTGGCGACGGCACGTTTACACCGGTGGAGATGACACGCAGCGGCGTGCAGATCGGCGGTGAAGTGCGCCACCTGGCGAGCCTGCGTCGCGCCGATGGGCAATCCACGATCGTCGCTGCGCGGAACAACGATCGCCTCGTCTTTCTCAGCGCCCGCAAGTAGTCCCGACGTCATCTTCTACTGTTTCGAATCATGCGAAATGCCCTGCTCACCCTCGCCTGCGCAGCCACCGCGATGACGTCGTGCACACCTGCTGACGACCGTGCGGTCCCGACGTCCGACTCGGCACCGATTGCCACGTCTGGCGCCCGCACCCTCGTGCATCCGGAATGGTCGAAGAATGCCGTGATCTACGAAGTGAACATCCGGCAGTACACGCCGGAGGGTACTTTCGCCGCATTCACACGAGAGATTCCGCGCCTCAAGGCGCTCGGCATCGATGTGCTGTGGATCATGCCGGTGCAGCCGATCGGGAGACTCAATCGCAAGGGATCGCTGGGGAGTTACTACTCGATTTCAAACTACACGGCATTCAACCCGGAGTTTGGCAGCGAGGCAGATTTCAAGGCGATGGTTGCTGCCGCGCATGCCCAAGGAATGAAAGTGATCCTCGACTGGGTGGCGAACCACACGGCGTTCGATCATGCGTGGACATCGGTGAACAAGAACTGGTACACGCTCAAACCTGATGGAAGTATCTCTCGGGCCATCGATGACAAGGGCAACGAAACCGATTGGAGCGACGTCGCCGATTTGAACTACTCGAACCCACAGATGCGGCTCGCCATGATCGGCGAGATGAAGTGGTGGCTGGACAACACCGGGCTCGATGGCTTTCGCTGCGACATGGCTGGCCTGGTGCCGACCGACTTCTGGGCAGAGGCGCGGGTGGCGCTGGACGCGAGCCATCCTGGCATGTTCTTCCTGGCCGAGTGGGAGGATCCGGCGCTGCATGCATCGTTTGACGCCACCTACGGGTGGGAGCTGTTTCATCTGATGAACGACATTGCTGCCGAGAAGAAGCCGACGACCGTGCTGGACAGCTACTTTACGAAGCAGGAGCAGGCCTTTCCGTCGAACGCGTATCGGCTGACGTTCACCTCGAATCACGACGAGAACAGCTGGGCAGGGACGGAGTTCGAGCGTATGGGGGCCAACCATCAGGCCGCGTATGTACTGAGCGCGACCGTCGCCAACGCATTCCCACTGTTGTATTCGGGACAGGAAGCGAGTTTCAAGCGGCGTCTCAAGTTCTTCGAGAAGGATCCGATCGATTGGACTGGGCCGTCGCTGGCGGACTTCTACCGATCGGTGTTCGAGCTGCGACACACGCAGGAGGTGTTGTGGAACGGGCAATGGGGCGCGCCACAGACCAAGCTGGCCACCGATGGTGGCGATCGCGTCTACGCCTTCAGCCGAAGCCGCGACGGCAAGGCGGTGGTGGTGGTGACGAACTTCGGTGCGACTCCGGCGTCGGTGACGTACAGCGGGTTGGGCCAACCCGGTCAGTACACCGACTGGTTCTCGAAGACTGCGGTGACGCTGGCGGCGAGCGGGACGATCGAGGTTCCGGCGCACGGATACCGGGTGCTGATGCGGTAGGGACGCGGCTGCCGACAATGCCGATGCCGCCGCGCCAAGTGACAGGGTTCGGATGCTGCGTTGGACAGCTGAGTCTGTGCGCTGCGCGCCAGTTCAGCTCCGACGCCCCATGCCAAAATCGCGGTCGATCAGGATATCTGCACGATCGCCCTGCGGCGCGATCAGTCGGTGTTCGATCTCGAGCACCTGCTCGACGAACGGATCGTCGATATCGCGTGCGCGTTTGCGACGGCGTTCCGCGGTGTCGTGATAGGTGGCCTGCAGAAAAATGCCGAGGTCGATGTCATCGAGCAGCAGCGCATACGTGCCTTCGACCATCAGCACCCGTGCCTCGCTGAAATCGAGCGCCTGCGTGTCGAAGCGGTTCTCGGGATAGTTGACGATCGGCGCCGCGATGTTCGACGCACCGTTGCGGAACGCCGTGATATGTGACTGAATCAAGGCTGTCTGCACCTCGTGGACACCGACACTGCTGATGTCCCTCAGCCGGTGCTCATGGTTCGTGCGCGGCGGTCGCACGAAGTAGTTGTCCTGATGCACGATGACCGTGCTGATGCCAGCATCGTTCAGCACCGCAGCCAGATCTATCGCCGTCACCGACTTGCCGCTGCCCGATTCGCCGGCCACGGCGATCACGGTGCGTTCCGGACGGGGAACGCCGAAGTCCGAGCGCAGCATGCCGAGCAACGCGTCGGCCCGATCCTGGTACTCGGCTCGTGCACGCGAACGTGCGGGGTCCTGTGTCATCTGAAGAGCTCGTGCGTGACGGCGTGATCAGCGTACTCGAGAAAGACCAGACCGGTGGCTGAATACGCCATGCGTGGTGTCCCGAGTGAGACGCCGGTGGCGCCGTGGAAGTACTCCTCGAAGCCGTAGTCTGGCGTGCGCGTGACTGCGTCGGCGGTGAGCGCCTTGAGACGGGCCAGCGAAGACGCGCGTCCGGCACGCGCGAGGGCCAGGCCAAGCCAGCCGAGCCAGATCGGCCAGATGCCGCCGTTGTGGTACTCGAAGGGACGGTTCCGGAATTCGTGCAGGTGATATCGGCGCAGCGCTGGCCAGTCGGGATGCGCCTCGTCGATGACGGGGTGGAATGCCGGCGGCAGCGCACCGACGTCGAGGAACGTCTGTGCGATCCAGTTCAGCGAGGCGTCGGCCATGCGCGGTGCGATGCCAGAGAGCGCCAGCAGACTGCAGGCGGCCAAGTCGAAGATCTCACGCGCGCCAACCGGCGTGAACGAGGCTACGGGGTGGCAGACTGCCGAGGCTGAGGCGGGCCAGAAGCTCGCATCGATTCGCGCGGCAATCTGTCCGGCCTTGTCCACCCAGGTGTGTTCCTCGTACGTCACGCCAAGCAGTCGCAGCGCCCATGCGCGGAGCACCTGATCGTACAGGATGTAGCCATCGTAGATGTACTCGTCGGCCCAGTTGCCACCGGTGGGGACATAGATCAGGTGCCGCCCATTGTACTCGAGGGCGTTCAGCACGTGGACGGCGGACCGCACCGACGCCTCGAAATCATCGGGATTGATCACGCCACGTCGTGCGGCCAGACCTACCCCGACCAGATACCAGGTGGCACCATCGATCCGTGGTGCCAGCGAGCCAAAGCTCACCTGCGGCGGCTGGCCGTCACGCAACTCGAAGTTTGACGCGATCTGCCCCTCTGCGCCCTGCGTGTCGCGGAGGCCTTCCAGCGTGCCAACCAGGCCCGCTGTGATGGCATCATCACCCACCAGCAGCCCCGCAATACCGGCCATCACCCCGTCGCGCGAGAAGATCGCCCGATAGTTGGCCGTGCTGGCAGCCGACGCGTGAATCCCATGCGGACCGCTCAGGCTCCGCAACAGGGTGATCGCCGACTCCAGATGGGGGATGGTCAAAGACGCCTCGCCGAAAGAAAACCTGATACCGTGATTCAAGTCATTACACAGGCGCCCTCGGCTGGGCAAGCGGCGCGACCGCGCGGCTCTGGTCTTCCCAGACGCCGTCCGTTCCAGCCGTTTGGCCGGTTGGCAGCGGTACCGCTGGTTCCGGCGTCGTCCGCTGCGTACACTGGCTGCGTCACCACCGGTGGCGGCCGGCTCCGGCCGTGGCCGATTTCTGGACGCGACCGAGGCCCTACGAATGTCGACCGCCAGCACACCAGCGCGAGCTCACCTCACGTTTGGTCAGATCGTCAACATGAACATCGGATTCTTCGGAATCCAATACAGCTTCGGCCTGCAACAGGGCAACATGAGCCCGATCTATCGGTACCTCGGTGCCGATGAAGCCAGCCTCCCGCTGCTCTACCTCGCCGGGCCGATCACAGGACTCATCGTGCAGCCGATCATCGGCGCCATGAGCGACCGCACGCTCAGCCCTCGTGGACGACGGACGCCGTACTTCCTGATCGGCGCGATTCTCTGTTCGCTGTCGCTCTTTGCCATGCCGTTCAGTCGGACGCTCTGGATGGCGGCGGGTATTCTCTGGATCCTCGACGCGGCCAACAACATCACCATGGAGCCGTACCGTGCATTCGTCACCGACCGGCTCAATCAGGAGCAGACGTCGCTTGGCTTTCTGACGCAGAGCGCATTCACCGGCCTCGGTCAGACGCTGTCGTACATCACGCCATCGCTGCTGGTATTCGCCGGCATGAATCGCGATGCGGTGAATGATCGCGGGATTCCGAACATTACGATGCTGGCGTTCATCATGGGTGCGGCCTTCTCGATTCTGTCGATTCTCTGGTCGGTTCGGACGACGCCCGAGCTGCCACTCTCGCCCGAAGAACGGGCGCGGATTCAGGCCATGCCGACCGGCATCGGGCATACCCTGAAGGAGATCGCGGACGCGTTCCGTGACATGCCGAAGACGATGCGGCAGATGGCGGTGTTCAAGTTTTTTCAGTGGTACGCCATGTTCTGCTACTGGATCTACATCGCACCCGCGCTCGCGCTCACGCTCTTCAATACCAAGGACCCGAACACGCCCGGGTTCCGTGAGGCCGGCCTCGTCACCGGTCAGGTGGGCGCGTTCTACAACTTCATCGCCTTCATCGCGGCTTTCGCGATGATACCGATCACGCGCCGCATCGGTGCGAAGTGGATGCACACGATCGCACTGGTGGCGGCGTCGGCAGCAATGCTGGTCATCCCGTCCATCCAGAGCAGAACGATGCTCTTCGTCCCGATGCTTGGCATCGGACTGGCGTGGGGCAGCATGATGGGCAACCCGTACGTGATGCTCTCGGACTCCATTCCGAAGGACCGCGTGGGCGTGTACATGGGCGTCTTCAACATGTTCATCGTGATTCCGATGCTGATTCAGAACGTCACCATGCCGCTGTTCTACAACTCGCTGCTGGGTGGTAATCCAGCCAACGTGATTCGGCTGGCTGGCGCGCTGCTCGGCTGTGCCGCAGTGGCCTGCGCCTTCGTGACGCTGGCCCCGCGCCAGTCATCGGGAGAGGTTCGGGTCCCGATGGGGGCCGCACATTGATGACGCATTTTCGCGTGATGGCGATCGGAGTCGCCGGCCTGCTGCTGCTGCCGGCGTGCAAGACCGTCACGCAAACGACATTCGAAGTGGTACCAAGCCCGGTCCCGGTGATCGGCTACGATCCGTCGCGAGATCTCGGTCCGCTGTTCCACGATATCCAGATGGCGCGACTCTTTGCGGATTCGAAAACCCTCGTCGATGCACGACCGCTCGAAGCGCCGGCGACGCTCAGCGCGCGATATCTCAGCGAGAAGACGGCCACCGGCTTTTCGCTGAAGGCGTTCGTCGATCGCTGGTTCGCACCGCCGGGTACGATCGCCGCTGGCGCCGGCAGTGTTGCGTCGACCAGTATGGAGCAGCACATCCGGGACCTCTGGCCCCAGCTCACGCGCCCTGCCGATACAGCCAGCGCGCGCTCGTCACTACTCCCGTTGCCGAAGCCGTACGTGGTTCCTGGTGGACGCTTCCGCGAGGTCTACTACTGGGATTCGTATTTCACGATGCTCGGCCTGATCGAGAGCAAGCGCACCGATCTGGTGGCGAACATGCTCGACAACTTCGCGCACCTGATCAGCACCGTCGGCCATATTCCGAATGGCAACCGGACGTACTACCTGAGCCGGAGTCAGCCACCGTTCTTCGCGGCGATGGTCGGCTTGTACGCCGCGGCGACCGACACCGGCACGGCGATGCGGTATCTCGCAGCGATGGAGAAGGAACATGCGTTCTGGATGGACGGCGTCGCCGCGCTGAGGCCCGGCACGGCGAATCGTCGCGTCGTGAGGCTGCGCGATGGTGCCGTGCTCAATCGCTACTGGGATGATCGTCCCGCGCCGCGCCCCGAATCGTATCGCGAGGATTTCGAGCTTGGTGAGGCGCTTCCAGCTGCGAAGCGCGAAGCGTTCTACACCAACATTCGTGCCGCCGCGGAGAGTGGTTGGGATTTCTCGAGCCGCTGGATGCGTGACACGACCGATTTGCGCACGCTCGAGACCACCGACCTGGCGCCGGTCGATCTGAACAGCCTGCTCTACCACGCCGAACGAACCATCGCGGCGCTGCGGCGCTTTCGAAACGCCTCGGGGGATTCGTCGGTCGCGGCGCAGTTCGATGCTGCGGCCGCAACGCGGCGCGCCGCGCTGCTCGCCGCATCATGGGATGCGCGGTCCGGCTTCTTCTACGATGTGCGCTGGCGTAACGGAGCGCGCGTGACCGATCGGCCGACCCTGGCTGCGGCGGCGCCGTTGTACTTCGGTCTTGCGACGGCGGAGCAGGGCCGCGCGGTCGCAGCCAGGCTCGAGCGCGATTTCCTTCGCGCCGGCGGATTCGTCACCACCATGATCCGGTCGGGGCAGCAGTGGGATGCGCCGAACGGATGGCCGCCACTGCAGTGGATGTCGATGGAAGGTGTGCGACGATACGGTCGCGGTGATCTGGCAGACACGGCGCGCGAACGCTGGCTGACGCTGAATCGTCGGACGTATGCCGCGGTTGGCAAGATGACTGAGAAGTACGACGTGCTCGATCTCACGCGGCCTGCCGGCGGCGGTGAGTATCCCACGCAGGATGGATTCGGCTGGACGAATGGGGTCGCACTCGCACTGGCCGCGTTGGGATCGGTGCGATGAAGGTGCTCTTCTGGTGCGGCGTGATCGGACTGGCCCTGCTCGAAGTTGCGCTGGTGTATTTCATCATGCCGATGCCCGGCAGCCAGCGCATGCGGAGCATCGAGCTCGCCTACCTCCTGTACACATGGCGGTGGGTGGGGCGGGCGCTGTTCGGCGCGATGACTCTGGCAGGTCTGTCAACAGCGTGGCGCAGCCCGGGACGCGCGAAGTGGCTGGTGCCACCGGCGCTGCTGGCGGTGGCCGGCATCGTGTATGCGTTCAACTTCCAGATGGCTGCCGATCACATGTTCCTGCAGCCCACCACGCTCAGCATGCAGCCTGCCTCGACCAACAAGGTTGCGGGTGATCGGCTGGTGGTCGGGATCGAACTGAACGGACAGGCGCGCGCGTACCCCTTGCAGTACATCGGCTATCACCATCAGGTGCGGGACACGATCGGCGGCGAGCCGATTCTCGTGAGCTACTGCACGGTGTGCCGCACGGGGCGGATCTTTCGCCCGACGGTGCATGACACGCTCGAGACGTTCCGGCTGGTTGGCATGGACCAGTTCAATGCGATGTTCGAGGATCGCCGGACAGGCAGTTGGTGGCGACAGGCCAACGGACAGGCGGTGATCGGTAAGCTCAAGGGCACCACGATGCCGGAGCTGCCCACGGTGCAGGTATCGCTGCAGCAGTGGGTGAAACTGCATCCGCAGACCCTCGTGATGCAGGCGGACCCGGCGTTCACCGACGAGTATGCCAAGGACTATGCGTACGAGCGCGGTACCAAACGCGGCGGACTGACCGGGACGGATACGGCGTCATGGCAGGACAAGTCGTGGGTGATTGGCATTGCTCTCAACGGAGCGGCGAAGGCGTACGACTGGAAGCGACTGCGCCGTGAGCGCGTGATCAACGACAGTGTCGGCGGGGTACCGGTTTTACTCGCGCTCGGGCCGGATAGCATCAGCTTCTTTGCCTTCCGCCGACCCGATGCCAGCACACAGTTCACTCTGCGCGGCGACTCATTGCTGACCACGGCGGGCTCCTATGCGCTCAATGGCCGTGGCGCCGCCGGATCATTGAGCGCGATCAATGCCAGCCAGGAATTCTGGCACAGCTGGCGTACGTTCCAGCCCGGAACGACGAAGTACTGAAAGGCCGATGCCGCACCAGCAGTGGTCACTTCCTGCATCGACATCCGATGGCCCGAAGTCCCCTCAGGCGGCCGGTGGTGGCTCGAGCCCGTCGATCACGTCGTCCAGCCCAGGCCACGATTCCGACGCGTAGCGATGGATCGTGCGCAGGTACCGCGCGCCCTCGTCCCCGTGGGCCGCAATCGTTGCGGCTGACGCCCGGGCGACCGCATCAGCGCTGCAGAAGGGTGGCTCCGACTCCTCGTCGATCCGTCCGTCGGAGTGCTTCACTCCTGCCGCATCGAGAAAAGTGGTCTGGATGGCCGGCTCGAGGTCCACGTACAGGGTCTGCATCAGTCCCAGCTCGTCCTGTGCCGACTCCACCTTGAGCTTCACCACTTCCTGCGCCAGACGTTCCGCGGGCCAGTTCTGGAACGACGCGGGTCGGAATCCACCGCCGCGGCTCACGAGGCGCTGGATGAAGATGCTCCGCGCCTCCTTCTGGGTCTTGAGTTCATAGGTCACCAGCGCGACGCGGCGCTCGACCGGGAGGGATCGGTATGGGGAAAGTGGAGGCATGACAGACAAAATAACCGCGCTCAGTCGGTCGCGCCGAGGAATTCTCGGCGGGAACCGCTTCACCAGCCTCAACGCGCTCGGCATATTCTGCATTCCTTCGCCGGGCGAACTCGCCCGGACTCCCGGTTCCATCACGACCGGCTGCCCGCACGTCCCCCCTGCACAGGCCTCCCGGAATGGAGAGAAAGCACCTCAACTTTCCGCAGCTCTTCAACATGAGCTTCGGGTTTCTGGGTATTCAGTTTGGCTGGGGACTGCAGCTCGCCAACATGTCCGCCGTCTATGAACGGCTCGGCGCCCGCCCGGACGATGTGCCGATCCTCTGGCTGGCGGCCCCAGTCACTGGGCTGCTGGTGCAGCCGGTCATCGGCGCGCTCAGTGATCGTACCTGGAATCGCCTCGGTCGCCGGCGCCCGTATTTCCTCACTGGTGCGATTCTGGCTTCGATCGCGCTGTTCTTCATGCCGACCTCCAGCTCGCTCTGGATGGCGGCCAGCCTGCTTTGGATTCTCGACGGCTCGATCAACATCTCGATGGAGCCCTTCCGCGCCTTTGTCGCCGACAAGCTCGCCGCGTCGCAGCGCACGGCCGGATTCCTGATGCAGTCACTGATGATTGGCATCGGCGCCAGCTTCGCCAATGCCATGCCGTTCGCCCTCGGCAAGTTCGGCATCACCGGCAATACCGTGAGTGGTATTCCGCTGACGGTGAAGTACTCGTTTCAATTCGGTGCGGTGGTGTTCCTGCTGGCCGTGCTCTGGACCGTTTTCACCACCGACGAGTATCCGCCGGAAGACATGGCGGCGTTCCAGAAGATGAAGAAGGAGGGGCTGGGCGTTGGCGCGCTGGTGAGCGAAGTGGTCGAGGCCATTCGCGAAATGCCGGCAACGATGAAGCAGCTGGCCGTGGTGCAGGTGTTCACTTGGCTCGGGCTGTTCTGCATGTGGCTCTTCTTTGTGCCGGCCACGGCGCGTCACGTCTTTGGCGCCACCGATCCACAATCCGAGCTGTATGCCAAGGGTGCGGAGTGGGGCGGTTTCGCCTTCGCCTTCTACTCGATCACCTGTTTCGTCGTTGCCCTCGGCCTGGCGCGGATGGCAGCGGCGACCAGCCGCAAGACGGTACACACCGTGGCGCTGCTCTGTGGGGCGGCCGGGTTGCTCTCGGTGTATGTGATTCACAATCAGTACCTGCTGCTCCTCAGCATGGTCGGCGTCGGCATTGCGTGGGCATCAATCCTGTCGATGCCATATGCGATGCTGTCCAGCGCGTTGCCGGCGAACCGGATCGGTGTCTACATGGGCGTGTTCAATTTCTTCATCGTGTTGCCGGAAATTGCCGCGGCTCTCACCTTCGGCCCGATCACGCGGACGCTGTTCGGCGCGAACAATCCGAACTCTCCGCTGTATGTGGTGATGATCGGTGGCGTCTGCATGATCATCGCGGCGGTCTGTGTGCGGTTCGTGGACGATGTGGGGGCACCTGAGCCGGCCGTCACGGCGAGCCCTCGCAAGGCGCCGGGATCGCTGGCGGCGGCTGGCGACTGACGACTGTCGCCCGGCCGAGTTCATCTTGCGTTCAGTCGGGACGTTCACCCTGAGTGCGTCCTCGCGGTCCTGCTCTTGGGGAACGCTCCGGTGCAGTGATCGCTGGAGACGGAAGAGTTTGAGCCCCATGTTGGACCGGCAAAACACGAACGGCAAACCTCCGGCTGCAGTCCACTCACAGCGAACCACCAAACGCAAACAAGTAACAGCGATTTACCCAACGCAAACCACTAACAGCTTCACACAGAGCCGCAGAGGCGTGGAGGCGCAGAGGAAAAGCTATTGGCTAGGGCCGGAAATGGTTGAAGGTAGCGTGAGCTGAAGAAACCGAGATCAGCGAACGCAGTTCCAAAGACCCTTGGCCCTTCCCTCACCCTGCACCACACTCCCGATCCTCTGCGTCTCTGCGTCTCTGCGTCTCTGTGCGAAGCAGTTGGTTTAGCTCTGTGTGATGCAGTTGGTCTGGCTCTGTGTGACGCAGTTGGGTGCTCCCTGTGATTCGCTCTGTGACGTCGTACAAGCGCAGCTACTGATCGGTGCTAGAACACGCAGCTCGAACGCGCCGGAATGGTCAACACCATGTTTGCCCCATCACGACGCGGCACTCCGCAGGTCTTCAGTACATCTGCGCCGAGTGACATCACGGGCACCGTCACATCGGTGGATGCCGCTCCGTTGTTGATTGCCACCACCGTACCGCCGCGTCGGTAGACGTACGCCTGATCCCCGACGTACAGATTCTCCATCTTGCCGCGGCGCATCTCGGGCCGAGCGGCCCGCAGCGTGAGCAGCGTCTGGAGATGTGACCAGACACTCTGCTCCACCGCCGAGCGCCCTGATGCTTCGAATGCATTGCGCGGATCCTCGCGCCAGCCGCCCGGAAAGTCGCGGCGGTTGTCGGGATCATTACCGCCGGGCAGCGCAATCTCGTCGCCGTAGTAGATCAGTGGTGTGCCTCGCGCGGTGGCGAGGAAGGTGTAGGCGAGCTTCAATCCGGCGGTGGTTGCCCCGGGTTCGTGCATGAACCGATTCACGTCGTGCAGGCCGAGCAGTGTGACCAGCGCGTTCGGATTCGGATAGAGGTAGTCGCGCGCCAGCATCTGAGGCACTTCGCGAATCGAGTTGCCGCGTGCGAACACATTCCGCAGGACAAAGTGCATCGGGAAGTCGAATAGCGCGTCGACCTTGTCATCGATCCCATCGTACTGCGTTTTGCCACCCTGAAAGAAACTGACGAACGTCGGGTCGCCGTCCAGCACTTCGCCCACCACCTTGAGCGTCGGATACTCCTTCTTGATGGCATTCATCCAGTCACGCCAGAATGCGCGCGGCACGTAGGGCCACGTATCCTGTCGGATGCCATCCATGCCGCTCATGCCCACCCACCAGAGGGTGTTCTGGATGATGTAGCGCGCCACCTCGGGATCATCCTGATTGAAGTCCGGCAGGATGTTGATGAACCATCCGTCGAGCGTCGCCTGGCGCATCGCCGCCGGCGAATATGGGTCGTGCAGCGTCCAGGTCTGCCAGGTGTTGTTCGGATGCGTCTCGGTGGTCCCGTGGAACCACGTCGCAGTCGGCGAGTCGGACGCCCACGGGTGATATGGTCCGGTGTGATTGGCCACCATGTCGAGGATGATCCTGATTCCCATCGCATGCGCTTCGTCGGTCACCGTCTTGAACAGCGCCATGTCGCCAAAGTGTTCATCCACCGCGTACATGTCCGTCGCGCCATAGCCGTGATAGTCTGTGATCGGCAGGCCGTCGTACATCTCTTTCCGGTTGAGCGCGTTGTTGTTGTCATACAGCGGATTGAGCCAGATTGCCGTGATGCCCAGCTGTTTCAGGTACGGCAGCTTCCGGCGCAGTCCTTCGAGGTCGCCGCCGTGGTAGTAGCGGCCCTTCGACCGGTCGTGCATGCCCGGCGACACCGCAGGTGAATCATTGGTCGTGTCGCCATTCGCAAATCGGTCGGGCATCACCAGGTACATCGCGTCGTCCTGATTGAACCCCTGGAACCGTCCCGCGCGCGCCAAGGGCGCAGACACCGTGAACGGGACCGGTGCCGACCCTGCCGACGTGCGCAGTGTGAGCGGATAGGTCCCGGGTCGTGCCGCCGCCGGAATGGTGACGTCGACGAAGGCGTACGTCCCGGCCGTGTTCACCCTCACGCGCGCGCACTGCAGTTTTGGACAGACCAGCTGCGCGCCGCCGAGATGCTTGCCGCGGATCAGCACTCGCACGGGATTGATCGAGTGGCTGCCCCACCAGTTCGGCGGGTCGACTTTCTCGATCACCGGCGCCTGCGCCTCGAGCAGGGTACCAGTCAACAGAAGCGCGGCACCGATGCGGCATGACGCGCGCACCACGAGAGAAAATGGAGGCATCATCGCTCAGCGGTCATAGGTGTCCACCAGCGAGCGAAGTCGCGCGGTGGTGGCGGGCGTCAGCTGATCCCAGCTGAAACGAAAGGCCCAGTTCCCCGACTGCTTGCCGGGGGTGTTCATGCGTGTGTCGGCACCGGTGCCGAGGATGTCCTGCATGGGAATCAGTACCGTATTCGCCACCGACGCCAGCGCTACGCGAATCAATGTCCAATTCATCTCGTGTCCGTCGGTACCAAGGTATCGTAATGCATATTCCTTCTCGCGCGTGACCTCGTCGGAGCTGCGTGTGGACGCACCGGCGCCAGTCGAATTCCACCAGCCCATCGTCGTGTCGTTGTCATGGGTACCCGTGTACACCACGCGTTCCCGCGGAAAGTTGTGCGGCTTGAATTCGTGAGCCTGGCCATCACCACCGAATGCGAACTGCAGAATGCTCATTCCAGGGTAGTCGAACTGTGCGCGCAGCGCCTCGACCTCGGGCGTGATCAATCCGAGATTTTCGGCGACGATGGGCAGTTTACCGAGCGCCTGCTCGATCGCGATGAACAGATCGGCCCCGGGTCCCTTCACCCAGTGGCCCTTTTCGGCGGTCACCGCGCTGCCGGGTACTTCCCAGTACGCCTCAAACCCGCGGAAGTGATCCAGTCGAACGCTGTCGAACAGCTGGAACGCCGCGCGCATCCGTTTGATCCACCACGCGTACCCCGTACGCTTCAGCTCAGCCCAGTCGTAGATGGGGTTGCCCCAGCACTGTCCCGTGGCCGAGAAGTAGTCGGGGGGCACACCAGCCTGCACCAGCTTGTGTCCCTCGGGATCGAGCCTGAAGCACTCTCGATTGGCCCAGACGTCCGCGCTGTCGGCGGCGACGTAGATCGGAAGATCGCCCATCAGTTCGATGCCGCGCTGCTGCGCCGCCTGCTTGAGCGCGTGAAATTGTGTGAAGAAGAAGAACTGCTCGACCTGATAGCGGGTGATGCTCGCTGAGAGTCGAGTGCGCGCGGCGGCCAGTGCGGCAGGCTCGCGAGTCGCGACGCCGGTCTCCCATCGCGTCCATTCCACGCCACCATGTTCTTCCTTCAGTGCCATGAAGAGTGCGTAATCGGGAAGCCACTCGGCATTCGCGCGCACGAAGGTGAAGTACCGGTCATCCGGCGTGTACGCGGCGAGTTGTTGCAGCCGCCGCGCGCGCTTGTTCGGGATGACGTGTTCGAAGTCGACCGTGTGTGTCGGGTACGCCGTCTCGTCCTTCCCCGGGAGATGGATCAGCAGCGGGTTGCCGGCAAAGGCCGAAAAGCACTGGTAGGGCGAGTCGCCGTAGCCGGTGGGGCCCACGGGAAGCATCTGCCAGATCTTGAGTCCGGCCTGCGCCATGAAGTCCAGAAAGCGATGGGCATCTGGACCGAGGTCACCGATGCCGCCGGTAGCCGGGAGCGAGGTCGGGTGAAGTAGAACGCCAGCGGCTCGGGGAAAAGTCATTGGGTCGTCGGGTCGAGTGCGGTGCGGCAGTGGCCGTAACGGCACGAACAGTGATCGGGTGGGGGAAATGGTGGTCGATGCTCCGCCGTTCCGCTACCGGTGTCACCCGCTCAGGTCCGGAGCGGCGGAATGCGCCCGGCCGTTTTACACTGCGAATCATGAAAGACGACTCGGAATTCGAACTGGTCTCCGGCAACTGGACGGCCGTTGTCTCCTCCCGCGGGGCGAGCCTCCGGGCGCTCGCGTATCAGGACCAGCCAGTGGTTGCGGGATACCGCGGGACAGCCAATAAGCAGGGAGGGCAGGGCGATGTCCTCATCCCGTTCCCCGGGCGCGTCGCCGCCGGGCGGTATCGCTGGGATGGGCTCGACTACCAATTGGCACTGAACGACAAGGACGGCCCGAACGCGATTCACGGGTTCGTGCGCACCGTCGACTGGCAGGTCGAGTCGCGAACCCTGGCCGCAGCGGCGTTCACGCTCCGGTTTCCCGGGGCGCAGGGGTATCCGTTTCCGCTCAACCTGCGCCTCGAATACAGCCTCGACGAGCATGGGCTGCAGGTGGATTGCGCGATGACCAACACGGGCTCGCACGACGCGCCCGTGGCGATGGGCTTTCATCCCTACTTCACCGTCGGATCGGCGCAGATCGATACTGATACGCTGACGCTGCCATTCAGCGACGTGCTGGAGTTCGAGCGGCTGATTCCGACGGGCCGGGTGCTGCCGGTCGAGCAGGTCGGCCTCGACTTCCGGAGCGGTCGCCTGATCGGTGCCACGAAGTTCAATCATTGCTTCGCCAATCCGAGCCGAGGCGCAGACGGCCTCGTCCGCGTTCGGCTGAACTATGGGCTGCGCGCGTTTGCCGTCTGGATGGACGAGAATTTCGACTATGTCGTGATCTACACTGGTGATGCGCTGCCGGCGGGCGTGGCGCGCGGTGCCATCGCGATCGAGCCGATGTCATCGGCTACCGATGCCCTCAACCACCCGGAGTGGGGACTGCGACGGCTGTCGGTCGGCTCGACGCGCGTTGCCCAGTGGGGCGTGACCTTCGGGTAGTGGCGACAATATCCACGGACAATCGCACTAGTTTTGCTCCATGAATCTTCGCCATTTCTTCACCCTCGGCGCCCTCGCGCTGGCGCCCGTCCTCAGTGACGCACAAGCCACGCGGCTTCGCGTCCCGTTCACGCTCGACACCTTGCCGAACGGACTCACGTTGATCGTGCACGAGGATCACTCGGTGCCGATCGTGACGACCAACGTCTGGTTTCACGTGGGCTCCGGCGACGAGAAGGTCGGCCGCACGGGCTTTGCGCACCTCTTCGAACACCTGATGTTCATGGGTTCGGACAATGCGCCGTATCCGCAGTTCGATCGTCTGCTCGAAGCCGCCGGCGCGAACAACAACGGCTCGACGACCGAGGATCGCACGAACTACTACGAGTTCGGCCCATCATCATCCCTGCCGTTGATGCTCTGGCTCGAAGCCGATCGCATGGGGTGGTTGCTCTCGACGATGGACAAGCCGAAAGTGGACCTGCAGCGCGACGTCGTGAAGAACGAGCGCCGACAGAGCTACGAGAATCAGCCGTATGGCCTGGTGGGCGACATCGCACCGCCGCTCATGTATCCGGCGGGGCATCCCTACTCGTGGACCGTCATCGGCTCGATGGCCGATCTCTCGGCCGCCTCGGTGGATGACGTGAAGGATTTCTTCCGTCGCTACTATGCCCCGAACAACGCCACCATCGTGGTGGCGGGTGACGTGAAGGTCGACGAAGTGCGCGCGCTGGTGCGGCAGTACTTCAGTGCCATTCCGCGCGGTCCTGCCATCGACCGCCCCGCCCCGGCGCCATTCGTCGTGCGCGACACCGCCGTCACGCTCGAAGATCGTGTGCAGCTGCCTCGGGTGTATCTCAACTGGCACACCGCCAGGAGCACGGATGCGGACACGCCCGCATTGCAGGTGGCGGCCTACGTCCTGGCCGGTGCCCGCACCAGCCGACTGACGCAGGCGCTGGTCTACGGCGGGGAGATTGCCACCACCGTACAGGCATACGACGACGCAAAACGCCTCGACGGCGATTTCTCGATCGTGGCCACCGCGCGACCGGGCAAGGCACTCGACACGCTGCAGACGGTGATCGATCAGCAGCTGCAGCGCCTCGCTGCCGATGGGCCGACGGCACGCGAGCTCGATCAGGCGCGGAATGCCATCGAGGCCTCATTCCTTCGCGGCGTGCAGACGGTGAGTGGCAAGGCTGATCAACTCAACGAGTACTACTACCAAACCGGGAATCCCGATGGATTCCAGGCCGAGCTGGATCAGCTGCGTGCCGTGACGGCGGCCGAAATCCAGCGTGTCGTGCGCAAATATCTGCAGGGGCCGCGCGTGATGATTTCAGTCGTTCCCCAGGGCAAGCCGGAGCTTGCCGCCACCAGGAAGAAGGTGACGCAATGATGCGCCGCGTGCTGTTCTCCTGCCTCTGCCTGCCGGTCGTGGTGCAGGCCCAGATGGCCTTCGACCGGAGCAAGCCTCCCACGCTGCCGGCCGCGCCGCGCCTCGTGCTGCCGGTCGTCGCCAGCTCAAGACTGGCCAACGGCCTTGCCCTGCGCGTCGTGTCGCAGCGTGAGGTGCCGCTGGTGCAAGTCACACTCACCATCGCTGGCGGATCACGGCTCGACGGCACCGAGCCTGGGATCGCGTCGTTCACATCGCGCATGCTGACCGAAAGCGCTGGCGGCAAGGACGTCAACGCGATTCAGAGCGAGCTTGCCTACCTTGGGGCCACCTTGTCGTCCTCCGCGACGTGGGACGCGTTTGTGGTGTCGCTGAACGTACCGCGGCGGTCCCTCGATGCCGCGCTCGCACTGATGGCGGATGTGGTGCAGCGGCCGTCCTTCACCGGCGCCGACGTCCGTCGGCAACGCGAACTGCGGGCGGCAGCGATTCTCCAGCGCCGCGATCAGCCCACTGCGCTGGCGGGGCTCGCGTTCAACAGCCTGATCTACCCGGTAAACCATCCGTATCACCAGCCGCCGGATGGAGATTCGGCAGCCACCGCGCGGCTCGACTCGGCGGCGGTGCGCGGCTTCTACACGCGTGTATTCCTGCCCGCGCAGGCCAAGGTCATCGTGGTCGGCGACATATCGGCCGCGGAAGCCTCGAGTGCCATCGGTACCGCGTTCGGTGCGTGGTCGTCCTCGGCGCCCGCACGACGCATGTCAGCAGTCACGGCGCGCGCGATCGCGAACCCTGCGCCAAAGGTATTTCTGATCGACAAGCCGGGCGCGGCGCAGTCAGTGATCGCCATCGGTGGGCCTGGCGTGCCACGTTCCAGCCCTGACTATCCGGCGCTGGTGGTCATGAATACCCTGCTCGGCGAATCGTTCTCCTCGCGCCTGAACTCCAATCTTCGCGAGACGAAGGGATACACGTACGGTATCTCGTCGCGCTTTGGCTGGACGCCGGTTCCGGGCGCATTCCGGATCGGCACCTCCGTCCGCACCGACGTCACCGACTCGAGCCTGATCGAGATTTTCCGTGAAGTGCGCGCAATCAGGGACACACCCGTCGGTGCCGTGGAACTGGCGCGTGGCAAGGCGTACGTGGCGCTCGCAATCCCCGGGAATTTTGAAACGAATGGGCAGATTGCAGGGCAGCTGGTTGAGCTCGATTCCTTCGGACTTCCGCTGTCGTCGGTGAGCGAGATGATCACACGGGTCAATGCTGTCAGCGCGGCCGACGTGCAGCGCGTGGCCCGGAAATACCTCCCGGCAGATCGAGCAACGATCGTTGTCGTTGGCGACCTCGCGAAAATCCGTGCCGGCATCGAGGCGCTCAAGCTTGGCGCACTGACTGTGCTCGACGTGGGATCGATAGTCCGCTAATCCGATATACAACGCAGCCCGCTCAGTTAGGAGCGGGCTGCGTTTGTGTGTCCCATCACCAGCCAAGCGATGACATCGCGTTCAGCCCCTGGCTGCCCCGCGCTTGGCCAGTGCGAGGAAGATCGCGCCGGTGATCAGCATCACCACGCCCCAGATCAGGTTGATGTTGATACCGGCCGACTTCACGTACATCTCGGTGTTGTTCCCCGTGACGAGCCCAAAGCCAGCGAGCATGACGCCAAGGGTCACGAACAAGCCGCCGATGGGCAGGCGCAGATCGAGTGACGCTTCTCCACTCATGGGGGTGCTCCTGAATCAGAGGAAGATGAGATTGAGCGCGATCATGGCAGCTATCACCAGGGCCGCGAACGTGGCCGGTCGCTGCAGAAACGGAATGCCCTGATCCTGCGGCTTGTCCGTCAGTGAGTAGACCAGTCCTTTGAGCTCGGCATCAGGACGCGGCACGGTCATCAGGCTGATCACGATGCTCACCGCCACGCAGGTACTGAACGCCACGATCGCTGTCCAAAACGTCTGTGCCATTTCGCTCGGATACGTGTGCAGCACGCCGAAGAAGCCGCCCTTGATGCCGGGCACCGAACCGTTCGGCAGTGTCAGCCCGTGGTGCAGCATGGCCCCGCTCATGCCGCTTGCCAGACCCCAGAACGCGCCATGACCGGTGGTGCGCTTCCAGAACATGCCGAGTGCGAACGTTGCGAACAGTGGTGCGTTCACGAAGGCGAACACCAACTGAAGCACTTCCATGATGTTATTGAACGCGCCGGCCACGTACGCTGCCGCAATCGACAGTGCGATGCCACCGACTGTCGCGGCACGTCCCATCCACAGGTAGTGCTCGTCGGGCGCATTCTTCCGGATGTGGCTCTGGTAGATGTCATACGTCCACACGGTATTGAATGCCGTGACGTTTCCGGCCATGCCCGACATGAAGCTCGCCAACAGCGCCGTCAGGCCAAGGCCGAGCATTCCTTCGGGGAAGAGCTTGATCAGCAGCATCGGCGTCGCGAGATCGAAATCCATGACGACATTACCGGCCGCGTCCAGCATCGGCGCTCCGCCCGCCGCCATCTTCGCCGGAATGATCCCGCCGTCGGACCCGGTCAGGGCCAGCGCAATCATGCCTGGCAGAATGACGAGAAATGGGAACAGCATCTTGGGGACGGCCGCGATCAGCGGTGTTCGGCGCGCGGCGATCATGCTGTCGGCCGCCATCGCCCGCTGCACCACCAGGAAGTCTGTGCACCAGTACCCGAACGACAACACGAACCCGAGCCCCATCACGAGGCCGAACCACTCGACCCCCAGCGGGTTCGTACTGGCGCTGGCCATGCCTTGCCACGCATGCGTGTAGGCGCCGGGCGCGAGTCCCTTCGTGGCCGCCGCTTCCGTCAGTCTGGCGGTCAGCCCGGCCCAGCCACCCACGTTCTTCAAGCCGAGGAACACCAGCGGTGCAAATCCGAACGCAATCATGAAGAACTGCAGTACTTCGTTGTAGATCGCGCTCGTCAATCCACCCGCAAACACATACGCCAGCACGATCACCGCCGAAACCAGCACGCTGACGTCGAAACTCCAGCCAAGCAGCAGATTGAAGAGTTTCCCCATGGCGTACATCGAAATGCCCGATGAGAACACCGTCATCACGGCAAAACTCAGGGCATTCAGCGTCCGCGTCTTCTCGTCGAACCGCAGCTTCAGGTACTCCGGCACGCTGCGCGCGCGCGAGCCGTAGTAGAAGGGCATCATGAACAGTGCCACGAACACCATCGCAGGGATGGCGCCGATCCAGTAGAAGTGCGCGGTGGCGATTCCGTACTTCGCCCCTGACGCGCCCATTCCGATCACTTCCTGCGCGCCGAGGTTGGCCGAGAGAAACGCCAGCCCGGTGACCCACGGCGGCAATGAGCGGCCCGACTGAAAGAAGTCGGAACTCGACTTGGTGCTGCGGCGCAGCGCAAACCCGATGCCGAGCACAAACACGAAGTACACGGCCATCACGGCGTAGTCGATCGCCGTCAGATGGGTGACCGGGACGAGATCCACGAGGGCTCCACAGGGCGCCGGCGTGCGGCGGGTGAGGGACGTATGCGCGATTGACGGCCTGGATCGGGCCACTGGCTTAGGCGGCACCGAACCCGCGCATCCTATCCACCGTGCGCCATTTTCGCAGGAGACTGGCCATCGAGACGGATTCCGTGCCTCGTGCGATCGGTGCCGTCGCGTGGCCGCCGCTGCCGGAATCGTGGTCCCCCTGAAAGATTACAGCCGTCCGAGGCGCCGCAAACGGCGCACGCCCTCAATCGGCTCTCCACCACGCCCCCGCATGGACCCGAAAGCAGTCACCCGTCGCGACTTCGTCGCCGGCACGTCGACGCTCGCGCTCGGCGCTCTCATCGCGCCCCCGATGATCGTCCCCCGCCATGTCCTGGGTCGCGGCTATCAGGCCCCCAGCGATACCCTCAACATCGCCTACGTCGGTGCTGGCGGCATGGGCATGCAGAACTGGCTGCAGATGCTCAGCGAGAACACTGTTGCGGTCTGCGATGTGGATTTCGGGTATCTCGAAAAATCGCTCACGGGGCGACTCAAGGCGCCCGCTCCCTTCACCGCGCCGGCTAACCTCAGCGCTGTCGATGCCAAGGAGTGGGTCACCAAGCGCACCGCGACTGCGCAGCAGAACTACGCCAATGCGCAGAAGCTGCAGCAGCACTACACCCGCGCCGCGAAGTATGCCGACTATCGCGAAATGTTCGACAAGCAGAAGGACATCGATGCGGTCGTGGTGGCGACGCCGGACCACATGCACGCGATGATCGCACTGCGTGCAATGCAACTGAAGAAGCACCTCTACGTGCAGAAGCCGCTCACCTATTCCGTCCTCGAGGCACGCGCGCTGGCCAAGGCAGCGCGCGACTCGAAGGTCGTCACCCAGATGGGCAATCAGGGCCACTCGTCAGACGGCACGCGCCGCATCAAGGAAATCATCGCCAGCGGCATCCTCGGCCCGATCAGCGATGTGCATGTCTGGACCGATCGTCCGCGCGGCTGGTGGCCGCAGGGGGTCGATCGTCCGAAGCCGGCCGTCGCGCCATCGGTACCCGACAAGCTGAGTTGGGACCTCTTCCTCGGTGTCGCGCCCGTCGTGCAGTACGATCCAACGTACCATCCGTTCTCCTGGCGCGGATGGGTGGACTATGGTGTCAGCGCCATCGGCGACATGGGTGCGCATCTCATCGATCAACCGTTCTGGGCGCTCGAGCTTGGGCTGCCGACCAGCATCACGGCGTCATCGTCGCTGTGGGGCGGCGATCGCAAGGCGCCGGCGTCCTATCCACTGGCGACGACAGTACAGTACGAGTTCGCGCCGCGCTCCGATCGGCCTGGTGTCCGCATGTACTGGTACGACGGTGGCCTGCTCCCGCCGCGTCCCGCCATGCTCCCGGATGACGTCACGCTGAACGGCGATGGCGGCGGCATCTTCGTTGGCTCGAAGGGAATCCTGCTCTACGACACGTACGGTACCAATCCGCGTCTCTTCCCCGCGCCGATGGTGGCCGAGGCGGAGCGGGTTCCGCAGACGCTCGCGCGGATCACTACCTCGCATGAGCAGAACTGGTTTGACGCCTGCAAGGGGAAGGGAACGGCCAGCTCACCATTCGAGTACGCCGCCCCGCTGACCGAAGTCATGTTGCTTGGACTCGTCGCGTTGCGCGCCGGATCCGGCAAGAAGATCTACTACGATGGTGATGCGATGCGTGTCACGAACGTGCCCGAAGCGAACGCTTATCTCACGCGCGAGTACCGCGCCGGCTGGAGCCTGTAACTCTTGGCCTCCCATCCTGTGCGTACTCGTCTCGGAGTCGGGTTCATTGGCAGCGGTTTCAATACGCGGTTCCACATTCAGGCTTTCCGCGCCATCCGTGACGCAGATGTGCGCGGCGTGTGGAGTCCAAACCGCGAGCGTGCCGAGAGCGCGGCCGCGTTGGCGCGCGAACTCGACGTGGGTGATTGCAAGGCATACGCCTCGATCACCGACATGGTCGCTGATCCCGCCATCGATGCCATCTGGCTGAGTGGGCCGAATCAGGCTCGCATCGAGAATGTGGAGGAAATCGTCGCCGCGATTCAGGACGGCAAGGGAACGCTGTTGGGACTCGCATGCGAGAAGCCGCTGGCGCGCAACGTGGCCGAAGCGATGCGTGTGTGCGAACTGGTCGACAGCGTCGGCCTGAAGACCGGCTATCTCGAAAACCAGCTGTTCTCGCCGCACGTCGAGACGGGCCACAAGCTGCTCTGGGCCCGTGGCGCCGCCACCACCGGCCGACCGTATCTGGCGCGTGCCGCCGAAGAACACAGCGGTCCGCACGCGCCCTGGTTCTGGACCGGCGAATTGCAAGGCGGCGGCACGCTGCTCGACATGATGTGCCACTCGGCACTGCTGATTCGTCATCTGCTCACCAAGCCGGGCGCATCACTGGCCACCGTGCGACCCGTGAAGGTCACCGCGCACATCGCCAGCCTGAAGTGGTCGCGGCCGCACTACGCGAAAATCTTGCGAGATCAGATGAAGGTTCCCATCGACTACACCAGGACGCCGTCGGAGGACTTTGCCAGTCTGCATGTCGAGTTCATGACCGACGACGGTTTCACGGTGCTCGGCGAAGCCACGACCTCGTGGAGTTATGTCGGTCCGGGATTGCGGCTCTCGGCCGAGCTGCTCGGCCCCGAGTACTCGATGCAGTGGAACTCGCTCGATCCGGGATTGCGCCTGTTTTTTTCGCGCGAGGTCAAGGGTGCGGTGGGCGAAGATCTGGTCGAGAAGCAGCAGGCGGAAACGGGCGGCATGCCGGTGGTGCCGGCGGAACAGTTCGCCTACGGATACGAGACCGAAGATCGGCACTTTGCCCGCGTGTTCCTTGGACTCGAGGAACCACGACTCACCTTTGCTGACGGACTCGATGTCGTGAAGTTGCTGATGACTGCCTACCAGAGTGCGGAGCAGGGACGCACCATCGACTACCCTGGCGAAAATCTCGAGACCTACACCTCGGCGGTATCGCGCTACGAGTGGAAGCGATGACGCGCCGCATCCTGAGTCGGATCACTCCTGCCCTCGCACTCGTGCTCGGACTCGCCGGCTGTGGCGGAGAGTCGCCGCCCGATGCCGGCGATTCTTCATCGGCCACACGGGCTGCCGCCGCCAGGCCGCAGCCGGCAAAAGGAGATGCGCCGATGTCAGACACGGTGATCTGGACACCACTGATCGACGCCAGCCTGACGCAGTGGCGCGGGTGGAAGAGCGACACCATGCCGGCCGGGTGGACCGTGGCTGGCGATGTGCTGTCGAAGGACGGCCCGATCGGTGATCTCGAATCGCGCACCATGTACGCGAATTTCGAACTCGAGTTCGACTGGCAGGTCAGCACGCTGGGCAACGCGGGTGTGTTCTACCGGACGACGGAGGAGTACGACAAGCCGTACTGGAGTGCGCCGGAGTACCAGCTGCGTGATGACGAACTCGATCCCAACGACAAGAATCTCCTGCTGGCGGCCGGCGCAGCGTACGCCGTCTACGGCCCTCCAGCCGGTGTGGTGAAACCCGCGGGCGAATGGAACAGCGCACGCATCGTCGTTGCCGGGAATTTTGTGGAGCACTGGTTGAACGGCCAACAGGTGGTGCAGTACCAGCTCACCAGCGCCGATTGGACGGCGCGGGTCAAGGCCAGCAAGTTCGTCGAGTACCCCAACTACGGCCTCGCCAAGCGTGGCTTCCTTTCCATCCAGGGTGACCACTCTGGGAAGCTCAGCATCCGTGCGATGCGTATCCGGGAATTGCCATGACCACCACCGCCGCCGGCGCTGGCTCGATTCGTGTCCGCCTGTCCGCGATGATGTTCATCCAGTACTTCATCTACGGATCTTGGCTGGTCACGCTCGGTACCTTTCTGGGCAGCGCGCTCAAGGCGAACGGCAGTGACATCGGCACCGCGTATTCGCTGCCAGCGATCGCTGCGATCGTCTCGCCATTCCTCGTCGGCATGATCGCCGACCGGTTCTTCTCCACCGAGAAGGTGCTCGCCTTTCTGCACGTGGCGGGCGCAGGAGTGCTCTACTTCGCGGCGACACAGGCCACCTTCGCCGGCTTCTGGCCGCTGTTCCTCGTCTACGTGCTCTGCTACATGCCAACGCTCGCGCTGACCAACGCGCTGGCGTTCGACCACATGTCGGATCCGGCCACGGAATTTCCGCGGATTCGCGTGCTCGGTACCATCGGGTTCATCGCCGCCGGCTGGGCCATCGGATTCCTTCCAGACCAGTCGGTGGCCGGGGAGGCCGCGATGGTCACCGCCGAGAAAACCGCACTGCCGTTGCTGCTCGGTGCCGGCGCGTCGCTGGTGATGGGGCTGTTCTGCCTCACGCTGCCGCACACGCCGCCGCACAACGCCGGCAAGAAGCTCTCGGTGCGCGACATTCTCGGCCTCGATGCACTGGCACTGATGAAGGACCGATCCTTCGCCGTGTTCGTGCTCGGCTCCTTCCTGCTCTGTATTCCGCTGCAGTTCTACTACGCGTTCGCGAACCCGTTCCTGAACGAGATCGGGGTTCAGAACGCCGCGGCGAAGATGACACTCGGACAGATGTCGGAGATCGGGTTCATGCTGCTGATGCCGTTCTTCTTCGCCCGGCTCGGCATCAAGAAGCTGCTGCTGATCGGCATGGCAACCTGGACGTTCCGCTACCTGCTGTTCGCCTACGGAAACGCCGGCAGCGGAATGTGGATGCTGTATCTCGCGCTCCTCGTGCACGGCGTCTGCTACGACTTCTTCTTCGTGACAGGCCAGATCTATGTCGACCAGCAGGCCGATATCCGTATCCGTGCTGCGGCACAGGGCTTCATCGCGCTCGTCACGCTCGGTGCCGGTCAGCTGATCGGCTCGAAGCTGTCGGGTCTCGTGGTTGACGCCAATCTGATCGCGGCAAGTGTCCCTGGTGGCGCGGTGTCCCATGATTGGACGAAGATCTGGTTCGTGCCAGCCATGGGAGCGTTGGGAGTGCTGCTGATCTTCGCTGCGCTGTTCAAGGTCAAGCCGGCGCCGGTAGGCGTCGCAGTCCCTGCGTGATCGTAGGGCTGGCGGGGTTCGGCGAGATGCGGGTGTCATTCGGCGCGATTGGATGTGACGATGCCGCCGCTGTCTACAGCGCGGAGCAGACGTCGTGCACCTGTCGAACGATCGCGATGCCGTATCGAGCACCCCAGTCATGATCGTCACGCAGTTGCCGATTGATCGGCGCCGCTCTGGTGTGGCCGATTGGTCGAGCACACGCAGCAGGCTGCCCGCGATCGTCGCATCGCTGGCGCACGACGAGGAGACCCGTGATCGAGATGTGACCAGCGTGTTGGTAGCGACCTTGGTGGCGCTGCTCGGCCGGATGACATCGGCCGAGACGGTCACTCTCGGTCTGACCAACAGGGCGGTCGACGTTCTGCTGGGCCGGCCGGCGTCGCCGGTGCCGTGGGGTATCCAGTTTGTGTCGGTTGACGTTGGGCGCCATGCCACACGTCGGGAGATCGAACGGTCCGTCGCAGAATCGTTGGCGGTCATCGCCATTGCTGCCCCTCTCGACGCATCGGTGCTGCCTCCACCAATCGTTGTCGATTGCCAACGGTCACAGACGGCCGTGGATGTGCCGAGCCGAGTGAATCCCAGCCAGCTCGCTGTCACCTTCGTGATCGCAACGGACGGCGCCGAAGTTGCCATCGACTACGATGGTGCGTTGTTCGAGCGAGAGACGGTCAGTCGGCTTGTTCAGTACTACGGACGTACGGTGGCTGGAGTGATCGCAACGCCAGACACGCCAATGGCGCACATCGCGCTGCTGACCAGTGACGAGCGCGCGCAGGCGATTGATACCTGCAACCAGACTGCCGTTGTCTGGCCGGAACGGCAGCTCGTCCACGAGCTGTTCGAGCGGCAGGTGGTGCGCTCGCCTTCGGCGGTCGCAGCGCGCTCCGACGCGGGTGTCCTGACCTATCACGAGTTGAACCGGCGTGCCGACGACCTCGCGCGCCTGCTGGTTGCGCACGGTGTCGGAGCGGACTCGCTGGTCGGCCTGTGCGTCACCCGCTCGCTGCATCTGCTCGTGGCGATGCTCGCCATTCTGAAGGCGGGAGGAGCCTTCGTGCCACTCGACCCGGAGCTGCCCGAGTCGCGCCTCGCGTTCATGCTGCGCGATACGTCGTCGTCTCTGGTGCTCGTCGATGCAGAAACCGAGGCGCGCATCGCAGCAGTAGAGTCGTCTGCAGCTCGCCTGCGCGTCGATCTCGCGCACGATGATGTTGATCTGGCGCCACTCCGGTCGCGCTGCGCACCGGAGAACCTCGCGTACGTCATCTACACCTCGGGATCCACAGGGCAGCCCAAGGGCGTCCTGCTCACGCACCATGCCCTGTGCAATCATGCACAATGGTTTGCCGGTGCAGTCGGACTTTCGAGTGCGGACCGCATCCTGCTGCATGCGTCGATCAGCTTCGACGCGGCGATGGCGGAGATTTTTCCGCCGTTGCTGACTGGCGCTACGGTCGTGCTCGCGCACGCCGATGCACACCATGAGCTGAGCGAGATACCGCGGATCGCGCGCCGTGAACGCGTGACGGTGATGCAGATGGTACCATCCGCGCTCCGGGTGGCCGTGATGAGCCCGGATCTGGCGTCCTGTGCCGACCTGCGCTTTCTCGTCTGTGGCGGCGAGGCACTCGACGCGCAGCTCTGCGCGAGCGTCAGGGCGGTATTGCCGGCGGTCCGGATCGGTAACTTCTACGGCCCGAGTGAGGCGACCATCGATGCGACGAGTTTCCTCGTCAGCGACGAACTGCCGGACTCCGGCCCGATTCCGATTGGAACGCCAATCACCAATGCGGTATGCCACGTGCTCGATGACGATCTCGAGCCGGTACCCGTCGGGTGGATCGGCGAGTTGTATGTCGGTGGCATGGGCATCGCACGCGGCTATCTGAATCAGCCCGAACTGACCGCGCAGCGGTTCATTCCCGATCCGTTCCGCGCTGGCGAGCGCCTGTATCGGACCGGAGATCGCGCGTTTTATCTGGGTGACGGCAACCTTGTCTACGCCGGGCGTGTGGATGCGCAGGTGAAGGTGCGAGGCTACCGTATCGAGATGGGAGAAGTCGAACAGGCGCTGATGCGGATCGGAACGGTCGCGCAGGCTGCGGTCATCGCGCGCGACGATCGCGATGGCGATACGCAGCTGGCGGCGTTTGTGGTGCCGGCATCCGGAACGCCCTTTGACGCTGCCGGCCTGCGAAGCGCACTCTTGCGCGCGCTACCGGCCTGGATGGTGCCCGGGGTGTTTGTACCACTGGAGCGTCTACCACTCACGCTCAATGGAAAGCTGGATACCCGGGCGCTGCCGGACCCTGCGGAAACGACGGTCGACCGTCCGTCGGACCTGGTGTTCGTTGACCCCGTCGAGCAGCAGCTGCTCGATATCTGGCGACGGACGCTCGCGATACACACTGTTGGACCAGACGACGATTTCTTCAGCCTTGGCGGTCACTCGCTGAAAGTGTTTCGCTTGCTTGCCGAGATCGAGCGCCACTTTGGCGTGTCGTTGCGCGCTACCTCGGTGTTCGGCTCGTCCACGATCCGATCTCTTGCCAACAAGATTCGCGACGAGCAGGATCGCGACGTCTGGGCATTTTGACATTGCGGGACATGTCGGGCCGAACCGTGCAGGACGGGATTGCGCAGGGCGGCGGCACGTAGCACATGGTGCTGTTGACCTAATGCGCGGCGCGTGAGTCTTTCACGCGGCATTCGATGCAGGTTTGTCACTCAAACACTGGAGTCTTCATGTCACTCGGCTTCCGTCTCGGCATTGCCAGCGTCGTCAGCGCGGTGTCACTCATGGCGCAGCAACCCACGCTCACGGTCCAGGAATCCGGCACCTCGGCGCTGTTTCAGGCCGTAAGCGTCAGCGCGCGAAACCCCGACGTCGTCTGGATCAGCGGGCATGCGGCCACCTGGGCTCGCACCACCGACGGTGGTCGGACCTGGCAGTCGCACACCATGACCGGTCGCGACAGTCTGCAGTTCCGCGACCTGCACGCCATCGACGCCGACCGCGCCTGGCTGATGGCGGCCGGCAACGGCGAAAAGTCGGGCATCTTCCAGACCGTCGATGGCGGCGCCACTTGGGCGCCTGTCTTCGTCAATCGCGACAGCGCCGCGTTTTACGATTGTATGGCGTTCTGGGACGACCAGACCGGCTTCGCGTTCAGCGATGCCGTCACCGCCCGCATGCCGGTCGCACGCACAGTCAACGGCCGGGACTGGAGTGTGACCACCATGGCGGCTCTGGACGGCGAAGGCGGCTTTGCCGCCAGCGGCACGTGCGCACTTGCCACCGGGAATGGCGACACCTGGATCGGCACCGGGTCTGCCGCGAATGCGCGCGTCCTGCGCAGCACCGACCGTGGCCAGACGTGGGCCGCGGCGACGGTGCCACTGGTCGCTGGCAGCGGCGCCGGCATCACCGGACTCGCGTTCCGTGATCGACTGAATGGCGTGGCAGTGGGCGGCGTCATCGCTGGCAAGGCCACCGGCCCACGTGCGGCCCGAACCCGTGACGGCGGTGCAACATGGACGGTGCTCCCCGATCCAGCGATCACCGGGGCAGCCTATGGCGCTGCGTATGGGTCCGTCGGGGGCAAGCCGGTGCTGATTGCGGTCGGGCCGGGAGGCGCCGCCTACTCGCTCAACGATGGCGACAGCTGGACGGTGCTCGACGTTGCGCCCTACTGGAGCGTTGGTTTCTCGAGCACTGGCGCGGCGTGGCTCGTCGGACCGAAGGGCAGGGTCGTCCGGGTCGACTGGCGCTGAGGGTCAGGCGCTCAGGTGAGCCGCCAGCCGGTAGCCCGCATACATGCCGAGCCCGGTGCCAACCATCCCGAGCATGAAGCCGGTCATCATGCCGTACTGCGAGCCCAGCCAGCCCAGCAGTGAGCTGAGTGCAACGCTTCCGATCATTGCGAGTGTCTTCCTCATGCTGGATGGACGTGTAATCGGGTTGGGCGTCACCCGCCCGCGCACCGGATCCGGCATCGAGCCGCGCTCGGAGCTGCAGTCCGGCGTCGCCTTCGCGGCGAAACTGCCTCCCGCGGCCCCCCGTACGCGACATCATCTCTTACCGTATGAGTCTCACCATGCCTCTGCATCGCGCGCTGTGCGTAGCCATTGCCCTCGCCTCTCTCGTCGCAGCGCCGCTGCGCGCACAGACTGACGATGGCACGACCTTTCGCTGGTCGGGGCCCGTGGGCTCAGGCCATTTCATCCGGCTGCACAACATGAATGGCGATATTCGTATTGAGCGCGGTACCGGCCCGACGGTTGAAGTGGTGGCCGAGCGCACAGTGGTACGTGGCGATCCCAAGACCGTGAGGTTCGATGTTCGCATGCGCGCCGATGGCGACGTGGTGATTTGTGCACTGTGGGGCAATGATCAGGAGTGCACGGACACTGGTACGCGTGGCAGCTACAGCTCCATCAACTGGCGCCGTGGCGTCGACATCAGCGTCACGATGCGCGTCCTTGTCCCGGATGGGGTCAAGGCCTTTGCGCGCAGCACGAATGGCAGCGTTGACATTCAGGGCATGACATCAGAGGTCGATGCATCGACGACCAATGGCGACGTCAACGTCCGCACCAGCGGCGGGCTGGTCAATGCCACGACGACCAACGGTAGTGTCACAGCGTCGCTCGGTAGCCTCACCGGCGATCAGCCGATGCGATTCAGCACCACCAACGGTTCGGTCACCGTCTTCGCACCGCCCTCCTTGAACGCCGACATCGAGATGACCACTACCAATGGCGGTGTCGAGACCGATTTCCCCGTCACGATCAGCGGTCGCATGGCGCGAAACTCCCTGCGCGGCACGCTCGGTCAGGGTGGGCGGTCGATTGTCGTGCGGTCAACCAACGGTGACGTGGCGCTCAAGCGCAGCGGGATCTGATTGGCCTCTGAGCCGCGACGCGGGGCGCTGGCGGCGCCTGGGCGCATTTCCGGCGCTCCGGTGCCGCCGTTGTTGCCCGACGACGCGGCTGCACCGATTCGGGCCGTGCTGGTTGGCGAGGCGCCGGGTCCGCGCGGCGCCGATCAGTCGAGGATTCCATTCTTTGGCGACCGCGCCGGCAAGCCGCTCTACGCGGCGATGCGTGCGGCCGGCGTCGTCGATTGGATGGGTGATCCTGACAGTGTGCCATGGGACGGCGCGCGTCTCGTGCAGGCAGGAGTTCGCCCGGTCGTGACGCACGTGCTGCTGACGAATGCGTTCGATCGCTGTCCGACCGATGACGGCAGGAAATTTCGCGCACCCACGAAGGCCGAACGCGAGAGCGCCGAGAACCTCGCGCGATTGCGGAAAGACATTGCGCTGGCGGTCAGCCGCGGTGCCGACCGGATCTGCTGTCTGGGCAAGGTCGCGGCCAGTGTCGTGGCGCTGCTCGACACCGGACTCACGGTGCATGCGCTGCCGCATCCCAGCGCGCAGGGGCTGCTCACCTCGGCACCCAATCGCGGCAAAGGTGCGCGCATGGCAGACCTCGAGGCGGAGTGGGTTCGCACGCTGGCCGCACTGCTGCGCGGCTGAATGGGGGTCAGTTGTTCCCGCCCAGATTGAAGAAATCCAGCCGCGGATTCACGACGCTGTTGTAGATCGAACCGAACGTGTAGGACAGGCCGGTGAAGACAAAGATGTTGTAGTTGCTCGCCAGGGCGCGCTGCTGTGTGAGGATCTGCTCCGGAGTCTGACCGCGCGCGGAAAGAAATATCTGGTCGCGGATCAAGGATGCGCCTCCACCGATATTGAACTGCAACCCCTTCACGAGATTGAGACTCGTGTTGCCATTCAGGCTCAGGTTCCACTTCTTCACTTCCGGCAGAAAACTGGCGTACCGCGTGGTGACGTTCACGCTCCCCCAGCTCTTCCTGAGATCGGTGCCGACCACGAGCTCCTGTTGTGCACGCCATTCGCTCGAGCGCCCGAAGATCGTCGGCTCCTTCCAGCGATAATAGCGCGGACCGACACCATACGAAATGGCGATCTGCTGGCTGGTCGCCTGCTTCCATGGGAAAAGATTGTACTCGATGACCGGAGCGCCTCGCCAGACGAGCTTTGTGTTGGTGAACTCGCTGTAGCCGATGTTCGTGAGCGCGCCCACCGATAGCCGCGACGTCAGCGCCTGCACAGCGCGCACGAAGAACACCCCCTGGCGAATGGTGTTCGAAACGGTGGTCGAGTCGTCGATTTCGAACTTGCTGTAACGCGTACTCTGGAAGACGCCGAAGCGGAGCGCATTCTGTTCCGTCACCCGGCGAATGCGGAAATCGTTGAAGAGATTGCCCGATGTCTGGCGGCTCTCCGTGCTCATGAAGCCGTTGGCCTCGAGCTGCAGCACAAAGAAGTTCCACTTGTCCTTGACCGACTGAGGCGACGCTTGCGCTGCCCCCTTCGGTGCGTCGTAGACGACCCGAAGCAGCGAGGCGACTGAGGTCGTTCGCACATATGGTACCAGGAGTAACGTAAAGTTCCGGGACAGCTTTCGACGGATCCCATCCTCCGCCTCGTTCGGTAGCGTGTTCACCACCGAGGTATCCGCCCGGCCATCGAACCGCCCGCGCCCCAGCGCCGTCACGGTGTACTGAAACGCTCCGCTGCCGGTCTGGATCGTGGTCACCAGCAGCTGCACGTCGGCGAACAGGCGATCACGCGTCCAGGTCACATAGGGCAGTTCCAGCACGAAGAAGTCTGTCGCGCACCCTTGGGATGTGTCGCCGCGACACTCCAGAAACACCTTGATTGCGTCCGCGCCTGATGGCGACGCGGGAGCGGTGGCGGGCGCCGCGGTCTGGGCGGCAACCGGAAGCCCGACACACAGGGCCAGCAGGGCGATCAGCGCGGCGTGCAGCCGGAAACAGCGAGGTGACATCGGTGGAAATCAGTGAGTGGGAAGGGCACTGGCCGAGCCGCCCGAGATCGCCTGCCGCGCGTCTATACCGGAGCCTTAGATTCCTTCCACGACCAGAAGGTTTCCTCTGCCCCATATTCCGTGTCTCGTCATCGCCTGATTGTTACCGGAGGAGCTGGCTTCATCGGCAGCGCCACCATCTGGCAGCTCAACAAGCTCGGGTACGATGACATTCTCGTCGTCGATGCACTGCGCTCCGGCGACAAGTGGAAGAATCTGGTCGGACTCCGCATCACCGACGCGCTGCACAAGGACGACTTTCTCGCCACCTTGCGACGCAACTCCGGCGCCTATCAGGCCGACACGGTGATCCATTTCGGCGCCTGTTCCGCGACCACCGAACGTGATGCCGACTATCTGTTGCGAAATAACACCCATTACACCAGCGAGTTGTGCGAATGGTCACTGGAACGTCATGCAAACTTCATCTACGCCAGCAGCGCCGCGACCTACGGTGACGCCGCCGGCGGTTTCGATGACGATCCCACCCGACTGGAATCGCTCGTTCCGCTGAACATGTATGGCTTCTCCAAACATCTCTTCGATCTGCACGCAGAGCGCACCGGACTGCTGGAGCACATCGTCGGGCTCAAGTTCTTCAACGTCTTTGGCCCCAATGAGTACCACAAGGGCGACATGATGAGTGTCGTCGCGAAGGCGCATCGGCAGGTCGAGCGCACCGGCTCGCTCGAGTTGTTTCAGTCGCACCGGCCGGAGGTTGCTGATGGCGAACAGCAGCGCGACTTCGTCTACGTCAAGGATGCGGCGGCCGTCATCGCCTGGCTGGTCGCCACCCCGCAAGTGCATGGCCTCTTCAATCTCGGCACCGGGAAAGCGCGCAGCTGGAACGCGCTGGCCAATGCCGTGTTCGCGGCGATGAAGCGCCCGCCGAAGATCACGTACGTGCCGATGCCCGAGGCGATCCGCGATCGCTATCAGTACTTCACGCAGGCATCGATGACACAGCTGAGCGCGGCCGGATGTCCGGTGAAATTCACGTCGCTGGAGGATGCGGTGCACGACTACGTCACGCGCTACCTGGCCAGGGACGAAGCGACGCTTGGCGTGGTCGGCGCGTAGCCGTCTGGGCGGCGACCAAACGCTGGTCGTCGACGCGTCGGCGTCCCGGCTGCGACGATTGGCTAGTCGTCGGAAAGCTGAAGACGCGCGAGCTGCGGAATCAGGGAATCGAGTGCCCCCGCGCCAGACGCCGCGATCGCTGATCGAAGCACTGCCAGCTCCTCCGGGGCAAACTCGTTGGCCGTGATCGGAAAGCAGTCGCGAAACAGTGTGTCAGGCAGCCCCGCACGAACCGGCTGCGCGCCACCGGCTCGATCCCAGTAGATGTCGAAATCGAACGTCCATGGTCCGATCGTCAGGCGCAGCAGAACGCGATCTGAATCGCAGTCCTGATACAGCTCCCCCCGGTGCAGCATCTGCTGCACCCACAGCGCCGCCAGCCGACCATGGTCGTCACGCCCGGGAAACAGGGTGTCCGACGCTTCGCGCAGGTGCCATCCGTACCGCCGACCAAAGGTCAGGCGAACGTCGGTACTCTCGTCATTCAGTTCGTCGAGTGGCCACATCTGAGTTTGTGGGTTGGGTTCGAGCAACATTCTCCACTCTGTACCATCATCGTGCAATGGGCGCCCCTGACCCGTATGCCGCGGTTTCGGTAAACCTGACGGAGATCCCCCAACCCATTCTGATGCATAACTCGTTGCAAATGATACGCTTATGATCGACCGGCTGGCTCCGTCACCCTCCGCGTGATCGCGCGGGCTGTGACCACTGACACGGCGTTTTCGCGCGATGATGCGTCTTGCCGCTTCGCCGGCCCCTGAGCCGCAGAAGCAGAGCCGCCGTTGGAGACCGTGGCAGGCGCCGACTCGGCGCGACCTTGCGCCGAACGCCGGTGTGCGGCACCGTCCCCGCTCATGATGCCAACTCGAGTACTTCGAATGGTCGCCGGCACGCTCCTTGGCGCTGCGACACAACTCGGTGCGCAAGCGCCTTCGCCGCCGGTGGTTCCGGGGATCACGGTGCTGATCCGCGACTCCCTGCATCTGCTGGCAGGCAAGCGCGTCGGATTGATCACTAACCACACCGGTCGCGACGCGGCTGGCGTGAGCAGCATCGATCTCCTCGCGAAAGCGCCGGGTGTTCGGCTCGTCGCGCTCTTCGGCCCCGAGCATGGGCTTCGCGGCGTGGCGCAGGCCGGCGAAAAAGTCGCGTCCTCGGTGGACAGTGCGACCGGGGTGCCCATCTTCTCGCTCTATGGCGCGACCAAGGTGCCGACGCCAGAGATGCTGCGGCTGGTCGACGTGTTGGTGTACGACATTCAGGATGTCGGCTCACGCACCTACACCTACGCCTGGACGATGGCGTTGTCAGCGGAGGCCGCAGGCAAGGCTGGTATTCCGTTCGTCGTGTGCGATCGGCCCGTGCCGGTCCGTGGCGACGTCGTACAGGGCGGCGTGCTGGACACGAACTACCGATCCTTCGTCGGCCAGTATCCGGTTGCTTTGCGCTACGGGTTGACCGCCGGCGAGCTGCTCCGGCATCTCGTCCGCACCCGGCAGGTGACCGCCAACGTCACCGTGGTGCCGATGCAGGGTTGGCGTCGCACCATGTGGTACGACGAGACCGGCCTGCCGTGGATCGTGCCGTCGCCCAACCTCCGCACGCTCGATGCGGCGCTCCTGTACACCGGTACCGTGTTCGTCGAGGGAACGAACATGAGCGAGGGGCGCGGCACCGACGCGCCGTTTCAGCTCGTTGGAGCGCCCTGGCTCACCGATGCAGCAGAAATCGCGCGGGAGCTGTCGGCCAATCCTGCCATCATTGGCGTCCGGCTCGACGCCGTCACGCGCACCATCGGAGCGGGGCAGAAGCACGCCGGCCTGACCATTCCGATGATCCACATCACCGTCGCGGATCGCAACAGCGTCGATCCGGTCCGTGTGGGCATGATGCTCCTCGCGGTCATCAAGCGGCGGCACCCAGCGGAGCTGGTGCTGCGGAATCGATTCATGGACCAATTGGCCGGTGATAGCTCGCTGCGAGTCGCGCTCGAGGGGAACTCGATGAAGCAGATGCTGGCCGCTCACGGGGCGTGGCGCGCGGCGGCCCGTCGGTTTGCCGATCAGACCCGCGTCGATCAGCTCTATCGCTGATCACGCGACACTCAGGCCTGGGCGCGCCCCATGCGCGTGGCGTAGACCGATCGGCGTTGATCACGGCCCAGCGCAATCACGTCGTAGCGATCGGGATTCGGCATTTCCATGCCGGGCGAACCGGCCGGCATGCCTGGCACGAACAGGCCCACCAGCGCCGGTCGTTCGCGCAGTACCTTCTGCACCAGATCCGGAGGCACATGCCCTTCGAACAGATACCCCGCCACCACGCCCGTGTGGCACGACGAGAGGTTGTCCGGCACGCCGAGCGATCCCTTGACTGCGGCCAGATCCGCCGTGTCGCGCACGTCGATCTGGAAGCCCGCCTTCCGCATCGCATCGTTCCACGCCGCGCAACAACCGCAGTTCGGGTCTTTGTAGACCGTGATGCGCGTCGCCGGCGGGAGCGCCGTGGCCCGACCCCCGGCAATGGTGGCGAGGCCGACAAGGGCGGTCGCGCGGATGAGAAATTCCCGACGGGGCATCGATTCAGACATCACGCAAGTTAGCTAATTTCCCGGCCATGGCCATTATCGAAGCCTCGATCCCCCTGTTCTTCCTGCTGATCCTCGTCGAGCTCGCGGTGGCCCATCGGCGGCGCCTCTCGCTGTATCGGCTCAACGACTCCATCAGCGACCTGTCCTGCGGCATTCTCAGCCAGTTGCTCGGCATCTTCACCAAGCTGATCGTGCTCGGTACCTACGCCTGGTGTGTTCGGCATCTCTCGCTGCAACGCGTCGGTGTGTTGCCGGTGTGGATCGATCGCGTGCCCTTTGGGGCCAGCGCCGTGGCCGGCCTCTGGAGCATCGACTGGGCCGCCTGGTCGTCGTGGCTGCTGGCGTTTCTGCTGGTCGATCTCGCCTACTATTTCCTCCATCGCTACTCGCACACCATCCACCTGCTCTGGGCCGGTCATGTCGTGCATCATTCGAGCGAGGAGTACAACCTCACAGTCGCACTGCGTCAGAGTGCCCTGCACGGATTGTTCAGCTGGGTCTTCTTCATTCCGCTGGCGATCGTCGGCCTGCCGTGGAAGTTGTTCGCCGCCTGCTACGCGCTCAATCTCGTCTACCAGTTCTGGATCCACACGCGCGAGATCGACAGGCTGCCACTTGGGCTCGAGTGGTGGCTCAACACGCCGTCACATCACCGCGTGCATCATGGCGTGAATCCACAGTATCAGGACAAGAACTACGCTGGTGCGTTGATCATCTGGGACCGGCTGTTCGGCACCTTCGAACCGGAGGTCGAGCCGGTGGTCTACGGCATCACCACGCCGCTCGAGAGCTGGAATCCGGTGTGGGCGAATGTGCACATCTTCGCCAGCATCGTCCGCAATGCGTGGAATACACGACGGTTGGCGGACAAGTGGAGGGTGGTGTTCGGCCACCCTGCCTTCATGCCCCCCGACCTTGCCGCCGCCGGCTCGGCCCCCAGAATGGCGTGGCCGATGCATGCGCCGCAGTTCGATCCGGTGGTAACACGTGGTCAGCAGCGCTATGCCGCTACCCAGTTCTTCACGATCCTGACCGCGGCCTATCTCACGCTGGTCAACGCGCCTTCGCTGGCGGCCCATGAGATCGCGGCGATGCTCTTCTTCGTTACGCTTGGCCTGGCCAACGTGGGCGCCTTGTTCGAAGGTCGCACCTGGGTCTTCGGTATGGAGCTTGCCCGGCTGGCGACGATCGCATCCGCCGCCACCGTCTTCCTGATGCGTGCTGATCACATCGCGCTCGCCGGTGCTGCGCTGGTGGTGAGTCTGCTGTCGCTGCTGTGGTGCGTTCGCCTGCGTCTGGTCGCACAGCGCTCCAGCTGACCATCGCGTCGGTGTCGCCACGCGCGCACTCGGGCGTTACTTCCCCAGCGCCCGTCCCACGGCCAGCCCCGCCAGCAACGCCCCCACCCCGAGCATCAGGCTGGCGAGAATGTACGTCGTCACCATCGACGAGCGACCGCGCTCGAGGCCATCGACAATGTCCATCGAGAACGCCGAGAACGTCGTGAAGCCGCCACAGAGGCCCGTCGTGATCAGGAGTCGTGTGGTCTCACTGATGCCGCCGCCCTGGAGCCCGTAGCGAATCGCCACGCCGAAGACGAAGCTGCCGATCACATTCACGGCCAGCACGCCGATGGGGAATGCCGCGGTGACCTTCGTCGACGCGAACGACACCAGCAACAGGCGCAGCACGCCGCCTACGGCACTGCCACCGGCGACCGCCAGCACCGCGCGCCACTCTGGCATCAGGCCGCGACCACGGTGTCTTGTTCATACTGCCGCGTGCGCCACTGACGCGGGCGCTTGAGCGATGACAGCACGATCCGGATCGCCGCCAGCGGATCCGCCGTAAACGACAGCCAGAAGGTCCAGTGACGCTCCGCATACGATCCCGCCAATCCGAACTGCAACAGCACGCGCGCCGCAACCAGTCCGACGTTCATCCAGAACCACGCCGCAGCAACACCACCCGTCTGCCATGACGGAACGCCCGCGAACCATGCCAGCAATACGGCGGGGAGGGGCAGGAACTGCGTCAGCAGTACGAAGCACACGTCAAAGAACTGCGTCATCGGCGTCGTGCCGTCCTTGAGATCGATCGACCGGCCCCACTCGCGCCACATCTGGCCAATACCGCTGTACGCGCGCACCCCGATGATCCGTGCGCCATCGAGGAATCCGACGCGCGCGCCATTGCGGGCGATATGTCTCGCCAGCGTCACGTCATCGCACCAGCTGCGTCGCGCGCTGCTGTAGCCGCCGTTCGCCAGCAGCACGCTGCGCTTCGCCAGAAAGCACTGCCCGTTCGCCATGACACGATCCGGTGCGGGTGCCTTCTCGCCTGCCGCGCCAAAGCGATACACCAGCGTCGTCAGCATCGCCGGTTGCAGCCACTGCTCGGCGACGGTCATCTCGTTGAAGCGCGGCGCAAAGCTCACGGCGTCGTACCCCAGGGCGTCGGCGGCATCGACTGCCGCGGCCACCATGCCAGGCTGCGGCGTGGTGTCAGCATCGATGCCCAGCACCCACTCACCCTTGGCGTGCGTCAGGCCATGCTCCAGTGCCCACACCTTGCCCACCCACTCCGGCGGGAGGGGATCATCGTGCATTGCCACGATGCGCGAATCTGCCGCGGCCGCTCGCTGGATCAGCTCCCAGGTGCCGTCTTTGGAGCGACTGTCCACGATCAGCGCTTCCAGCATCGCCGGCCCCTGACGGCGCAGGCCATCCAGACAGGGCCCGATGCGATGGACTTCATCCAGACTGGTCACCACCACGGTCACCCGGCCGGCATGGGCGTCGCCAAGGAGCGGCGGGATAGGCGGGCGACGGGTGCGGCCCGGCAGAAGGCGCACAACCAGCAGCAGGGTCGCCACCCCCTGCAGAAGCACTAGCACGGCGAACGCGGCAGAAAGGAAGGTCACGCAGCGAATGTCGTTGATCCCGGCGGCGATTGGCAGGGGGAACATCCTTTGGCCCGTCGGCATACCTTTGTCGTTCCACCGGCACCTGCCTCGTGCCGCGTGGCCATTTCCCTCCAATCTCTTCCGCTCATGCGTCGTCTCCTCACGCTCTCCGCCGTCGTTCTGGCCTGTGCCACCCCTGCCGCCGCACAGATGACCATGGCGCAGCCTGCCGCTGGTCGCCTCACGCCGGCCGCCTCGCCGCGCGCCACGACGGTGCTCAGCATCGGCACCGGTGTCCGTGGCGCCGCCCCCCTCAAGGTGACGGTCGACTACGGCCAGCCGTTCGCTCGCGGTCGCGCTGTCGAAGGCGGGCTCATTCCGAACGGGCAGGTGTGGCGCACGGGAGCCAACGCCGCCACCGCATTCACCACCGAAGCGAATCTCCAGATTGGAACGCTGATGGTGCCGAAGGGCAGCTACACGTTGTACTCGATCTGGAGCCCAGCCGCTGGCATGCAGCTGATCGTCAACAAGCAGACTGGGCAGTGGGGCACCGAGTACAAGCAGGACATGGACCTCGGCCGCGTCGCGATGACCGCACGCACCCTGAACGACACGCGCGATGCGTTCGTCATCGCCATCGAGCCGGGTACCGCCACCACTGGGCCAGCGACCGCGACGCTCCGCATGTCATGGGGCAAGACCGAGTTCTCGGCACCTGTGACCATTCAGCCGTAAGTCAGGCCGACACCGTGGGCCGGGGCCGGGGGCGAAGCGATGCTTCGCTCCCGGCCCTTCGTCTTTCCCAGCTCCTGCCGGCGAGTGCCCACCCGAGGCTGCGAGCGGCTATCTTTCACGTATTGTCGAGAGTCCCTGCCTTCCCGCTGCACCTTCCCGTTCATGCCGCATTCCCGACTGCACACGCTGCACGCTGCTGGTCAGAGCGTCTGGCTCGACTATATCGATCGCACGATTCTCGCTGACGGTGCACTCAGCCGGCAGATCGACGCCGATGCCCTCACCGGCATGACGTCCAACCCGACCATTTTTGAAAAGGCGCTGGCCACCGGCACCGCCTACGACGCCCAGCTGGCGTCGGCGCCCGACGGCCTCACCCCCTGGCAGCTGTTCGAACTCGTCGAGAGCGACGATGTGCGCACCGCCTGCGATCAGTTCCGCGCCGTCTACGAGCAGTCTGGCGGTACCGACGGCTACGTCTCCATCGAAGTGTCGCCGAATGTGGCGCATGATGCCGATGCGACGGTCGAGGAGGCGCATCGGCTCTGGAAGCTCGTCAACCGGCCGAATGTGATGATCAAGGTGCCGGGCACCGAGGAAGGCTCGAAGGCGCTCCGGCGCCTCATCGCCGACGGTTTCAACGTGAATGTCACGCTGCTTTTCTCCGTCGATGCGTATCGGCGCGTCATCGAAGCCTATCTCTCTGGTCTCGAGGATCGCGCCAAATCCGGTGGCGATCTGCACCGCGTGGGAAGCGTTGCGAGCTTCTTCATCAGCCGCGTTGACAACGAAGTGGACGCACGGCTCGACGCGTTGATTGCCGATGCCGACGATGCGTCGCGCTCGCGCCTCGGTGCCCTCAAGGGCAAGGCTGCGATTGCCAACGCCAAGCTCGCGTACGCACTCTTCCAGAAGCACTTCTCGGGCGAGCGGTGGGAAAAGCTCCGCGCACAGTCGGCGCGCGTACAGCGTCCGCTGTGGGCCAGCACCAGCGTCAAGAATCCCGCCTATCGCGATGTGATGTATGTCGAGCAGCTGATCGGCCCCGATACCGTCAACACCATGCCGCCTGCGACGATCACCGCTTTTCAGCACCATGGGGACGCGGCTCGCACGGTCGATCGTGACGTGGACGAGGCGCGAGAACTGCTGCAGGCGCTGGCCAGCGAAGGGATCAGCATACAGAGCGTCACCGACAAGCTGCTGGTGGAAGGCCTCGCCAGCTTCCAGAAGTCGTTCGACACGCTGCTCACCGGCCTCGAGACGAAGCTTCGCTCACTTGGTCGGGAGCCCGTCGCCACGGTGTAGTGTCAGGCAGTTGACGGTGCGGTAGCACGAAGGTACCGAGACGCCCGATGGCACTCCGCAATTCGTTTCGCGTCGTCTGGATTCGGTTGCAATGGCACCTGCGGTACGTACGGCATCACGCGTTCTCAATGCGGTGCGGAGGCTGTCTGCGAGTGCGGACGGCCTCCATCGCTTTCAGCCCTGGAATGGCATGGCTCGAGGTCTGGTTGGTACCATCGGCAGCGCGGTCACACTGGCTGCAGGGCTGTTCGTCTGCGCGCGAGGCGTCAGCAGCGCCGGAATTCCGCCGATCGGACCATTGCTCGATCCGGTGCAGGGTGCGGCGGCAGCGGTGCGCTTTGGCGACCTGCCTGCAACCGAATCGCAACGCATCCCCGGCTTGGCTGCGGATACCCGGGTCCTCTTCGATCGGCGCGGCGTGCCTCATGTCTATGCGGGGAACACACGCGATGCCTATCGTGCACTGGGCTATGCCGTTGCGCGCGATCGCCTGTTTCAGATGGAGCTCACCTATCGTGCAGCGGCCGGCACGCTGACGGAACTTGCCGGTGCCCGCGCACTGCCCCTCGACAAGGAGGCGCGCACGCTGGGGCTCGGGTGGGCAGCCGAGCGGAAGTGGGCAGCCATCGACAGCGCCAGCGAAGGCGGACATGCGATGGTGGCATTTGCGGAGGGCGTGAACGCCTATCGCGCCACGCTCACACCAGCCAGCACACCGATCGAGTACAAGCTGCTGGGCGCCGCGCCGATGGCGCGGTGGGAGCCGAAGTACTCGGTGTACCTCCTGATGCGCATGGCATTGACGCTGGCCTATGATCCCGACGATCTGCGTCGGACGCGGGCGGCGGCGCTGGTCGGTCGCGACGCCGCCGACGCGCTCTTTCCGCGCAACAACCCGTTGCAGGAACCGATTCAGCCGGTGGCCGGTCGCACTGCGCCGCGTGAGGCCTGGGCTGCATTGCCAGCGCCCGGCGCCCCCGACACGTCGCTGCTCGTCCCGGCGAAAGCGGCCAATCTCCTCGAGCATACGGCACTTGCCATGCCGGGTGCCGACCAGACCGGCGATGCGCTCGGCAGCAACAACTGGGCGATCGCACCGCAACGCACCGCCAGTGGCGGGGCACTCCTCTCAGGCGATCCACATCTCGATCTCTCGCTGCCGTCGATCTGGTATGAAGCGCACCTGGTTGTGAAGGATTCGCTCGATGTGTATGGCGTGACCTTTCCAGGTGCGCCAACCATCGTGATCGGATTCAACCAGAACGTGGCTTGGACCTTCACCAACACCGGCGGTGACGTCGCGGACTACTTCCTCGAGGAAGTCGATAATCCCAAGGCGCCGACGCAGTACCGGCTCGACGGCCAATGGCAGAAGCTCACACCGCGCGTCGAACTGTTTCGGAATGCCGCTGGAAAGACCATTTCGACCGACACCGTTTTCTATACGCATCGCGGGCCGATGTCGCGCGAGAACGACCGTTTCCTCAGCTTCCGCTGGACGGCGCATGATCCGTCGAATGAACTGGACGGGTTTGTCGCGGCGACGCGGGCCTCGAGCGTGCAGCAGTGGCAAGCCGCCATGCTGCCGTACAAGTCGCCAACGCAGAACATGCTCGTGGCCGACCGCAGCGGAACGATCGCGATCCGGTCGTACGGCGAGTATCCTGCGCGCCCGAACGGCGAAGCTGGTTCCTATGTCCGCGATGGTCGAACCCGTGCCAGCGACTGGACCGGCCTGTTGCCGATCGACGACATGCCGCAAGTCATCAATCCTGCGCAGGGTTTCATCGTCAGCGCCAACCAGCAGCCCTTCGATCCCGCCATCGTGCCGCGCTACATCGGCGCCAACTGGCCCGATCCGTGGCGTGCGCTCCGCATCAATGAACTGCTGCGCGCCGATGATCGGGTGACGCCGGATCGCATGCGTCAGATGCACATGGATCCGCTCAACGTCCGTGCGAGAATGATCGCGCCATACTTTGTGCGCGCCGCCGAACGCAGTGGGAATGCAACCCTCGGCCAGGCCGCGAAGATGCTGCGCGACTGGGACTATCGCTACACGCTCACGGCACAGACTCCGGTGCTCTTCGAAGCCGCGATGAAACGCGCAGTGCGAAACACCTGGGATGAGCTGAGCCCAGAGGCAGGAAAGCCGCCGGTGGCGGTTCCAGCTGGCGTCGTCTTTCTCGAATTGTTGCGTGATTCCACCAGTATCTGGTGGGATGACCGGCGCACGGCGGGGAAGGCTGAGACGCGCGACGCGGTGCTGGCCGACGCGCTGCAGAGCGCCTTCGATTCGCTCACCCGGACGCTGGGCCCCGTCAGCCCGACCTGGGAGTGGAGTCGAACCGGCGGCATCAACGTGCATCATCTCGTGAACCTGCCCGGCTTCAATCGCGACCACCTCGCGGTCACCTCGGGGTACGGCACCATCGCACCAGCGTCAGGCGCCACCGGCAGTCACGGCGCGAGCTGGCGCATGATTGTCGAGCTGACCAGCGACCGTCGCACCGCCTGGGCGATCTATCCCGGAGGACAGAGTGGCAATCCAGCCAGCGCACGGTACGACGACCGTCTCGAGAAGTGGCGCACGGGGCAGCTCGATTCCCTCGTGGTGCCGGAGTCTGAAGCGGTCTTCGCCAAGGACAGGATCCTCTCGACGCTTCAGCTGCGACCCTAGCTGCCCGTGCTCGTCGCCCGCATCACGCCCTCTGTGTCTGTTCATCACTTCCGCTCCCATCCCATGTTCGTCGCCGTCGCCGTTCTACTCTTCGTCGCCGCTGAGTTCCTCCTCGGCTGGTGGGCGCTGCCAGTCGTTGGCCTCATTCTCGGGCTGGTCGGCGCCCGTCGACGGGCAATCGGGACCACGGTCGCCCTCGCGGCACTGCTCGCCTGGTTGATCCTGTTTGCGTGGAGCGCGACGGAGGGCAACCTCGCCCTGTTCATGCAGCAGCTTGCCGCCAGCATGAAGGTCAAGCCCGGCCAGTTCTTCCTGCTGCTGACCGCGCTTCCTGCGCTGCTGGCTGGCCCGGCGGCACGTCTCGGTGCCGGATTACGTCCGGAATCTGCCCGAAACACCGAGACTGCGACCGCATTGGCTGGTTAGTTCCGCTATCTTCGGTCGCGGGAGCCGGCACGTGGGCGTGCCGGTGATTCCCAACCGGCCCGGCCGCGCCCGGCGCCGTTTCCACTCGACGCTGATCCCGTGTCCGTCATTGCTCCGAAAACCAAGATCGTCTGCACCCTCGGCCCCGCTTCCGCGACTCGCGAAAGCATCGGCAGCCTGATCGAAGCCGGCCTGAACGTGGCCCGGATCAATTTTTCACACGGGACGCACGACCAACACGCGCAGACCATTGCGCTGGTGCGGCAACTCGCGCGCGAACAGCAGCGGCCGGTCGCGATCCTCGGCGACCTCCAGGGCCCACGCATCCGTATCGGCGTGCTCTCGCAGCCGCTTCAGCTGGTGCCGGGCCGCGAAGTCATCCTGGCCCATGAGGGCGAGGAGGAGGGGGGCGACATCCCGGTGACGTACACCCAGCTCTCGCACGATGTCAGCGCCGGCAGCCGAATCCTGATCAACGATGGCCTGCTCGAACTGAAGGTGCTGCAGGTACTCGGCAAGCGAGTCCGCTGCGAAGTGGTCTTTGGCGGTGAGCTGAAGAGCAACAAGGGCATCAACCTTCCGGGCATCGCGGTGTCTGCGCCGTCGATCACAGAGAAGGATCGCGCCGACGTGGCCTTTGCCGTCGAACAGGATCTCGACTACATCGCGCTCAGCTTTGTCCGTCGCGCCGAAGATCTCTGGCAGCTGCGCGGACTCGTGCCGAGCAACATGATGATCGTGGCCAAGATCGAAAAGGATGTCGCGCTGAACAACATCGAGACCATCGTCGCCGCCTCGGATGCGATCATGGTCGCCCGCGGCGATCTGGGTGTCGAATTGCCATTCGAACGCGTGCCGGTTGCGCAGAAGCAGATCATCGCCCTGTGCAATCGCTTGGGGCGTCCGGTGATCACGGCCACGCAGATGCTCGAGTCGATGATCACGCATCCCCGTCCAACCCGTGCCGAAGCCAGCGATGTCGCCAACGCGATTCTCGATGGCACCGACGCCGTCATGCTCTCGGCCGAGACCGCAGCCGGCGCCTATCCGCGCCTGGCAGTGGAAGCGATGCAGCGGATCATCGTCGAGATCGAGCAGCGTTCGAAGCTCGATGCGGCGAACAAGGACAAGCGTCGCATGCCGGAGCACAAGCACGAGGTGGCCGAGGCGATTGCGTCGGCGGTCGCGGCGGCGGTGAAGATGCTCCATGCGCCCGCCATCGTCTGCTTCACCAAGAGCGGTTCCACGGCGCGTGTGGTCTCCAGCATGCGACCGGCAGTGACCGTCGTGGCGTGCACGGATCTCGAGAAGACGTATCGGCAACTGGCACTGGTCTGGGGCGTCGTTCCCGAACTGGTCGAGAGAAAGGACAACTACGAGGAACTCGTGGTCGAAGGGCTGAGCGCCGTGCGCCGTCTCAATCTGGCCGACCCGGGCGATCACATCGTCGTCACCGCCGGTGTTCCGTTCGACACGCCGGGCACCACGAATTTCATGCGCGTGGAGACGGTGTGAGACTGACCTTCCTCGGCACCGGAACGAGTTTCGGGGTGCCGCAGGTTGGTTGTAATTGTGCCGTCTGTCGTTCCCCCGACCCCCGTGACAAGCGCACCAGGGTCGGCGCAGTGGTGGAGTCGTCGGGTGGAACGCGGTTGCTGCTGGATACGCCGCCGGAGTTGCGCGTCCAGCTGATTGCAAACGGCATCGATCGCGTTGACGCCGTGTTGTTCACCCACGATCACGCCGATCACACGCACGGCCTCGACGACATCCGCGCCATCTCCGCGCGTCGCGATGGCCCGTTGCCGATGTATGGCTCGGCCGAGACGATGCGCAGCCTGCAGGAGAAGTTCCGCTATGTGTTCGATGAGAGCATGCGGCCGATGCCAGGCACACTGAAGCCTGAAGGCCAGACGTACATCGTCGTGCCGGGCACTCCGCTGACGATCGGCGACGCGATCGTGCAGCCGTTCTCGGTGCCGCATGGCCGCTTTTCGGTCACGGCCTACCGCATCGGCGCGCTCGGTTATGTCACCGATGCCAAGTCAGTGCCACCCGAAGCGGTCGACCTGCTGCGTGGCGTCAAGGTGTTGGTGCTGAACGCACTGTTTCGCACCGCACACCCCACACATCTCAGCATTCCCGAGGCGATTGCCGTCGCGCGCGAGATCGGCGCCGAGCGCACCTATCTCACGCATCTCACCCACGACAACTTTCACGCCGACCTCGAAGCCGAGCTGCCGACCGGCATCTCGCCCGCCTTTGATGGGCTTACGGTGCGGGTGGAGTAGCACGTGCCCAGCATCGATGTCGAGACGTTGGCCGTCGCGGAAACCACCGCCGCGGTGGCTCGCGGCCTCCGCGGCTTCAACCTGCACTACACGACCCCGGGCGATCAATCGCCCTTCAATGTCGTGCTTCGTGATGACGACGGCGAGATCGTAGGCGGGTGCCTGTGCGAGACGCGCTGGCATTGGCTGTTCGTCGACACGCTGTGGGTTGCCGACGCGCATCGTGGCACGGGTCTGGGCACAGCACTGCTGGAGGCCGCGGAGGACGAGGCGCAACGGCGCGGCTGCACGAAGGCGCACCTCGACACGGCCAGTTTCCAGGCGCGGCCGTTTTACGAGAGCCTCGGGTGGCGCCTGTTCGGTACGCTCGACGACCATCCACCGGGCCACACCCGGTACTTTCTGCAGAAGGACCTCTCCCCCAAGCCCTGATCCCGTGCGGTAGGCAGCGTCGGGCCTGAGTGCCCCGAGCATGCCTGCAACGTGGGTGGCCTGCGCGGACGATCCTCACTTGTGCCGTGCGCCAGCGCTAGGGAGCTTTCGGGACTGGTCGCTGGCGTTGTGCTCGAGATCGCTGTTCGCCCCTCTCTTCCTTTCGAGGCTGTGATGTCCGCTCCCGCCATCTCGTCGGCCCTGCTCGCCGACTGTGTCACCGTCACCGGCTCACAGGTGACCGTCACGCAGCCAGAGCTGCTGGCCACCGACCGCATGGATGTGGTGATCAACGCCGCCGTCTTCGGCAGCGATGACGAGAAAGAGTATGCGCGCTGGTTGCTCTGGGAAGTCGGGCAGCATGTCGGTATCCGACCGGCGTCGATCCACGATCTCTATCTGGCGCGCGGTGCCGGAAAGACGGGCGGCTACACCGTGCCGGCCATGAACATTCGCGCCGCCTCGTATGACACCATGCGCGCGATCTTCCGCACGGCGAACAGGCTCGACGCGGGCGCATTCATTCTCGAAATCGCGCGCTCCGAGATCGCCTACACCGATCAGCGTCCCACGGAGTACGTCGCCGTGATTCTGGCGGCGGCGCTGCGCGAGGGGTTCCGCGGCCCGCTGTTCGTCCAGGGTGATCACTTCCAGGTGAACCACAAGAAGTTTGCGGTGGATCCAGTGCTCGAAGTCAACTCCGTCAAGCAGCTCGTCACCGAGGCGGTCGCCGCCGGGTTCTACAACATCGATGTGGACACGTCCACGCTCGTCGATCTGTCCAAGCCGACGCACGACGAACAGCAGGTGCCGAACTACATGACGGCCGTGGACATCTGCCGCTTTGTGCGCGCCAGCGAACCGGCTGGCGTGACCATCTCACTCGGTGGCGAGATCGGCGAAGTCGGGACCGAGAACTCGACCCCGGACGAACTGCACGCCTTCATGACAGGCTTCGTTCGGGTCTTGGCCGCGCAGGCGCCAGGCATGGCGGGACTCTCGAAGATCAGCGTACAAAGCGGGACCAGTCACGGCGGAACGGTGCTCCCCGATGGCAGCATCGCCGATGTCGCGCTCGATATCGACACCTTGCGCACGTTGGGCGAGATCGCGCGCGATTCGTACGGTATGTCCGGCGCCGTGCAGCACGGCGCCAGCACGCTGCCCGACAGCAAATTCAATCTGTTCCCGTCGTCCGAAACGGCAGAGATTCATCTGGCGACGAACTTCCAGAACATGATGTTCGATCACCTGCCGGATGCGCTTCGCCAGGAGATCTACGACTGGCTGCTCGTCAACGCCAAGGATGAACGAAAGGCCACCGATACCGATGAGCAGTTCTTCTACAAGACGCGGAAGAAGGCCATCGGACCGTTCAAGAAGCAGATGTGGGGCCTGCCCGCAGAGATCAAGGCGAAGCTGGCGGCGGCCTACGATGCCAAGTTCACATTCCTGTTTACGCAGCTGAAGGTCAACGGTACCAAGGCCGATGTGAAGCAGTTCGTGAAGGCTCCCCGACTGCACAAGGTGTTCGGCGCACCTGGTGTGGTGGCAGCGCCCGACGATGCTGATCTCAGTGACTGATTGTGGCTGAAACGCCCCAGGGCGCGTCAGCAGCGGTCGCACCCTCCCGCGAGGATGCGACCGCTGCGTCGTCCGGGGCGTTTCGGCAGCTGCTCGATGCCGCGGTTGCCCGAGTCATCGCGGCGCTCGCCCACGACCTTCGCAACTCGCTTGGCGTCGTCTCCATGCAGGTCGAGGCGATTGCCGTCCGAGTCGCATCGCCGGTCACGGAGTTGACCAAGATCGGAGGGCACGCCAGTGTCGCCTCCGATCACATCGAAAAGCTGGCCGAAATGCTGAATGCGTTGATCGCATTCGCCAAGGGACGCACATCGTCCGATCTGTCGGTGATCATCGCCGAAGCGGCGGCCCTGGTGCCGCTGCGTCCGGTGATGGTCTCGACGCCGCTGGTCGCGGTGGTCGGTTTCGATGCACTCCTCGTTCGAGCCGTCGCCCTCGAGGTTCTGGTGCTGGCACTCGCCAATCCTGCCGCGCCGGAGTTTCGCGTCACCACCGACCCAGCGGGCTCGACTTTGGTGGTGATTTCCGGGGGGCCGCTGGTCACGGACGCCGCGCTGGAATGGGTTGTGCAGTTTCATGCGGTCGGTGGTCGCGTCGACACCACACCCGACGGGCTGCGCCTGCACTTCCCGCCGATCGCCTGACTCATGACAACCACTATGGCTACCGCCACGATTCTGATCGCCGACGACGAACCTGCCGTCACCACCCCCCTCGAAGCGGTGCTGTCCGCCGATGGCTACAACGTGGTCGTGGTCAGCGACGGCAATGCGGCGCTGGCTCGGCTGGAGCAGGATGACATTGCGCTGGTGCTCACCGACCTCAAGATGCCGGGTCTCGACGGCATGGCGCTCCTCGAAGCGGTGCGAACACGGGATCTGCTGGTAGAGTGCATCATCATCACCGGTGAAGCGTCGGTGGATACGGCAGTCGAGGCGATGCGTCACGGTGCCTACGACTACATCGAAAAGCCGCTCACCAAGCAGAAGCTGACGCGCCTGAAGGCCCTGATCCCGAAAGCGATCGAGAAGGAAGCGACGCGGCGCAAGAATCGCGAATTGTCGTCGCGGCTCGAAGGCCTCACCAGTTTCGGCGAGCTGATCGGACAGTCGGAACCGATGCGCGAAGTCTACGGCCTGATCGAGGCGGTGGCGCCGACCAACGCAAGCGTCCTCGTGCTGGGGGAGAGTGGCACCGGCAAGGAACTGGTTGCGCGTGCGCTGCATCAGAAGAGTGATCGTGCCAAGGGGCCGTTCTACGCCCTCAACTGTGCCGCATTGCCCAAGGAAATTCTCGAGAATGAGCTCTTCGGGCACGAGAAGGGAGCATTCACCGGCTCCGTGAACGAGAAGACGGGCGCCTTCGAAAACGCGAGTGGTGGCACGCTCTTTCTGGATGAACTGGCAGAGATGCCGGTCGACATTCAGGTCAAGCTGCTGCGCGCGCTCGAGACGCGTTCCATCCGGCGCCTCGGCGGCAAGAAGGAAATTCCGGTCGATATCCGCATCGTCGCGGCGACCAACAAGGACATCCAGAAGGCGATCGCCGGCAATGAACTGCGCGAGGATCTCTACTATCGGCTCGCCGTCGTCGAGTTCGTGCTCCCCCCACTGCGCGAGCGGGGCACCGACATCCTCATCCTCGCCGAGGCGTTTCTGCAGCGCTTTTCGAAGCAGAACGGCAAGCGGCTCACCGGCTTCGGCGACGGCGCCCGTGAGTGGATGGCCATGTATCCCTGGCCCGGCAATGTGCGCGAGCTGAAGAATGCGATCGAACGCGCAGTGATCCTGGCCCGGACGACCGAGGTCAGCGCCAGCGATCTGCTGCCCCGGCACCTCCGTGGGACGGCCGAGAGTCTGGGGCCCGTCACCCTGTCGTTCGGCTCGTCGGTGGCAGACGCTCGCCGGCAGCTGGCGCTTCGGACCTTTGCCCAGCTCGGCGGTGACGTCCCGAAGGCGGCGGCAATGCTCGGCCTGCAGGAATCGCAACTTCGCGACGAGCTGATGGCGATGATCACCCTGCCCGATCCGTCAGGAGAGGCTCCCATTGAGGGGGGGGAGGGGAGTGACCGCGCTGCCGTCCGTCTCGTACGTTCCGACGAAGGCAAGGCTGCCCCCGGACGCTGAGGTCCGGAAAGCGTCGTGCCGCATCTCTTCACACTTCCCGCCGAATGCCGCGCCGCGATCTGGACGACGACGAGCAGATCGTCTTCTTCGAAGAGGACGACTCCTCTGGAGTGATGACCTTCCTGCTTGGTGCCGCCATTGGCGCCGGCCTGGCGCTGATCTTCGCGCCGCAATCCGGGGCCGAGACACGCCAGTCCATCAAGCGCGGCGCCAAAAAGGCTGGAGAAGCCACCAAGCGGGCAGGCGAGAAGGTGAGTGACGCGCTCACGCAGGCCAAGGCCGATCTCGAATCACGAATCGATACTGCGAAATCTTCGCTCGATCTCAAGAAGGTGCAGGTTGCACGCGCCGTTGATGCCGGTCGAGAGGCGGCAAAGGCCGCACGCGATGAACTCGAGCGGCGCCTCGCTGAGCAACGGACGACAGACGCCGCCCGCACCCGAGAGCACGACGACGGCGCGGCGTGAGCCTAAGGCGCAGCGGCTGACTCGTGGGCCGCTGCGCTCCGACCCGCCGTGACGCCACAGGTCGGACAGTACTGGAAGAAGGCATTCTTCCGCGTGTCACACGCGCCACACTTGTCGTACAGCTTCATGCCGCAGTGCACGCAGAAATTCGTCGTCGCGTTCGGACCGCCGGCAATCGGCCGCTCGCAGCCAGGGCACATGTTGGCGCCCATCTTCCGCAGTGCGTCTTCATAGCCAACTGACTGCCGGCGTTCCGTCTCGGTCTGCAGCTCGACGACCTGTCGCTTGGCGACGTAGCGCTGCATGGCGCGAATCACGTAGTGACCGGCGATCAGGGTCAGCACGATTCCCACGATGTAGCGAACGTATCCGCCATAACTCGGCAGGTACGGAACCAGTTCGACGAAGAACGCGAACGCGGCGAACAGCACGAAACCGCGTGCCAGCGGCCAGTACTGACTCTTGCGCTTCTTCGCGATCATCCAGATGCCGATCAACAGCAGCGGCAGCGTGAGTGCCAATCGAATGCCGAACACCTTCAGCTCGCGCTGAAACTGCGCTCGGTTATAGAGTGGGAGCGCGTCGCGGCGGAGCGCAGATTCCGCTTCCTGCAGCGAGTCGAGCGCCTGCATGATCACGAGCCGCCGCGCATCCTGTACCTCGACCACCTTCTGGGCGGCCGCCTGTTGCCCTAGCAGCCCTTCGAGTTCGCGTGTCTTCGCGATCCCCTCCGGGTCCTGCGCCGGATTGCTGGTCGCTGTGCGCGTGGCGCGCCAGTTTTCGTAGGCCTGCTTCCTGTTGTCGATCGTCGTTCCACTCGAGTCGACGATCAGGGCCGCCGTGTTGCGACGATTGTCCACCGACTTCACCTCATCGCGCAGCGCGCTGCTCCTGACCCGAAGTGGAATCAGTTGCCCCTGATCCATGAATTGATCGGCGGACAGGGACTGATCGACGCCCGGCAGTTCGCCGACCACCTTGCCGCCGAGTGCGATCAGGAAGCCGGCGAAGACGAGTGATATCGCCCACATCGCGATCGAAAACAGGCGCTCGGGGACGCGAAGACTCTTGAACATGTCAGAAAGCGGGAGGAGGTTAGGCGATCAGCGCCCACGCAGCATACCGAGCACGGACTGCATGTTCGTCCCTCGCGCAACACTCTGCACGCGGTCCTGCACTCGCGGGAAGAGCGTCTCCGCTTCCTGCTGAAACCGGGAGAACAGCGCCTTCATGTCGGCGGTCGACAGTGACCGGCCCTGTGCGTAGTACTGTGCCGCGGCGTGGCCCAGCGCGTAGGTCGCCGAGAAACTCACGGTGGCGCCCGCCGCCATGCCGGTGGCTCCTCCGAGCATGTTGCCAAGCACTCCGCCGGCCAGACGTCCGAAGGTCTTCCGCACGAGACTTTCCATCAGCTGTGCCGCCGCGCCAAGACCAAAGGTGGCCGCCAGATCTTTCACCTGAGCGGCATCCAGTTGCTGGCCGTGACGCTGTCCGATGGTGTAGACCATGCGCAGTTGCAGCGGCAGAATCGCCATGTTCGACAGGCGATCCGGCAACAGTTCGAGCGCCGCAGTGAGAATGGCCTGGTCGAGGATCAGCGCATCGAGCTCGCCTGCTGACGGCGGCTGCGCGACCGCCGTCGATGGCACCGGCGGCTGCATGACGGCCCCCGTCAGCGCCGCCACCGACGCGATCGTCGAGATCTCGCCCGTCGTCACTCCGGCATCGATCGTCGACGACAGTCGCTGCAGGAAATCAATCTCCTTCGCGCCGGCAACACCGTCGGCATTGCAGACCGCCACCGCAATCTCGTACGCAGCCCTGCGCGCATCGTTGGTCGACAGCGACGCGGCCAGCGCGCGCACATCATCTGACGTCTCTGCCGCCCGCTGCACCACCGCGTCTGCGTTGGCAAGCCCCAGTCGTGTCGCGGCCGCTGCGATCTGTGCCAGTTCTGTCGGGCTCCTCGTGCCGTCAGCCACAGCTGCCTGCGCGGCGATCGTGATGATGATCTCAGCGTCCGTCTGCGTCATGCTGGTGTGTCAGGTGGGAGAAGGCGAACCCGTCTGCGGCGGCGCCGTGACTATCGTGCGACCTGTCGATCGCATCGCGGCGTGCCGCTCTTCGCCGCCTCGAGCAACTCCACCAGTTCGGTCGTCACGCTCACGCCACGGTCATTTGCATAAAAGCTGCTGCGGTATGCATGCAACGAGTCATCGCTCACGACGCCGCGATTCTTGTGGTTCCACTGGCGCAGCGGCGCCGGCAACTCCACCAGACACCCGACGTCATTCCCGGCGGCGTCCAGCAGCACCAGGGTCGGCGTCGCCGTCCGGCCATCCAGCGAGCGATGGGACTCCTGCACCATCTTTCCCTCGGGTGGCAACACGATCCGAAGTGATAACCCAGGGATGGAATCGGCCAGGCGGGCGGCGTACGGCACCGAGTTCATCGAGTCGCCGCACCGATCGATCGCAATCACGAGAAGTTGCCATGTGCCGCCAACGGCTCTCGCACGTTCGAGTAGAGCCGGCGCCACTTCGGCGTCGCGCTGCAGTCGCAGCCAACCCTCGCGTCGTGCGCTCGCCTTCTCGACGAACTCGCCGAACGTCTGCCCGCGGTCGAACAACGACCGGAGCACGCTGTCGCCGACGGCGTCGACCGGTGTACGCAACCGTGCGGCGGGAAGGGCAACCGGGTGACAGGTCGCGAGCGTGGCGAACAGGGCGGTGACAAGCATCAACAGTGGGGCTGAAGGAGTCGAGAGTAGCTACGGGGAAAGATCGTGCCCCGACTGCGACACGCGCCACACCCAGTACATCAGCAGTGGCTGCAACGGCAGTCTTAGCCAGCAGGCCGCCTGAAAGATCGGGCTGGCCCCACGAACCTGTGCCAGCCGAAGCATTTCGACGTTCGCTGGCAACACGGCCGCCAGCAGCAGGATCAGGCCGATCCCCGCCGCCGTGCGCGTCGCAGGCACCAGCAGCCCGATACCTCCGAGTACCTCGAAGACACCACTGACGAAGACGAGTTGTAGCGGGCTCGGCAGCCAAGTCGGCATGATCGCCAGATAGAATCGCGGGATAGCGAAGTGGAGGACGCCCGCCACAACGAAGCCCGCCGCGGTCAGCATCCGCGCGGTTGGCGTCACCATGACACTGCGCGGCGCCACATCCAGGTTGCGCGAGGTGCGCGGCGCCGCGCGTTGGGGGCAATCACAAAGGCTGACCTCGGAGAAGGGAAGGGCAGGTCGGGTGCGCCGAGCGTGCTGACGTCGTGGCAGCCCGCCTCGTCGAGGTGACCGGAACTCGTGCCACGGTCTCACATCCACCGTCAAGCTCGGCGGCTGTCGCAGTGGACGCCAACAGATGATGATACACCGGCGGTCTGCCACGGTGCGGTTCGCCTGCGCGACATCACGCCGTAAATTGCGTTCGCAAGCGATTCAGGGTGTCCAACGACCAACTGCGTCGTCGGAGACCGTCGCTCGCGGCAGCCTCGGCACACCGCCCGTGCCGACGCTGCGTTCCACTTATGCCTCCCGCCTCCCGATCACACTCGATGCGCACGCAGAGCCGAGTACCGCTGCAACACGGGTCGACGTGAGTCGCGGCAGAATCAAGCCTCGGCGCAAGGCCGCGGGCACTCCGGTCAGGCCGGTCGGCGGTGTCGTCGAGCAGTTCAGTGTGCGTCACCCGCTGTCACTGCTGGCAATCGTACGCAGTTTTTCGGCCCAGACCTGGAAGAGTCTCGGCGACGACGATGTCATGTTTCTGGCGTCAGGCGTCGCGTTCAACCTGCTGCTGGCCGTCGTGCCCTTCGTGTTGTTGCTGGCATCGGTGTCGATTCTCTTTCTCGGCAGCACACCCGATGGTGCCGCCAACGTCGCCCTCGCGTTCCTCGACCGCCTCCTGCCGTCGCAGAACTGGAGTGAGGGCGGTCATGTGCGCGAAACGGTGCGCGAGATCGCGCGCGTCAGTGCGTCGGTCACCATCTATTCGACTATCGGGTTTCTCTGGTTCTCGACCCGCGTTTTCAGCTCGATGCGCAGTGTCTTTCAGCGCACCTTCGACGTACCGAATGAACGCGGCATCCTGCACGGCAAGCTGTTCGACGTGGCCTGTTCGTTTCTCGCCGCGATCGGGATCACGGCCTATGGCTCACTCAGCGCCTACATGCTCGCCGCGACCACACGCGGTGTCGCCGTGCTCACACATCTCGGCGTGCGTGAGAGTGTGATGGGCCCGCTCGAATACGCATTTGCACGCATGATCGCATTTCTGCTGGTCGTCCTGCTCTGCTTCGCCGCGTATCGACTGGTGCCAAACCGGCCGATCCCGTCGCGCACTGCGTGGGTCGGATCGATCACGACCAGCCTGCTCTTCGAACTGGCGCGGATTGGATTTGGTGTCTACGTGAAAGCGTTTACACCCAGTTCCCTGTACACCGGAACGCTCGCGACGCTGGTCGTAGTCACCCTGTGGACCTACTACGCCTCCCTCATCTTCATCATCGGCGCTGAAGTGGCGCAGGTGGTGGAACTCCGACGCCATCCCACCAGCACGACGACCCGATGATCGATCTCCGTAGTGATACCGTCACGCGACCGACGCCGGCGATGCGTGACGCGATGGCGACCGCCGAAGTGGGCGACGATGTGCTGGACGGCGATCCGACGGCGCGCGCGCTTGAGAGCGACGTCGCGAGGCTGCTCGGCAAGGAGGCGGCGCTCTTCTTTCCCACTGGCACCATGGCGAACCAGACGGCGCTCTGGCTGCATGCCCAGCCAGGTACCGAGGTGTTGTGCGACGCTCGGGCGCATGTGTACGACTGGGAGGAGGCCGGTGCGGCGGCGCTGCGCGGAGCCCAGTTGCGCCCTCTGACACCGACCGGCCCGACACTGCGCGCCGCGGACGTGGTGAAGGGCTTTCGCAGTCCGTCCCGTTACGCACCAACGGCGACCCTGCTGTGGCTCGAGAACACGCACAACGGCGCCGGTGGTGTGATCACGCCGCTGCACGAACTGGCGGCGCTGGCCGATGTCGGTCGGGGGGCAGGGCTCAAGGTGCACATGGACGGTGCGAGGCTCTGGAATGCCCACATCGCAACGGGAGTGTCGTTGGCCGACTTCGCGCGGCCCGTCGACACGGTCATGGTGAGCTTCTCGAAGGGGCTCGGTGCGCCGGTGGGCGCGGCGCTGGTTGGTTCCGAGGCGTTGATCGGTGAGGCGTGGAAGGTCCGCAAGCGATTCGGGGGCGGCATGCGCCAGTCGGGCATCATCGCGGCCGCGGCGCGATACGGGCTGCAGCATCATCTGGCACGATTACATCTCGACCATGCCAACGCGGCAACGTTCGCCGCGCTTGTCCACGGCGCCGGTGGTGCGCAAGCAGTCACACCAGACACGAACATCGTCATGATCGACCTGCGACCAGGACAGCATGCCGACGCCGTCGTCGCGGCCGCGAAGGCGCACGGCGTGGCGGTCTCGGCGTGGTCGGCGACGCGTCTGCGCGCCGTGTTTCATCTCGACGTCTCGGCCGAGGAGGCCAGCAGGGCAGGGCAGATCGTGGCGGCAGAATTGAAGGGCTGAGGAGGGTGGCCCATCGACCGCCGTCTCGATGACCGCTCCACTCGACGCGCGCGCGCGCCGTCGCTAGATTCTTCCTTGCTCCAGGTCCCGGAGGGCGTAGGCCCGCTAACCGCGTCAGGATCGAAAGGTAGCAGCGCCGTGTGGTGTCTTGCGTTGCTCCGTCAGGCCTGGAGTATTGCGCGGCTGTTCGATCGTCCGGCTCCGGACGGCGACGCCGCGCGATCTGTTTTTGTCCGTCCGTCCGTGCACCTTTCGGGCGTGGAGTGTCGTCGTGCGCTCCGTGCGCCGTCGGGTCAACCGCGCCACGTCGATTGACCTTTGCGCCCCCCGGGAGGATTCCCAGCCCGTGATCGCGCTCGCCCGAAAGTACCGACCGAAGAACTTCGCGCAGGTCGCCGTGCAGACGCACGTGTCAAACACGCTGAAGGGCGCGATTGCGCGCGATCGCGTGGCGCACGGCTATCTGCTCTGCGGACCGCGTGGCACCGGCAAGACCACGCTGGCACGTGTCCTGGCGATGGCCCTGAATTGCGAAAATCGCAAGACGCGCGACGATGGCGAACCATGCGGCACCTGCGGTGCGTGCACCCGGATCTGGAGCGGGAGCGCCTCGCTCGACGTGGTCGAGATCGACGCGGCCTCCAATCGTGGTGTGGATGATGCCCGCGATCTCCGCGAGCGCGCGATGTATGCACCATCCACCAGTGATGGGTACAAGGTCTACATCGTGGACGAAGCACACATGCTCACGCGTGAGGCATGGAATGCGCTGCTCAAGATTCTCGAGGAGCCACCGCCGCGCGTCGTGTTCGTCTTCGCCACTACCGAACCGCAAAAGATTGCCCAGACTGCCGCACCCGTGCTCAGTCGGCTGCAGCGCTTCGACTTGCGGCGGATCAATCCGGCGGAGATTCGCGATCGCCTGGCGTCGGTCCTCGACGATGAAGGGGTCACGTATGAGCCCGATGCGCTGCAGATGCTCGCGCGCGCAGCCGACGGCGGCCTGCGCGATGCGCTCTCGCTGACCGACCAGGTGCTCGCCTTTGGTGACGACTCCCGGCTGACTTCGGCGCGCGTTCGCGATGCGCTTGGCCTCGTGCCGGAAGACGAGTTGCTGGCGCTGCTGGCAATCATCGGTGAACGCCGAGCCGCCGATGTCTTCGGCGCGGTCGAGCGGCTGACGAATCTCGGTGTCGACCTCGTGCTGCTGCTGACCGGACTCGCTGACCTCGTGCGGGCACAGCTTGCGATCGTGCTCGGCGGCGATCCGGGCGCGGTCTCCACGTCGGTTCGCGAACGACTGACCGCCATGGCACCACAATGGCGCGCCGGCGATCTGCTGCGAGTGTTGCAGGCGACCGCGGACGTCGAGGCGCGGCTCCGGAAGAGCAGTCAACCGCAGCTGGTCTTCGAAACGCTCCTCGTTCGCCTCGCATTGCTCGATCGCACGTTGGCATTGGAAGAGGTGCTGGCCGGGCTCGGCGATGTCGCGCCACGCGTCGTTCAGGCGGCGGCGCGAACCGCACCGCCAGTTGCGGCGCGGGCTGCCGTGAGCGACCCGCCACGCGCCAGACCCGCCGTCGACAAATGGGCGCCGCCCGCCGCCCGCGCCACCCCCGCGCCCGACAAGTGGGCCCCTCCTGCCGAACACGGCGGTGCCGACGCAGCGGCGGCGCCGCCGCCGGCAGCCGGCAGCGCGCCGGAGGCGGTCGGGAAGACGGCGGTCGGCGCGCCACGGGTGGGCGCGGCGTCATCAACGACGGATTCGCCACCGAGCCCGGTCCCCGACTTGCACCGCGTCCTGGACGACTGGGACTCGGTCATCGCGGCCCTCAAGGTGCAGGGACGCGGTATGCTGGCTGCCCTTCTTGATCGTGTGCAGCCGACGGCGGTGACCGCAGGCGGCTTGCTGACACTCGAGTGCGAGGATCCCGGCGATTTCCCCGTCGTGACCGACGGGCTGGCGCAGGTGACCGATGCCCTCCGTGACGTGATGCCGGCCATCACCCGGGTGCAAGTCAAACCACCGGCCGACGGAGTGCCGGACGCACCGCGCGAGCGGCTGACTACCGAAGGCGTGAAGCAGGAGCGCGTGGCGGCACTCTCGAAGCAGGACCCCGTTCTGGGCGCCGCCGTCAAGGCGCTCGATCTCGAGCTGCTGGAGTAGCGACGACACTCCCGGTAGCTTTTACTGACTATTTCCCTCGCCCCACCCGACGATGGATATCATGAAAATGATGCAGCAAGCCCAGCAGATGCAGGGCAAGCTGGCTGAGCTGCAGGATGAACTCGCGAAACGCACGGTGACCGGTGCGGCTGGCGGCGGCATGGTTTCCGTCGAGGCCGATGGCAAAGGCACGGTCAAGCGCGTCAAGATCGATCCATCCCTGATCACCGGAGGGGACGTCGAGCTGCTCGAGGATCTCGTCACGGTCGCTGTGGGCGATGCCCAGCAAAAGGCGGCAGCGCTCGGCCAGGAAGAGATGGCGCGGCTTGCCGGCGGCCTTGGCATTCCCGGGCTCAAGCTCCCATTCATGTGAGCTGTGTCGGCGATTGACGAGTTGGCGAGCGAACTCGCCCGACTCCCCGGAATCGGTCGCAAGACCGCGATGCGGCTCACCTACCATCTGCTCAAACAGCCCGCGGCGCAGTGCCGTCGGCTCGCCGACGCGCTGGTTGGCTTGACGGAGCGTGTCCGGCAGTGCGAGATCTGCTTCAACCTGACCGAGGCGCCGCGCTGCGGGATCTGTTCAGACCCGCGACGTGACGGAAACACCATCTGCGCAGTCGAAGAGGCAGCCGATATTGGCGCAATCGAGCGAGCGGCCGAGTTCCGGGGGGTGTACCATGTCCTCGGAGGGCGGATCTCGCCGCTCGATGGCGTTGGTCCAGGCGATCTGACAATCAGCGCACTCGTGGATCGGGTGCGCCATGGAACCGTTTCCGAAGTCATTCTCGCGACCAACCCCTCGATGGAAGGCGAAGCCACCGCGATTCACCTGCAGCGTCAGTTGCTGCCGACGGGCGTGCGCATCACGCGCATTGCGCGCGGCCTGCCCGTCGGTGGCGACCTCGAGTATGCGGACGGTGTCACCATTGCGCAGGCATTGTCGGCGCGACGGGAGATGGCATGATGCGCCTGGTACGACGGACGTCGTCGCGCGGAGCGCTCACCTACGTGCTGGCCGGTTTTGCCGGCGGCGTGGTCATGGGTGCGCTGGCGTGGCGTAAACAGCAGGCGATGGCGCATGATCAGCTGTTCGCCGCCTCCGCCATTCAGCGTGCTGCGGCCATCGGCTGGCTTGCGCGCACGCCGTCCGTTGAAAACGCGCGACTCTTGCGCGACTACATTCGTTGGGAGCGTCGTCCGACGCTTCGCCGGCGCGCCGAACGTGCGCTGGCTCGACTTCTCCTTGCTCTCGAGTCGTGAGCGCCAATATGTCTCGCGCATCACATTGGTCCTTTACGCAGGACGACGCGGATTCGATCACGCGCATCCTGCAGGGGTTTCTTCAGGAAACGAACAGCCGGAGCGCGCTGCTGGTCGATCGCGCTGGCCAACTCGTGACGACGGTAGGGGAGCAGCCGCAGTTCGACGCCACGGCGTTCGCCACCTTGGCGGCGGCAGACTTCAGCGCGAATGATCAGCTGGCGCGCCTCATCGGAGAGACCGACTTCACGACGCTCTTCCATCAGGGTGAACGTGATTCGATGTACGTCGCCGACGTTGCACGGCGGCTGATTCTGGTGGTGTTGTTCGATCAGCGGACGACGCTCGGGCTGGTCCGTTTGCGTTTGAAGGCCGCGGTCAATGATCTCAATCAGGTCTTTACGCGGCCGCAGGAATCACAGCCCGCCGATTTCGGTGCTTCCCACCTGCTGGCCGGTGCCGAAGACGACATCGATCGGCTTTTCAGCTAATCCGACCCCCACGCCATGTCGGTCATCAACTACGCGTCGCGCGAAATCAACTGCAAGATCGTGTACTACGGTCCTGGACTCGGCGGCAAGACGACGAATCTCGAGCATGTGTATGCGCGCGTTGCGCCTGACACACGCGGCAAGCTCATCTCACTCGCCACCGAGAACGAGCGGACGCTGTTCTTCGACTTCCTGCCAGTGGATCTCGGGACGATTCGCGGTTTCAAGACGCGCTTCCATCTCTACACGGTCCCGGGTCAGGTCTACTACAATGCCAGCCGAAAGCTCATCCTGAAGGGCGTGGATGGCGTCGTGTTCGTGGCCGACTCGCAGGTGGACCGGCAGGAAGCGAACATCGAAGCCATGCAGAACCTGTATGACAACATGGCCGAGTACGGGTACGACATCACACGGATGCCGTTTGTCATCCAGTACAACAAGCGCGATCTGCCGAACGCCTCACCCATCGGGGATCTGGATGTGCTGCTCAATCCGGGTTTCGAGGTGGTCGACCCGGCCCGGCAGCGGCAGATGGAAGACCCGAACAACCCGGGCCGACTGCTCATCGAGCAGCTGCCGACCGGGGAATGGATTGAGCGCGTATCGAGCGTCGAGGCGGTCGCAGTGGCGGGAGACGGCGTCTTCGATACGTTGAAGGCGATCAGCAAGTTGGTCCTCAAGAGTCTCGCGTCCTCGAGCTGACCCCCGGCGGTCCCGTGAACCTCCCGAACGCCCTCACTGTTGGTCGCATCGCCATCACGCCGCTGGTGGCCGTGCTGCCGTTCGTCAATGGGTCGACCGTTCGGGCCATCGCCTTCGTGCTGTTCGTCGTCGCGGCCGTCACGGACTACGTGGATGGGTATCTCGCTCGGCGCGAGAATCTGATCACCGATCTCGGCAAGTGGCTCGATCCGCTGGCTGACAAGCTGCTGCTGTTGGGCACCTTTGTGCCGATGTACTACCTGATGCGTGGCGCCGGGGCGCCGACGCTGCAGCAGGCGGTGCAGACGCTGCCGCCGAACGGTCGTTTCCCCACATTGCTGGCGTCGATGTGGTTGTCGCTTCCCCTCTGGGTCGTGTTGGTCGTCCTGGGACGCGAAGCGTTCATGACCGGTTTCCGCGAGCTCGCCAAGCGGCGTGGCGTCGTGATCTCCTCCATCGGTCCAGCCAAGTGGAAGACCACCTTCCAGAGCATCTGGATCGGCGCGGCGTACTGCTGGTTCTTCGCGGCGACGCTGGCGCGTGAGCAGGGCTGGACCGGGAACTGGTGGTCTGCCTTTGCCTACTTCAATGGCGCGGTCGTCGCCGTGAGCATGGTCGGAGCGGTTGCGCTCACTCTCTGGTCGCTCGGACTCTATGTCCAGCGCTACGGCAGCGTGGTCGCTGCCCCGACCCGCAGTCACGCGGGCTAATCCGTTCCAGGTCCTGCCAAATGACCGAATCCGTCGAGATCGTCACGATCGGTGACGAACTCCTGCTCGGCACAACCGTCGATACGAACGCCGTCTTCCTGGCGCGCGCCCTCGGCGAAATCGGTGTTCCGATCGCGCGTCGCGCCACCGTCGCCGATGATCCGGATGAGATCGCGGATGCCGTGCAGCAGGCGATCGAACGCACCGGTGGCGTGATCACCACGGGCGGGTTGGGGCCGACGGCGGATGATCTCACCCGGCCCGTACTGGCCAAGCTGTTCGGCCGCGAGTTGCACCAGGATCCAGCCATCGTCGCCGCGCTGCATGCGCTCTGGGCGTCGCGCGGACGAGGCGGCGCGTTGCCGCCGTCAAACCTCCAGCAGGCGCTGGTGCCCGACGGCGCCGAGGTGCTCGCAAACGCGCAGGGGACAGCGCCCGGCCTCCGACTCACGGACGACAAGGGACGCTGGGTGATCATGCTGCCTGGCGTCCCCCGCGAGCTGCGACACATGACGACGGTGCATATCGTGCCCTGGCTGGCATCGCGTGGAGGCGGAACGGTGCTCCGGTCCCGTTCAGTTCGCACCACCAGCATCGCCGAAAGCGCCTTGGCCGAAAAGCTCGGACCGATGAAGCGCGAGGTCGAAGGGCTGCCGCTGGCGTATCTGCCAGGGCATGACGGCGTGGATCTGCGGGTCACGGCGCGAGGGCTCGAGGCCGCCGACGCTGCGGCACGACTGGATGCCGCGGTGGAGCAGATCCGCGCCGCAGTCGGCATTCAGGCCTATGCGACTGATGGCGTGTCGATGGCATCGGTCGTGCTCGATCTGTGCGCGGCGAGTGGCGACACGATCGCCGTGGCGGAGAGTTGCACTGGGGGACTGCTGGCGGCGCGACTCACCGAAGTCCCGGGGTCGAGCAGGGTCGTGCTCGGTGGCGTGATCGCGTACGCGAATTCGGTCAAGGAGCAGGAGCTTGGCGTCGCGGCGGAGGATATCGAGGAGCATGGCGCCGTGAGCGAAACCGTGGCCGTGCAGATGGCGCGCGGCGTGCGCGGCATGACGGGAGCAAGCATCGGCGTCGGCATCACGGGTGTCGCGGGGCCTGACGGCGGCACACCAGAGAAGCCGGTTGGCACCGTCTGGATCGCGCTCGACGTGCGAGGCGAGACCAAGGCGTTGCGCACCGTCTACATCGGCGACCGCGCCGAGATCCGGCACCGGGCCACGCAGGGCGCGATGGACATGATCCGACGTGCGCTTCTAGCCACCGTGTGACACAATCTGCGCGCGCTGGCGTAGATTTGGCAGATGATCTGACCGTCGCCGCGACCCATCTGCCAGAGCGGCAGACACGATGGGAACGCCGGTTGCGATAAGTGTGCTTTCAGTATTCGACCGAGCCCGCCCGCGTCGCGAACGCGCGCCTGACCCTCCAGGAGTTCATCCGATGGACCTGCATAGTGCCTCTTCCGATCCCCAGCCCTCCGTCGACGACATCGTCGATGCCACTTTTTCGGATCCGATGGCAACGGTTGCGGCGGAGCTCGAGACGATGCGTGGACAGATCGACGTGGCGAACGACAAGTATCTGCGGCTGGCCGCCGAGTACGACAATTTCCGCAAGCGCACCATGAAGGAGCGCCAGGATGAGCGCGGACGTGCGCAAGCCGATCTCGTGAAACTGCTGATGGATCCGCTCGATGACCTGACGCGCTTTGCGAATGTCGATGTCGCCAGCGCCAGTGTCCCGATGATGGTGGAAGGGGCGGCGCTGGTTGCACGCAAGGTGTTCAAGGAACTCACCGCAGGAGGACTCACCGTCATCGACCCAGCAGATCAGCCATTCGATCCCGCGATGCACGAAGCGGTGACCACGCAGCCCGCCACGTCGGCCGAAGAGGACCACACCGTCGGCGCCGTCTTTCAGGTCGGCTACATGTACAACGGCATGCTCCTCCGCCCTGCGCGCGTGGTCGTGCGGCAGTGGAACGGTTGACCGACACTTCGCGCTGACGCGCACTCATGGCTTCCTCGAACGCTGACTTCTACGCGGTCCTCGGTGTCTCGTCCACGGCCACCGGCGACGAGATCAAGAAGCAGTACCGGCGGCTGGCGAAAAAGTATCATCCCGATTCAAATAAGTCGGACCCGAAGGCCGCGGAGCGTTTCAAGGAAATCTCCGAAGCCTATACCGTGCTGGGCGACGACACGAAGCGGAAGCAGTACGACGACATGCGCAAGTACGGCGCCGTCGGCGGTTTTGGCGATGCCTGGCGGAACGCGCAGGCCAGCGCTCGTCGACCGGCCGCACCGCCGGCGGGCAGCGCGGGCGGTGGGCCCGGCGCGGGCAATGCACGCTTCGATGACTTCGATATCGGCGGGCTCGGTGGGCTTGGTGATCTGTTCGGCAGTGTGTTCGGCGCCCGTACCAAGGGCGCGCGGGCGGCCGAACGCGGCCCGGACGTCGAACTCACCGTCGAGATCCCCTTCCGCACCGCTGCAACGGGTGGCAAGGTGCCGGTCGAACTGGACCTGATCGAAGAGTGCCCGGTCTGCAAGGGCAATGGTGCCGCGCCCGGCGCCAAGATCCAGACCTGCGGCGAGTGCAGCGGTCGCGGAACGATCAGCTTCGGTCAGGGCGGGTTCGCCGTCAACCGGCCATGCCCGGCCTGTCTTGGTCGCGGCACGATTCCGAGCGAAAAGTGTGGCGCCTGCAACGGCGCCGGCCAGGTGCGGTCGCGTCGCAAGGTCAACATCACCGTGCCAAGCGGCGCCGAGAGCGGTTCTCGCGTCCGGCTCAAGGAACAGGGATCGCGTGGACAGAATGGCGGCCCCACCGGTGATCTGATCATCACCTTTCAGGTGCTGACAGACCGCGCCTACACGCGCGATGGTCTGGACCTCATTCTCGGCGTGCCGATCAACATCGCGCAGGCGACGCTCGGCTCCAAGATCCAGCTGAAGACCCTCGATGGCACGCGAGTCGCGCTACGTATTCCCAGCGGAACGCCCAGCGGCAAGCGATTCCGGGTGCGCGGTCAAGGGATCGAGAAGGATGGAAAGCGTGGCGATCTGCTCGTCGATGTACAGATCACTGTGCCCGAGACCCTCAGCGAGGCGCAGGAAAAACTGATGCGCGAATTCGCCGAGGCCGGAGGCATGAAGTTCTGACGTTCGAGACGGTGGCGACGGACGCAGCGACGGCCTGGCATGCGCATCACGCGGCAATCGAAGCGTTCGCACACGAAACCGGCGCGCATGCGGATGCCGCGCATGACATGGCACACCTATCCCGTGTGGTGTCGATGGCCGCTCGACTGGCGGCCGACGAAGGCGCCTCGATCGACATCGTCCTGCCGGCCGCCTGGCTGCACGACTGCGTTCACGTCCCGGTCACGTCACCCGATCGGCCACGGGCCTCTGTGATGGCGGCCGATGTCGCCGTCCGTCTGCTCGAGCGCATCGGGTATCCGCCTGCGCTGCACGAGGGGATTCATCATGCCATTGCGGCCCACAGCTTCAGCGCTCGCATCGCGCCACAGACCGTCGAAGCGCGCGTCGTCCAGGATGCCGATCGCCTCGATGCCCTTGGCGCGATTGGGATTGCGCGCTGCCTGATGCTGGGCGGTCAGATGGGTCGCGTGCTCTATGACGTGGCCGATCCGTTCGCCGAACAGCGACCGCCCGACGACCGTGTTGCCAGCCTGGATCATTTCTATACCAAGCTGCTCACGCTCGCCGGCACGATGCAGACCGATGCCGGTCGCCGCGAGGGAGAGCGGCGCACGGCGTACATGCGCGGGTATCTCACGCAACTTCGCGGCGAAATCTGAC
>JBBQRH010000009.1:0-84359 GCA_038215035.1 Gemmatimonadales bacterium | reverse complement strand
CATGGCATCCAGAGTTTTTCCCGATGGACGCTGGCACCACTGCGCGAGCGACCACAGGACACGCCGCTCCTGATTGGTCTCCAGATATTACCTGTGGTCCGAGGCATTCCCGCGCCGCTCGCGCTTCGCTTCGACACGGATCTCGCCGACAGCGCGGCAGTCGACGTGATCGCCGTGACGATCGCGCCAGGCGGAGCCACACCGCGCGCGCTCGATTCACTGTCACGTTCGCTCGAGAAGTATCGCGCTGACAGCACGCTGATCGTGGCGACCCTCGGCTGGGACCTGCAGGAAGCATTGCGGGTGCAGTTCGCACCGACCGCCTGGGAACGCGATCGGATTCAGCTCGTCGATCAGGTGGTGCGACGACTGCGCCCCGATGTGCTGGTGCCCATCGAAGACCCGAATGGCATCGGCGTCCAGATCGTTGGTCAGCGTGAGCCGAGCGAGTGGCAACCGCTCATGACACAGGCGGCCCGGACCGCGCATACGCTGCGACCGCGAACGCGCGTCCTCGCGGCAATTGCAACGTTTGATGATCGCGACAGTGTGCTCGTCAATTGGGCCAGCACGCCAGCGTCGGGCATGGATGGTATCGGCTATATCCTGCAGCCCGGATTTCGTGGCGGCGTCAGCCTCGAGTCACGGCTGCAAGCCGCGGATCGCTGGCGCGTGGCACGTGGCAGGCAAAAGCTGCGCGCAGGTGATGAGTGGGTACTGCTGGCCGCTGGCTTCCCATGGGCGCAAGGTGAGGAGGCGCAGGATCGCGGAATCTGGGGCGTTCTGGCGTGGGCCAGCGCGCGGCCGACCATCGCCGGTGTGATCGTTGGCGACGCCGGAGACTATGACACCCGGCGTGGCCTGCGTGGGCCTGGCGGCCGTCTGCGTCCGGCGAGCGCGTCGCTGCGACGGGCGATTCGCGCCATGAGCACCGAGTCGCGTTGACGCCTCAGTGTTTGGCCGTCCCGCGCACGACGGCGTCCACACGGCGTTCCGGGTCGCACCAGCGTCGCACGACAGCAAGCACATCCTCGGCCGTGACCGCACGTAGCTGCGGGACTTCAGCATCCAGCTCGGCCAGCCCGTCACCGACACACCACGCGTCCACCATGTCGCCCAGCTGCGCGCTGGCGCTCTCCTGGCGCAGGGCGTGCATGCCAATGGCGTAGGTGCGCGCGCGCTCCAGCTCATCGGCACCCACCGGTGCTTCACGCAGTGCCGCAAACTCCGACAGCAGGCCCGCACGTGCTTCCAGTTCGCGCTCCGGCGCGCAGGCGATGTACGCCGACAGCATCCCCGCCTCTCGCAGTGTGGACGCACTGACGAACACGCTGTACGCCAGCGACTGTCGACTGCGCAGCGACTCGAAGAAACGGCCACCGAGCCCGCTGGCAATGCCGGTCATGAGTGCGGTGGCATAGCGCGTCGGATCACGCCGGGACGGGCCGGGGAAGAGCATCGCGACGGCACTCTGCTGCTTGTCCCGAGTTTCGATGATCTCGATCGGCGCGGTCAGAAGCACCGGCGGTGCAAGCGGCTGGTGAACGGCCGGTTGCAACGAGACGAACACTCCTGCCAGCAGCTCGGCCAGTTCCGATGGCTCTGCGTCGCCGACAATGGCCAGGACCGACTCTCCAGCCAGGATGCTGGCCGCGTGCCAGGCGCGAACCAACTCAGCGTCGATCGACGCGACGCTTTCGGCGGTTCCCAGCGCATCGAGCGCATACGGATGCTCCCCGAACAATGCGCGCCGCGCAAGCGAGAGGGGATGCCGCACCATGTCATCCCTGCGCGCGCGCAACTCCGCCAGCATCTGCCCTCGTTCCGACGCAACCGACTCGCTGGCAAATGATGGGTTCTGCACCACGTCCGCCAGCAGCGCTGCGGCTGGCACGGCGTCGGCGGCTGGCACACTGATCGACCACCCAACGAGCTCCTTGCTGGCCGCAACGCTAACGCTGCCACCGAGTCGCTCACCATCCTCCGCGATCTGCGCCGCCGTTCGTGTCGCCGTGCCCTTGAGCGATGCGCGCACCATCAGTGCGGTCAGTCCTGACTGTGGAATCGGCTCATCGACGGCACCACCCTGCACCCAACATCCCATGTGCACGATCTTCGCACCGGGCTTGCGGCGCACCAGCACGGGAATGCCGGCGCTGGTGCGAAAAACGTGAACCTGCCCAACGCGCGATTCCGCTCGCACCGACTGATGCGGGAGCGCGGATGACTGCACGGCGCGCGTTGTCGGCGGCACTGGCTCGACCGCGGCGGTGTTCCACGCGACCACCACTGCGTCACCGTCCTTGCCCAACGGTGCGCCGTCATTCGGTCGATAGCTGACAATGCCCACTGCGTCGTCGCTGCACCATGTCGCGAGCACACGCTGCACATCGGTTACCGCAACGTTGTCGATCGCACGCCACCAGTCGTCACCGACATCAGCGCCGCCGAGCGCCTCCCACGCCACCATCTCGCTGGCCTGCCCTTCCATCGATTCCTCGGAACGCAATTGCCGCGTCCGCAGGATGTGCTTCACGCGCTGCAACTCTTCACCCGACGGCCCTGCGCGCTGCAACTCACGCACCTCGCGCCACGCCGTGGCACCCGCACGATCGATCGTGGCATCGGCGCCCACCAGCCCCACCGCGAACACTCCGAGCTGTGTTGGCGTGTAGTGATAGGCGCTGACGCTCATCGCCAGCCCAGGCTCGCGTACGGCGCGATACAGGCGCGACGCGCGACCGGTGGAGAGTACTGCCGCAGCCACATCCAACGCAGGTGCATCCGGGTGCAATGGCCCCACGGTCCGCCACCCGAACGTGAGGTGCGCCTGCTGCACGTCGCCGCCCAGTGCGCGATACCGCGCCCCACGCCACCGTGCCTCTTCGGGGCCGTGGTTCGGCAGCGGATCGCGCGCCGGCAATGCGCCGTATCGCATCCCCACCGCCGAGACGACGGCCTCCGCGTCCACGTCGCCGACGACGGCCAGAATCGTGTTCGACGGAGTGTACCAGTTGCGATAGAATCCGCGCACCATGTCGCTGGTGAAGGTGCGCAGGCCCGCCTCGCGCCCGATGCGCCAGCGCCGCATGCGATGCGAGTCGTGCAATACTTCGTAGAGCGTCTCGGCCGTCACCGCGCCGGGCGTGTCTTCCTTGCGCGCGGCTTCCTGGATGATCACCTCCAGCTCGCGCCGCAGCTCGTCGGCGTCGATCAGCGAGTTGGCAAAAGCATCAAACTGGATATCGAGACCGCGATCCCAGCCGTCACTTGGCAACACCGTGATGTACGTGGTGGCGTCGTAGATCGTATGTGCATTCAGCCAGCCGCCGACTTCCTTGGTGGCGGTGGCAATCTCCCCCGGGCCGCGTGTTGGCGTGCCCTTGAAGTACATGTGCTCGAGCACGTGCGCGATACCGATCTCGTGATCAGGCTCGTCGAAGTACCCGGCCTTCACGCGCGTCACCATGGCAACTACCGGTGCCGCACGGTCTTCCCGGACGAGGAGCGTGAAGCCGTTCGGGAAGACGGTGCGGTGTATCGGCAGGGTCAATGGATGATTTTCAGGACACCGGCGTCGGCACTGCCACGCAGGAAGGCCTCAGCAGAGTCGGTTGGTACGCGGTGCCCGGTTTGCGCATGTACACGCGCCGCCTCGCCGAGCATGAATTCATAGAGCGACTTGCCGCCTGCGCCAGCATCGCGCATCTCCGTCAGTATCGCGTCCCAGCTACCGGCGTACGTGTCACCGGTTCGCGTCATCACGCTGTGCTCGATTGCGGCATCCTTCTGGTCGCGCATTTCGGCCAGCAGCGACCCGAAGAGCTCGAGCTGTCCCTTCGAGTCGGAGTCGTCGTCGCCTTCGCCGAGAACGCGCGCCTCGATCTCGGACAGCATCTCATCGATGCTGTCCGTCTCGGAGTTCAGTTCCTCGAGCTGGGCCTGCCACGGGGCCAGATCGGGGTCATCATCCTGCAGGCGATACGCCGCTTTCTTCAGTTCGATCAGCCGCCAGATTCCCAGTTCGTCCCAGTGATCCTCGGGCGACGACTTCTCGAACTGGTACAGCGCAGCCTCATACTCCTGCTTGTCGTAGAGCAGGTTGGCGAGGTAGATCCGTGCTTCGGTGTAGTCGGGGTCGAGCTTCAACGCGCGCCGCAGCGTCGAGATCGCGGCGTCGTCTTCGCCGGCGCGATGCTGCGCGTAGCCCATGCAACTGACCGCCTCGGCCGACCCGGGCTCCTGCTGTACGGCAATATCGAAGAACTGCGCCGCATCGTCGACCAGGTTGTCGCGGAACAGGGCACGGCCCACCTGTAGCATCAGCTCGACGTCGTCGTGATACCCGAGCTCGAGAATGCGGCGGAAGTTCTTGCGCGCGTGATCGACCTGACCAAAACGGAGCAGCGTTTCGCCCATCCCGGCCAGACCGTCCTCGTGTTCGGAGTCCAGCGTCAGCGCTTCTTCAAAGCTTCGACGCGCCCAGGCATACTCCTCGCGAGCCAGACGCGCGTATCCCTCGCCGACATGCAACTCGACCGAGGTCGGGTACAGGACGAGCCCCTCACGCAGCACCACCAGCGCGTCGTCGAAGCGCCCCTCGTTGTACAGCTGATGGGCGCGCTCATCGTACTCTTCGGACGACAGAAATTGCGAGGCCATCGCGACAGTCCTCCGTGTAAAGCGTCAGCAGGGAAGATAGACCCCAGCATACACTGGGAGCCACCCCGCCAAACGGGTGATACACCGATCCGCAGCCTTTGGTCGTTCGAGCGACAGCGCGTTGTGCACGCCGTTCCCTTGCCCGGAATTCCTGCAGATGCAACGCGCACCACCGATCAGCCGTGCCCTCCCTCAGACTACCGCGAGAATCCCGCGCACGCCACTGCAATCTGTGCCGCCAGTGCGGCATTCGCTTCCAGCAGTGCAAGATTGGCCGGCAGGGATGCGCCGTCCGTCGCCGCCAGTACGGCGCCGAGCAGATACGGCGTGAGTGCTGCACCGACAATCCCCGCCCTCGCCGCATCGCGCACGGCGCCAGCAACTGCGGCGTCCACGGCCGCCTGATCCAGCGCTGCGTGTGCCGGTGGCGGCTGGACGACCAGCACCGCACTCCGCTCGCCGAGCGCCCAGTGCGCACGCGCCAGCTGCGCAATCTGCTCCGGGGTGTCGGCTCGCTGTGGCACTCGCAGCCCTGTACCGATCGTAAAGAAACCAGGCAATTCATCTGTCCCGTAGCCAACGACGGGGACACCCAGTGTTTCCAGTCGCTCGAGCGTCGCCGGCAGATCGAGGATCGATTTGGCCCCCGCACACACCACGATCATCGGCGTCCGGCTCAATGCATGGAGATCGGCGGATTCGTCGAACGGTGCTCCCCGATGCACACCGCCGATCCCGCCCGTGGCAAACACCTCGATGTGGGCAGCGTGGGCGAGCGTCAGTGACGCCGCAACGGTGGTGGCACCATCGGCGCCATGCACCATGCACGCGGCAAGGTCTCGCGCGCTCACCTTGCGCACGCCAGTACGCGCAAGGAATCGCTGCAGCTCGTCGGGCAACAAGCCAATCGTCGCGCGTCCGGCAGCAACGGCCGTCAACGCAGGAACAGCACCTGTCCGTTCAACCGCATACAGCATGCGATGCGCCGCATCAGCATTGTGCGGCACTGGCAGGCCCTGTGACAGCACCGATGTCTCGAGGGCGACCACCGGCGTGCCCGCCTCCAGTGCCTCCGCGATATGTGGCAGAATGCGGAGCGAAACAGACATGCGATTCGAAACCTCAGCGTACCAGTGGGCCTGCAGAGCGAACGTGTGCTACGGTGTGACGGCACCGGGTTCGACCGCTTGCGGCCCAGTCTCGCGTTCCCGCATCGAGACGGGCACCGCCACCAGCACCAGCCGCTCCGGCGCCGGGCCGACATATCGCGTTGGCCAGCAGGTCGTCAGCGTCAGCAGCGGCGTCGGCGATTCAAAGATCACCCGTGCGTCCTTGTCCACGACACGACGTTGCGTGATGCGCCAGCGGACGCTGACGGCCGAGGTCTGCGTTTCAATGACATCACCAACACGCACATCATCGAGTCGGTGAAAGTGCCGGTCCCGGTGCGCCGAGATGACGGAGTTCCCATTCTGTCCCGGGAAGACCGTGCCCGGCATGTGTCCCGGACCGGCCCAGAGGTCCTTGTCGCTGAGCCCTTCGACCACCACCTCATCGAGGCGAATCGATGGGATGATCACTCGAACGACCGGTGCCCCTGATGCCACGCGCGTGAGACCAAGGCTGGTGATCGCGCTGATCGTCGACGAGCGCATCACCTTGGTCCACTCTGCCCGCGCGCGCTCGCGGGCCACCGCACCGCGCAGATACTGCACACCGACAACCGTGACGATGATCAACCCGATCGCCAGAACGGCAATCCCGAAGACACGAGAGGCGCGGCGGCCAGGCCGTCCGCGCCCCTGCGCCTCGCGGATCCCGAGCGGGTTAGACCCGAGCGCGGAAGACCGTGACACAGCCAAGCGTGACGAGCCCCACACCCAACAGGAACACCGACGGCAATGGCGTGCCGGTGTTCGGCGCGCGCAATCCGGCGCGCATCGAATCCGGCGAGACCGGTTCAGGCACACGGCCACGGTTCAGCGCCAGTGCTTCTCCGCCCCTGGGCGTCTCCGGCGCAGCATTCCGCGCGCGATCGGTGATCGAGACTTCGGGGTCGCCGACCGGCCTCGACCCGGGCGCATTCGACACGATCACGTTCGGATCAACGCCTGGCGTCGCCGTCTTTGCCGCAAAGACACCCGGCACGCCGCCAGCCGCCGCCATCACACCCAGAAGACCAAGCGGGGCAAACGCTTTCAGGTTGCGCAGGTCGCCGCGCGAGTCATCGATCGGGCAGTCACACGTTGGCGGCACGAGTGTCGTGGGCGGTGTCGTCTGCGCCTGCGCGTGGGCGGAGACCGGCACGGCCAACAGCGCCACCGATGCGATCTGCATCATTGCATTCTTGATCATGCCGGACACTCCAACGATGTGACAGGTGACAATACGCCAAAGCGCACCTCACATGCCAGCGAATCACTCGCCCGGGCGCAGCGGTGCGCCAATCGCGATAACGCCACAACTCACAGCGCAGCAGTCAGTTAACATACCCGTGCAACTGACAGATTAATCACTGCTGATGTAACACGCGACCCGCCACCGACGGTGCTGGCACGAAAACTGTGGCGCACACGCAACACTTCGGAGTGGACCGCCGTCAGGGGGTGATTGCCGCCAGCCGCGGCCAGGCGGTCGCGATGGCGCGCCCGAGTTCAGCCATGGTCCGCTGCGGTTCAGAGTCGATGACCCAGCGCTGGTCGACATTGTCGCGAGTGAACACACAGGCCACCACGCGACTCTGCAGGTAGAAGACGGTGCATTCGGTGCGCACGGCATCGGTGGCGCCGGTCTTGTGGGGCGCCCGGACGCCATCGACATACCGCTGCAAGAGTTGGCTGTCCTCATTGTGATCGAGCATGTCCATCAGCACCGAGTCGGCCGGCGGCGAGATGGCTTTGCCATCCGCCAGCAGCGTGAACAGCCTCGCCATCTCATTCGGCGTACTGACTCCAAGGCCGTACTTCACGGAACTGTCCGGGGCGACGCTGGCGAGGCGCAGGAACACCTTCGAATGCACCTTGGTTCGCGGCAGTGACCGCTTTTCCATCGCGTCCCACACGCGCCGAATCTCGATGCGCGAGAGGAGCAGGTTGGTAGCCGTATTGTCACTGATCGTCAGCATCAGCCACGCGGCATCACGAATGGTGATCTCGGCGCCATCGTGCAGAAACTGCAGCAGGCCGGCGCCCGGCACCTTCTCGATGCGCAGCACGGTGACGCGATCATCGAGCGACAACTGACCGAGTCCCACCTGCTCCATCAGCGCGACGGCGATCGGCACCTTGATCAGGCTCGCAGTGGGGAACGGTTCGTCGCCGCGCCGCGACAGCCGTTCGCCAGTTTCAAGGTTGATGACGCTGTAGCCCACGACGCCGTGATGGGCGTCACTCAGCGAGTCCAGTCGGCGATGCAACGCCGCCGTATCGGTCCTGGCATACGTGGCCGGCTTGGGTATACGCGGCGACTGCGCGGCCAACCGGCTGGCCAGAAGCAGGAGCGGGGCGATGATGGCGAGTCGCCACCACCGCCCCGCCCACGCACCATCTCCAGCAATCACTCGGCGACGTCCGCGAAATCGTCGGACTTTTTCGTGGCGACGAGTTCCCGTTCGGTCGAGGTGGGATCGTACATCGCGAGAATCTTGATGTGCTCGCCCGGGTAGCAATCGAATTCCTTGCCGGTCCCCTTGTAGACCTTGATCTCGTGGCCGTCCTCGAAGCGGAGTAGCGCGAGAGGATACGAGTCGTTCATGTACTGCTTGCGGATGCGCTTCGGGGCTGTTGACATCGCTGGGCGTTCCTCTGGGTGCTGTACTGTCGGCGGAGACGCGGAGTGCGTCAGGTGACCACGGGGCGATTGGCAGCGAACGCTTCCCACGCCCGGGTAGCGAGGATGTCATCGAGGGCTGCCACGGCAGCCTCGAGTTCCTCATCGGTCGTGTAGAAGTGCGGCGCCACCCGGATCCCCGCCCCCGGACGGTAATCAATCACAATGTCACGCGAGAGCAGGGCCTGCGCCACGGCTGGCCCCTGCGGAACGTCAAAAGCCACCGTTCCGCCACGCCGATCGGCATCCCGCGAGGCGTGGACCGGGAATCCCCGCTCATCGGCGAGCGCAATCAGCCGAGTCGTCTGGCGCTGACTCTTGGCGCGGATGGCGGTCATGCCCGCCTCGGCGATGATCCGGGGGCCGTCCATGGCGGCGTACAGCGCCGGCACGGTCGGCGTCCCACCGAGCCACCGCCAGGCGCCGTCAGCCGGCTCGAGCGTCGGTTCGAAGGCAAAGGGGCGCTGATGCGCCTGCCAGCCGGTCAGCGCGGGCCGGAGCGCCGCCGACTGCTCGGGCGACACCCACAGAAAACAGCCGCCGGGGCCACCGCAGAGCCACTTCAGCACGCCGCCCATGTAGAAATCGACGCCCAGCGCCTGAACATCTACCGGGATCACACCCACCGCATGGTAGGCGTCCAACGCCACCACCGCACCGACCGCGTGCGCCTTGGCGATGATCGGCGCAACATCCATGATGTAGGCCGACTTGAAGAGCACATGGCTGATCGCCACCAGCTTCGTGCGCGGCGTGATCGCATCGACCACGCGCTGTGCATCGATGCTCATGTTGTCGTCCGTCGGCACCACGCTGATGCGCGCACCGAGTTTCGGCGCCAACTCGTCCGTGACGTACCGCACACTCGGGAAATCGAGTGCGGTCATCACGATCTCGTCGCGGTCTGGGGTGAAGTCCAGCGCCGACAGAATCATCGCCTGCGCCTGACTGACCGTCGGCACCATCGAGACCGATCCGGCGGGCGCGCCCATCAATGGCGCGACGATGTTGCCGACTTCGATCGGAATCTGCCACCAGCGCGCCGCCCACGCCTTGACGCCGAGGGTGTTCCACGATTCGGCATACTCCGCCAGGCGGTCGGCGGTACTGGCCGGCATGGCGCCGAGTGAGTTGCTGACGAGATAGGTGCTCTTCGACAGGATCGGAAAGCGATCACGAAAGCGCAGCAGCGGGTCGTGCAAAGTGGACGTCATGCGACGGGGGCGGTCATTGGTGTCAGGGTGCGGCGTGCGATCACGAAGATCAACGACGCCACGGCCAGGGTGGCTCCCAGTACCGTCCATTCCTGCAGGGTGATGGACGTGAGCAGCCAGGCGATCAGGGCCACCGTCACCACCGGAATCAGCGGGCCACCGGGCACGGCGAAGGGCACCGCGCCTTCCTGCCGCACGCCGCGCTTGCGCAGCATGACCGTGGCGACGGCGCAGGCCGCGTAGAGCAGCAAGGCGGCCAGATTCGAGATCACCGCCAGCTGCTCGAACGAATTGAAGATCGCGAGCAGACAAACGAAGGCCGTCTGGACGATGATCGCGACGTGTGGCGTGCGGTACGTGGGATGGATGCCACCCATGATCGGCGGCAGCAACCCGTCCTGTGCGAACTTCCAGAGCGCGCGAGGCACAGCCAGCGTCATGCCGCTGACGTAGCCGAACATGGAGATGGTCGCACCCACCAACAGCAGCAGTCGGCCCGGATTGCCCATGAACCGTTCGGCTGCGAACGCCAGCGGCGCCACCTTGACGCTGGCCAGCTGCGGGCCAAGGACACCCTGCGCGACCAGATGCACGCTGATGTACAGCAGCGTCACGCCGATCATGGCAATCGCGAGCGCGCGTGGCACGGTGCGCGCAGGATCCTTCACTTCACCGCTTGGAACGAGCGCACTTTCGCAGCCACTGAAAGCAAAGAACAGCACGATCGCCGCGCGCGCGAGACTCGAGCTGGACGGCATCTGCTCGACCACCAGGTTCGCGGGCTGAATGAAGAACGCCCCGATGCCGACGAACAGCAGCAGTGGCAGCAGCTTCACGATGCTCACCACCATGATCAACCGTGTGCCCTGCTTCACGCCGCGCACGTTGATGAGCGCGAGACCGACGAACGTTGCAACCAGGATCGGGTTGCGGAGTGTGGGCATCCCCACCATGGTCCCCAGCGCCTCACTGAACGCCGACGCGACGCCGGCGACGGCCGTGGTCCCCAGCATCCAGAGCAGGACGCCGGCGAGGAAGCCGATGTAGGGTCCGAATACCGCTTCGACATAGGCATACGGACCACCAGTCAACGGCACGCGACTACCTGCCTCCGCGAAGCAGAGGACCACGCAGCCGATGACGACCGCACAGATCAGGTACACGAAGGGGGCAGCGGTTCCCGCATCGGCCGCCGCGCCGGCCGGAAGGCGAAAAATTCCACCGCCAACTGTCACATTGAAGATGCTGGCCGCCAGTCCGAAGACTCCGACGGCACGCACGAGACCAGGGCCGGATGAGGCCGATGAGGAGGTATTCACGGCCGCAAGATCGTCTGGGGCATGCCCTGCGCACAGGGGACAGTGGCGATACGTTCGGTCGTGACGGGAAGCGAGCGGGGCGCGTCGTTTCCTGGTGGGAACTGGTCGAGCAAGCGAGGGTCATGGCGCCGCCCCGGGCTAGACCATCCTTGACGCTGGCACGGTAACCGCATCACCTCATCATTCCGGGACGGCATGACGGCGGAAAGACCACGAATCGGGCTGGTGCTGGGCGGGGGTGGTCTGAAGGGATTTGCACACATCGGCGTACTCGAAGTGTTGCATGCCGCAGGTGTTTCGCCAGTGCTGATGGCCGGATCGAGCATCGGCTCGTTGATCGCGAGCGCGTACGCACTGGGCACGCCCGTATCACGAATGCGCGAACGGGCCATGACACTGCGACGGAAAGACCTCTTTCGGGTCAACGCCAGTGGCTTTGCGCGAGGGTTGTTGAAGAGTCCGAGTTTCTATGCTGCCGAGCCGTTGCAGGCGCTGATCGCCGGGGTGATTCCCGACCGCCGCTTCGACCAGCTGCCGCAGCCATTGCTGGTCAACACGGTGGACCTCGAGCGTGGCATGCAGGTCGTGTGGGGCGCACCCGGATTTCGGAACGCGTCCATTCGTGAAGCGGTGTACGCGTCGTGCGCGCTGCCGGGCTTCTTCCCGCCAGGGATCGTCTCGGGCCGCGTCTGCGTCGATGGCGGAACGGTGGACAACATGCCGGTGACGGCCTGCGCCGAAGGGCTCGATCTCCTGATCGCGGTGGACGTCGGGAACAGTGAGGTCGAACAGGCGACCGATGTGACGCAGGATGGAATCGCGTCGATCTTCATGCGCTCGGCCACGCTGATGATGCGCACGCTGCAGCACGCACCGCTCTCGAACTGGAACGGCAATCCGCCGATGGTGCTGATCCGGCCGCACGTGAGCCGGTATGGGTGGTTCAACTTCGACAAGATTCCGACCCTGATCAGTGCCGGCGCACAGGCGGCCGAGGAAGCGCTGCATGCGATTCCCAAGGCACTGGCGGCGGGACATGGGATCTTTCCGCGGCAACGCGTCCGCATCGACGTCGTGCCGGAGAAGTGCACCGGCTGCGGGCAGTGCATTGCGATGGCGCCGCACGCGATGGCGCGCGGTGAGGACGGAAAAGCAGTCCCGAAACAACCGGAATTCAATTGGAGCCCGGTGGACAGTGACTTCACGGTGCACTGCCCGACGGGCGCGATCGCGATGCGCCGGAAGGACCTGCGCTAGCAGACCTCTGCCGGATTGCGTTCGCCCATCGGAACGCTGCCGCGGCTCCCTAGCTGCCGAGTGCCGCTTGCGCCAAGCGTTCGTAGGCACCGACCGCCGCCCGCAATTCCGCGATCTCGATATACTCGTGATCCGTGTGCGCCACGTGAATGCTCCCAGGCCCAAACAGATATGGCGTACCCCAGTTGCTCAACTCGGGCACGTCAGTCGCGTACGCAACCACATCGGTCTCGAAACCGGCGACTGAGCCAAGCAGCACCGGCTGCACGATGGTCTCCACCTGCAACTCCGCGCGATCGCCCAGCCACTGCCGCAACAGCGCCACAGTGTCCTCGGCGGGCGTCACGATACGGATCATGAGGCGGGCCGTCGCTTCCGGCGCAATCACATTGTCGGCAACGCCGCCCGACAAGCCACCGATGTTCACGGTCGACGCGCCCAGGATCGGATGATTCGGCAGCACCAGCGACTCGATCTCGGTGAGCAGCTTGACCAGATTCGAGGTCGCGCTGATCCCGAGTTCCGGGTAGGCTGAGTGCGCCGCCTTGCCGCGGGTGGTGATCGTGCAGCGGATCGCCCCCTTGGTGCCAATGGCCAGCTTCGACTCGGTTGGTTCGCCATTGATCAGGACGCGGCAGCTGTTCTTCACCGCATTCGCTGCCCGTGCACCATCGTGTGGCGCTTCTTCGCCAACCACCAGAAGCACCCCGACCGGCAACCCCTGCTCGCGAAGCGCCGTGGCGGCACAGATCATTGCGGCGGCAATCCCCTTGGCGTCGCAGGCGCCGCGGCCCAGGAGGCGGTCGCCGTCGATGTGCGGGGCGTGGTATGGCGGCACCGTATCGAGATGGGTCGAGAAAACGAGCTCGACTGGTTTGGTGCCGAAGGCGAGGAGGTTGTCGCGCCCAGGCGTCACCGGAATACGCCTCACGTTCCAGCCGAGTTCGGTAAAAATGCCCTCAGCCACCGTCATCACCCGGCCTTCGGTCCCGGTGGTCGACTCGGTGGCCATCAGTTGCATGGCAATCGCCAGCACATCGGGAGCGGTGGAGGTCGTCATCCCTGAAACGTAGCTGACGCTCTCAGGTGATCGGTCACCGGAGTTCAGGGGGGACAGTTCGCTATCTTCACGCCAGCCTGTCGACCCGGCCTGTGGGCCCGGGATCCGGCAGTGGCTCCATTCATCACTTCGCTCCCGCGCCTTGCGGGGGCCCCGGTTCCGGAGATCGTCGGACCATGTCCCATCCGAACTCCTTTGGTGCACGCACGTCACTCGACGTCGGCGGCACTTCCTACTCCATCTTCCGCCTCGACGCACTGAAAAGCGTTGCCGGCGCGCAGGTCGATCGCCTCCCGGTCTCGCTGCGGGTCCTTCTGGAAAATCTGCTGCGCTGCGAAGATGGCGCGTTCGTGAAGAAGAGCGACATCGAAGCGCTGGCCGCGTGGGACGTGAAAGTCACGACGGAACGCGACATCAGCTTCATGCCGGCTCGGGTGCTGTTGCAGGACTTCACCGGCGTGCCGTGTGTGGTCGATCTGGCGGCAATGCGTGACGCCCTCAAGAAGCTCGGCGGTGATCCCAAGCGCATCAACCCGCTGCAGCCGGTCGATCTCGTGATCGACCACTCGGTGCAAGTCGACGAGTTCGGCACCGCCGATGCCTTCTTCAACAACGTCGCCCTCGAATTCGAACGCAACGCGGAACGGTACCAGTTTCTGCGCTGGGGCCAGACGGCCCTGAAGAACTTCCGCGCGGTCCCGCCCGGCACCGGTATCTGTCATCAGGTGAACCTCGAATACCTCGGTCAGACGGTGTTCTCGCGCACCGATGACGATGGCAGCAAGCACGCGTACTTCGATTCGCTCGTCGGCACCGACAGCCACACCACCATGATCAATGGTCTCGGCGTGTTCGGCTGGGGTGTGGGTGGCATCGAAGCCGAAGCGGCGATGCTGGGGCAGCCGCTGTCGATGCTGATTCCGGACGTGATCGGCTTCAAGCTCACCGGGAAACTTCCGATCGGTGCGACTGCCACTGACCTGGTGTTGACCGTCACCGAGATGCTGCGAAAGAAAAAGGTGGTCGGAAAGTTCGTCGAGTTCTACGGCGCCGGGCTGAGCAACCTGTCGCTGGCCGATCGCGCGACCATTGCCAACATGGCGCCGGAGTACGGCGCAACGATGGGCTTCTTCCCGGTCGACGCGGAGACGGTGAACTATCTCCGACTCAGTGGGCGCAGCGAACACCAGATTGCGCTGGTCGAGGCGTATTCGAAGGCACAGGGCACGTTCCGCACCGACGCGTCGCCCGACCCGGTGTTCACCGACACCATCTCGCTCGACATGACGACGGTGGTGCCGAGCATGGCGGGCCCGCGTCGTCCGCAGGATCGCATTCCACTGACCGAGTCGAAGGCGAACTACCGCAGCAACCTGGCCGAGACGCTCAAGACGCTCGGCGCACAGACGGCACCAGCTCCAGTCACGACAGCGACGGCCGTGATGGAGAACGAAGGCGGGCACGTCGAACCGGCGCACACTGGCGTGACCTGTCACTTCCGCGGCGAGACGTTCAAGCTCACCCATGGCGCGGTCGTGATCGCAGCGATCACCAGCTGCACCAACACCAGCAATCCGAGCGTCATGCTGGCGGCGGGGATGCTGGCGCGCAGCGCGGTGAAGGCCGGCCTGCGCACGCAGCCGTGGGTAAAAACGTCGCTGGCGCCGGGCTCGAAGGTGGTGACCGAGTACTTTGCCAAGAGTGGCGTCGACAAGTATCTCGACCAGCTGGGATTCCAGACCGTGGGGTACGGCTGCACCACTTGCATCGGCAACAGCGGTCCGTTGCCCGACGAGATCAGTGCCGCAATCGACAGCGGGAAGCTGGTGGTGACGGCGGTGCTGAGCGGCAACCGCAACTTCGAAGGGCGCGTCAATCCACAGACGCGTTTCAACTATCTCGCCAGTCCGCCGCTGGTGGTCGCGTATGCATTGGCCGGTCGAATGGACATCGACTTTGCGACCGAGCCGCTGGGCATAGGTGATCGTGGGCCGGTGTACCTGAAGGATATCTGGCCGTCGCTGCCGGAAGTCGAGAAGGAAGTGCTGGCCAGCGTGAAGCGCGAGCAGTTCGAGAAGGAATACAGCGCAGTGTTCGAAGGTGACCAGCAGTGGCGCGACCTCCCGACCCCGGTCGGCGAGACGTACACCTGGGACGAGAACAGCACCTACGTCGCGCTCCCGCCGTACTTCGATGGCATGACGATGACACCGCCGGGCATCAAGCCGATCACGGGCGCGAAGGTCCTCGGCATGTTCGGGGACAGCATCACCACCGACCACATTTCGCCCGCCGGCAATATCGCGGCCTCGTCACCGGCTGGCGTGTATCTGCAGTCGCGTGGCGTGCCGAAGAAGGACTTCAACTCGTATGGTGCGCGCCGTGGCCATCACGAGGTGATGATGCGCGGGACGTTCGCGAACATCCGCCTCAAGAACGAGCTGGTGGGAGGCAAGGAAGGGTGGTGGACCACCACCGCGCCGGGCGCCGCGCCCGAGACGATCTTCGATGTCGCGATGCGGCAACAGGCCGCCGGTGTGCCGCTGATGATCATCGCCGGCAAGGAGTATGGCACCGGCTCCAGCCGCGACTGGGCGGCGAAGGGCACGCGTCTCCTCGGAATTCGCGGCGTGATTGCCGAGAGCTTCGAGCGCATCCATCGCAGCAACCTGGTCGGGATGGGGGTGTTGCCGATGGAATTCGTGAATGGCGAAACCCGTCAGAGTCTGGGGCTGACGGGCTTCGAGACGATCGATATCGCCGGCGTGGATGACACGTTGCAGCCACGGGCGATTCTGACCGCGACGGCGACGGCAACGGATGGGACGGTCAAGACGTTCAGTGTCATGGCACGGATCGACACCCCCGAGGAGATTCAGTACTTCCGCAACGGCGGTATCCTGCCGTACGTGCTGCGGAACCTGGCCCGCGGCGCGTAGTAACTGTTTTGGCGACTTCGCCTTTCACCTGTTTCAACACGAGTCTTTCGATATGCAGATCACACGCACGCTGACGGCACTGACCGTCGCCGCCCTGCTGTTTGCGCCGGGCACCGCGAGCGCGCAGTCCGCTGCCGCCGCCGCGCCGGCTGGGCCAGAGGTTGGCCAGGTGGCTCCCGACTTCACGATCAACGTGATCGGCAAGGAAGGGGCCGCGCGACCGATGACGCTCGCCTCACTCAAGGGGCAGACGGTCGTCCTCGCATTCTTCCCACGCGTACGCACCTCGGGCTGTACCACCCAGATGGAATCGTACCGTGACAAGTACGCAGAGCTGTTCCGCAGCGGTCGCAAGGTGACGCTGATTGCCATCAGCACCGACCCGAGTGACGCGCAGCAGGCGTGGGCGCGCGATGCCAACTTCCCGATGCTCTTCGGCAGCGACGTTGGCGGAGCAGTGGGCACGAAGTACGGCGCGTTCATGAGCGCCAACAACATCGACAACCGGTACCTCTACGTCATTGACCCCGACGGCAAGGTGTCATACACGGCCAAGCCGTTCAAGCAGATGGTCGAGACCGCGTATAACGACCTGGGCGCCGCAGTCGCGAAGGCGACGGGCGGGCGCTGAGACCGTTTCGAAGATCAGGGTCGGAGGGAACGGGCGTATCGTCAGGCGATGCGCCCGTTCGTCGTTATTCGGGCGGGAACCATCCCGGTACATCCGGATAGGCCAGAGAGCGAGGTGCATCAGCCCTCGCTGACGCACGTCCCCACTTCGCGGATTCTCCGATGCGCATTGCCGTGTTCGCCGGGTCGCTCTTCGTCGCTGCCTCACTCGCCACGCAGTCTCTGGCCCAGCAGCGCCTGGCACTCGGGCCAACCGACGGTCGCGAGATGGCAGCGACCGACATCGATCGCGTCGCCGTCGGTCAGCGCGCCCCCGATTTCACCCTTGCCCGCATGGGAGGCGGCACCACCACGTTATCCTCGTTTCGCGGCCGAAAGAATGTGGTTCTGGTGTTCTATCGAGGTTTCTGGTGCCCCTACTGCATCAAACAGCTGACCGGGATGCGACAGCTGCTCGACGCCGAGATGAAGAAGGACACTGAACTGCTGGTCGTGTCCGTTGACGATTCGACCGGAACGCAGAAGACCGTTGCGCGAATCAGTGCCGATGGAGTGGCGCCGGACTTCGGATTCCTCTCCGATCCGGATCACGCGGTGATTGCCCGCTATGGCATTCTGAACCCAAACGGCGGCAGTCGCGGTATTCCGCATCCCGCCACCTACGTGATTGATCGCGAGGGCGTAGTACGCTGGCGCGACATCGAGACGGACTACAAGATTCGTCCCGCCAATGAGGCGGTCGTGACCGCTGTTCGTGCGCTTCCACGTGCGGCGAGTCGTTAGCGTCAGCCTGTTCGGCATGGTGTTCGGCGTGGCGTTCGCCATGCCGTGTGCCGCGCAGCCTGCAGCCGCTGGGACACGGCGTGACATCACGCGCGACAGCGTGCTGCAGTTTGTGCTGGACCGCGCTGCCGCTGCAGTCACTGTGCGCGACCTCCTCAACGCTGCCGTGCTGGCGACGACCGGTGTCTGCCCCGCGGCAACGGGTGGACGACTGACGGATGACGACGTGTCGTTTGTCGTGGAGTGTGGTACGTCACCCGCGGTGGCGGTGAACACCGCAACTTTCGCCGTTGCCCCATACGTGGCGGCCCGCCGAGTACGCCGGGCGCGGGTCAGGTCGCCGCGGCGCAATGAAGTCGTGATGATCGGCACAATTCACGGCGAACACCGCACGAGCGCACGATACAGCACCCGAGTCCTGCACGATCTTCTGCGCGAGATTCGGCCAGACTACGTCCTGACAGAGATTCCGCCGAATCGGTTTGCGGCGGCCATGGAGGAGTTTCGACGCGCTGGCACCATCACCGAGCCACGGGTGGCGAGGTTCCCGGAGTACGTCGACGTGCTCTTCCCGATGACGAAGGAACTGCCGTTCACAATCATTCCAACGGCCGGCTGGACGAAGTCGATGGATACCTATCGGAACGCGGCGTTGAAGCGCCTGTCCGCGGACCCGACGCGTCGCGCAGAGTGGGATGCCTATCAGCTGGCAAGCACCATTGCCGACTCGATTGTCCGGCACCGCGGCAGTGACGACCCGTACTTCATCAATTCGACCGCCTACGACTCGATCCAGACGGACGCACACCTGCCGTACAATCGATACTTCAACCGCGATCTCGGGCCCGGTGGCTGGGACAATATCAACGTCACGCACTTCGGCCTGATCAGCGCGGCACTCGATGCACACCGCGGCGAAGGGAAACGGTTTGTGATTACGTATGGGGCGGGACACAAGGAGTGGTTTCTGCGCGAACTTCGCAAGCGCGCCGACATTACGCTGCTCGAGGTCGCGCCATTCCTCGAGCGCAGTGGTGTGCGACGGGCTCAGTAGCGGCACCGCGAGGCGCAGCCGCCCGGGCCGCGCAACAACTACGATGTCGTATGTGAATGCGGTTGCAACGCACCCGGGACATCATCACGATCCAGCCCACCCCCGACGAGCCAGAGCCGCGTCTGCGCGGTGGCGGAATCGATCAGCTGCCGGGCCTGCGAAAAATCGTGCGGCGCGACGTGCATGGGGCACAGCGGTGGCACCACGCGGACGCTGACCGCGGTGCCCACACGCTCGAGATCTGCGCGCAGTTGTCGCGCGATCATCAGTGAGAACGTATGCAGCACGGTAGCCGCCAAGCTGTTCGGCAAGGCACGGACGGCACAGGGGAAGCCGGTTGGCAGGACGATCACCCGAGTCGCTCCGAGGCGAATCGCCGACGTGATCGGTGCGTTGGCCGACACACCGCCATCAGTCAGCAGTACGCCATCGACGTCGACGGGCGGGAACAGCACCGGAATCGCCGACGATGCGAGCAGCGCATCGATCACCGATCCTGACGAGAGCACGACCTCTTCGCCGCTGTGCAGTGCGGTCGCCACGATGTGGCATGGGATGGCGGTGTCTTCCAGTCGGCGCACCGGAATCCGCGCTTCCAGCGTGCGCCGCAAGGCTCGTGGGTCGAGCAAGGAGCCGCGCCGCCCGATCAGTGCCATGACACCATGCAGTCGGTTCACTGGAAAGACCTCCGAGCGCTGCAGGTCCTTCCACAACGTCTCGAGCCGTGCCACACCCTGCAGCGACGGTACTGCGGCGCAGTACACGGCATTGATGGCACCCGCGGATGCGCCGACGACGAACGCAGGCTGCTCGCCCACCTCGAAAAGCGCCCGGAGCATGCCCACCTCGGCCGCACCAACGCTGCCACCCCCTGCGAACACGAATGCCGTTGTCACACCGGTGCTGCTCCTCGGCCACGCGGGCCAGTACGATGCCAAATCACCAGAACGGGAGGTGGTCCCCGGAGTGATCCGCAGCGAGCAGAATCCGTTCCGCCGCGCGAGAAGACTCTGGCGAGGCAGCAAATGAAGGCTACACTCGTCTGCGTGACTTTCACCACCGCCCGTCAACTCCTCGAGAGCATCTATCGCGAGACGATTGTCGCCCTGCATCCTGGCAACGCAGTCCGCGTCGCACTCGACCAGCGCGAGTCCGAGGCACCACGGCAGGCGCCCACACATCTGATCGGGCTTGGCAAGGCGGCGCCCGCCATGTGCGCCGCGGCCCTTGAGTGGCATGCAGCGCGGAGCCGCAGCGTCGCCGGCGGCATCTGCATCGCGCACGACCCTGGCGGCGTCTCGGTGGCGCCGTTACCAGTGGTTCTCGGTGATCACCCGGTGCCAGGCATCCGATCGCATCGGGCGGCGGCGGCACTCGCGGCATACATCGAGGCGCGGGTCACGCCAGGTCACGACGTGATCGTCCTGCTCTCGGGCGGGACGTCGTCGCTGATCGGCGCGCCGCGTGCAGGGATGACCGAGGCCGAGTACGACACCACGATCGCGGCGCTGGTCGCCTCGGGGCTCGGCATCTCGGCGATCAATCGCACGCGCAGCCGCTTGTCGAGGTGGGGTGCCGGGCAGCTCGGCCAAACGCTGCAGGCATATGGTGCAGCAGTGGAGGTCCTTGTGATTTCCGATGTGATCGGTGACGAACTTGCCTCCATCGGCAGCGGCCCATGTGTTGCGCTGCCAGGCGGGGCCACCGCGATTCCGCATCATATCCTGAGCAACAACGCCGCGGCGCGGTCGACGGTGGTCCGGCTGGCGACGGAGCGAGGGCTGAAAGCCATGCAGGTGGCACACCCGCTGCAGGATGACGTCGAGCAGTGTGCCGACCGGATCGGATTGGCCATTCGCACCTTCGCGTCAGCCGCGCGCACGGGCAGCAGTGCTCACCCCGCGCGAGTGATGTGCTGGGGCGGCGAGCCCACCGTGACGCTGTCAGGGCCCGATGTACCGCCGGGCGGACGGATGCAGGCATTGGCACTGCTGCTCGCACGGCAGCTGCATGACGCGGGCACGGACGCGCATGGCGTGACACTGCTCTGCGCCGGCACAGATGGCCGCGACGGAGCCACCAGTGCGGCTGGCGCGGTGATCGATGCACATACCTGGTCGCTGATACGCGAAGCGGGTCGGTCACCCGAGCACGACCTGAAGGCCTATCGCAGCCATCAGGCGCTGCAAGCGGTGCATGCCGTCGTGCCCGAGTTCGCGTCGGGCACCAATGTGAATGATTTGGTGATCGCGTTGGTACCCTGAGGGCGCTACGCCATCAGCGCGACAGGTCGGCGAGGAACTCCGCCATTTCCTCGGCCGCGGCCACGCTGCCCAATTCACTGAACGCCTCCCCCGCCTGCGTGCCGATGGTGCGGGCGTCATCCATGGCGCCGCGGCGGAGCATCATCTGCGCCAGCGTCTGCAGTGCCTGTGCTTCCTGGGTACGATGCGCATGCGTTCGTGCCAATTGCAGCGCCGTCGCGATGGCCTCGTCAGCGATCGCCGTCAGTGCCATCCGATCTGCGGCATCGGCCACCACCCGCAGCGCATCGGCTTGCAGCAGAAAGTCGGGGAGCGCGGCAAAGACGGTAACCGCACGATCCGCCGTGACTCGTGCCCAGGCGAAATCGCCGCGCCGCAGTGAGATCTCCGCGCGGCCAACCATCGCCATGGTCGCGAGTCGGCTATTGTCGGCTTCGGTCGCGAACTCGATGGCGCGGCGCTCCGCATCTTCGGCCGCATCGAGCTCTCCGCGCGCGCGGAAAGAAATGGCGAGATTGTGCCAGCTTTCGGCCAGTCCCCGCGGATTGCCAAGGCGCTGATAGGTCGGGATTGCGCGCTGATACGCGGCGATCGACAGATCCGCGTTGCCCCGCAATGCTTCGATCAGCCCCAAGTTGTTGGTGGCACGCGCCGTCAGCAACGCATCGCCATCCGTGAGGGCCATCGCGAGGGCCTCGGCAAACCGATCCGATGCCCGGTCGAGTGCGCCGAGCGCGAACGCGGCGGCTCCCAGCATGTTCACCGATCGCCTCACGGCGGGCCGGTCGCCGGCCGCGGTCAGCAGTGGCAAGGCGCGATCCAACCAGCGCGAGGCATTCTGCGGATCGCCGGTCCAGAGACAGGCGTCGGCCAACAGCACCGCGCGGGCACCGTCACGTTCCGTCCCGGCTGGATCCCGTTCGAGCGTCGTGCGCACGTCGTGCCACGCACCGGTGGCAGCAGCGGTGCGCGCGAGCGCGAGCAGGGAGTCAGGAACCGGAGCACTCATCGGCCAGCTACCAGGCAACCGCGTGGTTGGTGAACGATGTGATGTCAGCCTTCACTTCGCTGAGATTTCCACTCACTTCGACCGCGCTGGTGAGCTTGAACCACGGCTGCCCGATCGCTTCCTGCTTCCAGATCGCGAATGTCGGGATCAGGTTCGTGTCGCCCTGATTGACCACGCCGTCTCGGTTGTAGTCGCTGTCGGCATTCCTGAAATCAAGCCGTAGCTCCGCTGGCCGCAGGTCGCTGAAAACCAAGCCGCTCGGCGAGAATTCCGTGATCAGCTTCGACAAGTCGAGAATCCGAATCGTGATGCGCACCGAGTCACCGGCGGCGAACGCCACACCACTCGGCCGGCGCAGCAACGATTCATTGCGCACGCGGAAACGCAGGAACCGCACCGAGTCACCGCTACCGGATGACGGGCGATAGTACATCGCCACTTCGCGATCCTGTCCGCGCACGGCCCAGAAGCTGACGCTGTCGGTGCGGAGCGTGACACCGGCGGCGGGTCGCAGAAAGTTCAGCTGTGCCTGCGGTACCGGACCAGGCTCCCCGCCCGGATCGACCGGCGTCGTGCCCTGCCTCGCGCAGGCGATGGCCAGCATCGCAAGCACCGCCAGACTGGCCCACCAGGATCGTCGCATTTCAGAACTCCGCGTTGAAATCGTCATCGGTCGCGACGGAAGCCTGAGTATCCAGCAGCCGCTGCAATCGCGGGCGGCTGATACCAAGTCGTCGTGCCGCTTCACTCTTGTTCCCACCACACCGCTGCAGCATTGCACTCGCGGCACCGCGCGCCAGCATCGACAGGGAGGCCGGCCATGGCAGTTCTCCGCCGGTCGAACCCGCCGCCACGGTCTTGCCGTCAGCAGCCATGTCCGGCACATCCAGCCGCACACCGTCGGACAGCAGCAGTGCCCGTTCGATCACGTTCCGCAGCTCACGCACATTGCCCGGCCACGCTCGCTCCGTCAGGGCCCGTTGCGCATTGGCGGTCAGCTGCGGCGTGGGAATCATGCCGTACTGGTGGGCAAACTTCTGCACGAACGCCTGCGCCAGCTCAACCACATCTTCCGGCCGTTCGCGCAACGGTGGCAGGTCGATCGGCATCACATTCAGTCGGTACCAGAGATCCTCACGGAACTCTCCGCGCCCTACCGCCGCCCTGAGTTCGACGTGGGTCGCGGCGATCACACGCACATCGAACGCAATCGTGCGTGAGCCACCCACGCGCCGTAGTGTCCGCTCTTCGAGCACCCGCAGCAGCTTGCCTTGCAACGCCAAGGGCAGATGCCCGATCTCGTCGAGAAAGAGCGTACCGCCATCAGCCAGTTCGAACAGGCCAGGTTTTGCGGTGCGCGCATCGGTGAATGCGCCTGCTTCGTGTCCGAACAACTCGCTCTCGAGAAGGTTGTCGGGAATGGCGGTACAGTTCACATCGACGAACGGCTGCCTGGCCCGTGGCCCGTTGTAGTGGATTGCGCGCGCGAACAACTCCTTCCCGGTACCGGTTTCGCCCTGCAGCAGCACCGTCACGTTGCCGTGCGGAATCACCCGGGCGGCCCGTGAAAGCGCCGCCGCAAGGGCCGCGCTCGAACCCAGAATGCCATCGAACGAATACTTCAGGCCTTCTCGCGACGCGAACGCCGAACCATCCCGCTGCTCTCCCACTCGTCGCGCGGCGTCCTGCACCCAGCTGCGCAGCGCCTCGAGGTCACCCGGCAGCGCGAAGTATTCCTGGGCCCCGCTTCGCATCGCACTCACGGCGAGACGGTGATCCGTCGTCGCACCAACGACCGCCAGACGCGAGGGCACGGCAACCCGCTCCAGGACACTGATCGCCTCAGCTTCCACGCCGCCCGCCGCCAGCAAATGGATCGCGTCGCGCTCCGCTGCCCAGGTGGCGAGTCCATCCGGTGTTCCCGTAAAGCGTCGGAGCGTCGCGCCAGATGCTGTGGCCAGTTCCGGCCACAGCATCTCGAACGAGTCCGACCAACCGAGGAGTGCGAGCGTCGTCACCAGAATCGAGGGCGCTTACGCTGCGCGCCGGAAAGAGAGCCATGTCAGGGAGCCCACGGCGACGGTCACCCGTCGTTGCCGCTGCGTCCACGTCCCCGCCCGCGGCCGCGACCACGGCCGCCGTCTTCACGGCCATCGCGATCCCGATCGCCGAACGCGTCGAAGGAGTTGATGATATTCTGGTCGATGGCGGCCTGATTCGCGACTGTTGGCGCCAGGATCGCACCGCCGGCGCTCTTGAACCATTTCGACAGATCGAGCGAAATGGACACGTTGTCGTTCACGCCCGCTTCCACCACCAGCGATGGCTCGAACTCGAACTCCACCTCGGCCTCGGCGCGGCTCTGCATGGTGAAGGCTGTGCCCTTGTAGGTGCCGGTGACGCGGACCGAGACGTCGCGGAACTCCGGATGTGCGGCAAGGAAGTCCTTCCGCGCCTGGGATGCAGTCGCGCTGGCACTCACGTGCTCCAGCTCGAACTCGAACTCATGATACGTCCCGGCAGGAACCGTCACGGCCAACGCTGACGTGCTGGCGCCGCTCAGCGGCAGGTCGAGCAGCATTGGGCCGAGGTCCAGTCTGGAGCATCCGTTGTCATCGCGACTGCGTCCGCGCGTGCTGCTGGCGGGCATCGAGTCAGGACACGAGGTGACACCATCACGCCGCAGCTTCACGTTGTCGAGCACAAGCTGCACCTTCGAGACGATGAGTGTGTCGTTGGACGTTCCAACGATGACTGCGCTGCCCGTGGCATTGGTTGGGAGCCCACCGGTGGTCGCGAACGAGACCGAGAGCGAGGTGGCGCCGCCGGCGGCGGGCGTTGTCGTACTGTCCCCGCAGGCTGCCAGCCCACTGAGTATCACGACCGGCAGGAGTGCGAGGCCGCGGAGAGGAACGATGCGCGAGATCATATGAATGCTCCAGACGAGGATCGAACGGGTGGATGGTTCTCGGCAAGAGACAGTGCAGGCCACGGGCCATCGATCGCCCGACGAGGCGTGCCTCCTAAAACGTTGCAATTGAATGTCTTAGCCGATAGAACTCAGTCCTTCCATCCCCTCCCGCATCCTCCACAGCGTTGCAGCCTGTATCGCCGCGTTACACAACGCCGGCAGCCCGATGGTCAGCGGTCGAGCCCTGCCAGAAAGGCGGTCATTTCGCCTGCGGCGGCCACGCGGCCCAGTCGCCCGAAGGCATCCAGCGCGTCGGTGCCAAGCGTTCTCGCCGCAGCCAGATCGCCCCGACGCAACATGATGTTGGCGTGGGTCTGAAGAATCTGCGCCTCCTGCAGCCGGTGCTCGTGCGTTCTCGCCAGATCGTAGGCCTGCGACAGTGCGGTGTCGGCGACAATCGGAAAGCGCATCAGGTCACTGGCTTCAGCCTTCACTCGAAGCGCATCAGCCTGGAGCAGATAATCCGGTACCGCGCTGAACGTCGTTGCAGCGCGAGCCGCGTTCGCGCGCGCCAAGGCATAGTCCCCGCGGCGCAGTGAAATCTCGGCGCGCCCCACCTGCGCCATTGCCGCCAGACGTGGATTCGCGGCTTCGGTGGCAAACTCGATCGCTCGTCGCTCTGCTTCGTCGGCGGCATTCAGCTCATCACGCAGACGATATGAGATGGCCAGGTTGTGCCAGCTCTCGGCCAGCCCCAGCGTGTGCCCCATGCGATGGTACGCCGGAATCGCCAGTTGGTACGCCGCGATCGCCTGCGCCGTATCTCCACGCAGCGCATCAATCGCGCCGAGATTGTTGATGGCGCGCGCTGTCAGCAGCGCATCCGCATCGGTCCGTGCCATTTCGAGCGCGGTGCCGAATCGCTCAGCGGCATCGTCAAGTGTTCCCAGTGCAAATGCTGCCGCCCCCTGCATGTTCACGACCCGTCGCTGCCCCGGGCGATCACCAGCGCTGGCGAGCAGTGGCGCCGCTGTTTCCAGCCAGCGCGTTGCAGTGCGCGGATCACCAGTGCGAAGGCACGCCTCTGCCAACAGTATTGCACGCGCGCCGTCGCGCTCGGTCGTCAGCGCCTCACGCTCCAGTTGCGTGCGCACGTCGCCCCACGCGCCCGCACCAGCGGCGGCGCGCGCGGTCAACAGGGTGAGATCGGCGGCGGGCCCCGGCATCACGCAGCTAGTATGCGATTGCGTGATTGGTGAACGACAGGATCTGCGCTTCGATCTCCTCGAGGTCTCCGGAGACCTCGACCCGGCTCGACAACCGTACCCAGGGCTGACCCGCGAACTCCTGCTTCCAGATGGCGAACGTCGGCACGAGCAGTGTATCAGCCCTGGTCACGGCACCATCACGATTGTAGTCAGGGTCAGCGTTCTCGAAGTCGAGGCGCAGCTCCGCTGGCTTGGCGGGATTGAACACCAATCCGCTCGGCAGATACTCCGTGATGATACGCGAGAGGTCGCGCACGCGAATCGTGATACGAATCGAGTCACCGAATGCAAACGCGGTCCCGTCCGGTCGACGGAGCAGCGATGCATCGGCAACCTTGAAGCTGAGGAATCGCACCGAGTCCGTCCTGCCAGGCTTCGGTCGATAGAACATGGAGACCGCCCGATCCCGGCCACGCACGGCCCAGAAGCTGACACTGTCTGAACTCAGTGTCGCACCGGGCGCAAGACGGAGAAATGCGAGTTGTGCTTCCGGCTTGGTGGGCGGGTTCACGCCGGGATCCAGCGGCGCGCCGTCACTCGACGAGCAGCTGATCACCAGCAATGCTGCCATCACGCCAAGCGCGGCGTTCCGGATGCGCGACATATCAAAACTCCGTTGTAGTGTCATGACCTGGCGTGTCCTCGAGAGGAACATCGACGAGACGCTGCAGGCGCTGCCGGCTGATGCCGAGGCGACGCGCCGCTTCACTCTTGTTTCCACCGCACCGCTCGATCATGGCCAGCCCCGCGCTGCGCACGAGCATCCCCAACGGTGACGGCCAATCCAGCTCCCCGCGGGCGGGCTCGCCGCGCAGACTCAGTGGCGCAGTGCCACCGCCCGAGAGATCTGTTTCCTCTACGCGTTGGCCATCCGAGACCAGCAATGCTCGCTCGATCACGTTTCGCACTTCACGAACGTTCCCGGGCCACGCGCGCGAGGTGAGCGCGCGGATGGCACCAGCCGACAGCGTTGGCGGCGGTTCAATGCCGTATTCGCGCGCAAAGCGAACGACAAAGGACTCTGCCAGCTCCACGACATCATCCAGCCGGTCGCGCAGCGGCGGCAGCTCGATCGACATCACATTGAGCCGGTACCAGAGATCTTCACGAAACTCACCGCGATCGACGGCACGTTGCAGATCGACGTGCGTTGCGGCAATGATCCGCACATCGAACGCAATGTTCCGGGTCCCACCCACGCGCCGCAGCGTCCGCTCTTCGAGCACGCGAAGCAGTTTTGCCTGCAGCTCCAGCGGCAGGTGGCCGATCTCGTCGAGGAAGAGCGTGCCACCATCAGCCAGCTCGAACAATCCGGGCTTCGCCGTACGGGCATCGGTGAAGGCACCGGCCTCGTGCCCGAACAGTTCACTCTCGAGCAGCGCGCCTGGGATGGCTGTGCAGTTGATCTCAACGAACGGCTGGCTCTTGCGCGGGCCGTTGTAGTGAATCGCGCGCGCGAAGAGTTCCTTGCCAGTGCCCGTTTCGCCAGTCAGCAGCACCGTGACGTTCGCGTGCGGAATGACGCGACTCGCCAGCGCCAGCGCACTCCGCAGCGCGACACTCGATCCGAGGATGCCGTCAAAGGCATACTTCGTCCCTTCCCGTGCGGCAAAGTCCGACCCGGCGCGCGCCTCCGTCAATCGCCGCGCGGTATCACCGAGCCAGCTGCGCAGCGCCTCGAGATCACCAGGCATCGCAAAATACTCTTCTGCACCCGACCGAATCGCGCGCACGGCGACGCGATGATCGAGGGCTGCGCCAACCAGCACCGTACTCCCCGGCAGCGCGTGCCGTCCGATCGCCTCGATGGCAGACGTTTCCATTCCACCGATTGCGTGAAGGGTGATGGCATCGCGACGCGATGCAGAGGCCTCGAGCACTTCAGATGTCGGTTGCGCAAACTCGAGACGCACGCCGATGGCGGTGGCCAGTTCCGGCCACAGCGCCTCAAACGAGTTCGACCACTGAAAGACGACGAGCGATATCACGGAATTGAGTGGTACTGTGCAATCGTGCCGGCTGAAACCATGGAGCGAATCAGCCGGCACGCTGAATCACGGCTGACTCGTGCGACTCCGCCCACGCCCGCGCCCGCGATCTTCCCTGCCGTCGCGATCGCGATCGCCGAAGGCATCGAAAGATGTCACGATGTTCTGCTCGATGCGGGACTGGTTCTGCGCGGTCGGTGCCAACAAGGCACCGGTCTCGTTCCGGAACCACCGACCGAGATCGAGCGATACCGTGATGTTGTCGTTGACCCCTGCCTCCACAACGAACGCAGGCTCGAACTCAAACTCGACTTCCGCTTCGACCCGGCTGGTGAAGGTGAACGGCGCGCCACGATAGGTCCCGGTCACCCGCACCGTCACATCGCGAAACTCAGGATGCGCCACGACGAACAGGCTTTCCGCTGCCGAAGCGCTGCTGCCGGTGCGCACCTTGTCGAGTTCGAATTCGATCTCACGATACGCGCCGGCGGGAATCGTGACGGCCAGCTTGGACGCGCCGGTACTGTCGAGCGGCAGGTCGACGAGCATCGGACCGAGGTCAAGCCGCGAGCACCCACCATCGTCGGAACTGCGTTCCCGGTTCGTGCTGACCGGTATCGCCGCGGGGCAGGTCGTCACATCAGCCCGACGGAGCTCGACGTCGTTGAGCACCAGCTGGACCTTGGCTACGACGAGCGTGTCACTTGATGCGCCAACGAGGATCGCATTGCCAGCGGCGTTCCTGGCCACCATCCCCGCGCTCGCAAACGAGACCGAGAGGCTGGTTGCGCCGCCGTTGGAGCCAAGCGGATCCCCTCCGCAGGCGGCAAGGGCGGCGAGCAGGGTAACCGGCATCCAGGCGCGGCGTCGCGAGAGGGAGCGGGAATTCATGATAGACCTCGTTTGAGATGATTCGGTGACTGCAGATGCGCTGTCGAAGACCAACAGTGCAACAGCAGGGCCAGCCAGCACGGGGCCTGCCGAAACATCGCAACGCATTGCCCTGCAACAGTTTACATCCATCCTCCGCCGGACACGACTGTGTCCGCCCTGACGCGTTCTGGCACACGCTGTTGCGTTTTGGTACACCTCACGGGTCGTCGAGGGCGCGCCCAGACGCGCCAGCGAGGGGATATGCCCGGGGTACATTTCCGGCGCGCGACACCCGCGCGCCCTTTCGACCGCCCCCGACCTTATGACCGCTTCGTCCACGTTCTCAGTGGGTCTCGTCCAGATGGCCGTCACCGGCGACCGTGACACCACGGTCGCCGCCGCGATCGGGAAGATCCGCGAAGCGGCCGGCCGCGGCGCGCAGATCATTTCGCTGCAGGAACTCTTCAACGCCCCGTACTTCTGCAAGTCGCTGAAACTCGAGCGCTTCGATATCGCGGAACCCATTCCGGGGCCGACAGTGGAATCGCTGCAGGCCGTCGCGAAGGAGCTCGGCGTGGTCCTCGTGGTACCGATCTACGAGAAGCAGGCGCCGGGCATCTACAAGAACTCGGCCGCCGTCATCGATGCGGACGGGGCGCTGCTCGGGACGTATCGCAAGATGCACATCCCGCACGATCCGATGTTCGAAGAGAAGTATTATTTCACGCCTGGGGACGTGACCGGAGATCTCCGCGCCGATCGGCACCCTGGCATGAATGGCTTTCGCGTCTGGCGGACGAAGTTCGCCAAGATCGGTGTGCTCATCTGCTGGGACCAGTGGTACCCGGAAGCCGCGCGCATCACCGCGATGCTCGGCGCCGAAGTCTTGTTCTATCCTACCGCCATCGGCTGGCACCCCGCTGAAAAGGCGACGTTCGGCGCCGCGCAGGTCGATGCCTGGCGCACGGCGCAACGCGCCCACGCCATCGCCAATGGTGTCTTCGTGGCGTCAGTCAACCGAGTCGGGTTCGAGCCGGAACCGGGCACCGATGGCCTGGAGTTTTTCGGCAACTCGTTCATCTGCGATCCGATCGGCCGCTACCTCGTGCAGGCTGGCACCGATCCGGAGGTGCTCGTTGCAACGTGCGACCGGGCGCTGATCGAAGACACACGGCGGAACTGGCCATTTTTCCGTGACCGTCGCATCGATGCGTACGCCCCCATCACACAACGGTGGCTCGGTGGCCTCTGACGCGTGGCAGATGCCGCATGTGACGCCGCTGACATCGCCCACGCGGCGCATGCCGGCCGAGTGGGAACCGCATAAGGCCACCTGGCTCGCATGGCCGGTGCACGAACCGGATTGGCCCGGCAAGTTCGCGCCCATTCCGTGGGTATACGCCGAGATCGTGCGTGCACTCTCGGCGCACGAACGGGTCGACATCCTCTGTCACGATCAACACGTGCGCGAGCAGGCGCGCCTGATGCTCACGGCGCATTCGGTGAATCTCGACAACGTACGACTGCACGTTGCACGCACGGATCGCGTCTGGGTTCGCGACTCGGGACCAACCGGTGTGCATCGGCCCGACGGGTCGGTGGAGCTGGTGCAGTGGGGCTTCAACGCGTGGGCCAAGTACGAGAACTACCTGCATGACACGCAGGTGCCTGAGCATGTGGCTGAGCTGAGCCGCCTCCCGATTGCGCGCGCACAACGCGCCGACGGAAATGGCGCACTGGTCCTGGAAGGGGGCGGCATCGACGTCAACGGCCGCGGGCGCCTGCTCGTGACGGAGGAATGGCTGCTGACCGACATCCAGGTGCGCAACCCCGGATTGAGTCGCGCGGACTATGAGCGGGCGTTTGCCGAGTGGCTCGGGTGCCCTGACACGATCTGGCTGGGAGAGGGCTGCGTCGGAGATGACACGCACGGCCACGTCGATGATATCGCGCGGTTCACGTCTGCCGACACCGTGGTGCTGGCGGTCGAGCGCGATCCGGCCGATGACGACAACCACCGTCGCTCACTCGACAACCTGCATCGTTTGCAGCGTGTCGGTGGCGCTGCAGGCCCTCTTCGCGTCGTGGAGCTGCCCTACCCTCGGGCAGTGATCATGGATGGCGTGCGCCTGCCGGCCAGCTATGCGAACTTTTATGTCGCGAACGGCGTCGTGATCGTTCCGACATTCAACGACCCGAACGACCGCGTCGCGCTGAACCTGCTGGCCGACGCTTTTCCGGGCCGCTCCATCGTTGGCATCCACGCCGTGGATCTGGTCTGGGGTCTGGGCACGCTGCATTGCCTCACCCAGCAACAGCCTGCCGCGCGGACGTCACGAGGATAAGCGCCCGGACCCAACGGTCGACGGCCTACGCCACACCGCCGCGGACCTGCGCACGGCGATCGATGGCGCTACCGCCGAGCGAACGGCTTTTCTCTTTCGCGTGACGCAGCCGGCACGTGTCTCCACGCAAGCAACGCGTGACGTTGGTATGGATGGGTTCGTCTGGCGAGGGAAGCGCCTTCCCTACCCCGCCCACTCCGTCGCATGGTCACCGTCCCGGTTCGACGCGCGTTCGCGATTCTGAGCTGCCTCACGATCTCGGCCTGTGAGCGGCCTTCGCTTCGCGGCAGCAGCGAACTGCAACTCGGCGCCGCCGGTGCCTGGGAAACCAGCTACGGGGAGATGGCGCATCGCGGCATCGAGCTCGCGATCGAGGAAATGAACCGTCAGGGTGGCATCAACGGCCGCCTGGTGAATGTCACCTTTCGCGATGATCAGGCGGATGGCGGACTCGCAGCCGACATCGCCCGAGAATTCGTTGATGATTCCCGCATCAGCGGCGTGATCGGGCACCTCAGCTCAACCGCGATGGTAGCGGCTGCGCGGGTATATGACGGGGAGTTGGCCGCACTCTCGCCCTCGGCCACCTCGCCCGACCTGAGTGGCGTCTCTCGATGGCTGTTCCGTCTCAATCCGAGTGACTCGATGACCGGTCGCCAACTGGGTGAGATGGCCCGCACGCAGTTTGGCAAACGGCGCGTTGCGGTCATCTACGACAACACCACGTACGGTCGCGGACTGGTCGAGCCATTTCTCAACGGACTTGGACTGCCGCCGGTCGCGCTCGAACCCATCGACCCGTCCGGGCGCGGCATCGCGGCCAATGTCGCAGCGATTGCCAGGCAGAAGCCTGATCTGGTCTTTGCCGTAGGCACCGTGTCCGGCCCGCCGGTGTTGAAGGCGCTACGCGCGGCAGGGATCACCGTGCCGGTGATTGCGGGGGACGGCTGGAGCGGTATCGAAGCCGGGATGGATGTTCGTGACGTGATGATCGCCCTGCCATTCTCCAGTACTGAGCAGCGCGCCGAGGCGAAGCGATTTGTCTCCGCGTTTCGCGCCCGATACAAGCTGGAACCCGACGCCTACGCCGCACTGTCGTACGACGCCGCCATCGCGCTCGCCCGCGCAGCGGCCAAGGGTGGTTCGCGGGCTGGCACGCGTGAGGCATTGGCTTCGATGCGCGACACCCGCGGTTACGCCACCGGCGCCGTGAGATTCTCGAAAACCGGCGATCCCATCGGGCGGAGCATGCATCTGCTGCGCATCGATGGTGAAACGCGCACGTATGGAGTGATGCAGTGACCGATACGCTGGAACGACTCGTCGCGCCGACGACAATCGGCGGTCGCCTGCTGCGTGCATTCCTCGTGCTTGCCCTCCTGCTCTCCGGCGCCGGCGTCCTGGCGTACAACTCGCTGCACTCGTCCGCCGCCACCGCCGCCGATGCACTCGACGTGATCCGGCGCGATGCACGACTGTCATCGTCGCTCTCGGCAACCGTCGCCGAGGAGATGCAGGCCGCGACGCACTATCTGCGCGACGGCGATGCGGCCGCGCAGGAGACCTTCCGGCGCCTGATGTTCGAGACCCATCGCATCACCCGTGCAATGAATCGGCAGTCGACACGCGAGTCCGACCATATCGCGCTGGTGGCGCAGGTCGACCGGACGCTGTCGGCTGTCGAAGTGACATACGCCCGGGCGCATCGCTTTCTCGAGCTTGGCGACACCGTCTCGGCACGTCGCGAGGAGTCCAGCGTGACCAGCTCCGTGCGACAGTTGCTTGGCGGAATCGACCGACTCGGCGCGCTGACCGAACGTCAGGTGACGCTGGTCGCGGCAGGGATGCGCAGCGAAGCCGAGACGCGTGCACTGGCGGTGCTCCTCGTCTTTGGTGGTGTCATGATCGTTGGCACACTACTCGTCGGCGCCACGCTGCGATCGGTGAACGATCCGCTGCATCAGCTGGTGCAGCACGCCGATGCGCTCAGCCGCGGCGCGTACGAATCGCGGTCGCACACTCGCATGCCTGGCGAATTCCAGAAGATCGCCACGGCGCTCAATGAAGCGGGGACGTCACTTGGTATCCTGGCCACGGCGACTGGCGCGACCGCATCCGAGCTGGCGGGCTCCTCGAGCGAACTCTCCCAAGTGAGTGATCGGATCGCCCACACCGCGACGGAAGTGTCGCACGTGATGGAGAACGTGACTCGGGGCGCCGAGAATCAGGTCGGCATGCTGAAGAAGATCGACGCAGAGCTGACGGCGAACGGCGAACGCGCCATCCAGGTGCGTCAGGAAGCGGGTTCGGTCGCGTCGCTGGCAGAATCGATCGAGCGTGAAGCGATGGAGAAGCGTGCGACGATCACACAGGCGCTCTCCGTCATGCTCGACATCCGCACGTCGGTGCAGACCGCAAGCCGCACCGCCGAGTCGCTGCATGGTGTCACGGAGGGCATCGCACAGTTCGTCACATCGGTTGGCCGGATCGCGGAGCAGACGAACATGCTCGCACTGAACGCGGCAATCGAGGCCGCGCGTGCCGGGGATGCCGGTCGCGGATTCGTGGTCGTCGCCGATGAGGTCCGAAAGCTGGCCGAGGCCGCGCAACGCGCTGCCGATGACGTGGCGCGACTGACGCACGCCATTACCAAGGGTGTGAACGAAACCGTCAGTACGATGCAGCGCAGTGCCGGGCTGGTGGGCGAGATCGAAACAGTTGGACGCGATGTCGGAACGGCACTCGAAAGCATCACCGCCTCGGCGGAACGTACGGTCGCCGCTGCCGCCAACCTGAGCCAGATCGCGGCGCTGAACTCGACGCAGATGGCCAGTGTGCAGCAATCACTGGGGATCGTGGCCGCCGACGCCGTCGGTCACGCCACGAGCGCGCAGCAGGCCAACGCATCGGTCCAGGAGCAGAGCGCCGCCTGCCAGCAGATGAGCGCGGCCTCACAGGTGCTTCATGGCCGCAGCAACCGGTTGCGTGCACTGGTCGAATCACGCGGCGCCATGAGCAGCACTCCGGGGACCACCGCGGAGTTCATGATCTCGAATCGCCTCGAGGTCGTGGCACCGACGCCGGAAGGGGGAACACCGTCGCGCGTGACCAGCGTCACCCCGCTGAACAACCGCGTGCTCAATCGGGCACCGACGCGATCGAAGTTCCCGCCGACCGGCAAACGTCAGGCGTAGCGCACCAGCGTGATCCTACCAACGAGGGGCATCCGGGAACGCCGGATGCCCCTCGTTCGCATCGTCGTGCGTCAGCTCTGCGGCGTACTCTTCTTGCGCAGCTTCAGATTGAGCATCTCGGTCAACACTGAGAAGGCCATCGCGAAGTAGGTGTACCCCTTCGGGATGTGGAACCCGGTGCCCTCAGCCACCAAGTTGGTGCCGATCAGCACCAGGAACGAGAGGGCCAGCATTTTCACGGTCGGATGGCGCTCGACAAAATCGCTGATCGGCGTCGCGGCCACCAGCATGATGCAAAGCGCAATCAGATTCGCGGCGACCATGATCTCGATATGTGGCACCATGCCGACCGCGGTGATGACCGAGTCGAGCGAAAAGACGATATCGATCACCATGATCTGCAGCACCACAGCCACCAGACCGCGTCCTGCCGCCCGCGCCTTCTGCGCCGATTCGGTTTCCTCTTTCTCCTCAAGCTTCTCGTGAATCTCGGTGGTCGCCTTCGCGATCAGAAACAGCCCACCGACGATCAGGATCAGGTCCTTGCCCGAGATGCCCCGGCCGAGCACCGAGAAGAGCGGCTCGGTCAACCGCATGATCCATGTGATGCTGAAGAGCAGCATCATTCGTGTCACGAAGGCCCCGGCGAGCCCCAGACGACGGGCACGCGGCTGTACTTCCTTCGGCAGGACGCTCGCGAGAATCGAGATGAAGATGATGTTGTCGATGCCAAGCACGATCTCCAGCACGGAGAGCGTGGCGAGGCCGATCAGACCATCCGCGGTGAGCAGATGCGACATGGAGCACAGGTGGGAGACGCAGGACGCGCGGCACCGCCTGTCAGGCGATGCCGCGCGTCGGGAATACTAATGCAGTCGCGATACTGCGGATTGCGGCCGAACGGTCACGACCATCTGCCGGACGCTACTGCCGGCACTGGCCGTTCGGATCGGGCTTCGGCTTGTCGACGATCGGCTTGACCCCGTTTCCAACGCTCACCAGCAGGTCCTTGATGTAGTTCGTGAGCAGGTTGTAGTGCGGATAGTCGATGTACTGCGGCTCGTCCGTCACCTGATGGTAGTCGCCGTGGAGTCCGGTAAAGAAGAATGCAACCGGAATACCAAAGCGGGCGTAGTGGTAGTGATCGCTGCGACAGTAAATATTTTCCGGATGCCCGTCGGTATCCATCGCATAGTCCAGCGCGATCGGCGTCCGATACGCGGTGGCGAGTGAGTCCACCGTCGCTCCCAGCATGCTCGACAGGCGCCTGGCCCCCACCACGCCTGCGTACGCCGGACCGCCGCCCTTCACGTCCACAGCGTCGCCGCGACCGATCATGTCGATGTTGATCTGCGCCACGATCGAATCGCGCGCGATGGGGAAGTGCTCACTGATCCACTGTGCACCGAGCAACCCTTTCTCCTCGCCGGTGTGCCAGACGAAGAGCACTGACCGCTTCGGCTTGACGCGTGAGAGCGCGATGTTTTCGGCGATCTCGAGCACAGCCATCGAACCGGATCCATCGTCGTCGGCGCCATTGCTGATGCTGTCCATGCGCGCGGGACGTAGCGCGCGCAGGCTGTCGACGTTGACGCGGATGGTCGCGCGCTGCGTTGCATTCAGCGGCGGCAAGCCGGCGTAGGCGCCGGCCATCGTCCACGCCACCCGATTGAATGCGCGAAGCGAATCATGATCAACAGGAGCACTATTGAAACCGACATGGTCGTTGTGCGCGCCGAGCGCGACGAATTGCCCCTTCAGCACTGGATCCGCGCCGGGAATCATTGCCACGACGTTGTATGCCGGCGCCGGAGTCTCGGTAAATGCCAGATCCGTCGTCAAGGCCTTTCCTGACTGCCCGGGCGTGAGCGAGCTCGCTTCGACACCGAACATCAGCTTCAGCGCGTTGGACGACAGCACCATCGTGCTTGGCGCCATCGGCGACGGGCCCTGTTGGTTATCAGGCATCGACATGCCGGGCGTCCGGAAGAAACCGACGAACTGCTCGGGGAGTGGCACACCGATGAACAACGCCAGTCCCACCGCGCCAGCCAGCGGACTGCCGGCTGGCAGCCGCGGCACCCGCAGCCCACCCGGCGACTTCAGGACGATGATCTTGCCCGCCGCCTGATCGGCGGTGATTGCCTTCGTCGCTTCGTCGAGCGTGCCGCCGTAGATGACCGTCGCTCCGTTCACACTGCGCGGCTTGGCACCACGCAACGGCAACGGCACGACATCGGACCAGGCTGCCAACGGTGTACCATCGACACTCGCCGTGAACTGACTGTTCCAGCCGCGCTTGACCAGTGGCACTTCCTGCAGGAACGTGCCGTTGTCACCCATCGGCGTCAGGCCCAGGCGCTTCAATTCGCCTTCGATGTAGCGAAGCCCGCGACGATTTCCTTCGGTCCCGGTCTCGCGGCCCTGCATCGAATCGTCAGCGAAGATGTAGAGCCGTGTCATGAGATCGGCCGCAGTGATCGCCGGCGTTGTCGGTCGCGGCGCATGCGTCCGAGGCAAACCTGCGGCAGCTGTCGTCGGGCGCTGTGCCATCTGCGCGCCGAGCAAGGCGGGCACAGCACAGGCGCCGAGAAGCAGTGATCGGATTTTATACACGGGGTTCGGGATGAGGAATGGAGAAGAGCCTGGCGGCGCGTCGATCGACGCATCATGCTCATTCGGAGCTGACAACCATCGCGCGCGCCGCGGACGACAGTACTGCACACGCAACTGCCCCGCGACTCGCCAGTCGAGCCGGCGACCGCGGGTTCCGGCAGCGACTGCAGCGCATCGGCCGGAGATTCTCGATCCGTGCAAGTTGTGGGCTACGGCGTGCTACCCGCCGCGCGCCATTGCGAAGACGAGAACAGCCGCGCGTCCAGCGCTGCATTGAGCTGCACCGCGGTGTACTGCTCCTTGAAGAAAGGCTTCCCGTCGCGCAGGAATACGATTTCGTGAACCACCGGCACATCGCCGATCATCCGATAGTCACTCAGGCGGTACTCCGTCGGCGAACGCGGCCCCTGTGCGCCTCCGGGAGCCACGCGGTCCAGGACGCGGTACGCCACCCAGGACTGCGCGTCGATCCAGAACTGCGGCGAGGTGAGGTCAGCGGCGCTGGTCGCGCCCACCACCCAGACTGCGCGCCCGTTCAACGTGTCGGCGCGGAGTCTCGCGAGATCCACACCGAGATCAGTCAGTTGCCTGGTGCTGGTCGCCAGCGGCTGCACATACACGTCTGCCGTCAGCACCAGCAGGATGTTCACTTGTGGCGTGGTGCGCGCCAACTTGCCGCCTTCGAACGAATACACGTTGCCGTCGGCATAAATCGCGCCGTTGCCGCCAGTGGACGGCAGGAACTCGATCCGAAGCCGACCGGGCACCAGCATGTACTCCTTCCATTGGCTGCGCTCCGTACGACCGTTGGCGAGAAAGCGCGTATTCTCCTGCGTGAATTGCAATGTCTGGAACCACTTGCCCTCATACCTGGCACGCATGCGTTGCACGACGTCCGCGCCGGAGGCGGGCGGTGGCGGCGGTTTCGGACCGCCAAACTTCACTTTGATACAGCCAGTGAGCGCCAGAATCGCGACCATCGCCATCGGTCGCAGCACACGAGTCGACATCATGGTGCAAGAAACGGTGAAAGGTGAAACACGACTGCCAGAATGCCAGCCAACGCCGCCGCCAGCAATAGCAGCGTCGCCGAGACACGAGTGCCGAACAGCATCGCGCCCGCGCACAGACACACCATCCATTGCCAGCGTTGCATCGGCCACGCAAACGCCACTACGGCACGGCCGAGCAGCGCGACGCTGGCGAGTACTACCCCATCGAGTACGGCCCGTGTCATCCGTGAGCGCTGGATCAGCGCCCGCACTGGGGCACTGATCGCGACGCTCAGGAACGCCGGCGCAAAGATACCGACCGTGGCTGCCAACGCGCCCACGTGGCCGGCGATCGCGAATCCCGCAGCCGTGGCGGTCGTGAACAACGGACCGGGGGTGATCTGTGCGTACGCCGACGCCTGCGTCAGCTCACCCAGCGACAACCATCCACGGCCAGCCACCAGATCGTGCTGGAGGACCGAAAAGAGGACGTAGCCGCTGCCGAAGACGCTGACGCCCGCGCGCAGGAAATAGCCGAGCACCGCACCCGCGCCTGGCGTCGGGGCCGTCGTGTGCACCGATTGGGCGAGAAGCACCCCCGCTCCGATGGTACCCAACGACAGGAGGCAAAGTCGTGCCATCGTGTTCAGCGAGAGGCCAGCGAGCACCACCGAGGCAGCAGCGCCGATCCCAAGCACTACCAGGTCTGCCGGCACGACGAATGCGGCCGCGGCCGTCAACGGCAGTACGAACACTGCGCGTGGGCGTTCCGTCGCTTGCCGTCCGAACCGCCACAGCGCCTGCGTCAGCACGGCCACGATCACCGGAGCCAGCCACCCCATCACGGCGCTCATGCCCAGGCGCATTGCGGCGCCTGCGGTCACGGCGGCCAGCAGCCAGACCAGCGCCACACTCGGCAGCACGAAGCAGAGCCCCGCTGCCAGCCCGCCGCGCCACCCGGCACGAACATGGCCCACATGAATCGCCAGCTCCGTTGAATTTGGCCCCGGCAGCAGCTGCACCACGCCCAGCTGGTCGAGGAACTCGGCCCGGGTCAGCCAGCCACGCCGTGTGACCACTTCGGCTTCCATCACGGCCACGTGCGCCGCAGGTCCGCCGAACGCCGTGCACCCGAGTTTGAGGAACACTGGCACGATCTCCCGCACGCCGTCCCTGTTTCCGGGGCCGACCGGGGCCGTTACCCTTGGAGCTACGATGTCATTACTCACCAATGCACCTGGTCACCGTCCAGCCGTCGTGCTGCTCAGTGGTGGACTCGATTCCACGACAGTTCTCGCGCATGCGATCGCCGAAGGATACGCCGCGCACGCGCTGACGTTTCGCTATGGGCAGCGGCACCAGCACGAAATTGCCGCCGCCCAGCAGATCGCGGCCACCCTCGGTGCCCGTGGTCACGCGATTCTGGACATCGACCTGCGCGGGTTCGGCGGGTCGGCGCTCACCGATGCCTCGATCGACGTTCCGAAGGACCGCAGCGCGGACGACCTGACCCATGGGATTCCAGTCACGTACGTACCGGCCCGGAACACGATCTTTCTGTCGTTCGCGCTGGCGTACGCGGAGGTGCTCGGCGCCAGTGACATTTTCATCGGCGTGAATGCGCTGGACTACTCCGGCTATCCCGATTGTCGCCCCGAGTTCATCAGCGCCTTCGAGACACTGGCCAATCTGGCCACCGCCACGGCGGTCGAGGGGCGCACCAAGGTCGTGATCCGCGCGCCACTGCAACAGATGACCAAGCGACAGATCGTGGACTTCGGCACATCGCTCGGGGTCGACTACAGCCGCACCATCAGCTGCTACGATCCGCGTGATGACGGCGCGGCCTGCGGTCACTGCGATGCGTGTCAATTGCGACACAAGGGGTTCCGCGAGGCCGGTGTTCCCGACCCCACACGGTACGCCGTCACACCGGCCGAGTTGCACTGAATGTCGTATGCGGTGAAGGAGTGTTTCTACACGTTGCAGGGTGAAGGGGCGCAGAGCGGTCGGCCGGCGGTGTTCCTGCGCTTTGCCGGGTGCAATCTGTGGACCGGTCGTGAAGCCGACCGCGCGACGGCGGTGTGCAAGTTCTGCGATACCGACTTCGTCGGCATCGGCGCGGACGGCGGCAAGTTCAGCGATGCCGAATCACTGGCCGCGCACGTCGACGCGCGGTGGCCGGTGAACGCCTCACCGCGCGCGCGCAAGCTGGTGGTGTGCACTGGAGGAGAACCGCTGCTGCAGCTCGATGAAGCGGCGATCGACGCCCTCCATGTACATGGCTTCGAAGTGGCCGTCGAAACCAACGGCACGCAGCCTGCGCCTCGCGGGATCGATCACATCTGCGTCAGCCCGAAGGCGAATGCGCCGCTGGTGCTCAGGCATGGAACGGAGCTGAAGCTTGTGTATCCCCAGATCGAACCCGATGCACAGCCCGAACGGTTTGCCGATCTCGAGTTCGAGCAGTTCCGGCTGCAACCGATGGATGGACCGGACGCCGAAGCCAACACACGGGCGGCGCTCGCCTATTGCCTTGCACATCCGCAATGGCGACTGAGTCTGCAGACGCACAAGTGGCTGGAGATCCGATGAACAGTGAGGAACGCACCGGGCACATCGTCGAGTTGCATCGCGACGTCACCTTCGAAGCCGCGCATCGCCTGCCGAACGTGCCACCGGGACACAAGTGTGCGCGATTGCACGGGCACTCGTTCCGCATCCGGCTCGTGGTACGTGGCCCGGTGGATCCGCACACCGGCTGGCTCATGGATTTCGGCGACATCAAGGCGGCGTGGGCGCCGTTCGACGCGCAGCTCGATCATTTCTACCTGAACGACATCGCCGGCCTCGAGAACCCCACCAGCGAGGTCCTGGCAAAGTGGATCTGGGACCGGCTGCGAGTCACGTTGCCGCAGCTGAGCGCGGTGCAGGTGCACGAGACCTGCACCTCGGGGTGCGTCTACCGGGGGGAGTAGCCCGAAAATCCCTCATGGCGCAGCCGGGTGGTGGCCAATGAGCCATGCCGCCCGGTTCCGTCGCGCTTTGATCGTGGCACCTCGCGGCCGGCCGTCGCACGGGTGCAGCCACGCCAACACGACGACAGGAGCTCGCCATGTTCCGCCCTTTGTTTCGCCCGGCCGCACTCGTGCTGCTCGGACTCGCCTTCGTCGGCTGTGGAGGCGGTGAGCCAGTCGCCCCACCACCACCGACGCCGACCGCATCGATCGCGCTCGGTACCGCCACCGCCACGATCGTCGCCGGTACGACCACGCCGGTCGCGGTCACCCTCACGCGCGGCGGCGGTTACACAGGCGCCGTCACGGTCACCGCTGGCACACTGCCCACCGGCGTCACCGCCAGCACCGAGACCATCGCGGCGGGCGCGACGACGGCCACCGTGACGCTGACAGCAGCCGCGACGGCCGCTCCGGCGACGGCAGCACCTGTCACTGTCACTGGCTCCGGCAGTGGCGTGACGATCGCGCCGCAGGCGCTTGTACTCAGCGTGACCGCCGCGGCCGGCGCCAGTATCGCGCTGGCCAGTGCGACGGGAACCGTGTCAACGGGTGGCAGCACGACCGTCGCCGTGACCATCACGCGCACCGGATCATTCACTGGCGCAGTAACCGTCGGCGCGAGCGCGCTGCCGACCGGCGTCACCGTCGCCAGTCAGATCGTCGCGGCTGGCGCCACCTCCGCCACGCTCACGATCGCCGCCGCATCGACGGCCGCGGCGGGCACCGGCACCATCAATGTGACCGCCACTGGTACCGGTGTGACCATCGCGCCGCAACCGTACACGCTGACGATCACGGCGCCGGCATCGGCAATCACGCAGATCGGCAGCGACATCCTGAATAGCGACGGAAATTTCGGGGGCCGGATGGCGTTGTCTGCAAACGGCGATCGCCTGGTCGTCGGCGCATCCACATCCGCCAACGGGACGACACGTGTGTACGAGCGTAGTGGAAGCACGTGGACGCAGGTCGGTGCCGACATCACCGGCGAAGCGACCGGTGACCGCGCCGGCAGCAGCGTCGACATCAATGCCGCCGGCACCCGGATTGCGATCGGCGCCGTCTTCAACGGCGGCGGCGGTGCGTCGTCTGGCCACGTTCGGGTCTACGACCTCATCGGCTCGACGTGGACGCAGATTGGCGCCGACATCGACGGATTGAGCGCCAACGATCAATTCGGCTCGACAGTCGCGCTCTCTGGATCGGGTAGCCGGCTGATCGTCGGCGCGGCACGTGGCGGAGCCGGCGGTGGGTACGCACGCGTGTACGATCTCGTGGCCGGGGCATGGGCACAGGTTGGTGCCAACCTCACCGGTGGAACCGAGTCGTTCGGTTACGCGGTGGATGTATCGACCGACGGCACCACGGTTGCCGTCAGCGATCCAGGCCGCTCACTTGGCAATCCACAAGCGGGTAGCGTGTGGGTCTACCGGCTCAGCGGCTCGACGTGGACGCTACTCGGCAACAGGTTGATCGGGACGACGGATCAGGACGCCTTCGGCTTTTCCCTGTCGCTGTCGGCCAACGGCTCGCGCATCGTCGTCTCCGCGCCGAGCAACACAGAAGGCGGCATCGACGGTGGCGGCAATGGTGCCGGGCAGGTGCGCATCTTCGATCTGGTCGGCGGAACCTGGACGGCCGTCGGCGCGAAGATCAACGGTGACATCACTGCCTCAGGGTTTGCCTTCGCCGTGAGGCTGTCGGACGATGGCACACGTTTCGCCGCGTCAGCCCCGGGGACGAGCATCGCGAAGGTGTACACTCTTGTCGGCGGGGCGTGGACCCTCACTGGCACGACCAACCTTCCCGCCGGCTCGGCGCGCTCGGAGGGCGTCGCACTGTCGGCTGACGGTAGAACTCTCGCCGTCGGTACAGTCAACGGCTCGCCACGACGGGCGCGCGTCTTCAGCGTGACGCCGTAGACGACCGGCACGGTGTTCATGATGCTGACCGTCAACAATCCATGACGTGACGGCAGGAAGGTGCGTGACGCGGCGCCGCTGATCCCGGCGATTCCGCGTCACGCACTCTTCTTCTTCAGCCGCTCCTGCCACTTCGCCGCTTCGGCAGGTCTCCCCCAGCGCGTGTACAAATCAACCAGGCGCTTCCGCTGATCTTCGGTCGGCGAACTGTCGACACCCCGCGCCGCGCGGACGCGGGCTTCAGCGGACAGGAGCATCGCTTCCGCTTCTCCATACCGGCCGTCGAGCGTGATCACTTCGCCAAGCGCACCATCCGTGGAGGCCAGCAGCCAATGGCCAGGAGGCAGCAGCTTCTCCCGGATCGCCTTCGACTCCCGCACGAGGCGCTCGCCCGCCCGCGCCGAGTCCATGTGCGCCAGCGCGCGACCGAGATGCATGAGGGCCGAGCTGACTGGCAGGCTCGAGGCACCCAGCGACTTCCCGCGATCCGTCAGCACCTGCCGGGCCCAGTACGCCGCATCCGTCCACTTCTCCATCTGCAGCAGGTGAAACGCGAAGTTGTTCGCTGTCGTCGCGTAGTCGGGATGGTCGACACCGAGAATCCGGCGCTTGACCTCGAGGGCTTCGCGAAAAGCCGTCGACGATTCGTCCATGCGACCCATCAGCTCCAGCACGCCCGCACGAACCGACAGCGCCGACGCGACCCGTGGGTGATTATTGCCGTGCGCGCGCTTCGCGGTCACGATCGCCGCCAGCGAGAAGGAATCAGCGGCTGCCAGATCACCGACTTCACCAGACATCACCGCAACGTTCACGTACGTCGGTGCGCGCGCAGAGTCGTCGTCCGCGAAGTACCGTCGGCCGAGCGCAAGCGACCGTTGCATCTGCACCATCGCTTCCTTCGACTTTCCCATCACATACAACACGCGCCCCCGATTCTCGAGTGCGGTGCTTTCCTCACGTCGATCCGGCGGGGGAAACCTCGTGAACAACGTGTCGGCAATCGACAGCAGCGAGTCTGCAGCACCGTAGTTGCCTTTCGTCTCCTGCACCAGCGAGAGCTGACTGAACGCGACGGCCGTGTTGTAGTCGCCGGCCGGTACCGCACGTCGAAGCGATGTCAGTTTGCGCTCGTACTGTGCCTGCGCAACATCCAGCTCACCTAACGCCAGATACGCGCCACCCATGATCCCGCGCACCTCGGCCTCGAGATCCGGCGACAGGCGTTGTGAATCGGCACGGATCGCCGCCGAGTCGAGCACGGCGCGCATCGTGATGTCCTTGCCGAATGATTCCGGATTCGACGAGTTCAGCATCGTCGTGAGGAATTTCGTGACTTCGGTGGCACGCGCCGTCTGCGCCTGCGCCACCACTGCCTGCGCCTCAGCGCGGCGCGCCTGCACGATCGCCACACCGGTTCCAACGATCAGCGAGAGCGCCGCGATCACTGTCGCCGCGGTTTCGAAGGGCCGTCGCTGCACGACTTTCCGGACGCGGTAACCGACACCTTCCGGGCGCGCCGTCACCGGCTGCCGCTCGAGATGCAGCGTCACGTCGCGCGCCAGCGCATCCACCGTCGCATATCGACGGTCGGGCTCCTTGCGCAGCGCCATCAGCACCACGGCATCCAGATCCCCTTCGATCGCACGACGCGCCCGCGCCGCGGACCGTTCACTCAACGCCCGCCAGCGATCGGCGCTCAGCACACTGCTGGGCCGAGGTGCCGGCTGATCACAGATGATGCGCTCCATTTCCGCCAGTGACTTCTCGCGCAGGTCGAACGGTCGCTGCCCAGTCAGCAATTCGAACAGCACCACGCCAAGCGCATACACATCGGCGGTCGTATCGACCGATGTGCCGCGCAACTGCTCCGGTGCCGCGTACTCCGGCGTAAATGCCCGATGCCCGAACTGCGTCGCTGTCGGTAGCTCCAGCGTCCGCTCGTCCCGCATCAGCTTCGCAATGCCGAAGTCGAGCAGCTTCACCACGCCGTCGGTCGTCACCAGGATGTTGCCCGGCTTCAGGTCGCGATGCACGATCAGCTTCTGGTGCGCCGCGCGCACCGCCGCGCACACCTGGCCGAACAGGCGCAGTCGTGCGTCGATGCTCAGGTTGCGCGTATCACACCAGCGCGTGATCGGCTCACCGTCGATGTACTCCATCACGAAGTACGGCAACCCATCCGGCGTCACGCCGCCGTCAACCAGCGACGCGATGTTCGGATGCTGCAAACTGGCCAGGATCTGCCGCTCGGCGCGGAATCGCCGCACCGCCACCCCACCCTCGCTGCTCCGGTTGAGGAACTTCACCGCCACTCGCTGTCGATACTGATCATCCGCACGCACCGCCTCGTGCACGGTGCCCATGCCGCCGGAACCGATCTGCCGCCCGATTTCGTACGCGCCGAGTTTTGCCCCGATCCACCGATCGCTCAGCGCCCGGTCCGCGCGCAGCGGGCTGGCAAAGGCCGAGTCGCTCAGGGCGTGCGCCGAGAGCAATGCACGAAGTTCGGCGGCCAACCCCGGATCGTGCGACGTGCTCTCGTCGATGAAGAGTTCGCGCGACGTCTCCGGCAGACCGAGCGCCGCATCAAAGAGCGACTCGAGCAACGCGAGTCGCGTGGGGGACATCGTGGGCTCAGCCATCAACTACGCGGCCCCGAGAGTTTTCAGCAGGAAGGCACGGGCAAAGGTCCAATCCCGCTTCACGGTCGCCGGCGAGATGTCGAGCGCCGTCGCCGTCTCCTCGATGTCCAGCCCGCCAAAGAACCGCAGCTCCACGACGCGAGCCTGACGTGGTGAGAGTGTGTCGAGCTGCTGCAGCGCGTCATCCAGCGCGATCAGGTCGATCGAACGTTCCGCCACTGCGGCCACGCCTTCATCCAGCGTCACGCGTACGCCATGATCGCGCTTGATGCGCCGACGGTGCCGCGCATGGTCGACCAGTATGCGCCGGATCGTCTGCGAGGCCACGGCGAAGAACTGCGAGCGGCTCACCCACTGCACCTGTCGCTGGCCAAGGAGTCGCATCATCGCCTCATCCACCAGTTCGGTTGGCTGAAGGGTGTGCCCGTCCACCTCGCGCCGCATGGCCTGGTCGGCAATCCGATGCAACTCCTCCATCACCACGGCCACGAGCCGATCGGCGGCGCCCGGAACGCCGGCGCTCAGATCGGCCAGCAGTACGGTCACGTCGGAAGGCGCTGGATCGGTCATTGGCGCGGTGAGTACGTTCGGTCAGAACGGCCAGGATCGGTCCGGACGTCCTCCGGATAAATACATCGGCAACGTGAGTCCGCGCCAACCCAGAGGGGGAGAGCCCGGATTTCGCCATCGGGAGCCGACCCGGAGCCGCGGTGGTCGGACCGCCCAGCCCCGGGCCGTTACCCCGTCGCGTTCCCGAGCGCATCATTAGAGACTGCGCCTCGCCCCTGAGCCGCCCCTGCTCACCCGCCGGAGACCCACAATGCGTCGCCCCCCGCTCCTCCTTGCCGCCGCCAGCCTGTTCGCGCTGACGACCGCCGACCTGCTGCCGGCCCAGCTGGCTGCCGCGCCACCAGCCAATCGCAAGATCACTGTCGCCGATCATCTGGAGTGGGAAGATGTCGGCGATCCACAACTCTCGCCCGACGGCAAGCAGATCGCGTTCACGCGACGCAGCGTCGACAAGGTGAATGACAAGTGGGATACCGCGATCTGGGTGATGAACGCCGACGGCAGCCGCCAGCGGACTCTCGTCGCCGGGTCGGCACCACGTTGGTCGCCAGATGGGACGAAACTCCTCTACATCGCCACCGGACAGCCGAGTGGCATGCAGCTGTGGGTGCGCTTCATGGACGGCGATGCCGGCACCACGCAGCTCACCCGCCTGACCGAGGCACCGACCGAACCGGAATGGTCACCGAATGGCCAGGCGATCGCGTTCCGCATGAATGTGGCGACGCGCGAAACCTGGAACATCACCCTCCCGATGGCACCGAAAGGTGCCAAGTGGACCGAGACCCCGCGCATCGTGCAGCGTCTCAACTATCGCTCCGATCGCGTTGGCTTCACTGACGACGGCTATCAGCATCTGTTCGTGATGTCGGCCGACGGCGGGCAGGCGCGCCAGGTCACCAACGGCAACTGGAACCACAGCGCCGCGCGCTGGACACCAGACAGCAAGGCGTTGCTCTTCAGTGGACTGCGCACGCCGGATGCGGATGGCGCATGGCGCGAGTCGGAGATCTACCGCGCTGACGTCAGCCTCGGCACCATCACGCCGCTGACGCGACGCAAGGGCCCCGACAACAACCCGATTGCCTCACCCGATGGCCGCCTGATTGCTTACACCGGCTACGATTCGACCGACGCAACCTGGAAGGACGCCAACATCTACGTGATGAACGCCGACGGCACGAACCCGCGTGCAATCAATGCCGCGCTCGACCGATCGGCACAGGGCATGATGTGGGCACCCGACGGCAGCGGGTTGTACTACAACGTGGAGAACGAAGGGTACCGCAACCTCTACTTCACCTCGATCAGCGGGCAGACGCGCGCCGTCACCACTGGCAAGCAGCTGCTGAGTGTGGCCGACATGGACCGACTCGGCAACATGGTCGGGATGATGTCGACGGCCACGCAGCCGAACGACATCGTGTTCCTCAATGCCAAGACGCCGCAAACCATCACGCGCCTCACGCACGTGAACGACGACGTGCTGGCCGGCAAGCAGCTCGGTTCGCAGGAAGAGATCTGGCTCACCAGCGTGGACGGCTTCCGCATCCAGGGCTGGATTGTCAAGCCACCGGATTTCGATCCGTCGAAGAAGTATCCGCTGATGCTCGAGATTCACGGTGGTCCGCACGCGATGTACAACGGCGGCTTCAACCTGGCGCGTCAGGACCATGTCGCCAATGGGTATGTCCTGCTCTACACCAACCCGCGCGGCTCCACCGGGTATGGCAGTGCCTTCGGCAACGCCATCAAGAACGCCTATCCAGGCAAGGATTTCGACGACCTGATGGCGTCGGTCGACACGGTGATCAATCGTGGCTACGTCGACACCAAGCGCATGTATGTCTTCGGCTGCTCTGGCGGCGGCGTGCTCACGTCATGGATTGTCGGGCACACCACGCGATTCGCGGCAGCCAGCGCCAACTGCCCCGTCATCGACTGGCTGAGCTTCGTGGGTACGACCGACGGCGCCAGCTGGTACCGCAACTTTGCCCAGCTGCCCTGGGTCGATCCGTCGGAGCATCTCCGTCGCTCGCCGCTGATGTACGTGGGCAACGTGAAGACTCCCACCATGCTGATGACCGGTGTGCTCGACCTCCGCACGCCGATGCCGCAGACGGAAGAGTTCTATTCGGCACTGAAGATGATGAAGGTGCCGACCGCCATGATCCGGTTCAACGAAGAATGGCACGGCACGTCCAGCAAGCCGTCGAACTGGATGCGCACGCAGCTGTACATGCGCAGCTGGTTCGACCGCTGGCCACAGCCGTTGACGACGTCGTCGCGCGAGCCGGCGACGAATCCGTAGCCCCGCGTGGACGTTCGATGTGGAGAATGTGCGACCGTGCTGCACGAGGGGGCGACGAGTTGCCCCTCGTGCGGCCGGACGCTCGGCGCGGCGCCCAAGGGGCGCCGACCGCAGTTGCTGGTCTGGGCGGCGGTCGCGGCAGCGGTCGAGGTGGCGCTGACACTCGTGATCATGCGGGGTTGCCGGTAGACGCAGCCTTGGTCGCTGTGGAACAGCCGGCACCGTTCGATCGTCTGCCAGGCAGCGGCACGGCCTGACACAAATCCGACGTGCAGGCGTAGAATACCCGTCACCCTTTCGCTGGAGCATCCGATGTCCCGTACTGCCATCCGCCGCGCTGTCCTGACCGCGGCGCTGGTTCTTCCGACAACCCTGTTTGCACAGAAGCCAACCGCGCAGGCGGTGTTCGACAAGCATGCTGCGGCGGTGGGTGGCGTCGCCGCCTTTCGCGCCGCGACGTCCCGCACCGAGATCGGCTCGGCCGACATCACCTTTGCCGGCATCAGCGCCGGCTACGAGCGCAAGATGAGCGGCGGCAAAATGCTGATGACGCTCGATGTCGCTGGATTCGGTCAGGTGCTGCAGGGCTTCGATGGTACCGTGGCCTGGTCAATGAATCCGCAGGCTGGCGCCGCCAAGGCTTCGGCAGCGGACGCGGCCGAGGCCGCCAATGCCACCGCGCCCACCGCAGGGCTCTGGGAGACGGGCAGTTACACCAGCGCCGAGGTTCTCGACGCGATCGACTTTGCAGGCGCGAAGGTCTGGCCGGTGAAGATCATGACCAAGTCCGGCCGTGAGCGGGTGGTGTACTACGATCAGGCGACCGGGCTAAAGGCTGGTGAGCTGGTCAAGTCGGACGCCGGTGAAATGCAGATCGTCTACGCCGACTACAAGCCGTTCGGCGCACTCAAGATTCCGACCAAGGTCACACAGGGCACACCGCAGGGCGATGTGGTGCTGAACGTGACGGCGCTCAAGTTCGACCCGATCGATGCGTCGGTTTTTGCGCTGCCTGATGCGGTGAAGTCGCTGCCGTAATCCGAACAGTGGTCTGTTCAGACCAGCGTGCAGGATGGACAGTGGGGCGGCCCTTCGCGGGCTGCCCCACTGTTTGCGTTACGTCTCGTCGGTGTCCGAAACATGCAGCGGCCCGAGCGTCCGCAGCGTTGGCGACAGCACCGCCATGCCCAGGACGACTGCGATCGTCACGATACCGCCCAGCAGCACGCTGTTGACGGCACCAAAGAGCCTGGCGGTGACGCCACTCTCGAATGCGCCGATTTCGTTGGCGCTGCCGATGAAGATCGAATTGACGGCCATCACTCGACCCATCACGTGCGGTGGAGTTCGCGCCTGCAGCAGCGTTGAGCGGATCACGACGCTGATGCCATCAACGGCGCCGCCCATCGCCAACAGCGCACAACTCAGCCAGACGTTGCGTGACAACGCAAAGCCGATGATGCTGAGCCCCCAGGCGAATACAGCAAAGAGCAGCGTGCGCCCCGCACGCTGCATTGGCGGCTGATGCGCGAGGAGGAGGGCCATGCACACCGCACCGACCGCTGGTGCAGCGCGCAGGAATCCGAGCCACTCTGGCGACACATGCAACACCGTCTTGGTGAACACCGGCAACAGTGCGGTGGCCCCACCAAAGAGAACGGCGAACATGTCGAGTGACAGAGCGGCCAGCACGAGTTTGTCACGCAGCACGAATCGGACGCCATCGAGCATGCCCGCGCCGCCGGTCGCTGCGGATGCGGGAGTCGGGGTCCGCGGTGGTGCCTCGACCGCCGACATCCCCCAGAACGCAATCACCAGTAGCGCCAGCGTCAGTGCGTACGTGGGCAGCGGTCCGGCGAAAGCGAAGACCAGACCGCCGATCGCCGGCCCGAGCACGGAGGCAAACTGCCAGATCGAACTGCGCCACGTGGCGGCGTTGGCATAGAGTGATGCGGGGACGATCATCGTCCCGAGCGCCTGTCGCGCCGGCTGGAGAATGGCGCGGGCCACGCCAGACACCGCCAGCACGGCATAGATCGCCAGCGGCGATGACCATGCCGTGGAGCCGATGCTGCGTACGCCGCCATCAGCCGGGGCGATGCGCAAGCCGACCGTCATCGCCAGGAACAGCGCTGCACACAGCACCAGTACCCCGATGCCGATGAGCGCCAGCCTCCGGCGATCGTGCCGATCCGCCCATTGCCCCGACGGCAACGACAATGCCAGGAACGGCAGCACTTCGGCGAGGCCGGCGAGGCCCAGCGCCAACGGATCATTCGTCGCGGCATAGAGCTGCCACGCCACCGCGATGCCCTGAATCTGCACACCCACGGTCATCGCCATCAGGCTGATCACGAACCAACGGAACGCCGGCACACGCAGCGCACCATACGGATCGTGCTTCACCGGTCCGGTTGGCGAGAGTAACTCGCCGCTGTCACTCAAGGGACAGTCGAACCGCGCAGCGTCTCGAGTCGCTCCTCGACCAGCCCCACGAGTTCGCGCATGCCGTCGGCGTCGAAAATCAATCGTGCGCCAGCCGCCGCATACAGCTCCGGCAACCCGCGCGTTCCGCCGAGCCGCAGCGCCGCCTTGTAGCCTGCCAGCGCGCCATCCGGATCCGTCAGGCTCCGTTTCCAGATCTGCAGCGCGCCGAGCTGGGCGATCCCATACTCGATGTAATAGAACGGCAGCTCGAAGATGTGCAGTTGGCGATACCAGCGCGCGGTGCGCTCACGATCGAGTCCCGACCAGTCAATGCCGACCTCGAAGCGTGACCGGAGCCGCAGCCAGGCGGCATCACGTGCATCGCGATCATGCCCCAACCCGCTGGTGTAGATCCAGCGCTGGAACGCGTCAACGCTCGCGATGTGCGGCAAGGCAAGCAGAATGTCTTCCAGATGCGCGGCCTGCGCCCGCCGCGCCTGGTCCGGCGTGTAGTAGCCGACCGGCAGTGCGAAGTACGGGGCCGCCAGCAGTTCCATCGACATGCTCGCGAGTTCGGCCGCTTCCGAGCCCGTGCCGCGCTGCCAGATCAACTCCTGATGCGAGGCGAGATAAGCGTGAAAGCAGTGCCCCGCCTCGTGGATCAGCGTCGTCACGTCGTCGGAGACGCCGACGGCGTTCATGAAGACGAACGGTTGCTTGCGGTGATGCAGTGTGGTGCAGTAGCCACCAGGTGCCTTGTGCGGACGACTCTCGAGATCGAGCAGGCCGTCACGCGTCATGTCGGCAAACCGATCACCAAGCTCGGCATCGAGCGTCGAGAAGATCCGACCGCTGGTAACGACGAAATCGGTCGCATCGCTGAAGGGACGCAGTGGTGCCAGTCCATCCGGATCCACCGCCAGATCCCACGGTCGCACGGACTCGACGCCAAGCCGGTCACGTCGGTACGCGTGGACGCGAGCGGCGGCCGGTGTCACGACATCAGCCACCGCGTCGTGGAACGCCACGACATCATCGGCGCTGTAGTCGTACCGATGTTTTGCGGCGTACGAGTACGCCTGAAAATCCGCAAAACCCGATTCGTGCGCGACCGCCTGTCGCAGCACGAACATGGCATCGAACAGGTCCGACATCGCCTCGCGATTCGCGAGGTACGCGTCGGCACCTGCACGAAATGCACGTTCGCGGGAGGCGCGATCGTCGGACTCGAGCAGCGGCTGCAACTGCGGTATGGTCAGCGTCCGGCCGTCAATCTCGACGCTCAAGCCACCGGCAATCTTCTGATACGCCGCGCTGAGCTCTTCAATCTGCGAAAAGCGCGCAACGTTCGCGTCGCGGAAGATCGCCACCGTCGTCCGGAACTCGCGCAGCAGTGTGGCGATGTCGGCATCATCGATGCCGGTCGCAAGCAGCAGCTGCGCCAGTCCCGTCTGCCTCGCCTCGACGTTCGGCTGAATTTCGGAGACGAAACGCAGGTAGCTCGCCTCAGCCGCCGCATCGGCAGTGTTGCCAGTGTACGCAATCAGCGCCTGCGATCCCGCCTCATTGACGATTTCTTCGAGGAGCGACCATTCGCGCAACCATGCCCGCGCTGTCTCGCGTGTCGGCGCGGCAAGCGCGAGAGCGTCGTAGTACGCGGCGATCTGTGGCCACGTCGCATCGGCGAGATCGGCCGGCGATTTCGGCAGCAAGGACGGCATCACGGCAGCACGATCGAGAGTGGCTGGAACCTCAGGCGAAGTCCACCGCGCCGAGGCTCCCGAAGGGCGCCGGCGTCATCGCCGTGCCGTACACCGTGCATTCTACCGACGCCAGCCTCAAGCGCGTAGTACCCCCGCACCCGTGCCAGCAGAGAGCCAGGCCGGTGTCCGCGCGGCGGCGGCTTCGAGGCCCTGACGCAGTTCCATCGGCAAGGAGGTGGCGCCTCGCGCGTCGGCCTCCTGCACCATCCGCAGTGCGCGGGACTGCGCCGCAAACGCGTCCAGCAACGCCGCAGCCGCACCCGGCACCTCGAGCGCCTGACGCATCAGCACCTCCAGCGTCAGGTCTCCGATCACGCGCGGCGACACGGTGGCGCCGACGAGCTCGGCTGCGGCAAGGGGTCCTTCTGTTGGCTGACCAGCCTCGTACAGCAGTGCCACGTCCCAATCTCCAGACTCTTGGCGCCGCCTCCGTGTTGCCTGGAAGCACGACGCTGGGTTATATGTTGCCAGACCGACGTTCTTTACCTGCCTGCAACTCCACTGCGACGTCTTCGTGTTGACGACGCACGACACTGGGGCAGCGCTTGGAGGCCAACCCACCGTGACGCTCGCTTCACACGCGATCTTCCCTCCGCCGCCTGCGAGTGGCGCGGATCTCGTCGATCGGCACTGGGCGGTCGACGCCATGCCGGTCGCGCTGCGAGTCGCTGCCCTTAGCAGCGCTGAGAAGGCGACGGCGCCCCTCACTGACCCCGTGCTCCGTGAGGCCGCGCAGACGCTCGCGACCGCCTACGAACTCGCGGCACTGTTGGGGCGCGATGCGCTCCGCTCCGATTCGAGCAGCGCCACGGCGAGCCTTGAGCGTTCCGCGCTCCGTGTTGGCGCCGAGCGAGCGAACGTTCTGCACCGAGCCCTTGGGCTGCACTCCGTCAGCACTCCGGAGGGGCTGCTCCGACACGCTGCGAGGCTGTGTGCGCTGGCGGCCGTCGCCGGCCCGACGTGTGTCGCCGACACGCGGCGCTGGATGCAGCTGCCCCCGACGGCGGAGCGCCTCGAGCACGCCGCCGCACATCGCCCGGAGCACGGCGACGACCAGCTGCAGGCGCCAACGGCGTCGCTGTGGACGATCTGGAGGCAGCTCCTGCTGCATCCCGACACAGCCACTCTCGAACGTCTCATCGGTGCGCTGGCCGCACTGCGCGAGCAGCGGAGCGGGGTCACCGCGCTCACGCCCAGCACCAACGAGGCAGAGCTGCGCCTTCGGTTCCAGCAGTTCGTTCGCGAGCGACTCGCCGACGCGGCCGGACTGCTCGCGATCGGTTTGCGAGGAAGATCCGACCCGCACGCGATCGCCGGTGACATCACCGCGCAATGCACCGCTGCCCGATCGGCGTCCACCGGCGACCCCAACCTTGACTTGCTGGCGGCCTGGCTTGAGCTCGCCGCCCTCACCACGCTCGGTCCTCAGCTGCGGTCTGCCCGCTGAGCGTGCGCCCGCCCCGCCGGGGAGGAGCGTCAGGTATTCGTCGGACGGCGGCGTTGACGCTGTCATCACACACATCCCTCACCCGCGACATGAGCAATCCGTCACGCGACCAGCGCCGACCGCGTCGCAACAAGCGTACACCCGGCGCGACCTCCTCACAATCCCGAACAAACACCACCTAAGTCGTTGCGGGAATTGTGGATACGTTATCCACGCCAGTGTGGACAAACGCGCCAAGTGCCGCACTGACAAGCACGTCCGCTGCGGCAATGGTGTGGATATCGCGGTTGCCCGGCTGCAGTATTCTCCGCCAGCTGGCGGTCAGTTGCCGTTTCCACTGTCTGCCTCTCCACTGCACTCTGGTCGCTCTCGATGTCGTCGCTGGACCCACCGATCCCCGAGCAGCCGGTCCCCGCCTATCTGGTGACACGCTTCGCGCGTGGCCGATTGTTGCTGTGGATCATCCTGAGCACCGTCGCGGCCACGCTCAACCCGGACTTGCTGCAGACGCTCCCGCGGTGGGTCTTCACGGTCTGGGCGTCGTGGATCGCTGGCAGCGCGGTCCTCGTGATCGCGCTGGAGTACGTCCTGACGCCGGTTCGTCGGCACTGGCTCGACGCGCTGCAGGCCAGCATCGACCTCCCTGTGATCGCATTGCTCACCTGGCACGCCGGCGCGGCCCCGTACCTGCTGGCGCCATGCCTCGCGATCCCCATGGCGTCGGCCACCGGCTGGCTGCCGAAACGACCCGCTCTGTTCGTCGCGGCAGCGAGCCTGCTGACGATGCTGTGTGTGGTGGTCCTGACGGCGGTCGGTTTCGGCATGCCGGCGCCGCTCGCGACCGGTGATGGTACCTGGCCGACACGAACGTTTCTGCTGATGGTGTTTGCCGTGCAGTCGGGATCCCTGGCGACCATCGCCTACCTGCAGTTCTCGGCCGTGCGCGCCGCCCGTGATCGACGTGACCGCTGGCAACGGCTCTTCGACGGCGCGCCAGACTCGATTTTCGTGCTCGACAGAAATGCCAACGTCGTGCGGATGAATGCGGCCGCGCGACGCATGACCGGCTACTCGGACGCTCAGCTGCGGGACGGCCGCGTCAGTCGGCTCACCGCGGCCGAGGATCGGGAGCGGGAGATGTTGGAGGTCGCGCGCGCCCTGAGCGGGGACAACTCCACCTACGAAGCACGTGGGGTCCGGGCGGATGGCTCCATGGCCGACCTGCTGGTGTCAAACGCGCCGCTGCTTGAAGACGGTGTCGTCACGGGCGTGTTGAGCATCGTGCATGACATGACCGAGTTCCGCCGCACCGAGCGTGAGCGCCGACAGATTGAACAGTCGCTCGACCAGCACCGCCGCCTGCTCCAGAGCATTGTCTCGACGGTCCCGACATACCTCTACGTCCTCGACTTCCGACTCGGCCACGTCACCTTCGCCAACGACGCGCTGCTGCAAATGCTCGGTCTCTCGCTCGAACGCCTGTCGCGGATGTCCCGCAACGAGCTGTTTGCGCTGTATCACGCCGACGACATTTCGTCGATGCGTCAGGCCGCGTCGACGCTGCGTCGCACCAGCTCAGTCAAACAGGACCTCAGCTATCGCGTGATGGGACATGACGGTGAGTGGCGCTGGTTGAATGATCGCGTCACAGTCTTCGAGCGGGGTGCCGACGGCGAGGTCACACGGATTCTGGGTTCCGCCATCGATATCACGGAACAGAAGCGCGTCAGCGAGCAACTCCGTTTCAGCGACGAACTGTATCGCACGCTGATCGAGAACTATCCGGGCGGCGCCGTCGTGCTCTTTGATCGGGACGCCCGGTTGTTGCTTGCTGCTGGTCAGGGGATGCGGGACGCCGGCCTGGACGCGCAGGACCTCATCGGACAGCCGTTTGGCTACCGACTCGACGCCCATACGTCAGCACTGGTGCAACGTCGCTGTCGCGCGGCACTCGAAGGCACCGAGCAGCAGTTCGAGTTGCGCCTCGCCGAGAAGACCTACGATGTCCGGGCCGTCCCCGTGCGCGACGCGGATGGGACGATTCGCTTTGGCATGGCCCTCACGCTCGACGTGACGGAACGGCGTCGGCTCGAAGCAGATGTCCGCCAGTCGCAGAAAATGGAAGCCGTCGGCACGCTCGCCGGTGGCATCGCCCACGATTTCAACAACATTCTCGCCAGCGTCATCGGTTACGCCGAACTCGCGATGCTCGATGCCGAGGCCGAACAACTCCAGTCCGATCTGCGGCAAGTGCTCACGGCGGCCGCACGCGGGCGTCAGATGGTACAGCGCATTCTTGCCTTCAGCCGGCGCAGCGGCGAGGAACTCCATCCGGTGGAATTGGAACCGATCGTCTCGGAGACGCTCCGGTTGCTGCTGCCGACGCTGCCGGCCGGCGTCACTATCGACTTCGATGACGAAGCGCGAGTTCCGACCGTGCTTGGCGACGCGGGACAGTTGCATCAGGTGGTGCTCAATCTCTGCGGCAATGCGATCTACGCGATGCGCGAGAATGGTGGAACGTTGACGGTGCGGTTGGGCGGCAGTGACGTGCTCGGCGAATCGTGCCTTCGGCTCGAGGTCACTGACACCGGGACCGGCATGAGCCCGGAAGTCCTCGAGCGCGCGCTCGACCCGTTCTTCACGACAAAGCCGCCGAACGAGGGAACAGGGATGGGCCTCGCGATGGTCCACGGCATCATCACCGGAATGGGTGGCGTTTTCCGCCTCGAATCCGTGCTGGATCGCGGCACCACCGCAATCATCGACCTCCCCGCCGATCGAGGACGGGTCTTGCCCGTGCTGCCGCTCGGTCTCAGCAGCGCCGTGCCAACGGGAACAGAACGCGTGATGGTCGTCGATGACGAACCGGCGGTGGCGTTCTTTCTGTCCAACGCGCTGGCGCGCTTCGGCTATAGGACGACCGCCTTCACGAGTGCCGAGGCGGCATTGCAGCAGCTGGCCGATCGCACGGAGCACTACGATCTCGTCATGACCGACATGACCATGCCCGGGTTCTCAGGCGAGGATCTGCTGCGCGAGTGTCAGCAATTGCGCCCGGATGTGCGGGTCGTGATCTGTACCGGATACAGTGCCAGCATGACGCCCGAGCGTGCCTTCGCGCTCGGCGCCTCCGGCTATCTCACCAAGCCGATCAGCGTCGAGGAGTTGGCGCTGCAGGTCCGCCGTATTCTGGACCTGGACACCGCCGGCACCCGTCAGCGCTGAGCATCACCCGCACTTCGAACGCCGCGCGATCGACGGATCGACGAAGCCGGTGATGACCGTTCCGTGGGAGCAGTATTCCCGCGAAACCTGTTCAATGATCTGGCCGGAGACCTCAAAGCACACACCGGTTGACCGCGCAATGACTGTCACGGTGGAAACCGACCCTCAAAGTGCGTAGATGCCGGCGCTGTCCGACGCGACGCACCGACCGATGTCTGGCAGCGTCAGCGTCCGCGACGCGGTGATCGGTGCGATGTACGCAATCAGCGACGTGACGCCTGGCGGCCACGCTCTTCAACCCACGCTACTAGCGCCACTGGTAGCGCCACTCCAGGTGCCAGCAGGAGCGTCGGCATGTTGACCCGCTGTGCACTGGCAGACCGACAAGCGAACGGGGCGCCTCCTTGCGGAAGCGCCCCGTTCTGTTTCGTGCGACCGATCCGAGTACTTATCGGAGCGGTGTCAACTCGGTGCGGCGGTTCAAGGCGCGTCCAGAGCGCGTCTTGTTGTCTGCACGCGGCGAGCCCTCGCCATACCCCTTCGTCTCAAGGCGCGATGCGTCGATTCCAGCAGAGACCAGCAGACGCTTGACCGTGGCGGCACGTGCCGCTGACAGGCGCAGGTTGGCGCGTTCCGAGCCGACGTCGTCGGTGTGTCCACCGATTTCCACCCGCACGTTCGCGGATGCCTTCAGCAGTTCAGAGGCGCGCAGCACCACGGTACGTGAGCCGGGCGTCAGTGCGGCAGAACCAGTCCTGAAGAACACACCCTCGAGCACCAGCGTCTTGACCGTGTCGAGAACACTGTTGATGATCGGGCAACCGTTGGCATCGACCTTCGTACCAGCCGGAGTGTTCGGGCAGCGATCAGCGTCGTTCATCACGCCATCGTTGTCGTCATCCTTCGGCAGCGAGCAACCATCCGCATTGACCTGATCACCGCGCGGGGTGTTCGGGCACTTGTCGCGGAAGTCAGGCACGCCGTCGCCGTCGGTATCAACCGGGCAGCCGCTGGCATCAACCTTCACACCAGCCGGTGTATTGGCGCACTTGTCCAGGTAGTCTGCGACGCCGTCCTTGTCGCTGTCCACCGGGCAACCCGTGCTGTCCACGGTCACGCCAGCCGGCGTGTTCGCGCACTTGTCCTGATAGTCCGCAACGCCGTCACGATCGCTGTCGAGCGGGCAACCGGTCGCATCGACACGGACGCCAGCCGGTGTGTTCGCGCACTTGTCCATCTTGTCCGGCACGCCGTCACCATCGGCATCCTTCGGCTTGGTGTTGAACAGATAGCTGACGCCAAACTGTCCGCCGACGTTCGTGCTGCGCTTGCCGTTGAAGAGGCGGTTGTCTGCCTGTTCGAACTGCGACCCGTCAACCGTCACCGCGGCGCGGAACGCAACGTTATCGGTCAGTCCAAGACGGGCGCCGATCATCGAAGCCCAGCTGAACTCGTTGAACTTCTTGACACCCTGCGATTGGTTTGAACCAACCGGTGCCAGATTCGGCTCCTGCCAACGCTGCTCGTTACGGACAGCGCCAAGACCGAGGAGGAGCTCAACCTGCTCCTGGATCGGAATCGAGAAAACACCGCGGAGATGAATCGGCGTGTACGACGAAAGAGTACGCGTCCCGACTGGGACATTCGTCACCCGGCCATTCGCCGACGAGATTTCACCCTCGATCGCGAAGTTCCGGTGCAAGTACAGGCCGAGCAGACCAGTCGGCGAGGTCACGGTCGAATAGTTCTTGATGCCGACGTCCGACACGCGGACACCAGCATTGACTTCGACCGTACCAGCCTTGGGCGTCTGCGCAAACAGCGGCGCTGCGCTGATCGCAACCGCGAACAGCGAGCCCGCCGAGCGCAGGCGAACAGATAGCGTCATGCCACCTCCGAAGGGGTGTTAAGTGCGATGATACAACTAAGAATCCGGAATAGTCACCCGTTAGCGCCGATTGCGCTAGCGGACCGGAACTTATTGGTACCGCAAGGGATGGGCCTGAAACAGGGCCAACCTCGGGAACCGGCCAAATGCCTGCGACCAACAACACGGAAACTGGGCGATCCGGGCCCATTCTGCCAGTGATCGGAAGCAAATAATCCACAGCAAAACAGTCGAGTTCGGCAAAACGGACCGAATCAACACTCGCCATCGAAGTCACCGTACCACGTCGAGTATCGACGCGTCACATCGATCCCGTAGTCGCGCTTGCTTGAACGCTACCCCCGGGAGTCGGCTGCATACCCTCCATCGCGGCGCCAGCGGACGAAGACCACAGCCAGCGCGACTGCGCCGACGCCACCCCAGGCCCAGGCCGACACGTTCTCGCCGCTCCCGATCTCGCCCGTGCCGGCGACCAGCACCGCCAGCACCCAACCCGTGATCAGCGTCAGGTGCCCGATCACCTTTTGGCGGACGCTGACATGCACCGCCAGCGAAATCAGCATCCACACCACGAACGGCATCACTCGACGAACACCGACCCCTCGCAGCAGCGGGGCAAGGTCAATCACATGCCGTGCTCCCACAACCGCCGCGAGAGCAGCGGCGATGGTGAGCGCTGCGAGGAGCGCCAGTTGGGCCGTCACGACACCGCCAAGACGACCGCCGATCAAGGCGACATCACTGATTGGCTGGGCGTGAAACAGTGCATCTGATCGCTCGTCGTACTCCCGCCATACCAGTTCACCGGCGTAAATCGTCGCCAGCAGAATCAGAAAGAGTTGCGAATGCTTCACCAGCGCCGCCAACGTGCGCGCCGTGGTTTCGGCAGCTGATGCGCTGCCTTGTACATCGAGGAACACGTGCACGCTGACATTGACCGCACCAAGGGCCGCCAGCACACGCCAGCCGGTATCGCGCAACATCCACCGCATCACATACCGCGCTGTGGCGGCAGCCCCGTGACGCGCGTTCGCCGGACGGGGACGGCGGATCGTCGCGGCGCGAAGCGGTGGCGCTGGGGCCATGGCCTCCCGCGGCGAGGGAACGACGGCGTGCGTGAGCCCCTGCGAACCGACCCGGATCGCCAAGTACGCGACGAGGGCACCGATCCCGAGCCAGAGGCCGCGATTCGCGAGAAGCCCCGCCGTGACAGGCATCTGGCGCGCCGCGCGTTCTACATCGCTCCAGTCACGCGTTGCCTGGAGGAGCGGCGCACTGCCAAACGGATCCCAGAGCGACGCCGACATTGTCGCCCCCGCACCGCCGGCCGCACCTGCCGCGGCGCTCCAGATCCAGATCAGCACCAACCCCAATCCGACAATGACCCACAGTCTGCCACTCAGCACTCCCGCGCCGAACTGGAGGGCGCCGACGGTCAGCATCGTTGGCATCACCACCAGCGCGACGGGAAGCAGTGTGGCCATCGCCGCCTGCGTCGCGCTTCCGCCCCCGAGCACCGCACCGAGTATCAGGCCAACCGGCACGGCGCAGTAAATCAGGCCAAGGATCAACAGCGCCGCGGCGAGCTTGCCGACCAGGTACTCGCGCTGCGTCAACTGTGTGACCGTGATCAGCTCGATCACACGATCGGCGCGATCCCGTAGCACGATCGTCGCCGCCACCATCGTCGTGATCACCTGACCAAAGGCCGTCAGCGCCGTGCACGCGAGCATGATCGACCATGCCGCATCCCGCGGGACGGTGCCTCGATCCCGCACCAGATCCACCGGACCGGAAGCCGTGAAGGCCGCACCGAGCAACACGAATACCAGCATGTACAACGCCGTCAGTGGTTCGCGTCGATGCGTGAGCAGCTCGAGACGCACCACGGCTGCAATCCGACGTCGCGATGCGACGGTCACCCTGTCGCATCCGCGTAGACATCATCGAGCGTGGGTTCAGCCAGCTCGAATCGGGCATCGGGCGACAGATCGGCGATGATCGTCACCTCGATCGCCCCGCTGACAAGAAACTCGCGCACGATCCGACCCGCGCCACGCGCCGATTCGGCGTCCGCCCGCGCCAGGCGCGCCCGGAACACGCGACCGCGCAATGCCGCGGTGAGTTCATCAGGTGTGCCTGCTCGCACCACGCGTCCCTGATGCAACACCACCGCCGAGTGGCAGAGTGCCTCGACATCCGGCACCAGATGGGTCGAGAGAAGCACGGCGTGATCGTCCGCCAGCTCCAGCAGCAGATCATGCACCCGATGGCGCTCGGACGGATCCAATGACACGGTCGGTTCATCGACGATGAGCACGTCGGGTGCCCCAAGCAGCGCGGTCGCGATGCCCAGCCGCTGCTTCATGCCGCCGGACAGCGTCTTGACCGGCCGTGCCCGATGGTCCCAGAGGTTCAGGCGTACGAGCATCGCCGCGACCGCATCGCGGCGCACCGCCGCCTCGTCAAAACCCTTCAGGCGTGCGAAGTGATCGAGCAACTCCAGCGCCGTCAGCGCGGGGGGGAACCCGAACTCCTGCGGCAGGAATCCGAGATGCATGCGAGCACGCTCCGGATCAGCCAGCGCATCCACCCCCATGATCGACACCGATCCCGAGTCCGGTCGCTGCACCGTGGCCAGCACACGGAGCAGCGTCGATTTGCCGGCGCCGTTCGGCCCCAGCAGCCCAAGCACGCTCCCGCGCGCCAGGTCGAGCGACACGCGGTCGAGCGCGGCGACACCCCCGCGGTAGGTGACCGCGACATCGCGCGCGACGAGCATCAGCGTCGATCCGGGGCGTTCACTCCGCGTCGTGGTCGCGGTTGGTGCCGAGCACGAAGTGCAGCACACTGGCCGTGACGCTCACGACGAGCGAACCGAGAATCGCCGGCACAATCCCGTCGACGTGAAATCCGAAGCCGAGCCGACCGGAGAGAAACGACGTCAGGAGCAGCATCAGGCCGTTGATCACAAACAGGAACAGCCCAAGCGTCAGGAGCACGACCGGCAAGGAAAACAGGCTCAGGATCGGCTTCACGAACAGGTTGACTGCCGCGAACACGAGCGCGACGCCGATCAGCGCGCCGTAGCTGTCGCCTGTGAACGAGATACCTGGCACGAACCGCGTCGCCACCCACAGCGCGAGGGCCGTCACAAGAATCCGGAGAAGAATCTTCATGGTGCGTGGCTGTCAGTTGGAGTCACGGTGTTCCAAGCGTCCCGAGGAAGTCGCGCAGCAGCTCCCCCCAGATCGCGGGCAGCGAATGTGTGCCATGCCCGCGCGTCTGTGCGGTGATCGGCAGCAGGACGAATTTCACGAATGGCAGGCGCGAATCGAGCTGCTCCGCCAGACGGAGTTCCGGTGGATTGACTTCATCGTCCTCGGAGTTCACGTGCAGGACCGGGACGCGAATCATCTGCAGATGCGGCGACGGGTCGTAGTCGCTGCTGGCGTCGAACTGATAGAGAAAGTCGTTCGCATCCGTTGTGCTGATCCGTGTATCGACATAGGCGCGGATCACGCTGTCGGCCGCGTCGCGCGTCGGCGCCTGACGCTGCTGCACCAGCGGGGCGGTCCCCATCATGTAGAGCATCTGCAGAGCACTGCGGAGGCCGGCGCGCGGTGGCGCCGTATACTCGCCCGCGCGCCAGTCGGGATCGAGACGGATGGCATCCATCGCGAGTGTGCGCATCATCCGATTGCGCCCGGCAATCTGCGTGGGCACGCAGGCCATCGGGGCCAGTGCGTCCGCAAATCCGGGGTACATCCACCCCCACGTGAACGCGTGCATGCAGCCCATCGACGTTCCGATGATCAGGCGCAGCTGGCTGACCCCGAGCGTCTCGCGGAGCAGCCGCTGTTGCGCGGTCACCATGTCGCGATACCCGTAATGCGGGAATCGGGCGCGCAGGCCATCACTTGGCTTCGACGATCCGCCGTGGCCAATCCCGTCGGGGAGAATGATGTAGTAGCGATTCGAGTCCAGCGGCTGCCCGGGTCCGAACAACCCACCGGCATAGGTCGGATTCAGGAACCCGCGACCGGTGCCGCCCGTGCCGTGCAGCACCAGGACCGCATTCCGGACCGCCCCGTCACCGCCACGACGAGGCGACCCGAGCGTGGTGTAGTGGATGCGTAGCGTATCGAGCCGACCACCGGCCGAGAACGCAAAATCCGGGAGCCGCGCATCGGCCTGCGTGCCGACCGTGGCCCAGGGATTGCCGGCGGGTTGCGCCTCCGCCAGGGTGACGGCGGCGAAGACCAGCATTGCAACGCGGCGAAGGGATCGGATCACAGGCTGTGCCGTGGCTGAAGGGTGGAGCGTGGGCCGCTCCCGCCCGCTCAGGTCACGGCAATGGTCGCCGCGCCCGCGCGAACCGCAGCCTGCCGGTCGAGCAGATCTCGCACCGTCTCCAGCAACTCCTGCGGTGTAAATGGCTTCTGCAGGAAGTTCATGGCCGATGCATCACCAATGGACAGGGGAAAACTGCCCGCGGTGTAGCCAGAAACGAAGAGGACGGCAACTTGCGGCAGAAACTGGCGCGCCAATCCGACCATCTCCTTCCCGCCCATTTCGGGCATCACCACATCCGAAACGATCATCTCGATGGCATGCCGCTCACGCCGCGCGACCTGAACGCCGTCGCGGCCGTTCGTCGCTTCGAGCACCCGATATCCTGCCGAGCGAAGCGCACGTGCGGCCACCGCGCGAACCTGTGGTTCATCCTCGACCAGCAGGATCGTCTCCGTACCCGTCGTCGTCGCAAGCGGCGTGTCGCGGCGCTGGCGCTCGACGGCGGCAGGGAACGGACCTTCGTATCGGGGCAGGAGGATAAAGACCGTGCTGCCGCGGCCTTTCGAGGACTCGATCCAGATCACCCCGTGATGCTGCCTGATGATGCCATAGCACATGGCGAGCCCCAACCCGGTGCCCTGCCCGACCGGCTTGGTGGTGTAGAACGGTTCGAAGACATGCGCCAGCGTCTCCTCGTCCATTCCTTCGCCCGTGTCGCTGATCACGATCTCGACGTATTCCCCCGCTGGCATCGGTCGCGGGAGCATGATCGCGCCTTCCTCGACGGTCCGGTTCCCGGTGCGAATCGTCAGCCGGCCACCGCCCGGCATCGCGTCTCGCGCATTGACGGCGACGTTGACCAATACCTGCTCGAGTTGCGGCCCATCCGCCCGGATATGCCAGAGCGTTTCGCCGAGGGTGACCCTCAGCGCGATGCTGGGCCCGACCAGGCGCGACAGCATTCGCTCCATCGTCGCGACACGATCATTCAGATCGAGTGGTTGCTGCAACACCGGCTGGCGACGTGCGAAGGCAAGCAACTGACGCGTGAGTTGGGTGGCCCGTTCACCCGCCAACTCGATGTCAGCAAGATCCGCCTGGACTTCATGATCGGATGGCAGGCACTCGCGCGCCACCGATGCGCTGCTGAGGATGGCCGTGAGCAGATTGTTGAAGTCGTGCGCGATGCCGCCGGCCAGCCGCCCGACGGTGTCGAGTCGCTGCGCCTGCTGCAGCTGCTGCTCCAGCTTGCGCCGCTCAGTCACGTCGCGCGCGACGATCACACCGCCGACAACCTCCTCGGCGTCACGCATTGGGCGCGCACTGACATCGAAGAACGCCGGCGCCGCATCCACCAGCGCGATCTCGGATTCGAACGTCTGATCCACACCGGCGAGCAGCGCGGAGATCCGACCTCGCCATTCGACCGCGGCGTCGCCCGCGAGTGGGTCCAGCACCGGCATTCCTTCGCGCGGCGCGGCACCTCCCTGACGCAGGGCAAACCGCTCGAACGCATGGTTCCATGCCACCAGGCGAGAGTCCGCATCGAAGACCGCGACCAGATCGGGTACCGCCGCCAGCGCCGATACAAGGCTGGCATCCGAAGCGCGCGCCCGTCGCTCGGCTGCCAGTTGACCTTCGGCCGCGCGCGCGATGGCCGACTGCTCGTCCTCGACCTGCGCAATTGCGGTCCCGATGCCAAGCGCTGCCATCAGCAGGATGTCGATCAGCGGCATCACTTGCAGCACCGAAACCACGTTCGGCATCCGCACCCCGACGTTCGTCGTCGCCACGACCGCGGCCACAAATCGGTGCAATCCAATCAGGATGAGAATCATCGAGACCCACCGCACGCCGAGCTGCGGGCGGCGGGCTCGGGTGCGCAGGATGAAGTACGCCGCAGCCAGCGCGGCAAGTCCGGTGATGACGGACATCAGTCCGAGCCGCACGCCCAGCCGGATCGCGGCCGAGGCAGGGCTCGCGTCATGCGGCACGCCGAGTGTCGGCACGAGTGCCAGGATGGCGGCGGCGATCGGGATCATCCAGGCACGGCCAGGCGCAACGAGTCGCTGGTCGCGATAGAGCGCCACGGCACCCAGCACGAGCAGCGCGCCATGCAGATAGCCTGCACTCTGCGACAGCCAGCTGACGAGCTCAGTCGTCGCGCTCCCTCCCGCCGGCCCCGCCGCGCGAAGCCCGACGGTCAGAATGCCGGCGCCGACGTGCACCGCCTCTGCCAGCCACGCGCCCGCCCACAACCGCAGGAAGTACCGCGGGTACGATCGCCCGAGGACGTACAGCGCACACGACAGCAGCAGCGCGGTCGCGGCCTGCGTTACGACAGCAGAGTAGAGTACGAAGTAGGACGGACGCATGACGCACGTTCCGATTGGAGACGCAGGTGCGCGCGGTGATGGGTCGTTGCCGGATGTGGCGCTACGCATAACGTAAGCGAAGCACGCGTTGGAACTCTTAGGACACTCTCATCAGAATCTGTTTCTCCGTGCCCTGTAGGCGCGGTGCCCCTTAGCGGACGAGAAATATTCAATATGATCATTTATGAGGTCACCACTGACGTGACGCCGGCTGGCGTTGCGACCTACGAGGCCTACATGCGAGACACGCACATTCCTGAGGTGCTGGCGACCGGGTGCTTCGTCAGCGCGACGATCGCCCGGTCCATGCCCGGACGCTACCGCATCCGCTATGCGGCGCGCAGCCTTGACGTTCTCGACCGGTACCTTGGCGAGCATGCCGCTCAGTTCCGGGATGATTTCGCACAACACCTCGGGTCCAGCGTGCAGGTCTCGCGCGAAGTCTGGACCGAGCTGCAGCATTGGGATTCGGGTCCGCGCAAAACACCCTGACGCCACGGAGCGACGCACGCCACATTGCTGAGGGCTCTCCATCCGAGCCGATTCGCTTTTTCACGCACCGCACCCGCCATGCGCATTTCGCCGATTCACTCCTGCCTGTTCATCTTCGCGGTGGCCGCATCATCACTGGGTGCTCAGAACGCCCCCGCTGCCGCACCACCAGCGCCCATCATCGGCATCCTCACGCCCAGCAAAGGCGCTACGGTCACCAGCCCTGTGACGGTTCGATTTCGCCTCGTGAACTATGGCGTGGCACCAGCTGGAACGAACGTCGAGCGCACCGGCCACTTTCATTTGCTGATCGATGCCGAGGCGGGCGCGGCCGGTACGATCATCCCCGCCGACAGCCTGCACATCCACTTCGGCAAAGGGCAGATCGAGGTGACGGTGCCAGTACCACTCGGACGGCACACGCTGCGCGCCGTGCTCGGTGACTACACACACAAGGTGATCGGCCCCGAGCTGGTGTCGGCGCCGGTGACGATTCGCGTCGTCGCGCGCCGGTAGTCGGAGGCGTCACAACGGCCGCGCGTCGTCCCCGACCGGCGCGCGGGGAGCCCAGATCTGGCCCTCGATCAACGCGGCAGACTCACAGCCCGGCCAGTCGGCACCTGCCGCCACGGCACGCGACATGGCGAGCGCCGACAGCCCGGCGTCAAACGCGTCCTCCGAGCGAACCATCGCGGTACGGTGGTCTGCCGGCAGGTCGACATTGTGCGCGAGATACGCCGCTCGGGTTGCCTCGCGGCGCTTCACGACCGGACCAGTGAAGAGGCGCGGGTAGATCTCGACTGCGGTGTGTGTTCCCGGTAGGTCAAAAGGCCAGATCGACCAACCGTGGCGTCGCAAGGATCGCAGCAGCGGCATGCCGCGCACAGTGCCCGTGCCCACCGAACCCGCACCACCGATCTGCAGCGTCGATTTGGGCTGCTGCGATGCCGCCCAATGGCGTTCGGTATTCCGGAGACCGCGATCGGCATCGTGCGTGCGACGTTTCCCGGCACGTCCCCAGAACGGCGGTGCGCAGTCGGCGAGCCATTGCTCACCATGGTCAGCCGCCGCCTGCCAGACCGCATCGATCGTGTGCCATCCGCTGGCTTCAGCAAACCAGGCTGGAAAACCGAACGCAAAGTCGAGACCGACCAGACAGGGTGTCGGATCGGCTCGTCGTGCTGCGAGCAAGTCACCAACGGCATCACGGCTTCCGGGCATGGCGAGCGCGGTGAGTACACCGTGCCGTGCACGCGCCACCCAAATGCGCGATGCGCTGCCGTGCAGCGCCCCCGACCAATCGATGGCGAGACAGTCCACGAAGCCCTCGACCCTCAGGCGGGCATCTTTACCGACGCCGCTTGCCTGTCAATGCACCGAGCAGCGACCGCGTCAGGGTGCCTGCAATCGTGACGGCGATGGTTCGCGCGACCGGCGATCGCATGAATGCGCCCAGAGCGCCCTCCTCTTCGCGTGCCGTCTTGGCGGCGCTGGCCTTCGACGGCTTCGCTTCGGCCTCCGCAGCTTCGGCTTCGACGGCGGCCAGGTGTTTCTTCTCGAGCACCTCACGCGCCGACTCGCGGTCGATGGCGGTCGCGTACCGCTTCGCCTGTGGCGTCTGCAGCCGCGGCGCGATCTCCTCGGGGGTCAGTGGGCCCATCCGGGACGAGGGCGGCACCATGTGACAGGCGAACGGCAGCGTCGGCGTGCCTTTCGCCGTCAGGGTCGAAACGAGCGCTTCGCCGGTGGCCAGAGATGTGAGCGTGGCTTCGATGTCGTAGAACTCCGTCTTCGGGATTGTACGCGCCGTCGAGCGGAGTTGCTTCTCGTCATCCGGCGTGTAGGCTCGCAACGCATGCTGCACCCGGTTACCGAGCTGACCGAGCACCGTCTCCGGAATGTCGCGGGGATGCTGCGTGATATAGAAGACGCCGACGCCCTTGGAGCGGATCAAGCGCGTTACCTTCTCGATTTCATCACGCATTGAGTCGCTGGCGTCGTCGAACAGCAGATGAGCCTCGTCGAAGAAGAAGACGAGCTTCGGCTTGGCGACATCGCCGACTTCAGGCAGGGTCGCGTACAACTGCGCGAGCATCCAGAGCATGAAGGTGGAGAACAGCGCCGGCTTGTCCTGCACGTCGGAGAGTGCGAGCACGGAAATCAATCCGCGCCCGTCACGCTCGATCGAGAAAAGGTCATCGAGGTCGAATTCCGGTTCGCCGAAGAACTTGTCGGCGCCCTGGCCTTCGAGACCGATCATGTTGCGCAGCAGGACACCGACGGTCGCCTTCGACATCCCGCCGTATTCCTTGAGTTCCGCGGCACCGTCCTCGGTCAGGTATTGCAGGACCTCGCGCAGGTCGCTGAGGTCGAGCAGCAGCAGCCCCTTGTCATCGCAATACTTGAAGACGAGTGCGAGCACACTGGACTGTGTTTCGTTCAGGCCGAGCACCTTGGACATCAGCAGCGGCCCGAAACTCGAGACCGTGGCGCGCAATTGCCCACCGGTGGCGCCGGTGAGCGAGAGCAGCTCGACCGGAAAGGACGACGGTTGCCAATTGTACCCGGTGGCTTTGGTGCGCTCGTCGATCTTCGGGTGGGGTTGGCCGGCCATTGCGATGCCCGCCACATCGCCCTTGACGTCCGCGAGGAACACCGGCACCCCTTGGGCGGACAGCTGCTCGGCCATCAGCTGCAGCGTCTTCGTCTTGCCCGTTCCCGTCGCGCCGGCAATCAGACCGTGGCGGGTGATCATCGAGAGCGGCAGGCGAATGAGCGGCTGCGGATCGATCGAGCCATCGTGCGTCACGGCACCGAGGGTGATGCCTGGCAGATCGGTCGGGAACGCCGCCTTGGCGGCGGCGATGAGGGCTTCATTCATGGCGCAGACATGGAAGGAGGGGGCGAGCGGAGTGCCCTGGTGGATGCGGAATGATACCGTCCTGTGGCCAGCACCGCTTCGTTCGCTGGCGGTACAGCTGCAGCATCAGGCAGCGTGTCGACGCGGTCGAGCGTCATGTCGCGCAACGGTTTCACGGCCCGGGCCGTACCGGGCATGCAGGTCGCGTATGATGCGCCGGTGCCCCATCCCGGCGCGAACGGACCCACGCCTCACCGCCGGCAGGGCACGGCCCAGCGACGATGTGGTTCGTCGGCTTCGAGCCAAGAATTAGTTTTGCCGTTCACTGCGCGGAACTGGCTCCTGCCCGCGACGACCTCCTGTTCCCGCGTCTTTGGTGTATGCTGCTCGCCCTGGTTTCGCTGCTTCAATTCGCTGGACCAATGCAACCGGCGCCGGTCGCCGCGCAGCCGCAGGCTCCAGATGCACCACTGGTCTTCTCGGGCCGTGCCAAAGCCCTGAACGTGCGGGCCGTGAAGGTCGACACGACGATCGCGGTTGACGGCGTCCTCGATGAACCGGTCTGGGCACGCGCGGCGGTGCTCACGCAGTTCTCGTCGTACAACCCCGTCGATGGCCGTCCTGCCCAGGATTCCATCGAAGTGCGTCTCTGGTATGCGGCCGATGCGATCCACATCGGCGTCCGCGCCTGGGCACCCGAGGGGACGGTGCGCGCGACGCTGGCCGAACGGGACAAGATCACCAATGATGACTGGGTGGCGATTTCGTTCGACACCTTCAACGACCGTCGCCGCGCCTTCACCTTCGCCGTGAACCCACTTGGCGTGCAGGCCGATGGAATGCGGAGCGAACAGGGTGGCATGCCCGGCGTGTCGCGCGCCGCGCTGCAGCGCGTGGACCTGACGCAGGATTTCGTCTGGCAATCAAAGGGGCGGGTGCTGGACGATGGGTTCGTGGTCGAGATTCGCGTCCCGTTCAAGTCGATGCGCTTTCAGCTCGGAGACGCACAGGACTGGGGCCTGCAGATCGTGCGACAGACGCAACGTTCAGGGTTTCAGGATACCTGGGCGCCCACGTCGCGCGCGAATCAGGCGTTTCAGGCGCAGGCGGGGTATCTCCGGGGGATGAGCGGCATGAAGCGCGGCCTGGTGCTCGATGTGACGCCGAACGCCATCAGCCTGGTGAATGGAAAACCGAAAGGCACCGGGTGGGAGTACACGTCGAGCACTGAGGCCAGTACCGACGTGCGCTGGGGCGTGACGAACAATTTCACGCTGAACGGCACCGTCAACCCCGATTTCAGCCAGGTGGAAACCGACGTCGGCCAGATTCCGGGCGACGTGCGATTTGCCCTGTTCTTCCCCGAGCTGCGCCCCTTCTTCGTCGAAGGGAGCGAACAGTTCGACGCGCCGAACCAGCTGGTGAACACGCGACAGATCGTGCAGCCACTGACCGCGATCAAACTGACGGGTAAAATCCCTCGGACCGATGTCGGCCTGCTGAGCGCAGTCGACGCCGCAGCGCCAAACAGCGATGGCATCAATCCAGTCTTCAACATCGTTCGACTCCGGCGTGACATTGGTGACCAGAGCAACGCCGGCGTGCTCTACACCGATCGGACCGAAGGATCGCGCTTCAATCGGGTTGGCGGCACCGATGCGCGCCTGCAGTTCAGGCGTGTCTACAGCGTCGAACTGCGGCTGTTCGGCAGTGCCACACGCGACGGTGCGGGACGTCGTGATGGTGCCCTGTGGGAGGTGAACAGCGGCCGCACCGGCCGATCCTATGGGTATCGCTATGGCATTGCCGCGATCAGCCCTGGCTTCGAGACGCGTTCCGGTTTCGTGAACCGGAATGACTTCGTGCGCACGAGCGTCAATCAACGCTGGACCCGGTTCGGCAGGCGTGGCGGCTGGTGGGACCAGCAGCAGCAATTCCTCACCGCCAACGCGCTCTGGACGTACGACGGCTTTCAGAATTCCACGCGGCCACTCGAGATCCGTGGCACCGTCGACAACTCGTTCGTGCTACGCGGGGGCTGGCGCGTCAACATCATTCCGGAGCTGCAGTCGACCGGCTTCGATCCGCGCCGGTACGCGCGGATCGGCACACTTTCGGCAACACCTGGCGATACGGTGGCATTTGTCACCGGCGATCGCCAGCAACTCTTCAGCACCGCGATCTCGGCCTCGACGCCACAGTGGCGGCGAATGGGCGCCACCGTCACCACCACCCTCGGTCGCGAAACCGAGTTTTTCGAAACGGCCGCCGTCAATCGGCGCGACGTGGAGGGCAGTCTCGATCTCCGACCCACGTCAAAGATCCGCATCGGCGCACTGCTACGCTACCAGCAGTTTGATCGTGTCCGCGACGGCACACCGTTCAGCACGCAGTTCGTACCACGGCTGCGCGTGGAGTACCAGTTCTCGCGTGCGCTCTTTCTTCGCGCCATCGGTCAGGCGGAGTTGCGCCGGCGCGATGCCTTGCGCGATCCGCGAACAGAGCAGCCGCTGTTCTTCCGTGAATCAACTGGCACATGGACGCGACGTACCGCAGTGAAATCGCTGATCGGACGCGCCGACCTACTGATGTCCTATCTGCCGAGCCCGGGGACGGTGGTGTACTTCGGCTATGGGTCAGCGGGCGACGCGAGTGTGACGCAACGGCCATACGATGCCCAGCGCACCTCGGACGGGATGTTCGTCAAGGTGAGTTATCTCTTCCGGGCCAAGGGTGCGAACCCCACGACCGTAGCACCCGCGCGGTAGCAGGCGCACCAGAGCGCCGCGCTGCCAGAGCGCGCGCACGGCAATTGCTTTTTGTGGCAGGGCGTGATCGACCCGCAAGGTGTCGATTGTGAGCCACGTTCGACTTTCGCGCCCTTTCCCGCTCTGTGATGTCCATCACTCGACCTGCTGTCGTTCGCACCCGTGCGCGCGTCACCCGGCAACTTGCGTCGGCACTTGTTGCCGTGGCTGCACTTTCTGCCTGCTCCGGTGGCGGGAAATCCGGGCCGGTTCGCATCACGGAGCCGGCACAATCCGTTGCACTCAGTGTCACCGGCAGCGGCACCGGCAGTGGTCGAGTCATCTCAGCGCCGTCGGGCATCAGCTGTGCGCTCTCGGCAGGCGCCGTGAGCGGCATCTGCTCGGCCCGGTTTCCGGCCGGCGCTGTCGTCACCCTGCAGCCTGAACCGGGAGCGACATCGGTCTTTCTCAGCTTCGGAGGCGACTGTGCACTCGCGTCCTGTCAGACGACGATGGAAGCACCCCGTACCGTGACGGCCACCTTCGTCCCGAATTTTCTCTCCGTCGTCGCCAATGCCGCCTCGGTCGGGGGTGGCCGGATCGTGAGTACGCCGGCAGGAATCGACTGCATTCTGAACGGCACGGCGCCGGGCGCGGGATCGTGCAGCAGCAGCTTCCCGGTCGGCACGGAGGTTACGCTTGCACAGGAACCCGTTGCCGGCGCGATCTTCCACGCCTGGAGTGCGAACTGCGTTGGCAATCCATGCGTCGTCACGGTGAATGGTCAGCGCACGGTGGACGCCACGTTCCGCATGCCGCAGTCTCCCGGAACGCTCGTCGTGGGTGGATTCGGCACGGGGGCAGGCAGCGTCACGAGCATTCCGGACGGCATCAACTGCAGTATTGCCGCGGGCGTCGCCACGGGCGTCTGCTCGGCGGTCTTCGTCGGCGGCATGTCAGTCTCACTCAACGCTGTCAGCAGCGGAAGTTCCGCATTTGCCGGATTCACTGGTGCATGTTCCGGCACCATTTGCAATGCCACGGTGGCGCCGGGCAGCACCACGACGGTCGGCGCCGGTTTTGCCGCGGCTTCGATGCCCGCCACACTCGTCATCGCTCCCACGGCAGGTTCGCGCGGAGGCGGCACCATCACGAGCGCGCCCGCCGGGATCAATTGCACCATCAACGATGGCGTAACCACCGGAGTCTGCAGCGTCACGTTCACCACCAACACCAACGTCACACTCGCGCAGCTCCCCACCGGCAGCAGCATCTTCCAGGGGTGGAGTGGAGACTGCATCGGCAATCCGTGCCAGATCACCGTGGCGCAGACCCACGTGGCGGAGGTCACTTATCGATCGCCACCAACAGGCATCGTTGCGGTCACCGGCGTCGGCTCCGGATCGGGGACGGTCACCAGCGCTCCGGCAGGAATTTTCTGCACCATCACGAACGGTGTGGCCGGCGGCGGATGCAGTGCATCATTCGACGCGGGCGTGGCTGTCACGCTCAGCGCCGTCAGCGCCGGCGCCGCCGCGTTCACCGGTTATACGGGCGCCTGCAGCGGTGGGACGTGCACCATCATCGTCGCGTCGGGCGCAACGACGGCGATTGGCGCCGGCTTCGCAGCATCCATCCCGACCACGCTGACGGTTCGACCGTCGCCTGCATCGCGCGGTTCCGGTTCCATCACCAGCTCGCCCGCTGGCATCAACTGCACCGTGAATGACGGGATAGCGTCGGGCGTGTGCAGCGTCGCACTGGCAACCGGCACCATCGTGACGCTGACCCAGATACCAAGTGGCGGCAGCATTTTTCAGGGATGGAGTGGTGACTGCGTCGGCAATCCATGCCAGATCAGCATGACGCAGTCTCGCGTCGGTGAGATCACCTATCGCATTCCGCCACCCGGCATTGTCACGATCGCCGGCACCGGCACGGGCCAAGGCAGTGTGACGAGCTCGCCGAGCGGCATCTCGTGCACGGTCACGGCTGGTGTCACGAGCGGTATCTGCAGCGCTACGTTCGACGCAGGCAGCACGGTGACGCTGATCGGCGGGAGCTCGAACAACGGCAGTTTTGACGGCTTTACCGGCGCGTGTACCGGTGGTTCATGTGCGATTGCCATCGTAAGCAATGTGACATCCGCTGTCAGCGCAGCGTTCAGCGCAGCACCGCAGCGCCTCACGGTGACCGCCGGCCCCGGTTCGGCGGGCGGTGGGGTAGTCACGAGTTCACCCGCAGGGATCAACTGCGTACTGAGTGGTTCGACGACGAGTGGTACCTGCACCGGATTCTTCGCCGCCAACACCGTCGTGACGTTGCAACAGACCTCGAGTGGAAACGCCGTCTTCGCGAGTTGGGCCGGCGATTGCACCTCAGACCCCTGTCAGCTCGCGATGACACAGGGGCGGACCGCGCTGGCGATCTTCCAGACACAGGGAATCGCGCTCAGTGGCGGTGGGACCGGGAGTGGTCTGGTGACCAGCGTGCCCTCTGGCATCAGCTGTACGATCACCAACGGCGTCACCGGCGGAACCTGCGTCTCGACGTTCCCACCAAACACCGTCGTTTCGCTGACGGCGACTCCTGCCGGCCTCGCGTCCTTCTCCGGCTACTCGGGGGCGTGTAATGCATCGACCTGCACGCTCACCATGACGCCGGGCACCACCAACAGCATCACCGCCCAGTTCACCGCCCCGCCAACGCTCACGCTGTCGGCCGCCACCGGATCACAAGGCGGCGGCACACTGACGAGTTCTCCAGGTGGCCTGTCGTGTACACTGAGCAATCTGGCGGTGAGCGGCTCGTGCACGTTCGCGTACGCACTCAACACCGTGGTGACGGTCACACAGACTCCGACAAACGGCAGCGTCTTTCTGAACTGGGCCGGCGCCTGCACCGGTAGCGGCACCTGTCAGGTACCGTTGACAACGTCACGATCCGTCCAGGCATTGTACCGTCTCGCCGTTCCCGGTTCGATCACCATCAATTCAGGTGGTGGCAGCGGCAATGGCGTCGTCTCGAGCTCACCGGGCGGTCTGGCGTGTACGATCGCCAACGGCGTCAAGTCCGGCATCTGCCGAGCCATCTTCCCGGTCGGATCCACCGTCACGCTGATCGCCAGCCCCAGTTCCGGGTTCACGTTCAGCGGCTTTGCGGGCTCATGCAGCGGGACGACCTGCGTGCTCACCGTGCCGGAGAATGGTGACCTGACCGTGACAGCGAACTTCACACCGTAGTCGCAACGCAGATCGCGGGCACCGATCGTCCGCGCCGGATCAGCGTGGATGAGGGCATGCGGACGCCACCGCGATAAATTCACGGAACCCGTGAGCCAGGCGTGTGGCCCAGCGACCGACGCCCCTTGTCCCTTTCGTGATGCGATCGCCCGAACCTGCACCGCCCACCCGGCCTATCCGCACCAGATCGGGCATCGAGTTCCTCGTGCACCGCATTGGCCTTGGCTTGCGCCTGCTGGGAATGGCGCTGGTGACCGTGCTCGTCTTGCCCTATGCGTTCGTTCGGGTGTACAAGGCGCACATGCCTACCCCGTTTGTCGGACCAGCGCTCTTCAACCCATACGCATCGCCCGGTGCCCAGTGGCAGCGCGCCAACTTTCACGCCCACTCGCGGGCGTGGGGAGGGTTGACCTCCGGCCGCCAGAGTCCGGCGGCCGTTCGCGCGGCCTACCTCGAACGGGGGTACGACGTGGCCGGGCTGTCGAACTACCACCTGATCTCGCACGTTTCCGGGGACACAAACTTCGTTCCGGTGTATGAGCACGGCTTCAGCATCAAGAAGACACACCAGCTGATCATCGGTGCACGAACGGTGACGGCCATCGACTTCCCGCTCTGGCAGACGACGTCGGCCAAACAGTATCTGCTCAATGCCATGCATGATTCCGCCGCTCTCACGGCAGTCGTCCATCCATACCTCCGCACCGGCTATGATACCACCGAAATCGCGACCCTCGGTGGCTTTGACCTGCTCGAAGTCCGCAGCCACTGGGCCGACGCATCGGCGTGGTGGGACGCCGTGTTGACTGCGGGCAACCCGGTCTGGGCAATCGGGAACGACGACGTCCACGATATCACGAACTCGAAAGAAATCGCTGTCGTCTGGACGATGGTGAATGCGACGACTCCGCGCGCCACCGACATCATCCCCGCGCTGCGGCAGGGGCGGATGTACGTCGTCGCCGCCGCTCCCGGCACGGCGCCAGCCGCGCTCGAGAGCGTGACGACTCACGGCGACACAGTGACCACTCGATTCGATCAACCCATGGAACAAATTCGCGTGATCGGTGATCACGGCGCGGTGCGCGCCAGCGCAGCCAACGCCATGGAGATTCGCTATGTCTTCCCAGCCGATGACCACTACGCGCGGGTGGTTGCGACAACGCCGACTGGTGCGATCTATCTCAATCCGGTGCTCCGTTCTGCAGGGCAGCCGGTGCCATGGGCAACGCCACCCGTGAATGGCATGGCCAGTCTGTTCAGCCGGGCCGGTGCCACGCTGCTCTGGATCGTCACGATGTTCGCGCTGCTGCCCGTGCGCCTGCGGCGCAGCGTACGCCAACGAAGCGCCGCTTCGCTGGCACCAGCTGCGGCGCGCACGTTCCTGTTTGCGGCCGCGCTCGGCGCCGTGCCGGGGGCAACGGCGAGCGCCCAATCACCGACGACAAACACCGCGGCGCTGCCTTTTCGCATCGGCGAGTATCACGAATACGACCTGAAGTTCGGCGTCATCTCGGTCGGCAGTGGTTCACTTTCGGTGAGCGGCCCAGATACCGTACGCGGTCGCGAAACACTCCGCCTGCGCTACGAGATCAAGGGTGGAATTCCGTTCTTTCGCGTCCACGACGTGATGGAGAGCTGGTTCGATGCGAAGCACATGCTGAGCATGCGATTCACGCAGGAATTGAACGAGGGGTCGAAGCACTACAGCCGGCTTTACGAGTTCTTTCCCGACGAGGAGATCGTGCTCGAGCGTGGGAAGCCGCGGGCGGCGACCGTATCGGCGCCGCTGGATGACGCATCGTTCATTTTTTTCGTGCGCTCGTTGAAGCTCGAGGTCGGGCAGACACTCAGCTTTTCGCGCTACTTCCGGCCCAACGCGAACCCCGTCACGATTCAGGTTCTGCGCCGCGAGACGATCACCGTCCCTGCCGGGACCTTCAGTACCGTGGTCGTGAAACCGATCATTCGTACCTCGGGCATCTTCTCCGAAGGCGGTCAGGCCGAACTCTGGTTCAGCGACGACTCCGCGCACACGCTGATCCAGATGAAGGCCAAGCTCTCCTTCGGCTCGATCAACCTCTATTTGCGACCGTCACGAAATAGACGCTAGAATAGAATAGCCGACGTGCGGTGGAGACAGGCGGGTGACGGATTGTGGCGCGAGCCACAGCGCCACCCGGTGCCGTCCCAAGGGCGTTGCGAGCCGTTGCACCGCCGGACGCGCATCAGAAGACCCGCTCGACTGCCTTGAACACGACCTCAACGGCGGAACGGCCACTGCTCGCGGGCCACTGCGTAACGGCAACTGCGTAACGGCAACTGCGTAACGGCAACTGCGTAACGGCAACTGCGTAACGGCAACTGCGTAAGGGCAACTGCGTAAGGGCAACTGCGTAAGGGCAACTGCTTAACGCAAAGATGCAAGGGCGCCAAGGCGCAAAGGACTGCAGAGGGATGGGAACAGCGGAAAGACAGCGATGCGGCCGTGGGTGTTACCGAACATCCTTGGTGATGTCGCGGCTGACCACCATGGCGCGCCGAGTTGTCTTTGCCCTGCAGTAAGCCCTTGCGCCTTTGCGTCAGGCCGTGCGCTCTTCGTTCGATTTTTGGGCGCTCGAGCAAGGCGGAAGATATCGCGAAGTGCTGCAACACCAGCTCGCGACAGAAGACGCTCCTGACAGCTACGAGCTTTCCGCGACACGACGTTAGCGCGGCGGTACTTGGTGCCACATCCGGCGGAGCCGTGTGGTGGTGAACACACTGACCACCAGCGCCGTATCCGCACCGCGCAGCACCGGCACCGACCGAACGAAGCGGACGCTGTCGAAGAGTGGTGCGTACGGTACTGCGGCCTGACGTGACGCGGAATCGGTCGCGGTGCTGTTCACCTTCACGATGAGCAACCCGTCGGTCCCGATCAGCGACGAATCATCATGGCTGAACCGGAAGTGCCGCGCATCGTCGTTGAGCACCAGCATGGGATGGGCCGGGCCGAGCGCATATCCGATCTTCGCGCCACGCAGCCAGTCGGTCACAGCCACATAGCTGCGCCCCCGCAGCAGGCCTTGTGCCTCGAGTGCGTCGCGCAACGATCGATACTCGAGCAACTCGAAGGCCGGATCACGACGGTGCAACGACGGCACCACGCGCGCCATCCACCCGGTGGCCGCATGGCTGACGACGATCGTCAGCAGCAGCGCAAAGACGCCACCTGCGATCGCCATGCGCCGTCGCGCAGTTACCGCTGCACGGCCCTCCCACCGCGCGATGGCGGCACCGAGCAACGGCAACAGCATGAAGAATCCCGGCGCCGGCCAGTGGGGCAGACCGGCGCGACCACCGAGCGCGGCGAGCGTGAAGACGATCACGGGCGCGGCGCCCAGGCAGACGCACAACCAGGTCGCGCGATCGCGCGGGCCGGCGCGCAGCCCACGCGCCAGCAGCACCACCAGCGGCACCCAGAACCAGGGAAAGACGTAGCCGGCCTGCCCGCCGATGTTCTGCAACAACGCCGTGACGGGATTCCCCTGGCCATTGGCACGGCCGGCCTGAAAGCGGAACGAGGCCCAGTCGTGCTGCGCATTCCAGATGAAGACCGGCGCGACGCAGAGCAGCGCGATCGTCACCGCGAGGAACGGCGGTGGACGCAACAACCAGCGCCGCGACGCCGGGTCCGACACCAGAAACACAAACACGCCAAGGCCCAGCAGTGCGGCGTGGTACTTCGCCAGGCCGGCGAGACCAAGCGAAAATCCCAAGCCGATCCACGCCAACCAGCGGGAGTGCGCGGTTGTGTCAGTGGCGTCAGCCGTGGGAGGACCTTCCCTCGCCGCGTCCGCGCTCACTGAGACAGCGTGCGTCAGCGCCAACGCGGCGGCGGTGCTGGCCAGGAGCAGTGGGCCATCGGGCAGCACCCAGCTTCCACCGCTCAGACTGAACACGGGAATACACTGCGCCGCACAGACGGCCCAGAATCCGGCGCGAGTGCCGAAGAGCCGTGACGTCAACCGAAAGAGCAACCAGCTCGTCAGGGCGAAGAGCGTGACGAACGGCCATCGCAGCGCAAGCGGAGACTCCCCACTGATGAATGCCGCTGCGTGGGCCAGCCAGAAGACAGCCGGGGGATGATCGAAATAGCTGAGCGAGAGGTTGCGGCCGATGACGACGGCATACGACTCATCGATGCCGAGGGGGAGCACGGCAGCTACCAGCAACCGCAGAAAGCTCGCTATGGCGATGACCCAGGCGGTACGGCGCGAATCGTCTTGGGGCATCCGGGTGCTGGAAAAACAATCAGGGGCTGGCACGTGTCCACCGAGAGTCGGCAACACTCATCCATCCCAGAATACACTGCAAGTGCTCGGTCGTCTGGGGCCTTGCGCCTCCGGCCGACCGAGGAGTCGCAGGCGCCTGGCTCATCTCGGTCGGCCGCAACGCATGTCTTGGCACGGCCGAAACTATGGGTGCTGACGTGATGCGCTACTTCGTGGGCGATGGAGCCGACGGCAGCGTACGCAGGTACGCATACACACTCTTCAGCTCCTCGTCTGATCGCTGCGAGAACGCCTTCCACGGCATCAACTCATTCATGGTGGTGCCGTCGGGACGCACACCGGTGCGAATCGCGCTGACGAACTCCGCTTCCGTCCATGTCGACACGCGACCCGCCGGCGTCAGGTTCGGCGAGAGTGGCGTACCCGGCGGGGCGCCGTGCACTTCCGCGCCAGCATAGTTCTCCCCGTGGCATCCCACGCAGCCTGCGGCGATGTACCGGCCCTGCGCGATGGTACCTCCGACCGGTGCCACGGCGAGCGTCTGGCGCGAGTGATCGATCTGGTCATATGCGAGCGGCAGCTTTCCTGCGGCAATCAAAGCACGCCCAATCGGTCGTGCGATGCGTTCCGGCAGCACGTTGGCCACCGGGGCGCGGCCGCGGATGTTGGCGATGATCGCTGCGACGTCGGCATCGGCCAGGGTCGAGAATTCAGTGGATGGCATGATCCACAACTTGCGTCCATCCCAGCCGACCCCGTCACGAATCGCCGCGTCCAGCGCTCGATCATCGTACCGGGCCAGTACGCCACCTTCACCGTTCGTCAGATTTGTGGCGATGACGCGTGCGAATGCCGCATCGTCGATCATGACTTTCCCGCCAAGCGACGACGTATGGCAGTCCTGGCATCCATTCGCGATCGTCAGCTTTTCGCCGAGGGCAAGGGTGGCCGAGTCATGCCCCACCACCAGTGCCTTCCGCGACGGCGGCGCAGCCTTGGCCGTGATGACGCGCTCCGACTGCGCATACACGCCGCCGATTGCCACCGCCGCCAACGCGCCCAGCGCCAACGCTCCGCGGCCCACCCAGCGCATCACGCCCATGTCGCTCGCTCCGTTGGCGTTACGTAACGACTCCGTTGTCCAAAAGGTACGCGTGTAATCACAAAGCGGTATCACTCGGGCGGTGAGCGCTCACCCGCAGCGCACACCGCCCGAGACTGTCATCACACCGGATCGCGGCGCCTATCGCCCTGACCAGAGCACCTGGTAGTCGCGGTTCGCCGCTTCCTTCGCCTTGAAGTCCTTCAACGCGGCGCGCAGCGCCGTCGCGAAGTCGGCGGTGCGCATCACTTCCCGCAGCACCGCCGCCGTGACCGCCTCCTTGTTCTTCAGCGGTCGACCGGCGCCCGTGATGGTCCCGGTCACGAACTTCGTGGACGCCGAGTGCCCGTTCGGCGCGCCGACCAGCTCGAACGCGAGCGTGGGGATCATGCTCATTCCGCCCTTTTCGCTCAGCTCGAGATCGAGCGTGACCTTGAGCAGCGTATTGGCACCGGTCTCGCGCATGAGTCGCGCATCCGCCCGGTTCCATCCCCAGCCCTCGGAGATCGGGAGGACTGCCGAGAACAGCGTCGTCCCCTTGTAGCTCTGCGTGAACTGCACGTCAGTGGTCTGATCGTCCTTCGAGTACGGCGCCATGGATCGGTACGCCGACGATGCGACGACCGGCTCGATCGGGAGTATCGTGGCGCCCAGTTCCTGCGCGAACACCGGACTCAGCGCACCGTAGAGCTCCGCCAGCGCCGCGTCCCACGTGGCCTCTGACAGAACGGGAAAGGTCAGCGTGCGCGTCTCGGTGGTGCGGATATTCCCGGTGGTACTCGTCCGCTCTTTGCTCAGGTACGTCTTGCCGCGCACGGCGAACGAAATCACTGCCACGTTCGTGGCCTGCGTGATGGGGCGTGACGAGAATGCGCCCGGCTTGAACAGCGAGTACTCCAGCTTTCCACCCGGTAGCGGCAGCTCGGCTTTCGCGGTGAAGCCGGTGTTCATTTCGGTCGAGGGCGATGCCTTGAAAGCGCGTCCATCGCTCTCCGACGTCAGGATCTGCAGCCCGGCAAATGCACCAGTCGCTTCCAGCGCGGTATCCCAGCGCTCACGGCTGACGAGCAGGTAGCTGTCATTCAGGTTCGCCCCGGCCTTCACGTTGCCTGGTGCGATGTTGATGTTCCGGAACGCCGCCGCTGGTACCGTGATCGTCGCGCCGGGCCTCGCGTAGTACGCATCGTAGAATTCGCGCAGGCCGATCACGCTCGAGATGACCTTCACCACGATCTGTGACGTGTCGCCCGGAATCACCCCGGCGAGTTGGATCGTGACATCCTTCGTCACGTCGAGCGTCGTCGGATTTGCCTGGCCGTTGATGCTCACGACCCGCAAGCTCCCACGCGGCGCCGGAATCGTGAAACCCGCCTTCTGTCCAGTGCTCGTCGTGACCTCGACGCGGCGAGTGCCGTTCATTGTCGGTACCATCGACGAGTAGACGCCCGCGGTCGCGTAGTCCGCCGGCTTCCCGTCCACCGTCACGGTGCCTTCGATCTTCGACATCATCCCGCCCAGCCGCTGGGTGAAGTTGATGGTCACCAGATCCCCGCCGTCACCCCAGTTCGGGATGATCTTGGCCCCCATTGTTCCGAGCGATTTCGGCCAGGTGTTTGCGATGCGATACACGAGCGGCACAACAGTGCTCAGGTCGGCGGTGCTTCCGGTCATCACTCGGCCGGCGACTGACGCCACTGATCCGACGACCGAACTCGTCACCCTGCTGGCTAGCCCGCCCAAGCCGAATCGGCTCTTTTTCGCGGGCCCTGATGGAGCGGCTGCGGTACTGTCGGTATTCGCCGTCGCGGTACCGACTGCGCTCGCCTTCGCGGCACTGTCAGCGGTCGCCTTGGCGACGCTGTCGGCGCGAGCCTTGGCAACAGCCGCGCTATCCGGCTTGTCCTTCCCGCGGCCGAGTCGACCGAACTGCGCGTGCGATGTCTCGGGCGTCGCCACACAGAAGATGGCGGTGATCAGTGTCAGCGTGCGTAACGTCATGGCGGGGGAGAGATGTGACATGTTGCAGGCCGTGCCTGCGTGAAGCGGCACGTTCGCGCGCGCCTGCGCTCGTTACGCGGATACGAACTCAAGCGTAGCAGCCCGATCCGTTGGAGCCCATCGCCCATTTGGGTGATCCGCCTCGCGCGGGGGCTGCACAGTCTGGGTGCGCACGCAATGCAATGCGCTCCACTCAGTCGCCGGTCGCGTCGTTGATGCGCGGCATTGGAAGGACTCGCACGCTTCCTCTGGTCGGCGAAGCGGGCATGGTGCGCTGGTCTCGTGACACGACGACGAAGCGGTGTTCGCCGGAGCGCCTGATCCGGACGTCGATGTATTCACGCTCCCCGAAGACCGTCCCGTGATCACTGACGGGCTTACTTCGGTGTCGCCACGCCGGTCTGCAGGTCGAGTCGGAACGCCTTGCCGTCGAGGTACGCATCAGGTCTGCGCGTACCGTCGAAATACACGATCATGCTGGAATAGGACGGCCGCCTGAGCAGCGGCGTCACCTGCTCCTGCGTTGCCCTCGCATACATGATTCCGCTCGTCGGGTAGTCGCGCGCAAAGACCGACGGATGGCGCGTGAGTCGGACGTCACTGTAGTTGACGACGCGCGTGAGACGATTCACGCCCGACGCACGCTGCACGGCCGAATACGTCGTATCCGCACCATTCAGCGTCATGGCTGCCGATGCGTCCGCGACGCCGTCCCAGCGCTGCGTGCTGCGCAGCGCCAGATCGGTGGCATGTCCGGCGCGATCCGTGCTTCGACGCACCATTGCCATCTGCGAGATGACGGTGTCGGTGGTTCTCCCATCGAAGTCGAGCTGGGTTACACCGTTGGTGGAGCGATGCGTTGTCGAGCCGGCGGCGAAGGTGCTGTCGGTCGGTCGGCGAGACGAACAGAAACGCCGCTGAGTCCGCACGTCGGCCGCGCACCTGAGCTGCCCCAGATCGGCGAACTGACCGCCGGGAAAGGGGAGTTTCGTGCCCGCAATCACACCGAAGTCCGCCATGTTCAGGCGGACCTCGCCAAGTACCGCGGTGCCGTCAGTCTCGACCGCGTTCACCTTCGCGTAGATGTCGTCCGCGTGCTCAATGGCGCCGGACAGGCTAAGCGCTGCAACCGCGGCACTGATCCGACCAAAGCGTATACGCTGCATCGCGTTACCCTGTGTTCATTGCGCCGGCGTTCACCGCCCACTGGGGGCGTTCGGCTTGGCGCGTACACTCGACGACGAAGAGAGTGTATCTCCGTCACGGCGCGATCAGAAAGCAGAATCCCGAATCTCAAGACTTTCGACCGACCATCGGTGTTGTGCACCTCCTTGACTCACCGCGACGGCGTCGTACTTTACCTGTTGGCTAATTAACCACCTCGCTTACCATGAATGACACCCTCAGCCAGACGTTCTCAGCACTCGCCGATCCCACCCGCCGCGCGATCCTGGCGCGGCTGCGGAGCGGCGAGGCAACCGTCACCCAAATCGCCGAGCCCTTCCTCGGCCGGATGACCCTGCCAGGCGTCACCAAACACCTC
>JBBQRH010000008.1:0-89005 GCA_038215035.1 Gemmatimonadales bacterium | reverse complement strand
CCTGCTTCTCGCCTCACCGCTCGCGCGCGCGAGTGCCCAGGGACCGATCCCGACGCCAAGCGAGGTCCTCGGCATCACGGTGGGCGCCGATCGCGTGCTCGCCGACTATCCGCAGGTCCTGCGCTACTTCGCCACACTCGCCCAGCGATCGCCCAGCGTCAAGCTCGACACCATCGGGACCACCACGATGGGCAAGCCGATGATCGTGGCCGCGATCTCGACGCCCGAGAACATCCGGCGCCTGGACGCGATCCTGGCGGTGCAGCGCCGGCTGTCCGACCCGCGCGTACTGAGCACCGCTGCCGAGGATTCGCTGGTGGCGTCGCAGCCGGTGGTGGTCTTCATCAGCTGCAATCTGCACAGCAGTGAGATCGGTTCGAGCCAGATGGCGATGGAACTGGCCTACAGCCTGGCGACGACCGACTCGCTCCAGCGGTCGATGAAGAATGTCGTCATTGCACTCGTGCCGTCCATGAATCCCGATGGCATGCAGCTGATCGTCGACTGGTACAAGGCAGGCCTCGGCACCCCATTCGAGGGCGGTGCCATGCCGTGGCTCTATCACCAGTATGTAGGGCACGACAACAACCGTGACTGGTACATGGTCACGCAGAAGGAGACCAGGGCAGTCAGCTCGGCACTCTACGGCAAGTACTTCCCGCAAGTGTACTACGACGTGCACCAGCAGGGCAGCAACGGCATGCGCCTCACCGTTCCGCCGCACATCGATCCCATCAACCAGAACGTCGACGTGCGCATCGTCCGCGGTATCAACCTGGTGGGGCAGCGGATGGCGTGGGCGCTGCAACAGGCCGGCAAGACCGGTGTGGGCGACGGCATCACCTACGATCTGTGGTGGAACGGCGGTGGGCGATCGACGCCAACACGGCACAACATGATCGGGCTGCTGACCGAAGCCGCCAGCGCGCGCATTGCGACACCGATGACGATCAAGGCCGACGACGTGGTGGCCAACCGCGGCACGCTGCGCAACGAACCACGGGTGAACTATCCCAGTCCGTGGACGGGAGGGGTCTGGCGTCTGCGTGACATCATGGACTACGAGTTGATTGCAGCACAGGCACTGGTGACGATGGCCGGCGAGATGCGCGGTGACCTCGTGCGCTCGATGGTGCAGGTGGCGCGCACGCAGGTGGCAAACGGCAAGGGACAGCAGTATGTGATCGACGCGAAGCAGCATGATCCGGCAGCCGCGCACGAGTTAGTGCAGGTCTTGCGCCGCGGCGGGGTGGAGGTGCGCGGAGATGACGACGCGGTGCGCAGCAGCGGTGGCTCGTGGACCGTGTCGCTCGAGCAGCCATATGCGGCGCATGTGCGTGACCTGTTCGAAGAACAGAAGTGGCCCGCCAGCGCCGGCGATCGGCCGTACGATGTGGCCGGCTGGACGCTGCCGTACCAGATGGGCGTGACGGTACGCATGGAGAGCGGGGTGACGCCGACCATCGCCACCACTGGCTCAGCGTCAGCCTGTGTACCGACAGGCGGGAACGTGACGATGGATCTCCGCGATTCCCGTGCCTTTCCCGCGACGTTCGCGGCCTTGAAGCGCGGCGTCCGCGTCGACATGCAACGCGCGCGTACCGCAGCGACGGTGACCATTCCCGGTTCGTTCGCGCGCAGCTACGCGCCAGAGGGTGGCTGGTGCGGCGCTGCGCTGAGTGCCCCCGCTGCCGGGGAGCGAACCCGGATGTCGAAGGCGGCGCGCGTGGCGTTGTACAAGCCGTGGACGGCCAGCATGGATGAAGGCTGGACTCGCTGGTTGTTCGACACGCAAGGCGTGCCATACGTCAACGCAACCGACAGTCTGTTGAAGGCAGGGAATCTCCGCGCGGCATTCGATGTATTGATCATTCCGGACCTGTCGCTTCGCGAAGCGAAGGACGGTCTGGCAGAACGCGCGGCACCGACGCAGTACGCCGGTGGGCTGGGTTCGGAAGGTGTGAAGGCGATTGGAGAATTCGTCGCCGCTGGCGGCGTGCTGATGACGTTCGACAAGGGCAGCGAGCTGGCACTTGAAGCGGTACCTGGACTGCCGGTGCGCCGCATTGCGCCAGGCCAGCGCAGCCGCGCGGGCGATCAGGCACCAACCGCATCATTGGGCGCGAACGTGGTCGCGCCGGGCTCCATCCTCCGCACGATCTCGGCGCCGGGCCATCGCCTGACCATGGGGATGCCCGACACGGTTCCGGTCTACTTCACCAACTCCACCGCATTTGAGGTAGCGGCGGACGCCCGCGTCGAAGTGCCGCTGCGGTACCCCGCCGATGTCGCGTCGATATTGATGAGCGGCTACCTCACCGGCGGCGACGCGCTGGCCGGCAAGGCGGCCGCAGTGGACATCACGGTGGGTGCCGGTCGTGTGGTGATGTTCGGCTTCCGTCCACAGTACCGCGGCCAGAGCTGGGGGACGTTCAAGCTGGTGTACAACGCGATCCTCACCTCCGGCGAGCGATCGAAGTCCTCCGACTCGCCGGTTCCGTAAACCGAACGAGCGGCACGCAGCTCGACGCGCTGCGTGCCGCCGGACGGGGCCCTCCGTTCCGCTTACTTTCTGCGCTCGGTCGGGTCGATCGCGCTTTCCAGCACGCGCAGCATGTTGCCGCCCAGAATCTTCCTGATGTCCTCGTCACCGTAACCACGGTCGAGCAGCGCCTGCGCGATGCGCGGCAGCATGGTGACATCCTCCATGCCAGTCGGAAGTGCCGTGACGCCGTCGAAGTCGGATCCGATACCGACATGATCGACGCCCGCCACCTTGGCAATGTGATCAATGTGGTCGATCAGCACCGACAGCGGCGTGTTCGGCAGCGAATCGAGCAGGCGCTGCCGCAGGGCGGCCACCCGGGTGCGAATCTGGTCGTTCGCCGTACCGCCGTCGCGGAGCGTCCGGTCCTCGTCACGCAGCCGGCGTTCGATGCCGGCGTAGCGCTGCGCATAGATGGTGTCGATGAACTGATTGAAGAAGTTCACGTTCACCACCCCACCATTGGCGCCCACCGCGCGCAACATGTCATCGCTGAGATTTCGACGATGCAGTCCGATCGCCCGTGCGCTCGAGTGCGACGCAATGACGGGCTTGCTGCTGGTGCGGATGGCGTCCCAGAAGGTGGAATCCGAGACATGCGAGATGTCGACCAGGACGCCGATGCGATTCATCTCACGGACAATCTGCCTGCCGTACGGCGTGAGCCCGGCGGTGCGCGTGTTATTGGTACCAGCAGCGGCGCCAGCCCAGAGATTGCCATTGTTCCAGGTCAGCGTCATGTAGCGCACCCCAGCGGCATGCAGCTGCCGCAAGCGCGCGATCGACCCCTGAATGGCGTGGCCACCTTCCACACCAACGAACACGGCGATCTTTCCTTGGCGCTTGGCGCGGCGCAGATCGGCGCCCGACGTGGCAAAGAAGAGCCGGTCTGGATGCCGCCGCACAAACGCCTTCACCTGATTGGTGAGCAGCATGGCGCGCGCGAACGAACTGTCGGGCTTCATGATCGCGTACGGCGCGTCGACGAAGGCCGACATGAACTGGCCAGTGATGCCGCTCTGCAGGAGGCGCGGATAATCCGTCGATCCATACCCCGGTCCGAACCCGATCGGATTCCGGACATCGGGGTCGTATCGCTCGTCCGCGACCTTGGTCGGCATGTCGTTGTGCGTGTCGACCACGATCGCTTCCCGGTAGAGTCGCATGGCACGGGGTGAGACATCGGGAAGCGAATCGAGCTGATCGGCCATTGGCCGTGTCGTCGGCGCCGGTTTCCGCTGTGTGCCTGGCGGCTGCGCGTGCAGCACGCCGGCGATCACACTCAAGGTGCAGCAGGTCCGCAGCGTGGTGCAGAAGGTCATGGTCTGTACGGGGTGACGACGAATGGTTTCGGTGTGGACGACACGAAGGGACTATCCGCAATAAAGAAACGCAGTGGCCAGTCGGCTGCACGTGTGATCCCGATCCTGGGCGAAACCAGCACCGCCGAGTCGTCCACGTCGCGGCCACGCACAATGCGCACCGCGCCGCGCTGCAGGGACGTTCCGTCGATGGCACCGGTAATGCCATACGCCGCGCAGAGCTTGCCCGGGCCGTTGGTGAGGTCGCGCTCTCGACGCGCCGCCGGTCGGCGGCGCTGCAGGCGCGGCAGGCCATCAAGCGGCTCGACGGCGCGGAGCAGTACTGCCGACCCGATGCCGTCGGGCAGGGTGACCGCATTCAGGCACCAGTGCATGCCATAGATGCGGTATACATACGCGTTGCCCGGCGGACCATGCAGGTGTTCCGTCCGACGCGTTCGACCGGCGACGGCGTGACAGGCAGGATCATCTGGTCCGAGATACGCCTCCGTCTCGACGATTCGCGCCTGCAGCGATACACCGTCATGCTCCCTGACCACGAGGAGCATGCCGAGTAGTTCGCGCGCGACGATCGCGGGATCGCGGTCGTAGAAGGCGACAGGAAGCGCGGCAGGCACTGGTGAACGATCTCGGGTTGCAAAAGGGGAAACGAATACGCCACGCCCGCATCACCGGGAGTGGTGATGCGGGCGTGGTTCAGTACACGGAGCAGCCAATCCGTCGTCGCGACTACCGGCGCGCGGTTTTCTTGGCTGGTGCCTTGACGGCGGCCTTCTTGGCGGCGGGCGCTGACTTCGCGACCGGCGCCGTCTTCTTCGCGACGACCGGTGCCTTCGCGACCGGTGCCTTCGCTGCCGTCCTGCTTGCCGGCGCCTGCGACTTGGCGACTGCGGACGACTTCACCGGCGTTGCTGTCTTTGCTGCTGCCGGAGCTCTGGCCGTCGCGGACTTCTTCGCGGCCGGACGCCCGCCGTTCGACCTCGTCGGCGCCGCTGCCTTGGTGGCAACCGGCGACGAGAGCGCCAGTTCAGGCGCGCGGTCAGGCCTGACGGCTGGTGCGGCGATCGGTGCAGCAGGTTTCGGCGCGGCTGTCACCAGCGGCGTTTCTTCCACCACACCAACCATCAGCAACCCAGGCGGCGGCGCCAAGAGGCGCCCACCGCGTGAACTGCCGCGCGAGCCCATGCCGCGTGGCGCCGGTGGTCCGGCGACCGGCTTCGGCGCATTAGCCGCTTCATGCTGCGCCAGTTGCTCGGAGACTTCGGCAACCTGCTGCACCGGTGCGACTTCCCACGAGTCGCCACGCTTGCGCAGGTCGACGACGTCGGCGTCGTGTGCATCCTGAAGAATGCGCACGAAGTTGCGCTCACTGAGGCTTTCGCTGTCGCGACCGAGGAGCGCGGCCGCACTTTCACGGACCGCCAGCATTGCCACGGGCGTGTCGTTTCTGACCGTTGCAGCGACCGCCTTGCGCACGAGGTCGAAGGCCTCGTTACGAGTCAGCCGCTCGCCAGCCAGACCAATCGAATCGCGTCCCTGCGCGGCACGCGGGGTTTCGGCACGCGGCGGCTCAACGCGAGGTGCGTCGGCCGTCGGTGCTGGGCGTGGCTGCCCGCGCGGGGTGTGTACACGTGGCGCGGGTCCGCGCGGCGCCACGGCAACCGGTGCGTCTGCGACCGGTGTGCTCTCAACGTCCGGATCGACCGGGACCGATGCGGCAGGCTCGGAGGCAGCAACAGCCGTGGCGACGACATCCGTCAGCACGCGCGGTTCGCGCGGCTCACGATCACGTCCACCACGCCCACGCCCACGTCCACGACGGCGGCGGCTGCCACGCTCTTCGCCTTCTTCCTTCTCGGCCGCTTCGTCGAGAGCGCCCGCGACGTCGCCGATGGCAACCACCGGCGTGGCGCCTGGCTTGGCACCGGGAGGCGCGATCTCGAACTGTCCATTCTCGAGGCGCGTCAGTGTGAGCAGACCCTTCTGGGCGGCTTCCTGCACGAACTTCGAGAACTTCGACATACCGAGATCCTTCTCGTCGAAGCCGTTGTCGATGTCCTGCATCACCTGCTTGAGTCGATCGGCGCGCATCACATCGCCGTTGCGCACCATCCGGGCGAGCGACTCGGTGACGAGCTCCCACGGATCACGCTTGACCGCTTCCTCGTCGCTGGTCTTGACGAGACCTGCCAGCGCATTGTAGCTGTAGTATTCGTCGCAATTCATCACCAGCAAATCGCTGGAGCTTTCGCGAATGCCGACGCCGATGACGTACTTGCCGTACTCCTTGAGCTTCATCACCATGCTCGAAAAGTCGGAGTCGCCGCTGAGCAGAATGAAGGTGCCGATCTCGGGACGCGTGAACATGAGTTCGACGGCGTCGATCGCGAGGCGAATGTCGGTGGCGTTCTTCTTCGAGCTGCCGTAGGCCGGCGCCATGATCATGTCGATCGATGACTCGGCGAGGGGTACGACGTACTGCGGGTAGCGGCGCCAGTCGGCGTAGGCACGCTGGACGGCGACCTTGCCCTTGATGATGTCCGACGAGAGGAGGTTCTTGAGCTCCGTCTGCAGGTCGGAGCGGATCCCCATCGTGACGTTGTCAAAGTCGATGAGGAGCGCGGCGTTCGGTGCCTGGCTGTACTGCGAGTAATTGGAGGAGGGACCAGCATTGGTGCTGGTGGCCTGCGGCCCGCGATGCACCGGGGCGATGGGCCCTCTGGGTGCGTGCGGGCGCGACGAGCGTCCGTTCATGTAACTGGGGATGTGAAGAAGCGAAGAAGCACGCGCCGCATCGGCATAGGGGCCGGCGGCTGCGCGGTCGCTCTCCCCGGCGCCCCGCCCCGGAACATGAGGGCAAGGCCGGCCGGAGGCCGCGACAGCGGAAGTGCACCTGATAAACTAACGACCGTTCCGCGCAACGGCACCGCCACCGCCGGGGAGATGCGCAGGTGGCTAGAATCCCCGAAACCTCCCCCTCCTCCAGCTCGTAGTCGCCCCAGTGTCCCGTCTCGGGTTCCGCACCCGTCTGCTGCTCGTGTTGATGGCCTTCGCCGTTTTGCCGGCCGCCCTGCTCACCGTGGTCGGGCTGGTCGCGGCGAACCGGACGCTACCGTTCATCTCGGCGGGTGGTGCGTGGTCACGTGTGGCCGAGACCGGTAGTAATGCACTGACGGCGGCTCGCGGTGCGGCGCGCGGCGGTGATGCGGCGGCGGCGCTCGACGCTCACGAGGCGGAATTGCAGGCGTCGTTGGATCAGGCCAAGCGGCTGGAGTATCTGGCGCCGCGCGTGATCCGGGTGGTGGCGGTGGTGGCGGTAGTGCTCTTCCTGGTGCTGGCGATTGTCGCGGGGCGCGTCGCCGGCCATCTGAGCCGGCAGCTCAGTCGGCCGCTGGATGAGGTAGTGGAGTGGACGGAGCGCATCGCGAAGGCGGAGGCGCTCCCGGACGGCGCACCGAGTCGCGGCGCGCCGGAGTTTGATGTGCTTCGATCCAGGATGCGAACCATGGCGGTGCAACTCGATGCGGGACGGACGGCCGCGACCGAGGCAGCGCGGCTCGGCGCATTCCGCGAGACGGCGCGCCGGGTAGCGCACGAGCTGAAGAACCCGTTGACGCCGATTCGTTTCGCCGTCTCGCGGCTCCGCAAGGCAGCCGCGCCCGAATTGCAGGAATCGATCGACGTGCTCGAGACCGAGACGGCACGTCTCGACACGCTCGCCAAGAGTTTCGCGCAGTTCGGCCGATTGCCCGACGGGCCTGTGGCCGACATCGACATTGCCGAGCTGCTGCGGTATGCAACGCGTTCGACACTGCCACCATCGATGACCGTGGCGCTCGAACTTCCGGCGAACCTGCCGTTCGTCTCCGGCCATCACGATCCGCTCGCACGCGCCGTGAGCAACATCCTGCTCAACGCGGCCGATGCTGCGGGACCGACCGGCACCATCACGGTGGCGGCGACGGCGATCGCCGCGCCGGTTCCCGTGGTGGAGATTCGTGTACATGATACGGGTCCCGGCATCACGGCAGAAACGCTCTGCCGCATCTGGGAGCCATACGTCACGACCAAACCCGGCGGCACCGGACTCGGGCTGGCGATCGTGCGACAGACGGTGCTGGCGCATGGCGGCAGCGTGGCCGCAGTGAGTGAGCCTGGTCAGGGCACGACCGTCACATTGACATTGCCCGCCACGGGCACCTTACCGATTCCGGAACAGCGCGATGAATGAAGACATTGTCATTCCAGCCCTTTTTTTCTTTACCGTCATCGTGCTGGCGCTCGGCATTCCACTGGTCCGCGCCTATATAAGGAAGCAGGAGCGCGGTGACGTCCCGACGCGGCTGACGCCGGAACTGGAAGCGCGGCTCGACCGGCTCGAATCGATGGTGGAGACAGTCTCGGTCGAAATCGAACGCATGGCCGAGGGGCAGCGCTTCACCACGCGTCTCTTGTCGGAGGGTGCCGCACACGCGCCCGTGCCGCAGGCGCGCGCCGCCGCACCGGTTCGTGCACAGTCAACCGAGGCGACCCATGGGTAGCATGCTGATTCAGGGAAGTGGGCAGGCACCGGCCGCCGCGCGTGCGGCCAGTCAAACTGCCGCGGAGGCCGCGCAACTCGATGCGCGGCTGGAGCTGGCGGCGAAGAAGGCGGCGGTGCGCGCCATGGAAGCGCAAGCGGGACCGCCAGCGGCCGAGGCGCCGAGCGCCAGCACCCCCTCCGGCCGCATCGTGATCGAGCGCGACGGCAAGACGGTCATCCTCGACAATCCGACCGCGCAGCAACTGAGCTCACTCGGCCTGGGGGTCTCATCCGTGCAGCCCCCACTGGAAGGCTGGCAGGTGCTCGGTCTGACCGGCATCGTGATGGGGAGCATCGTCCTGCTGACGGCGATCACACTCTGGTACCGCCGCACCATGCGCGCTGCGCCGGACTCGGCTTCCTCAACCCCGCAATCCGAGGCACGGATGGCGCGCATCGAGAACGCGCTCGAGTCGATCGCAGTGGAGGTCGAACGGATCAGTGAAGGTCAGCGATATACCTCGCGGATGCTGGCGGAAGGTGCCGCGGTGCCGGTCGCGGTGCCGGACCGTAGCGACCTGGTGATGCGCAATCGCGCGGAGGGATGATCATGAACCGAGTGTCGATGACCTACATATGGCAGAACCCATCGGAACAGGCCGCCGCTCAGGCGGCGGCGGCACGCGGCGCTGCGCAAGTGGCGCGTGACGCAGCACAGCAGGCCCGCGACCAGGCGCAGGCTGCACGGGATGCCGCGCAGGCGCAGCGCGATGGGGCAGCGGCCGGCCCGGAGGGCGGCAATACCGGCGTAATCACGATTCAGAAGAACGGCCAGACCATCACCCTCGACGGCGCGTCGCCGGAAGCGGTGATGTCGGCGCTGGGTATGCCAATCCCAGACCGGCAGGGCCCCAGCGACGGACCGTTCGTTGTGGCAGGCATCGGAATTGTCGCAACCGCCTTTGTCGTCATCTTCGGATTGCTGCTGCGGTATCGCTCGACGACGCGCGGCGTTTCGAAGACAGCTGAATTGCCGGCCGAACTGACGCAGCGCATGGCTCGCATGGAAACCGCCATCGAATCGGTCGCGATCGAGGTCGAACGCATCAGCGAAGGGCAGCGCTTCACCACGCGGCTGCTGTCCGATCGCGCCCCTTTGGAGGTGCCACGTGCTTGACGCATTGCGAGTGCTGCTGGTTGCGACACCTGTTGCAGTACGACCCGAGCTTGCCGAGCGACCGGAGCAGCCAGCAGTGGCTCAGCCGCCGGCGCCACCGGCCCCGCCAGCCCTGCCTCAGGCACCCGTCATCATCTCCGGCAGTGACGTTCCGGCGCCGGGCCGCATCATCGTGAACGGCAAGGAGATCACGGTCGGTGATGGCAGCGGCGAGATCTTCAGCGGCTCCGGGATGCCGTTCCCCTCGGACATTCCCAGCAACGTCTACAACCTTGCGAAGGACGGCATCTGGGGCGTTACGCTGATGATCATTGCCTTCCCGGTGTTCGGATTTCTCAAGGCACTGGTGAACCGTCGCGCGAACACACAACAGGCGCTTCCGTCGCGCGACTTGACGGATCGTTTGAACCGGATCGAATCAGCCGTCGACGCCATGTCGGTCGAGGTCGAGCGCATCAGTGAGGGACAGCGGTTCGTCACCAAGGTGCTGACCGAACGCAGTTCGACACCGGGCTGACGAACTCCACATGCCGAGTGTGCTGATCGTCGACGATGAGCCGAACATCCGCCGCATGGTGGGTGCCCTGCTCGCCGCCGAAGGGTACGAAGTGCGCGACGCGCCCGACGGACACCTTGCGTTCACGCGCGCCGAGGAAGCCGAGCCGGATGTCGTGTTGCTCGATTTGATGATGCCCAACGACAGCGACGGCATGGAGACGCTGGCGAAGTTCCGGACGAGGTTTCCGGAGTTGCCGGTGGTGATGATGAGTGGGCGGGCCGGCCTGAGTGACGCCGTCAAGGCCACCAGGCTCGGCGCGTTCACCTTTCTCGAGAAGCCGCTCACGCCGGAAGGCACGCTGCTCGCACTTGGCTCGGCGCTCGAATTGCGCCAGACGCGGCGAGCCGCACGGACGCTGCGCGAGGATCTGGGGCTGGCCGGCGGTCTGGTGGGCGACAGTCCGGTGATGGCAGAGGTGCGTGAACTGATCGCGCGCGTCGCCCCAACTGACGCACGGGTGCTGATCTCCGGCGAGAGCGGCACCGGAAAGGAACTCGTCGCTGGTGCGCTGCACACCGGAAGTCCGCGTCGCGACAAGGCCTATGTACGGACGAATTGCGCCGCGATTCCGCGTGACCTGGTGGAGAGCGAGATGTTCGGTCACGAGCGCGGAGCCTTCACCGGCGCAACCGATCGGCGTATCGGTCGATTCGAGCTGGCCCACGGTGGGACGCTCTTCCTGGACGAAGTCGGCGATCTGCACGGCGAGGCACAGGCCAAGCTGTTGCGTGCGATCGAAGCGCGGGAAATCGAGCGCGTCGGCGGCGGCAAGCCGATCAAGGTCGATGTCCGAATCGTCGCGGCAACGAACCGCGATCTGGTCGCCGCGGTGGCGGAGGGCTCCTTTCGCGAGGATCTGTTCTTCCGCCTGAACGTGATCCCGATGACGCTGCCGCCACTGCGCGAACGCGTCGAGGACATCGACCAGCTGGTGCTGCACTTCACGGCGCTGCACCGCACGCGCACGGGGCGTGCGGCCCCGACGTTTACGCCTGAAGCGATGGCCGCCCTGCGCGCACACCGCTGGCCGGGCAACGTGCGCGAGCTTGCCAACATCGTGGAGCGGCTGGCCATTCTCCATCCGGGTCGACAGCTCCGCGTGGGTGATGTGGACGATGTGCTGCCAACCGCCAAGGAGAGCGAGCGGCGGACACCGACCTCGTCGTCGCGTATCGATCCGTCGCTTCCGCTGAGCGATGCACTCGACGCCTACGAACGGCAGCTGATCGTACGGGCACTGGACGACTCGATGGGCAACGTGGCGGTGGCGGCACGCGCGCTGCAGACCGATCGGCCGAATCTGTATCGCCGCATGAAGCGGCTGGGGATTGGTGGCGGCATGCACGACGGACGAGGGGATGCGTGATGCGGTGTCGACTGATCCTTGTCGCGATGAGTGCCGTGCTCGCCTCGCGCGCGGCGGCGCAGCAGCCCGTGTGGTCAGTCTGTTCCGACACGACCGGTGGACGCGCCTGTGGCGTGCGCGCGGGCACCACCCGTCGCGAGCGCGAGGAAGCGCAGGCGCTCTACAACGCACCGGCCACGCGTCGCGAGACGGGTCCGTTTTCACTGGCGCCGGATTCGATCGTTCGAGGATCATTGGCCGTCATTGGCGGGCCGGTGCGGATCGCGGGCACGATCGACGGATCGCTTCTGGTGATCAACGGCGATGTGACGTTCGCGCCCACGGCGACGATCACTGGTGACGTTGCCGTGCTGGGTGGCCGCGTCACAGGAACCGACAGCGCGCGCCTCGGAGCACTGCGGGTGGAGCCGGACGAAGTGCGATTCGGAGTCGATGACGGCGTCCTGCATCTCGATGCGCCATTCGACGAGGTGTGGCGCCTCATCGGTCTGCGTGATCCAAAGGCAGGCATCGGGCTGCGGTTGGCGCTGACCCGGACGTACAATCGCGTTGAGGGGTTGCCAATCGAGTTCGGGCCGCGATTGCGGTACCGGACGCCGCTGGGCACCGTGGCGGCCGATCTGTTCGGCATCTTCCGCACCGGATCTCGCATCGAGTGGACTGGCAGTAATGTCGGGCACAATGCGCGCGTCGAACTGCGCATGGGCAAGCGCGAGCACTGGAGCATTGGTGGACGACTCTACGACGTAGTGGCGCCGGTCGAAGACTGGCAGCTCAGCGATGTGGAAGTCGGCCTGGCGAGTTTCATCGGCCACAGTGACTACCGCGACTACTTCGACCGGCATGGTGGTGGTGGCTTCCTCGGCTACCGCGACGGACGCGCTTTTCGGGCGACGGTCGAGATCAGCGATGAACGCTGGCGTCCGCGGCGGACGCTGAATCCGTTCACACTCTGGCGGAACGACAGACCGTGGCGCCAGAATCCGGAGTTGGATCGAGCCAGTTACCGGCGAGTGCAACTGCACACCAGCTATGACACGCGCACCGACCCCATTCGACCGCGCAGCGGTTGGTGGTTGCAAGGCCAATACGAGCTCGGCGACGGCGACCACGAGACGTTCGGCACGGAGAACGCAGCCCCCGTGGCGTCTGGTGGTCGCAGCGTACGCTACGGCCGCGCCATGCTCGATCTTCGGCGGTACAGCCGACTCTCACCCTCTTCGCAGCTCAACGCGCGGTTGATCGCCGGCGGTTGGCTGCATGGTGATCCGCTCCCGTTGCAACGTCGTCTGTCGCTCAGCGGTCCGGGCGCCAACAGCGGCTTCGGGTTCCGCGACCGCGTGACCAGTCCCGACGGACTGCAGTGTTCCGGCAGTGTCGTACTGAACGGCACCCCAGCGCTCTGCGATCGGATGGTGCTGGTGAGCGCTGACTATCGTCATGACATTCGCTGGCTGGTGGACCTCTTCGGCGGGTCGCGCCTGATCCGGCCCGATCGCAGTGGCTACGCCGGGTGGGTGCTCTTCAGCGACGTGGGCCGCGGCTGGCTGGTGTCACCGCGTGCACCGCAGCCGGCGGTGCCGTTTGACGCACCGAAGGGCCTCGACGCATTTCAGACCAGCGTTGGATTTGGTCTCGAGCTCGGCCAGGGCGGTGTGTACATGGCGAAGGCCCTCGGCGCACCGCCATCACGGGGTGTGGAAGTCTTCGTTCGCCTGGTGCGACGCTACTAGTGCCCGCGTTGCTTTCGCGCCGTGGTGCGCTGCGGAAACTGTGGATGACCGCGCTGGCGGTCGGCGCGATGCTGCCCGCGGTTCGGCTGGCCGCGCAGGCGGACGCACGTCTCGATGTGCAACTGCCGGCCCGCGCCGTCGGCGGCGGCGAAGGCCCGATTTTCTCGCCGCGCTCCGTGCTCGCATCGCGCGATTTACGCGAGCTGTTGAAGGGCGGGTTTCCCGCACGGCTGCACTTCCGGTGTGAGTTGTGGCGAAACGAGACGCTCAACAACACCCGCGATGGTGCGGTGGAGTGGGACATGCTGGTACGCTTCGACCAGCTGAATCAGAAATACGAGGTGTATCGCATCATTGGCGACAATGCCAGCCGGCTGGGACGATTCTCAACGGCCGAGGAAGCCGAGGCCGCGGTGGAAAAACCCTTTCGCATCATGGCCCCGCCGATGCGTCGCGGCCGGAGCTACTACTACGATTCAAGCCTCGACGTCGAAGTCCTCAGCCTGACCGATCTGGACGAAGTCGAACGTTGGCTGCGTGGCGAAGTGCGACCGGCGCTACGCGGTGATCGCAACCCGGGCACCGCCGTGACGCGGACGGTGCGCACCTTCTTCGTGAAGCTGCTTGGCGGCGAGCGCCGCCACTACCAGACGCAGACGCGGACGTTCAGCGTCGAGTAGCCGGGCTAGGCATCGTGCACGGCGGACATGAACGCCGACAGCCTGTCGACATCCAGCGCACCATTGGATCGCACCCCGGTGCAGAGGTCCAGTCCGAACGGTTCGACCGCACGGATGGCTTCCGCCACATTGTCGGGTCGCAGGCCACCGGCGAGAAACACCGGCTTGCCGGACTGGTCACGGATGCGGCGCGAGAGACGCCAGTCATGCGTCCGACCGGTGCCACCGAGTTCTTTCACCGGCGCCTTGAGGCGACCCGAGTCGAGCAGCAGCGCGTCAACCGTTGGTGCGACGGCAAGGGCATAGTCCACGCTCTCGTCGTCCTCCACGTGGACAACCTGCACCAGCGTGATGCCAGGCAGCGCCTGACGCAGCGCCCGGTGTACGTCGGAGCCGAGATGATCGACGAGCTGCAGGGTGGTGGGCCGCATGTGCGTCTGCTGCGCGATGATCGCGTCGGCGTCGCGCGCGCTGGTGAGCAGGAAAGTGGCGATCGGCGGAGGAACCGTGGCGATGATTGCCGCAATGACGGCGTCGTCGACCACGCCCGGCCCGCTCGGCATGTGACTCACCAATCCCAGCGCCGACGCGCCATGTGCGATGGCCGTTGCTGCCTCGGCACTGCTGCTGATGCAGCAGATCTTGACGCGCGGCGCAGCGCCACGCGTGTACGCTGCGGCCGATGACACGTCGTGGCCGGTCACGCCGATGGCGCCACCGGCTCACGTTCGATGCGACGGATCTGCGCCAGCATCTCGTCGCCGTAGAACACCTTGATGTACTGTGCCTGCTTTGGCGTCAGTCGACGCACAGCCCAGCTGAGGTGCACAAAGTGCGGCTCAACCGGCACCGTCATGGGGTGCATGTTGATCTCGTGCGGCATGCGATTGGCCTTGCGCGTGTTGCACGGGCTGCATGCCGTGACGACGTTGTTCCACTCGTTCAATCCACCACGCGACATCGGGATCAGGTGGTCGCGGGTGAGCTGTTCGCGCGGCTTCAGCTCCGGCTGCGTCCGGCCACAGTACTGACACTTGTACTGGTCGCGGGCAAAGAGGAACGTGTTCGTCACCTGACGCCGGAAGCGCCGCGGCACATGGATGAACTTCGTCAGCCGGATGACCACCGGCCGCGGGAACGAGAGTTTTTCGGAGCGCACCACTTTCCCGTCGTCCGACTCGATGATCTCCGCCTTGCCATCGAGCAGCAGGCGGAGCGCACGTCGCATCGGCACCAGCGTGAGCGGTTCGTACGAAGCGTTGAGCGCAAGACAGCCAACGTTCACGTGCTCCTCCGTCCGTCAGGAAAAGAAAACGCCTCTCGCACACGAGGCGTGGCGAGAGGCGCGCAGCGACACCAGAACGGTGTCGGTATGGGAATGGGCGTGGTGCCGACTGGAATACCAGTCGGCCAGTGGATGCAGTTCAGGACTGCTCACCACACGCCCATCTCTCATCGCGCGGCTCCCACCGGTTCAGCCACCGGGGTCAGCCACCCATGCCGATCCTCGATCGTGCCACGGGCCAGACCGAGGAACTCCGTCTGAATGGCACGACAGATTGGGCCGGGCTTGCCGCTGCCGACGGGAATCCGATCGATGCTGCGGATCGGGGTGATCTCGGCGGCGGTTCCCGTAAAGAACACTTCGTCCGCGATGTAGAGAAACTCGCGGGGAAGGGCCTGCTCACGGACTTCATACCCGAGATCGCGCGCAATGGTCGAGACCGAGTCGCGGGTGATCCCGTTCAGAATGCCGTGAGCCAGCGGGGCGGTATAGAGCACCTCGTCGCGAATCACGAAGAGATTCTCGCCACTGCCTTCGGACACCAGTCCCTGGTTGTCGAGCATGATGCCCTCGACGTAGCCATCGAGCCTGGCCTGCATCTTGGAGAGCTGCGAGTTCAGGTAGTTCCCACCGGCCTTGGCCATGGTAGGGAACGTATCCGGCGCCGCCCGGCGCCAGCTGGACACACAGACATCGACTCCATTTTCCAGCGCCTCGGGACCGAGATACGCTCCCCAGTTATACGCCACCACGAACGTCTCCGTCATGGACGGGTCCTGCGAGGGCAGCACCCCCATCTGTTCGCCGGTGCGCGCCATGATCGGTCGCAAGTAGCACTGCGACAGCCCGTTGGCGTTCACCGTCTCCACGACTGCCTGCATGAGCTCGTCCACCGTGTAGCGGAGGGGCATGCGGTAGATCTTGGCGCTGTCCACCAGACGACGCATATGGTCGCGCAGACGGAACACGGCGCCACCGGTCGGCGTCTCGTAGCAGCGAACGCCTTCGAAGACGCTCGAGCCATAGTGCACCACGTGACTCATCACGTGGATGTTGGCGTCGGCCCAGGCGACCAGTTGGCCGTCTCGCCAGATCTTGTCTGTGGGTCCGGACTGTGGAGCAGCCATGGCAGGAGCGGAAGAAAGGTGACCTCACATTGTAACCAATGTCCGGGGGTAGCCGCCACGGCGCGGCGCTCCCTTCGGGCTCTGCGACCACGACACGACGCTCGGCGCTGCACGATCACTCGCCGCAATCCGACCCGCTGCGGCAGCCAGACCGCGCGCTCAGTTGGGGCCGCTGCGCCGAAGCGCCGCGAGCCGCTGACCAAGCAGGTCAAATCGAGCCCGATCGCTTCGGTGTGCTACCGAGTCGGTCAGTGCGCCGTCGCGCACCCTGAGTACACCGGCAGCGACCGTCAAACGCGCTGGTCCTCCGGCCACCCCATGCACCAGCGAATCGGCGACATCGAAGATCGGTCTCGCGGCCAGCCCGTCCAGCGGGAACGCGCACAGATCCGCCGGCGCGCCGGCCGTCAGCGTCCCAAGGGCATGCCACAGCCCAAGCGCCGCCGCGCCACCCGCAGTCGCGTGCCAGAGCGCCCGCTCGGCCGGGAACGCCTGCCACGACAGCGTTCGGGCGCACGCCATCAGATGCGCTACCCGCGCCTCGTCGAGCACATCCATGCGGTTGTTGCTCGCGACCGAGTCGGTGCCGATGCCCACGCGCAGTCCAGCATCGAGCATCGACTGCAATGGCGCGATACCGTGCCCGAACCGGGCATTTGACACCGGGCAGTGCGCGATCGCACAACCGGCATCGGCCAGCAGTGCGATGTCGGCGTCATCCATCCGCACCCCGTGGATGATCAGTGGCTTCGCGCGCAGTACCCCGGCTTCGTGCAGCAGCGCAACACTCGACCGCGCACGCGCGCCTGCCGGATCGATTCCGCGGCTGCGCCAGTTGTCCGCATACGGCCCCGCGCCGCGCACAACCAGATCCTCCTCGAACGCGCTCTCGGCCAGATGCACGGCCATCGGCAGTTGCTCGGCAATGGCGTAGGTCGCAGCGGCGCTGAACAGGTCCCGCGACACGGAGTACGGCGCATGCGGGGAGATGCCGATTCGGACCGCCTCACTCGCCAGCAACCGCAACTCACGCACCGCGTCGCGCAGCTGGACCAGCGACGGGATGCACTGCTCCGGATGGGGGCCGAAGACCTCCTTGTACACGACACCACGCACGCCCATCGCTCGCATCGCCAATGCCACGGGCGTGGCGCTGTCACTGGTATCGGCGTAGGTGGTGATCCCGCGCAGCAGGCCTTCGGCGATACCGAGACGTGCGCCGCAGTCGAGATCGGCCGGATCGGCGAGTTCGGTGCGTCGTAGATGTGTCAGCGTACGGATCCACTGCGCGAAGTCGAGCCCTTCGAGCAGGTGTCGCAGTGGCGTCAGCTCGAGATGGGTGTGCACATTCACCAGTCCGGGCATCAGCGCGGCGTCACCCAGATCCATCACGGTACCGCCCGGTGCGCCACCGGCCGCGCCGACATACGTGATCCGATCACCCGCCACTGCCACCGCACCGTTTGCGATCGGCGGCTGCACCATGGGCAACACCCAGCTGGCGCGATACACCGTCACATCAGCCACGGCGCGTACCGTGAACCGCTGGGTCATACAGTTCATGGTCCGGCACACCGAGCGATCGCGTCAGCGCGAGCGGCCACTCGAGGTTCCCGATCTGTTCACGCTGGTGGCCATCCGAGCCAAGCGATAGGCGCACGCCATGCGACACGGCGCGCTGCACGAGTCGCGTATGTGCGCGATACCGATTCGACACCTCGAAACAGATCCCGTTGCGCCCCAGTGCCGTCACCAATCGCTCCTCGTGCGCCTCGGACCAGAGCTCTTCGCCCGGCATCGTGCGCAGGGCATGCGGCACCAGCGTCGGGTGGGCAAAGATCTCGATCGGCATCTCGCGTGCGAGTGCTTCAACCGCCAGCACGTGGTGCTCCATGTAGGCAGCGCGCGTCAGGCCGACCGGGAGCTCCTGCTGAAACATGCGGATCAGCGTACCCTCGGGCATCCTGACGGCGTGCAGCGAGCCAAGGCGATGTGTCAGTTGATCGAACTGCGCGTCGGTCAGCTCGCGCCAGAGTGAATCATGAGAGCAGAACTCGGCACTCCGATACGGCAGATGGGCAATCAGCGCCAGATAGTCGTCGACGATCGCAGTTGACTTGAGCGCGAACTTCACGTCGCGGCTGGCATGATCGCTGACGGTACCGCGCACACCGCGCAGCGCCGCAGTGGCGATCACCTCATCGGGACTCAGTACGCCATCAGAGCAGGTGCTGTGCGCATGACAGTCGAGCGGAATCCAGTCGTTCACGGAAGCCGGAACGGGTTCGCGGTGTCTGATGGCGGTCGCTTGGCCTTCGGCGGTGCGGCGGCTGGGAGTTGGAAGATCGGGTCGACACGCGTGCTGTCCCCCATCGGCCCCATCAGGGTGCCGTCACATTCCTGCGTCGGTTCCGTGCCCTGCACGAAGTAGTCGATGTAGATGCGCTCTGCCGGGCACAGTGGTCCGGCGCGAAGCCCCGTCAGGCGATCAACAGGCACCGCCAGCAATCCACCCGGGCCGGCGAAGTCGACGGTCAACGGCCGGCGTCGGTAGACCTCCGTCATGAACGCCGTCCAGGCAGGCGCCGCGAGCTCACCCCCCTGCGCATTGCGCATGATGGTGCGCGGACGATCGAGTCCCATCCAGACGCCGGCGACGAGGTCGGGCGTGAAGCCGATGAACCAGACGTCCGCCCCGTCGTTGGTGGTCCCGGTCTTGCCGCCCGCCGGCACTTTCAGTCCCGCCACTGCCCGCGCGGCAGTGCCGCGGCGCACCACATCGCGCAGCATGTCGGTCATGAGCCATGCTTCACCCGTCGAAAGCACGGCGGTCCGCACCGGCGCAGGCTCCCAGAGCACCTCGCCTTTCGAGTTCTCAACGCGCACGATCCCGGTCGGCTTGGTGCGGATCCCGCCAGCCGCAAAGACGGAATAGGCGGCAACCATCTCGAGCGGATACACGTCAGCCGCGCCGATATGCAGACTGGGATACTCCGGCATCGGTGTCGACAGACCGAAGCGTCGTGCCATGGCGGCGACACTCTCTTCACCCAGCGACATGCCGAGGCGTACGGCCGCCTGATTGCGCGACAGATAGAGTGCGCGACGCAGTGGGATGTAGCCCATGCTCTTGCCGTCAAAGTTCTGCGGCGACCAGATGCCTCCACCCGACTGCGGGACGCTGAGTGGGCTATCGTCGAGCGCTTCGGCCGTGGTATGCCCACTCTGGATCGCATCGGCATACACAATCGGCTTGAAGGTCGAACCAGGCTGGCGGAGCGCCTGCGTTGCTCGATTGAACTTCGAATCGGCATAATCGCGCCCACCAATCATCGCGCGTATGCCACCGGTCCTCGGGTCCATTGCGACAAAGGCGCCTTGCAGGTACGGCGTGACCCCGCTGGCGTTCCGCTCGTACTCGGTGGACTTCGCCACGTGCTGCTCGTAGGTGAGGTACTTGTACGGCCCGAGCTTGCCACCCTCGATCGAGCGCAATTGGTTCTCCATCGCCCGCTCCGCAGCGAGCTGCATGTCGATATCGAGCGTGGTGTAGACCTTCAACCCCTGCTCATAGAGTTGCCGACCGAACTGCTCGTCGAGCTGCTTGCGGACCCATTCCACGAAGTACGGCGCCACGTCACCCGCTTCGGTACGCTGCGCCAGTTGCAGCGGATACGCCTTGGCCAGCGACGCGTCAGCGTCAGTGATGATGTGCTGTTCGCGCAACAACTCGAGCACCGTGTTGCGGCGCTGCACGGCGCGATCCGGCTCGACCCGCGGGTTGTAGCGATTGGGCGCCTTCGGCAGCGCCGCCAGCAGCGCGGCTTCGGCCAGATTCAGCTCCCGGACATTCTTGCCGAAATACCGTTGCGCCGCCGTTTCGACGCCGTACGCACCGTTGCCGAGATAGATCTGATTGAGATACAGCTCGAGGATCTTCTGCTTCGAGTACTTCCGTTCGATGGCCAGCGCCACCTTGCCTTCGCGCATCTTGCGCACGACCGACTTGGCCCGCTCGAGCCGTTCCGGGAAGATGTTGCGCGCCAGCTGCATCGTGATCGTCGAGAACCCCTGTGCATACCCGCCACGGATGACGTTCACGACCACCGAGCCGAAGACGCGAATGAAGTCGATACCGTTGTGGCTGTAGAAGCGTTTGTCTTCGGTGTAGACGAAGGCATTCTGCACCAGCGGCGGAATATCCTGCAGCCGGGCCACGGTGCGCCGCTCGAGCCCAAGCTCGGCGAGAAAACGTCCATCCACTGCGTAGAGCTTCGAGGTCTGGCGCGGCTGGTAGAGCTCGAGGACATCGACGCTGGGGCACTGATTGCCCGCGCAGACCATCGACCACCCTGCCGTCAGCGCGCCGAGCACCATGGATGTGCCGAGCGTGCCGAGCAGGATCCCCGCGCGGACGAGACGGTGCCTGAAAAATCCGGTCGCTGAAGCCATAGTGTGAAGCTAGCGCTCAGCACTGGAGCCGGCCAACGCGGGGCGGCTGGCCAACGGGATTAGTTTAGGGAATGACCGGGACTCCAGCCTTTCTCGACGAACTCGCGTGGCGCGGGTTGCTCTTCCAGCAGACCGAGGGCGCTTCGGCAGCGCTATCGCGCGGGACCGTGACTGGGTATTGCGGTTTCGACCCAACCGCCTCGAGTCTGCATGCCGGCAACCTGGTGGCCATCATGTCGCTGGTGCACCTGCAGCGTACGGGGCACCGACCGGTCGCACTGGTGGGCGGCGGTACCGGCATGATTGGCGATCCCAGTGGCAAAGCCAGTGAGCGACAGCTGCTCACGCCTGAGATCGTCGACGCCAACATCGCCGGCATCAGTGAACAGCTGGCACGGGTGCTCGATTTCGACGGTCCGCGTGGAGCCCTCATGCGCAACAACGCCGAGTGGCTGCGCCCCATGGACCTGATCGGCTTCCTGCGTGATGTGGGCAAGCACTTCACCGTGAACTACATGCTGCAGAAGGACTCAGTGGATTCCCGGATCGGCAGCGAGACGGGAATCAGCTACACCGAGTTCTCCTACATGCTGCTGCAGGCGTACGACTTTGCTGAGCTCAACCGGCGTGACGGCGTGACGCTGCAGGTGGGAGGGAGCGATCAGTGGGGCAACATCACCGCCGGCACCACGCTGGTGCGCAAACTGCATGGCGTGGAGGCGCATGGCGTGACGCTGCCGCTGCTGACCACATCGACTGGCGCGAAGTTCGGCAAGAGCGAGGCGGGGGCCGTGTGGCTCGATGCGGCGCGCACGTCGCCATACCAGTTCTACCAGTTCTGGATCGGCGCGGATGATCGCGATGCCGGCCGGTATCTGCGCACCTTCACGCTGCTGAGTCGAGCTGAGATCGAGGCGCTGGACGACACCATTGCCGCCGCACCGGAGAAGCGCGAAGCACAGCAACTGCTTGCGCGCACCGTGACATCGATGATCCATGGTGCTGAAGCGGCACAAACCGCCGCCGAAGTGTCGGCATTGCTATTCGCCAAGGGCGACCCGACCGCACTCTCGGCCAATGCGCTGGCCGCGCTGGCACGCGAAGTCCCGTCGGCGGCAATGGCGCGCGCCGAGTCGTTCGACACGCTGGCGCTCTTCGTCACCGCAGGACTGAGCGCAAGCAAGGGTGACGCGCGCCGATTGCTCCAGCAGGGCGGCCTGTCCGTGAATGGCAGCAAGCTCGCCGCCGACGAAACCTCCGTCAGTGCCGAGCGTCTGCTTCGCGGCCACTACCTCCTGCTCAGGAAAGGCGCGAGAGACTACGCGCTGATCGAACTGCGCGACTGACGAAAGGCGCCCAGGGTATGCGGCGGCCCGCAGACTCTGAGCATTGCAGTGCCGTTGCTGCGCCCGTCAGTTCATGCCTCGATCAGCAACCCGAGCACACGCTCCCACTGGGCCGTGGTGGTGTACCAGTGCGGCGCGAGGCGAATGCAGCGTTCACGCACGGAATGGACCACCTTGTGCGCCTTGAGCCGCGCAGAGACATCGTCGAGCTGCGGCGGCTGAAGGGCAAACACACCGGCGCGAGCGGCACGATCGCGCGGTGTGACGAGCCGGATCTCCGGGTGCGCAACACAGAATGCAACCAGGGTGTCGCCGAGCGTTGCGATGTGCTCCGCGATCGCCGGTTGACCGAGTTCGAGGAAGAGCGCGATGCTGGCATTCATCCCTGCGAAATCGGGAAATGGCAGCGTGATCACCTCGAACCGACGCGCATCGTCGAACCAGGCGGGCTCGTAGGTCAGCATGTTGAACAGATCGTCCGATCCCTTCGTGGCCATCCAGCCGGCGACGGGTGGTTCGAGCTGCGTGATCAGTTCGCGCCGCACGTAGGTGAAGGCCGACCCCCAGGGGGACTGCAGCCACTTCTGCGCACCGCACGACAGGATGTCGATCGGCGTCCGCGACAGATCGAGCGGCAGTACACCGAGGCCCTGGATCGCGTCGACGACGAAGTAGATACCGCGATCGCGGCAGGCCCGACCGACCGCATCGATGTCGATCCGCGCGCCGCTGCAGAATGAGACCCAGCTCACGGCGACCACCTTCACATTCGGTCGCGTCGCAATCGCCTCCAGCAACGCCGCATCGTCCGGGACGTCGTTCACACAGGGGAGCCGGACGATCGTGGCACCAGTGCGTTCGGCGCGCTTCATCCACGGAAAGACGTTGGCCGGAAACTCGCGGTCCACGGTCAGGATCTCGTCACCGGCGGCCAGCGGCAGCGCGAAGGCGGCCAGGTTGAGCCCATGCGAGGTGTTCGTCGTCAGGGCAATCTCGTCGGCGCTCGCACCAATCAGTGTTGCCACCAGCTCGCGCGAGCGCTGCAGCGTGGCGAAGAAATGCTCGGCGCGGAGCGTGTGGGGCATGTGCCGCAGCGACACATACTCCGCCACGGCGTCGGCACAGGCCTTGGGATAGGCACCGGTCGAGGCGTGATCGAGGTAGATCACATCACTGTCCGTCATCCACGGATACTCACGCTGCTGCGCGGTGACAAAGTCCGTCATGGTCGGCCCTGTTGCGCCAGGCGGCGCGTGAGTTGTCGGGGATCGGTGGCGTCGCGAAGGGCGTCACCGAGAAGATTGAACGCAAGTACCGCACACCCGATGGTGAGGCCAGGCGCGAGCGAGGTCCACGGCGCACGACGCAGCTGTGACAGATCGCGCGCGTCGGCGATCATGCCGCCCCAGCTGGGGGTGGGCGGCTGCACGCCAAGTCCGAGAAAGCTCAACGACGATTCAGCCATGATCGCGGCCGCGATGCCAAGCGTTCCCACGATGACCAGCGGTGCGGTCACCGCCGGCAGCACATGCCGCAACAGAATCCGGACATCGCTGCCGCCGAGCGCGCGCGCGGCGTGGACGTATTCGAGCCCTCGGACCACCATGACCTGACCACGCACCAATCGCGCGACGCCGGCCCACCCCACAATCCCGATCGTGAGCGTCACGACGCCAAGGCTCGGCTGAAACGCCGCCACCATCGCGATCAGCAGCAAGAGCGTCGGAAAGGCAAGCGTGACGTCGGCCACGCGCATCACGAGTTCGTCCACCCATCGGCCGTAGAAGCCACTGACGAGGCCCAGCGTGCCGCCGACCAGCAGTGCGATTGCCTGCGCGCCGAGGCCCACCGACAAGGAGATGCGCGCTCCGAAGAGCAGGCGCGCCAGAATGTCACGTCCCTGAATGTCGGTCCCAAGCCAGTGCGCCGACGAGGGTCGCAACAACTGACTGCCCAGATCAATCGCAATCGGGTCATACCGGGCGAGCACCGGGGCCGCAATCGCAGCGGCGACGAGGGCTGCGATCAGCAGCGTGCCAAGGATCGCGCGTGCGTCACGCCGCATGATCTGCAGCGGACTGCGCACGCTGGGCGCCGCCGCCTGGCCGCGAGACGCCGCGACCGCCATCACATGCCGTCTGGCAAGGGGGGCGCACCGTCCGGCTGGTACTTCCAGCGCCGATGCTGCCAGAAGTATTGCTCGGGATACTGCCGCACCCAGTGCTCGAGGCGTGCGGTATAGCGTGTCACCAGCGCCACCGTATCGGCCTCACGATCACCGGTGTGCACCACCTCGATGGGCTCGACGATCAGGCGATATTTCCCCGACGGGAGTCGGACCGCGACGGCGAAGACCACCGGCACATTCAATCGCAATGCGAACACGGCCGGGCCGCGAGGCGTTTTTGCCAGCCGACTGAAGAACGGCACGAAGGTCGAGGCCAGGCCAAGCACGCCCTGATCGGAAAGAAAACCAACCACCCGATTTGCCCGGACGCTGCGTGGCGTCGTCCGGACCGCCTCTTCGTCGAAGACGACCGTGACACCGAAACTCTGTCGCACGCGTGTCAGATACCGTTCGAAGATCCGGTTGCTCATGTGTCGGGCGATGGCATCGACCGGCACACCGCGTGCCGCGATGTAGCTACCGCCCAGCTCCCAGTTGCCGAGATGCCCGGTCACCAGCAGTGCGCCGCGACCGCCCGCGAGCGCCGCGTCGAGATGCTCCCACCCATCAACCTGCTCGAAGAGTGCGATCAGATCTGCAGGCGAGCGATGCTCCATGATCGCCGCTTCGATCGAGGTCCGTCCAAGGTTTTCGTACGCCAGCACTGCGACGTCGTGAATCCGTGCCGCGTCGTACTCAGGAAACGCAAAGGCAATCTGCGTTTCCACGACGCGTGCCCGGATGCCAAGGCGGTAGCCAAGTACGCCGAGCCAGGCGCCGATCTTCGATCCGGTCTGGAAGGAGGCGAGGCCCAGCATGCCGACGATCGATCGAATCGCGACGTACTCGATGCGATGCTGCAACGTTGGCGTTCGTGGCGCGGCCGCGGCAGGCACGACGATGCTGGTCAGGCGGCCGCCTGGGCGACCGCCGCATCCTGCAGCACGGACGTGAACGCCTCGGACACCGCCGAGAGTCCACGGCGCGCCAGCACATCCGCTTTCGCGTTCTCCCCCATCCGGCGGAGATGCCCGGCGTCCGCTTGCAGCAGGGTGATCAACGCGGCGCTGGCCAGCGCGTCATCCCGTTCCGCGATGACGCCGGTCTCCCCGTGATCCAGATACCGCTCCGCCATGGTGCCGCGTGTGGCAATGACCGCCTTTCCGAGCGCCATCGCATCGAGCACTGCGATGCCACCATCGTCGTGATCGGCGGCAACCCACACCAGGTCTGCCGCCGCCAGCAGCGGCGCGCGATCCACCGGATTGCCGAGGAGCGTGAACGCGTCGCCGAGTCCGAGCGACGTCGCATGTACGCGCACTTCGTTCACGTCGTGCGGCGTGCCGAGCAGCAGGACCCTGATCGCATGTCCGCGCATGCGCATGGCGGCCACGGTACGCAGTGCCGCGGCGGTGGCGCGTTGTGACTCGGGATCGGTCACGATGGCGATTGTGATCGTACCGATTGGTGTGGGCGCGGCAACGACCCGCTCGAACCGCCCCGGGTCGATCGCGATATCCGCAATGATCCGGCCGCGGAGTCTTTTCACCGGTTCCGCGGCCTTGGAGTCCGCCGCAGAGCTGTGCACGAACCAGGTTGGGGCGAGGCGCACCGCAAGGCGCGTCATCACTGTGACGGGGCTGGCCACGCCGGTGCGCATGCGCCGGAAGACGGCGCCACGCCCCGCCCGGCGCACGGCCCAGGCGGCCATCAGCTGCGCCTGATCGCCGGCGACCACTATGGCGTCACTGCCAAACTCGCGCAACAGCGAGCCAAGGCGAATTCCATCGCTGAACCAGGCCCCCCGATCCTCGAAGGGCAGAATGTCGAGCATGCCGCATCCGGAGGCCACCACCGATCCCGCGGGACACACCATCGCCACGCTCACGCCACGTGCAGCCAGCGCCGTGCCGATTTCGGCATACACGCGCGCCAGCCCGTCCCACTCCGGCGACGGGTGGAAGAACACCAGTCGACTCATGCGTCCACCGTGAGCGCGTCAGCGCCGTCGCGTTCGCGAAACTGCATCGTGTAGAGTCGGTGATAAGCGCCGCGCTGCGCGAGGAGCGCCTCGTGCGTGCCACGCTCGATGATTCTGCCGCGATCGAGGACCAGAATCTGATGGGCATGCTCGACGGTGCTCAAGCGGTGGGCAATCACAAAGACCGTCCGGCCGGCGAGAAGGCGATCGATCGCCTCCTGCACCAGCCGCTCGCTCTCCGTGTCCAGCGCCGACGTCGCCTCATCGAGGATCAGGATCGGCGGGTCGCTCAGCAGTGCCCGGGCAATGGCGATTCGCTGCCGCTGACCACCGCTGAGCCGAGTGCCGCGCTCGCCGAGGACCGTGTCGTAGCCCTGCGGCAGCTCGGTGATGAACTGGTGCGCATTGGCAGCACGCGCCGCAGATTCGATCGCCGCCTGTGTGTATGCACCAGGCGCACCGAAGGCGATGTTCGACCGAACGGTGTCGTTGAACAACACCGTGTCCTGACTCACAATGCCGGTCAGCTTCCGCAGCGACGTGAGCGTGACGTCTTGCAGATCGATGCCATCCAGCAGGATCTGACCGGCGGTCGGTGCGTTGAAACGCGGCACCAGATCCACCAGCGTGCTCTTCCCTGCACCGCTGGCGCCAACCAGCGCCACGATCTCTCCCTTCGGCGCGTCGAAGGAGATGTCGGCGAGGACCGCGTCATCGCCATACGTGAAGGAGACCTGATCAAAACGCACGCCGTCGGTGAGTGCGGTGACGTGCACGGTCCCGCGATCGTCGTCCGCCTCCGTCCGCTCATCGAGCACGTCGAACAATCGTTCGGCGCTGGCCATCGACGCCTGTGCCGTGGACGGCACCTGAGACAACTGCTTGAGCGGTTGGAGCATGCGGAGCACGATCACCAGGAAGGCAATCAGGTCTGCGCCGTCGAGCGTGCGATCGACCAGCACCTGCTGTGCACCAATCCAGAGGACCAGGACGGCAATGGCGGTCCCTGCGACTTCCGTCAACGGCTGCGACAGTGCACCGAGTGCTGCCACCCGAGTCATGGCCTTGGCATACCGCCCACTGGCGTCGGTGAAGCGCTGCGACTCATTCGGCTCGGCACCCGACGCTTTCACCAGACGGATCCCGCTCACCGCTTCCTGCACGATACTCGTCATTTCTCCGTATTCGTTGCTCAGGCGTCGATGACGCTTGCGAAGCTTCTTGAGGATCGGTTGCAGCATCGCGGTCAGCAACGGGGCCAGCACCAGCGCGACGAGGGTGAGCTTCCAGCTCAGCGACACCAGGACGATGATGCTGACGACGATCGTCGCACTGCTTTGCAGTGAACGGGTGACCAGCTCGGTGACGAGGGCCTTGGTCTGCGACGTATCGGTGAGGATCCGCGTGACGACTTGACCGACTTTGGTCCGCTGAAAGTAGGCGAGCGGCAGTTGCACCAGATGGCGGTAGACCATGTCTCGAAGGTCACGCGTCACCAGTTCCTGCAGCCCGGCGCCAAGCTGCCCGCTGATCCACGCGAAGACATTCTTGAGAGCCACGACTGCGAGAATCAGCAGCACGACGCTTTGCAGCGATCCCATCTTGTCGGCCGGATCGACGAAGCGGCCCACCACACCCGTCAGCATTGTTTGCAGACTACCGGTGGCGTCGAGCGGTCCAGCGGCGGTATCGATGCCGAAGAGGGTCTTGAGGAACGGGATCAACAGCGTCAGCGAAAAGACGTCGAGAGCCGCGACGAGCAGATTGCAGGCAATGGTGGCAGCCAGACGCCACGAATGCGGGCGCAGAATACCGAACAGTCGGCGATACACGGTCAGCGGCGGGGCACGAGGCGTACGAGGGGCAGGATCATCTCTTCGGGGCTGACACCGCCGTGAAAGAATCCGCCACGATAGCGCCCCTGGTACTCACGGAGCTTGGTCGGATATACGAAGTAGCAATCCCCCGCCGCCAGCAGCGTGTTCTTGCCAAGACCGCGGCGCGGCAGGCGCAGTGCGTCGGCGTTGGGGAACAACAGCGCCTGCTCGAGTTTTTCGGCGCGCAGATCCTCGCCGAATTTGTAGCGGAGATTGTGCGTTGCATCGCGGCGCGCGAAGACCGTGGCCGGCGTCTGGCAGAGAATCGACCCGTGATCGCTGGTGAGGATCACGGTGATCTTCTTGCGCGCCGCTTCCTTCAGCACCGAAAAAAGCGACGAGCGCTCGAACCATTGCCTGGTAAGGCGACGGAGCGCGACTTCATCCTTCGCCACTTCCAGCAACACCGAGTTGTCGGAACGACTGTGCGTCAGCAGGTCCACGAAGTTGAACACGAAGGCACTCACCCCCTCCGGAACCACCGCCGATGCAATCTTGCGTTCCAGCTCTTCTGACTCGTGGGGGGTGCTGATCTTGTGATAGCGCACGGGCACGTTGTGGCCGAGTTCCTTCAGTTGCAGCTCGAGCAACTGGCGCTCGTGCGCGTTGAGCGACTCGTCCTCGCGTTCCTTCCACCAGTCGGGATGCATGCCGGCCATTTCGCCCGGAAACAAGCCGCTGAACAACGCATTGCGTGAGTAGGGCGTGGCCGTCGGCAGAATGGAATAGTAGTGCGAGCGTTCTTCCGTGAACCATTGCCCAAGCAGCGGCGCGAGCCCCAGCCACTGGTCGAGCCGGAGACAGTCGACGACGATGAAGCACGCCGCCTTCTCCGTCGTCAGCAGCGGCGCAACGTGTTCGGAAACGATGTCGATCGAGAGCGGTGGACGATCGCCCTGAAGATCGCTCAGCCACGATGGATACTGGCGCCGGATGAAGTGCGCAAACTCGCGGCGCATGGCTGGGTACAGCCCGACCAGCGATTCGCGAAGCCCCCCTTCACCCGCCTCATCCAGCGCCACGTCCCAGCGGGTCACTTCGGCCGTCCGCTCGATCCAGCCGCGCCAGTCGCTGCTGTACCCTTCCAGCTCGAAGGCGCGGAAGCGCTCGACGAACTCGCGCGCCAGTGCCTGCTGCCGCAGGCGCGTACCGTCGAGAATTCGCGTGATCGCAGTCAGCACCTGCCGTGGGTTGACCGGCTTGACCAGGTAATCGTGCACCGCCGCGCCGAGCGCCTCGCGCAGCGTGCCGTCCTCCTCGCTCTTGGTGATCATGACGACCGGGAGCATCGGATCGATCGCCTGGACGTCGCGCCAGGTCTCGAGTCCGCGCTTGCCGGGCATCTGCTCATCAAGCAGGAGCACGTCGAATCGACGACGACGCAGGAGCTCGAGCGCATCCTCGGAGTTCCGGGCCATCTCGACGTCGTAACCTTTGTCCTGCAGGAAGATGCGATGGGCCTCGAGCATTTCGGCCTCGTCATCCACCCACAGTACGGCTTTCGCAGGAGGGGTCATGATGCGAGCAAGTTACCCCATCGCGGGACTGGTGGCCCTGCCAGACGCGATGATCGCGGAAAACGCGCGCTGCGGTACCTTTGCCTCGTGAATCGGACTGCCTCGCTCCTGCCCTCGGTCATCGCGCCCCTGAAGGCGCTGGTGACGCAGTCGGCCGCCTTGCCCAACTCGCGCGAGCGGACTGCGGTCCTCGCCTGCTGGATGGTGGCGCGGCTGGCGCTGCCGCGACTTCCGAGGGAGGCTGACTTCAGCGATACCGACGCACTTCTGCTTCGGGCGGAGGCGACGCGGCGCTGGCTGGCGGCGCAGTCGCTTCCATTCGAGGTCGGGCTCGCCGCGTCCCGCGCCTGCGATCTGGCCGCCGACAAGGAGCCTTCTCAGCTGGCAGACGCCATCGACGCGCTCCGGGATGCCGCCGATGCCGTGCTCAACAACAGTGCGAGAGCGGAGCTGACGACGCTCGCGCGACTGCTCCGCCGATCCTCTCTTGCCGCCATGCGCTGATGCCGACCAGCCGCGAATTCCTCTCGGGCGTCCTGCAACGCCTCGCCTCCGACGCGCGCCCGATACCGGCCCCCGACCTCGTCACGACTGGGTACCCATCCCTCGACCGCCTCCTCGCTGGCGGCCTCCGCCGTGCCGAGCTCACGATCGTCGGTGGCGACGCCGGTGCAGGCAAGACGGCACTGGTACTCGGCATCGCGATTCGTGCAGCCGTGGCTGGGTACCCGGTACTGATCCTGACGCACGAGTCGACTGAGGAACGGTGTTGGGAGCGACTCGTCACGGCAGAGTCCGGTGTAACACAGATTGCGATGCGGACCGGGATCCTGCCGGCGGGCGGGGCAGACGCGCTCAAGTCCGCGGCCGATGTGCTCAGACGATTGCCGATTACCGTCGAGCGCGCGCCGCACACCCCCTCACTCCTGAGCGACCGGCTGGATGCCACTGAACTGCCGGCGCTCGTCATCATCGACGGCCTGGCCGGTCTGGATCAACCACCGAACCCGGTCGCAGAAGCGCATGCGCAGGTTGTGCGCATCGCCAAGCGGGTGGCCGTCGACCAGGGCGTGGCCCTGTTGCTGACCGCGCCGCTGGGTACCGACCGGACGCAGACGCCGCCGCCCCGGCCAGTGCTCCACGATTTCGGCATGCTCGGCACGGCGGCCAGTGTGGCGGATGTCGTGCTGGGTGTCTTTCGGGAAGGGCTGTACGATGATGCGCCTGACGTGGCAGGGGCGTTCGAAGTCCATGTCCTCAAGCATCGCGCCGCACCAAGTGCGTTCACCGACCTGTACATCGAGCCGGGTGCCGGTCGCGTCGAGGACCTGATCGAGTCGTAACAGGCTTATCTTTGGCGGTCGTTCCCCCAAACGCAGATCCGACGGAGTAGCAATGGCTGGCCACAGTAAGTGGAAAACGATCAAGCATGCCAAGGCGGCGACCGACGCGAAGCGCGGCGCCATCTTCACCAAGTTGATTCGCGAGATCACCGTCGCGGCGAAGGGCGGTGGTGGAGATCCCGGTGGCAATCCGCGGCTGCGCACCGCGATCGACGCGGCGCGTGCCCAGTCGATGCCGAAGGAGAACATCGATCGCGCCATCAAGAAGGGCACCGGTGAACTGGAAGGCGTCGAGTACACCGAGATCACCTATGAGGCGTACGGGCCGGGCGGTGTGGCGCTGATGATTCAGGCGCTCACCGACAACCCCACGCGCACCGTGGCCGACGTTCGTGCGAAGCTGACGCGCAATGGCGGCAATCTGGGCACGTCCGGGTCGGTAGCCTTCATGTTCGACCGCCGGGGTCGGATCTATCTCGCCGCGGCCGGTGACGAAGACGCCATGATGGAAGTGGCACTCGACGCGGGCGCGAGCGATTTCGCGCGTGAGGACGAAACGTTTGCGATCACCACCGAGTCCGCCGAACTGCATGCGGTGAAGGAAGCGCTCGAGGCCAAGGGGCTGAAGATCAGCGAGGCCAAGCTCGAGTGGATTCCGCAGAGCACGGTGCATGTGACCGGCGACGATGCAAAGACGCTGGTGAAGTTGCTCGATGTGCTCGAGGATCTGGATGATATCCAGAATGTCGAAGGGAACTTCGACATCGACGCCTCGGCACTCGACGACTGAGTCGCGGGAGCCACTCTGCTCGTTCTTGGCCTTGATCCCGGTACGGCCGTGACCGGCTTCGGGGTGGTGCGCGGCGATGGCCGCGGCAGTGCGACGCTGGTGGAGTGCGGCGTGTTTCGCACCTCACCGCGTGATGCACTGGCATCGCGGCTGGCTGAGATTTTCGATGGCGTGACGGACCTGATTGCGCGACACCAGCCCGACGCACTGGCGGTGGAGTCGATCTTCTACGCGCGCAACGTGCGGACGACGGTCACCCTCGGCCATGCGCGCGGCGTGTTGTTGCTGGCGGGTGCCCGTGCGGGAGTCACGATTCACGAGTATCCGCCGGCCGAGATCAAGAAGGCGATCACTGGCACCGGCGCCGCTACCAAGGAACAGGTACAGTTCATGGTCAAGACGTTGCTGCGACTGAAGACGGTGCCCAGCCCGAATGACGCCGCCGACGGGGTCGCGGCCGCGCTGACCTGCCTGCTGGCAGCACGCACCACCGCGCTGCTCAGTGGCGTGGGGCGGGAGCGATGATCACGCTGCTGGTGGGAACGCTGCTCGAGCGTGATCTGGCGGCGGTCGAGATCCTGACCTCGGGCGGCGTGGGGTACGCCGTCGCCATTCCACTCTCCACATTCGAGTCGCTACCCAAGGCTGGCGAGCAGGTACGCCTGCACACGCATCTGGTGGTGAAGGAGGATGGCTGGCAGCTGTTCGGCTTCGGCACGACCTACGAGCGCAACGTGTTCACGCGTCTCCTGGTCGCGAAGGGTTTCGGGCCGCAGCTGTCGCTCAACATGCTGTCTGCGCTCAGTGCCGAGCGGTTGGTCCGCGCCATTCGTGAGCGCGATCTGGCGACGCTGCAGCAGGTGAAGGGGTTGGGCAAGAAGAAGGCCGACCAACTGATTCTCGACTTGGCCGACAAACTGGACGATCTGCAGCGCGGCTCCGCGTCCGTTGTCACCACGGGCGGTGTTGGCGTGGACGACGCCGTTCGCGCGCTGCAGTCACTTGGCTACGGCGTGGCCGAGGCGGAGGCGGGGATCCGTGCGGCACTCGATGCGGGTGAAGGAAAGGCAAGCACAGCGGCGCTGGTCCGCGCGGCACTGGCGCGGATCGGAGCCCGCTAGACCGGCAACCTGCCGCGCTGGCGGCTGCAATGGCGTTCCGGTGTTTCTTCGGGTACACTTTGGCTCATGACGCGCGCCGAAATCACGACCCCCGAGGCCATCGACGAGGATTCGCTCGTCGAACTCTCGCTGCGGCCTCAGAAACTGGCCGAGTTCATCGGGCAGCCCAAGGTGAAGGACTCGTTGCGCATCTATATCGATGCGGCGCAGAGTCGGAAGGAGCCACTGGACCACGTACTCTTCTTCGGCCCTCCCGGACTGGGGAAGACGACGCTGGCCGAGCTGATTGCGCGCGAGATGGGCGTCAACATCCGCACCACGGCGGGTCCGGCGCTGGAAAAGCCCGGCGATCTGGTCGGTACGCTGACCAACCTGCGCGAAGGCGACATTCTTTTCATCGACGAGATCCATCGCCTGCGTCCGGTGATCGAAGAGTTTCTGTATCCTGCGATGGAGGATTTCCGCGTCGACATCCGACTCTCGGATGGCCCGAAAGCACAGACAATCACGATGCCGGTGGAGAAGTTCACGCTGATCGGAGCGACGACGCGGCTTGGCATGCTGACGGCACCGATGCGCGCCCGCTTCGGGATCGAACAGCGGCTGAACTATTACCCGACGGCGGATCTCGAGCAGGTGGTGAAGCGGACGGCGTACGTCATGGGCTGTTCGATCACGCCGGATGGGGCGCACGAGCTGGCACGACGTGCGCGCGGGACGCCACGTGTGGCCAATCGGCTGCTGCGCCGCGTGCGCGATTATGCGCAGGTCAAGGCGAATGGTGTGATCGACAAGGCGGTGGCTGACGCGGCGCTCGAGCTGCTGGAAGTCGATGCTTTTGGACTGGATGACATGGACGCGCGGATTCTGCGCGCGATCATCGAGAAGTTCGAGGGTGGACCGGTGGGATTGAAAACGGTCGCGGCCGCGGTGGGCGAGGATGAGGGGACGATCGAGGAGGTGTACGAGCCGTTTCTGGTGCAGAACGGATTTCTGCAGCGGACGCCGCGTGGGCGGGTGGCGACGCCGACGGCGTATCGGCACTTCGGGTACACCCCGCCCGGTGATGCGTCGGGGGCGCAGCCGTCGCTGCTGTGATTGCAGCCTCACTCTAGCAGATGAAGCGCGACCGAAGAGTGAACTGCAAGACGCAAAGGCGCAGAGGGCGCGAAGACGCAAGGGCCATCAGCTGGATCCAGCCGCCTCGGCGCGACGTGAGGATCAGCGGCGACTTCAGCAAGGATATTTTGTAACCGCAACGGCAGGAGGGCTGGGTTTCTGCTCTTCCCATACCCCTGCTGATCCCATACATCTGCTGATCCCATACATCTGCTGTTCCCATGCATCTGCTGTTCCCATGCATTTGCTGTCCCTTGCGCCTCTGCGCCTTTGCATCCTTGCGTTAAGCAGTTGCCCGTACGCCGTTGCCGTTGAGCAGTTGCTGTTCCACCGTTGGAGTCGTATCGCTCCCTCGGGGGCTTCGCGGGAAGCACTCGCGCCGCGCGGAGCGAGCGTCGCGTCGCTGACGTCTCGCGGCCGGGGAGGGCGCGTCGTGTAGCGCGAGTTCGCGTTGTAATGCCTTGCGATACCGTGGCTATCGCGCCGGGTGGCGCCTTGGCTCGCGCCAGAATTCATCGTCCACCTTTCGCCACGGCACTTCGGCGACGCTACACTAGATTCTCCCCTGTGAGTACACCGAGAACCGCCGACGGCACACGCGTCTCCGACTACGCCTTTGCGCTGCCCGACTCGCTGATCGCGCAACAACCAGTGGCGAATCGTGACGGGAGTCGAATGCTGGTGATCCATCGCGCCAGCGGCACCATCGAGCACCGGCAGTTCCGCGATATCGTGGAGTTCATTCCGGCAGGTGATGCGCTGGTGGTGAATACCACGAAAGTCTTCCGTGCCAGGCTGCTCGGCACGCGCCCTAGCGGAGCGCCCGCCGAAGTACTGCTGCTCAAGGCGCTTGGGCGTGACGTGTGGGAGGCGATGGTCCAGCCGGGCGCCAAGCTGCAGGCGGGAAAGGTGGTGACCATCGCCGACGATTTCAGCATCGAGATGCTCGACGCGTCCGATCGCGGCACGAAATTCGTGAAGCTGCACTCGACTGCAAACACCGCCGACGCGATTGAGCGGTATGGCCACGTGCCGCTGCCGCCGTACATGACCCGCAGCGATACGAGCGACGATGCACAGCGCTACCAGACCGTCTACGCGCAGCAGGCCGGCAGCGTCGCAGCACCGACGGCGGGTCTGCACTTCACACCGGAAATCCTGGCCGCACTCGAGGCCAAGGGCATCTACCGGGCCAACGTGCTGCTGCACGTCGGTGCGGGCACGTTTCGCCCCATCAGCGTCGACGATCCGCGCGAGCATGTGATGCACGAGGAGTGGTTTCAGGTGCCGGAAGCCACGGCCGAGACCCTCAATGGCGTGAAGGCGGCCGGTAGGGACGTCTGGGCCGTTGGCACGACATCGATGCGCACCCTCGAAAGCGCTGCGTCGCCCGAGGGCAGCATCCGCGCCGTCGAGGGAGAGACCGGGATCTTCATCTACCCGCCGTACCAGCCCAGGCTCGTCGATCATCTGCTGACGAACTTTCATCTGCCGAAGTCGACGCTGGTGATGCTGGTGGCGGCAGTGGCGGGGTATGAGCTGACGATGCGAGCGTACCGCGAGGCGATTGCAGCCGACTACCGATTTTATTCGTATGGTGATGCGATGCTGATCATCTGAGTTGCGTCGGCCCAGTTGCCAGAGCCACTCTGATCTACCAGTGGCGAGGTCACCGCAGTTCACGCGGGGGCGCGGAGGACGCAGGGAGGATCAGGAGCATTGGCCGCCTCGCGACCCGGACCGAGTAGTTTTCGTGTTTTGGCTCACACGACGCGGCCGTCCCGCCCTCTCCTGCCTCATGTCCGACTTTTCGTTTCGCACGTCTCACGACTCAGGCAGCGCACGCCTCGGCTGGTTCTCGACGCCTCACGGTGTGGTGGAGACGCCCGCGTTCATGCCCGTCGGCACGCACGGCACGATCAAGGGGCTGAGCGTCGAGGAAGTCGCCGCCGCCGGCGGACAGATGATTCTCTCGAACGCGTATCATCTGTACCTGCGGCCTGGCGACATGATGGTACGCGCGCTGGGCGGGTTGCACGCCTTTACGCGCTGGAATGGCCCGATGCTCACCGACTCGGGCGGCTTTCAGGTGTTTTCACTCTCCGGGCTGCGCAAGGTCAGCGAGGAGGGGGTGGTGTTTCAGAGTCACATCGATGGCTCGAAGCACAACTACACCCCGGAAACGGTGATGCGGATCGAGCGGAACATCGGCGCCGACGTGATCATGCAGCTCGACGAGCTGATTGCGGGGCAGGCGGAGTATGCGGCGAGTCAGGCGGCGATGGAACGGAGCCTGCGGTGGCTGGAACGGTGTCGGGTGGAATTCGACCGGATCAGCCGCGAAGGTCGGGGGGCCCCCCCCCAGTTCGAAGTTCCGGCCGGCGCCCCCCCAATGGCAACCCACGACGCCGCCACTGACATCATTCCGCCGCGGCAGTCCCTCTTCCCCATCATCCAGGGCGGCGTCCACCCCGCCCTCCGCGTCGCCTCCGCCCGCGGCATCCTGGACCGCGGCGACTGGGACGGCATCGCCATCGGTGGCCTCTCCGTCGGAGAGTCCAAACCCGACATGTACGCCACGCTCGAGGTCGTCGACCCGGTCATCCCGCGCACCGTCCCCCGCTACATGATGGGCGTCGGGTTTCCCGACGATCTCGTCGAGGCGGTCCGTCGTGGTGTCGACCTCTTTGACTGCGTGGCCCCCACCCGCATGGGCCGCAACGGCACCGCCTTCACGCATGACGGCAAGGTCCAGATCCGGAAGTCGAGCTTCCGCCTCGACCGGCGCCCCCTCGTCGAGGGCTGTCCCTGCCCCTGCTGCACCCAGTACGACCGCGCCTACCTCCGCCACCTCTTCGTCAGCGAAGAGATGCTCGGCCTGCGGCTGCTCTCCCTGCACAACGTATCTTTCCTCATCACCCTGATGCGAGACGCGCGAACCGCGCTCCGCAACGGGTCCTTCGACGGGTGGAGCCAGGATTGGCTTTCCCGCTACCACACCAAGACCTCAAGCGACTCATGACCTCACTGCCATTCGCCTCCCTCGCGATCCTCCAGCTGCCTGGCGGCCAGGCCCTCGTCGCCCCGCTGCTCATGTACGGCGGCATCTTTGCGATCTTCTATTTCCTGCTCATCCGCCCGCAGCAACAGCAGCGGAAGAAGCACGAGATGGCCATCCTCGAGCTGAAGAAGGGTGACCGTATCGTCACGGCCGGCGGCCTGATTGGTGACGTGCAGCACATCAAGAGCGGCGCCACGGCAAGCCCCGAGGATGAAGTCACCATCAAGAGCGGCGAGTCACGCCTGATCATCGAGCGTGGTCGCGTTGCCAAGATCTCATCCAGCACTGGCACCAGCTCCAGCGCGGACAAGGTCGCCTGATGGCGTTGCTCGACATTCACGTGCTCGGCAGCCCGATTCTCCGTCGCGAGACCCAGATCGTGCAGCAGATGACGCCAGAGTTGCGTCAGCTCGTGACCGATATGTTCGACACGATGTACGCCGCCAAGGGGATCGGGCTCGCTGCGCCACAGGTTGGCCGCAGCGAGCGCATCGCGGTCGTCGACATCGACCAGAACCCGATCGCGCTCATCAATCCCGTCATCACGATGCGGAGCGGCAAGAGCAAGCGTGAGGAGGGGTGTCTCTCCATTCCCGACATTCATTTCGATGTCGAGCGCGCGGGCAGGGTCATCGTGCAGGCGCTCGACGTCGACATGAAGCCGATCGCGCTTGACGGTACAGAGTTGTTCGGCACGTGCCTGCAGCATGAGATCGACCATCTGCACGGCAAGCTGTTTCTCGATCACCTCTCGATCCTCAAGCGTCGTCAGGCACTCCGGGAGTGGGACGAAGAGAAGGACCAATATCCGGAATTGATTCGCCGACTGACACCCGACGTCATCGCGCGGTTGCAGGCCGAGGACGAGGCGCTCGACGACGAAGCCGGCGGCGATCACCGCAGCGACGTTCGCTGACACGCCACCGAGCCTCACCCCGTGCGCATCCTCTACTGGGGCACTCCCGACTTTGCCGTTCCGCCGCTCGAGGCGTTGCTCGGCGAAGGCTTCGACGTCGTCGGCGTGGTCACGCAGCCGGACCGACCCGTGGGTCGCACGCGCATTCTGACACCACCACCCGTGAAAGTGGTGGCACTGCGGGAAGGGCTGCCGGTGCTGCAGCCCGAGCGGCCACGAGGTGATGCGTTCCTCGCGGAGCTCACCGCACTCGGGCCAGACCTCAACGTCGTCGTCGCCTATGGGCACATTCTGCCCGTCGCGGTGATCGAACAGCCGCCGCGCGGTACGATCAACATTCATGCGTCACTGCTGCCGGCCCTGCGTGGTGCGGCGCCGATTGAAACCGCGATCCGACGCGGGCACACCGAGACGGGCGTGACGATCATGCGCATGGTGCTCGCCATGGACGCCGGTCCGAGTCTCTACAGCGCGCGCGTACCGATACTCGACGATGAGACGGGAGGAGAGCTTCGGAATCGCCTATCGGAAGTTGGTGCACAGGCGCTCATCGAGGCGCTCGCGCTGATGGAGCTCGAGCTCCTCGTCGAAACCGAGCAGGATCACGCGCAGGCAACTTTCGCGCCCAAGATCGAACGCGAGGATGCACGGATCGCCTGGCGCGCCACCGCGCAGGATGTCGCGAATATCGTGCGCGCATATGATCCCCGGCCCGGCGCGTTCACCACACTTCGCGGCCTCGAGGTGAAGTGTTTCGGCGTTCGGGCGTCTGCGATGCACACCCAGGTCGATGTTCCCGGAACGGTGCTTGCGCTCGATGAAGAGGGGATGCTCGTTGCCTGCGGCGAAGGTACCGCACGCATCAGCGAGGTCCACCCCTCTGGCAAGCGACGCCAGAGCGTTCGCGACTGGGCTGCGGGTCGAGGCGTTGCTGTCGGCGATGTGTTCGGCATGAACAGCGAATCCGTGACATGAGGCACTCCACGGTTCCAACGCTGCATGCGCTCACGAACGATGTGATCCTCGCCGATCCGGGATTCGTGGCGTCCGCCACTGCCGTGATGCGGGCCTGTCACGCTCGCGTCGCGATTCATCTGCGATGTGTCGAGACCACACCACTCCGCCTCCTCGAACTGGCGCTCGAGCTACGGGTGATTGGCGAGACGACCGGGAGCTGGGTGCTGATCAATGACCGCGTCGATATCGCGATGGCGGCCGGTGTGACCGGCGCGCAGCTGACCTCGCGTTCACTGACGATCGCCGATGCACGTCGTATTGCCCCGCATCTGGTGCTGGGCGCGAGCGTGCATGCCACCGCTGACGCCTGGATGACGGCACAGAGCGACGCCACCTTTCTCGTCGCCGGAACCGCCGGTGGAGCGGCGTATCCTCCGCCTGACGCCGTGCAATTCGTGAAGGCCGTGGTCGATGCCGCCGAAGGGTGCCCGGTGATTGCGGTGGGTGGCATGACGCCGGAGCGAGTCCATCACATGGCGAAGGCTGGGGCCTCGGGTGTGGCCGTTCTGCGCGGGATCTGGCTCGACGACGCTGTCGCCGCCACGCGGAGCTACCTTGCAGCGTATGACGAGGGATTCCGCCAGTGAGGTGCCCGTGACGCTCGCTGCGCCACCGGCCGGTCGCAACACGTTGATCACGGAATCACGCATCGCAGCGGCCGAGATTCTCGCGGCGTTGCGGGGCGGGACACTGCTCGATGCCGCGTTCGAGCGCGTGACCACCGCGCTCGATCCGCGAGATCGTCGATGGGTGCAGGAACTCGTGTACGGACTGCTGCGCTCGCGCGGATGGATCGACGCGATTCTGGCCCCACGCATCACCGGTGGCTTGGCGCGACTCGACGCCGACCTCGGCGACCTCCTGCGACTCGGTACGTATCAGCTGCTCTCGATGGGCAGCGTTCCGGCGTACGCCGCGATCGCACAGACCGTCGAACTGTCCAAGCGCCGGCATGGCATCGGCGCCAGCAAGCTGGTGAATGCCGTGTTGCGTCGCATCGATCGGGAACGTGACCTGCCCGCGGTCGCAACCCCCGACGGCGCTGCAGCCGCGCTCGACCGGAACCATGATCTGACCGAGCGGCTGGCCGTACGCACCAGTCATCCGCGCTGGTTGCTCGAGCGCTGGGTGGCCGCGTGGGGCAAGGAGGCCGCGGTGCAACTCACGACCCACAACAACAGTGAAGCACCGATCATCGTGCGACCGTTTGGCATCACGCGGAACGCATTGCAAGCGATCCTGCACGAGCGCGGCGTCGAGACGATCCCGACACCACTCTTCGACGATGGGCTCCAGCTGCCGCCTGGCGCGGCACTGACACAACTTGGCGCGTTCCAGCACGGTCAGCTCTGGGTGCAGGATGCCGGCAGTGCGCTGGTGGTGCAGTACGCCAACATCCCGCGCGGCCACACCGCCGCCGATCTCTGCGCCGCGCCCGGTGGAAAGACCCTCGCACTCCTGCAGGCCGGTGTCCGCGTGATTGCGAGTGACCGATCCGCAAATCGGCTCCAGCGATTGCACGCCAACCTCGATCGGATGCACGTCACCGACGTCGATGTGCGTGAGATGGACGCCACTGCCCCGACACTCGAGCCGGTCGACGCGATTCTGGTCGACGTGCCGTGCACTGGGACCGGGACATTTCGCCGGCACCCCGATGCGCGCTGGCGTCTGCGCGTGAGCGACATCGCGCTGCTCCCGGTATTGCAGCGCGACATTCTGGCCGCCGCCAGCAGCTGTGTCAAACCGGGGGGCCTGCTCATCTACAGCACCTGTTCGCTCGAGCGGGAAGAGAACGATGCCGTGGTGAACGAGTTTCTCGCCGAGGATGATGCCTTCGTGCTCGAACCACCAGCCAGCGGCGTGGTCCCCGACGCAGTGCTCGACAACGGATTCCTCCGCGTACTCCCACATGTGCACGGCGTTGATGGCGCGTTCGCCGCGCGGCTCCGCCGTATTCGATGACCCCGACGGTGAACACGGGCGCCCGGCGATTCGGCAGGCTGCGTGACCTTGCGGCGCAACGTCCGATCGCCAGCACCGCCATCGGCGGATTTCTGCTTGGCTTCGTGGTCGTGGCTCTCTGGCTGCTGCCGCAGACCTTGATCCGAGGGGAATCCGCAGTGCCCAACGTGGTTGGCCTGCTCTATAGTGATGCCGGCGCACGACTCACCGCTGCCGGCTTCGCCGTCAAGACAGGCGACGAACTTCATCACCCCACGGCACCAAAGGGATCAGTGCTCGGCCAGACACCTGCGCCAGGCATCAAGGCCCAAAAGGGGAATGACGTCGTCCTCGACGTGTCACTGGGCGTCAAGCGGGGAACGGTGCCGAACGTTGTCGGGATGTCGCGCGCCGCTGCGGCCAAGGCACTCGAGGACGCCGGCTTCGAGACACCGGACGACGTCACGGAGCTGCTCGACAAACGAGCGCGTGGCGAAGTCATTGCCACCGCGCCGCGCGGCGGCGTCACCATTGCGCAACCGGCGTCGGTGCGCCTGACGATCAGCGCTGGCCCGAATGCGATCGGCGTTCCGTCGCTGATCGGGCTGTCGCTCGATGACGCGCTGGCGCTGATCGGACAGCTCGGACTCACCGCCGCCCCCACCCGGACCGATTCCACAGCTACACAGCCGGACGGCTTCATCAGCGCCCAGCGACCGGCCGCCAACTCACCGGTGTCGCCCGCCGCCGTCATCACCCTGACGGTTTCCCGGCCGATCGCACCGCGCGACAGCACCGTCCCGTAGAGAATCCGAGCGCAATTCGGCTGGCCCGTCCGGCTGCTGCAGAGGTTCCCTGGCCCGCATTGCACCACACAGGGCCCGAGCAGCCCGGTGCGTGATATCTTGAGGGATGACTGTCCGCATCGCCCCTTCGTTGCTCTCCGTTGATTTCGCCCGCATGGCCGATGAATTGGCCATGATCGAGGCGGCCGGCGCCGACTGGTTGCACGTCGACGTGATGGACGGAGTCTTCGTACCGAATCTCAGCTTTGGCGTCAAGGTGATCGAGACGGTGCGCAAACTGACAAGCTTGCCGCTCGATGTGCACCTCATGACTGTCGAACCGGAGAAGTACTTCGACAGTTTTGCAAAGGCGGGGGCCAATGGCCTCACGATCCACGTCGAGACGGCGCCACACCTGCACCGACAGCTGATGCGCATCAAGGAGGTCGGCTGTACGGCGGGTGTCACGATGAACCCCAGCACATCGCTCGACACCGTGCGCGAGGTGGCCAGCGTTCTCGACCTGCTGCTGATCATGTCGGTGAATCCGGGGTTCGGTGGCCAGAAGTTCATTCCGCACTCACTCGACAAGATCCGCCGCGCCCGCCAATTGCTCGACCACGTCGGCAGCACGGCGCACCTCGAGGTGGATGGCGGTGTTGCGCGCGACACGATCCGCGACTGCTATCTGGCCGGCGCCACCACTTTCGTCGCGGGTAATGCAATCTTCAGCGCGGCTGACCCGAAAGCCGAAGTCGGCGCCCTCCGCAACCTCTGCCTGATGGAGGCGGCGTGACCGCCGGTGAGCAATGGCGGGTAGTCGGCGCGATCGTGGCCGTCCTCGGTGGTGCACTCTGGTTCGGCTCGTACCAGCTGAAAGACGAGCTGGTCGGGGTGGACGTCGGCTCGCAGGCTCCAACCTTCGGTGGCGCAACGATCGAAGGCCCGGTGAAGTCGAAGACGCTGGCCGACTACAAGGGCAAGGTCGTGCTGCTGAACATCTGGGCCACGTGGTGCGGCCCATGCCGGACGGAGATGCCAAGTATCGAGGCGCTCCACAAGGAGATGGGGCCGAAGGGACTCCATGTCGTGGCGGTCAGCATCGACGACCCGGGCAAGGCAGACGAGATCCGAAAGTTCCTGAAGGACTTCAATCTCACCTTCGAAGTCCTGCACGATTCGACTCAGTCCATTCAGGCCGCCTACCAGACCACGGGCGTACCAGAGACGTTCATCATTGCCGCGGACGGTAGCATCCGGAAAAAGGTGATCGCCGCCGCCGACTGGAACTCGGCGCCAAATCGTGCCCTGATCGCCCAGCTCCTGAAGGACGCAGGCACGTAGCCACGTGCGTGTCCTTGGCATAGAAACCAGCTGCGATGAGACATCAGCGGCGGTCCTGAGCGGCTCGGGCAACGACGTCACGCTCGAGTCGCTTGTCATTCTGTCGCAGGATGTGCACCGCATCTTTGGCGGCGTGGTACCGGAGATCGCGAGCCGCCAACACCTGACATCGATCATCCCAGTGATCGATCAGGCGCTCGCCGACGCCGGAACGACCCTCGCGGAGCTCGACGCAATCGCGGTCACGCATGCCCCGGGTCTGGTGGGAGCCCTGCTCGTGGGCGTCGCCGCCGCCAAAGGACTCTCGCTCGCGACGGGCGTGCCACTGGTGGGAGTGCACCATCTGGAAGGGCACCTCTTCGGGACCAGTCTCGAGCAGCGCCAGGCTGTCCCTCCATTCATCGCGCTGCTCGTCAGCGGCGGCCACACCATGCTGATCGACGTGCGAGCATGGGGCCGATATCAGCTGCTCGGCGCAACCAGAGACGATGCGGCCGGCGAAGCGTTCGACAAGGCGGCCAAACTGCTCGGCCTCCCCTACCCCGGTGGGCGTCACCTCGAAGTCCTTGCCCGAGAGGGCGACCCGACACGGTTTCGCTTCACTCGGCCGATGCTGCGTCGCGACCAGAGCCTGGGTGATAGTGACTTTTATGATGTGTCGTTCAGCGGGCTGAAAACTGCCGTGATGCTGGCGGTAAAGGCATCGGACGACATCGAGTGCGACAGGAGCCACATCGCGCGCGGTTTTCAGGACTCGCTCACCGAAACGTTGGCGGAGAAGGTTCTCAGAGCTATCCGGGCGACCGGCCATACCACGGTCGTGCTCGGCGGTGGAGTCGCCTGCAACCAGGCACTCGTCCGCGCCGTTGAAGAGCGGGTAGGACACGGCGTGTCGGTCTTCGCCCCATCTCCACGGATAGCGACGGATAACGCCGCGATGATCGCCCGGGCTGGCCTCTTCCATGCGGAGCACGATCGGTGGGCCACGCTCGATCTGGCGACGACATCGAGTGCGACGATCCCGGGAATGATCACCTCCTGAATCTGGTCTGCCATATGGCCCGCAGCAGATTCGACCCACATGTTACTGAATATGCCCCTCCCGTCGGTCACCCAGTCAGCAGCGCTTCGGACGCCCGCTCGCGCGTTCGCGACAGGGATGCTCGTGGCGGCAGCTTCGGCTTGGTCGGCCACCACCGTCATGGGACAGCTGGCGCCTCGTCAGGTTCGGGTCGAAGTCCGCGACCGTGACGGCCACGCGCTGGGTGGGGCCCGAATCGAATTCCTGCCGCGGTCCGACACGGCCTCCACCGATTCGGCGGGTGTGGCGACTGCGACGATCGAAGCCGACAGCACGATGACCATCTCAGTGCGAAAGATCGGCTTTGAACCGCGCGCGGCTCGCTTCCCTATCGGCTCTGCGCCGTCCTTCATCGTGCGAGTCACGCTTGGTCAGCTCGGAGCCCGACTGCCGGAAGTTTCTGTGACTGCCGACTATCCGGGAGAACCGTGGCGACGCGCGTACGAAGACCGACGCCGTCGCAGCAGCGGATCGTTCCGGGACCGGAGCTACTTTGCCGGGCGTCCCCCTCCGATGATCCTGGACGAGTGGTTCACGGGAATCCCCGGCGCCCAGATGTCCTCTCGCGGGCTGCGCGTGAATCGGTGTCCGCGGCTGGGCATCTGGATCGATGGGATGCACGTGACTGCACCAGGCTTGTCATCGAGCCTGGCACTGATGCAGCTGACGGCGACGGATATCGCCGCGATCGAGTTGTTCCGCATGGCGCAGCAGCAGTCGCAGTACAGCGACCCCGCGCTCGAGGATTGCTCCCTGCTCGTCTGGACGCGAAACCGATAGGACCTCGTCAGCCGATTCCATCCACGGATCTCCAATGCTCCGCTCGACACGCAGGGTCATTCCAGTGTTGCTGGCCGCAGTCCTGTTCAGTCTCACTTGCCGCACCGCCGCGGCGCAGGACGCGACCGCCGGAAAAGACCGCACCTTCCGCATCGATGTGCGGGACAAGTCGGGACGGCCGGTGCCCGATGCCATGGTCACGTTCTTCCTGACGGGCGATTCGGTTCGTACCGATTCGGCGGGCATTGCGACCATCAGCCTGGTAGCCGACACGGCCGTGAACATCACGGTGCGGAAGATCGGATTCGAACCCCGAAATGCACGCTTCAAGATCGGGGGGGCGCCAGCGTTCTCCGTGCGTGTCACCCTCGGCGAAGCCGGTCAGCGACTGGCAGAAGTCGAGGTGAAGGATTCGTACCCGGGTGAGCCCTGGCGCCCTGCATTCGAGCAACGGAAGAAGCGCGGCGGCGGCCAGTTCCGGGACATTGCATTCTTCCCGGGGGGTGTGCCATTCAGCCTCAACGACTGGTTCAATGGTCTGAATGGTGTGCGAACCGGTGGTGGCAGTGGCGCCGAAATCAACATCTCGCGCTGCCGAGCCCTCGGCGTGTGGATCGACGGGCAACATGCGACGTCGCCGAACAGCGGATTTCGCTTCGCGCTCAGCACCGTGCCACCGCAGGACATCGCCGCACTCGAACTCTATACGTCGAGTACACCGGCGCAGTACACGGGCCAGGGAGAGGACTGCTCGCTTTTGCTCTGGACGCGCGTACGCTGATCGCACCAGCTGGGATTTGCGTGCCGCACAGCGGCCGGCGTCACCGCGTGCCGACTGAAGCGGGCGTCGATCAGCGCTTGGTTGGGCTACCGGCCGATACCGGCTCGCAGCCACACCCTGAGTCACACCCGGCGCCCTTCGGCGCGCGGGCCGCGGCGATCGCGCGCCACACCTTGGCAGCGATGTAGGTGGTAGCTGCGAGGACGATCGCGCCGATGATCATCTTTTCTGCCATGTGCTACCTCCTGGTGGGCCTTTGACCGAAGCTCGTGTGGTACCTCGCCGGGACTCGGCACACGAGTGGCGACTGCGCGACGGACTTCCGGCAGGGGTCTCTAGTGGAAACCGAGCAGGCGTCCACCCTGGTACACCGCCAACGCCGCAGTGTACGCCAGGCCGAGCATGTAACCAAACTGGATAACCGCCCAGCGCCAGCCGATCCGCCCGCCACCAGCCTCACGGACTGTGACCGCCACCGTACTGATGCACATCAAGGCATACACATAGAAGACCATCAGCCCAAGCGCGACCAGTGGCGAATACTGCAAACCGCCCGTTGACGGATTGACCTCCGAGCGCAATCGCTGGCGCAACGCCACCGACGTCTCATCCGCTTCGCCAACGCCATAGATCGTCCCCATCGTGCTCACGAAGACTTCCCGCGCCGCAAAACTGGCTGCAATCGACACGCCGATCTTCCAGTCGTAGCCGAGCGGACGCACGAGAGGCTCGATCACCTTTCCGATGTGTCCCAGGGCCGAATGCTCGAGCTGGATCTCATGCGCCGCCGCGGCGGACACATCGGGTGCCACCTCCGTCTTTGGATAGGTGGCGAGCGCCCACAAGATCACGCTGCAGCTGAGAATCACCGTGCCGGCGCGTCGAAGAAACATCTGGGCGCGATGCCAGACATTCTGCAGCAACGTGCGGAGATTCGGCAGTCGGTAAGCCGGCATCTCGAGGATCATCGGCCTCACTGGGCCGCGCAGCAGGGTGCTCTTGAAGAAAGCTGCCACCACCAGCGCCGTCACCGTGCCGAGGGCATACATGAACAGCATGGTGACGCCCTGGAGGCTGAACAGACCGCCGAGGATCGCCACCGGCGGCACGAAGGCGCCGATCAACAGCGTGTAGACGGGCAACCGGGCCGAGCAACTCATCAGCGGAACGACCATGATCGTCGCCAATCGATCCTTGGGTTCCTCGATCGTTCTCGTCGCCATGATGGCAGGCACCGCGCACGCGAAGCCGCTGATCATCGGGATGAAACTCTTGCCGTGCAGCCCGACCCGTCGCATCAGGCGATCCATCAGATACGCCGCCCGCGCCATGTAGCCGCTGTCCTCGAGCACGCCGATGAACAGGAAGAGCATGGCGATCTGCGGGAGGAACACCAGTACGCTGCCCACGCCACCGATCACGCCGTCCACCAGCAGGCCGCGCAGGTCACCCTCTGGCATCAGCGATCCTACCGCGTCTCCGAGTTGCGACACCAGCCATTCAACGCCGGTCATGAGCGGTTGCGCCCAGGTGAAGATTGCCTGGAACACGAGGGCCATGACCGCGACGAACAGCACCGGTCCCCACACGCGGTGCAGAACCACCGCATCGATCCGGTCGCTTCTTGTCCTGGCACCGATGTTGTGATTGACCACCGTGCGCGAGACGACCCCACCGCTCCAGCCGTAGCGAAGCTCTGCCTCCAGGCTGCGGGGATTGGCCCCCGCTGCGGCAACGGCAATCCGCGCTTCATCCACCATTGGTGCAAGTACATCGCGCGATGCACCGTACCATGCTTCGAGCTTCGGCACGGCCAGCAATCGCAAGGCATCATGCTCCGCGAAGTGCGCCCTGGCACCACGCTCCGTCAGCAATTCCGTCAGCGGGGCAAGCGCATCGCGAATCTCAGGGGCGAGCGAAAAGGGGCGCACCGGCAGCGGGAGGTCGAGCACCGAGACCATGGCCTTGCGCAGCACGTCCAGTCCTTCGCCGCGCGTGGCGATCGTCGGGATGACTGGCGCCCCGAGTTCATGGATCAATGCGATCGCATCGACTTCAACACCAGCATCTGCCGCCGCATCGATCTGATTCAGTGCAATGATGGTCGGCAGCCCGAGTTCGAGCACCTGACTCACCAGATACAGATTGCGCTCGAGATGGAGTGCATCTGCGACCACCACGACCACGTCAGGAATCGGCTCGCCGTGTGTCCCCCGCATCACGCCAAGCGCGATCTCCTCATCGGGGCTCGCCGGCGACAGCCCGTAGCAGCCGGGGACGTCGACGATCGTCACCTGTTCGCCATGCGGACCGCGCATCGCGCCTTCCACGCGCTCCACCGTCACACCGGCGAAGTTGCCGACGCGCTGACGCATCCCGGTGAGTGCGTTGAACAGCGTGCTCTTGCCGGTATTCGGATTGCCCACGAGGGCCACGCGTATCCGACGCTGACTCGCCTCGACGGGCACACCGGCGCCGGAGTGGGGAGCGAAGGAGATGGACACCGATTTTCAGTGCGGTGTAAACCGCGATGCGCTCAGCGCGTCGGAAGGACGGTGATGCCGGCGGTGATGGCGGGGCTCAAGGCCAGCCGCGAACCGCGCACGTCCAGAAGCATACACTGGCGGGCATCGATGACGTTGATGCTCGCGCCTTCCATCAGTCCGAGTTCGCGAAGCCGACACGCCTCATTCTCACCGCACCCCAGCGATACCACCGTCGCTGAGGCTCCCTTCAGGCACTCACCCAAGCGGCACGCCACCGGAGCCGGTGTGGCACCTGCAGCGAGCTGATTGACCACGGGGAGCGGCAAGGAACTCACGATTCAACCTAGTTGAGAATGGTTCTCAGGAACACTCTAGAACAATAACTCGCACCTCCGACCTCGGCCAGTGCAGTGCCCTTGAATGCCGAACGATCTGCTTTGGATTACCGTACTGCTCACACACCAGCGGACTCGAGCACGACGACCGCCGCTGCCACATGGTCCGAGTGCGTCAGCGTCACATGTATCACTGAGACGCCTAACTCAGCCGCACGTTTCGCCGCCGCGCCATGAAAGCGGAGAGTCGGGCGCCCGTCGAGGGGGGAGTTCGTCACCTCGATGTCCTGCCAGTGGATATGCCGAGCCTCCTCGGTCCCCGCCAGCGCCTTGTAGGCCGCCTCTTTCGCGGCAAACCGGGCGGCGAAATGGCGCGCCGGCTCGCCGCGACGGTCACAGTAACTGCGCTCGCCCTCGGTAAAGAGCCGCCGTCGGGCCCGCTCCGGATGCCGACCGAGCAGCCTCGAAATCCGGTCGATGTCGGCCAGATCGAGCCCGATGCCTCGGATCATTGGCCTGATCCAGGCCGACGCAGCAGGCGCCGCCAGAGCGCACCCTTTGAACCTCTGGAGTCACAGAGCGCGGGGATGGTCGCCGTCCAGACGTCGTCAGCCGCCTGGAACGCGCGCTGCACCGTGACCGTCCACCGTCGCCAGGTCTCGAACTGAGAATCAGGCGTCGCCTGCCGCAGGCGGAGTGCCGCATGCTCGAGTTGTCGGAGCGCGTGAGAGTACGGCGCCGCCAGCTCTTCCAGCTCCGCCACCAGTGCTCGGCGATCAGCCGCTCCCTCGAACCGGGCGTCGGCCCAGCCAACGCGAGTTGTCTGCGCGTGACGAATGAGCCGGGTGGTATCGAAGGCGCGCCGCTGCGTCTCGACCGTGCGACTTTCCTCCGCCAGCCGCCGTGCGGTAAGCAGCGCCTCGAACCACAGATCATGATCGGACCCGGGTGAACTCCGCTCCGACCCAAAGCCGCGCAACGACAGCGTCTGCGCCGGGAACACGCACACCGCCGCCTCGAGACGGTTTCGGAGGCCATCGAGATGCGACGAGCCGGAGAGACGCAGCGTGCCGCCGATCTTGACCGAGAGCGACAGGACTCCGTCCTGCAGCGTCGCTCCAAGCAGATCCCGCACCGGCAGCTCGATCACGACCGGATCGGCGGTGTCGTACGCAATGCGGAGAAAGCCGGCATCCAGTTGAACTGCGGCATCGTGGTCGAGTGTCCGGTCATGCCACGCACCCTGCAGGCGCGCCGGGAGCACTCCGTCGCCTGCGAGCATCACGCGGCGCGCTCGGCGGCGACGCTCATGATCGCGGTCACCACCGCGCTGGTATCCAACAGATTCTCGAAGACGGCGAGTGGATCATGCTGCCGCAAATCGGCCGCCTTGAACCGTCCGGTCTCGACGCCGATCGCGCGGGCCCCGATCGCGCGACCACAGGTCAGATCATTCGGGGTGTCACCGATGATGACGATCTGCGCGCCGGCGAGCTCACGGCCAAGCCGTGCCGCGGCGCGCGCCTGCGCGATGGCCGGCAGCGCTGGACGGACGGGCGCATCGGAGCCGTAGGCGCCGACGACAAACCGTTCGAACGCGATATCGACTGCGCGCAGCTTGAGTGCGGCGCCCGCCTCGATGTTGCCAGTCAGCAGGCCAAGCATCACATCCGAACGCGCTTCGAGGGTATCGAGCAGTTCGTGCACCCCGGGCAGCAACTCCACGCTGTCTGGCGCTGCCGAGATGTCCACCTCGAGGTAGTGATAGTATCGCTCGAGCACGGCGGCCATCCGTGCATGGATGATCTCCTCTTCGATCCCCGCCATGGTGCCGAGCTCGCGCACGATCTGCGGGTCGGTCTTGCCGTCGAAGGGGTGATGTTGTGGTCCCGTCGCGCCATACACGTCCACCATCGCCTGATGCACGCTTCGGCGGCCTGCACCATGTGCAAGCAGCATCGTCCCGTCGATATCGAACAGTACGAGGACGGTCATGCCGCGCGTCGCGCGAGGAGCAAACCACCGGTGATACAGAGGAATCCCATGAGTTGCCAGATGGTGGGACGGTCATTCTGAAACTGCCACGCCACCAGAATCGCGACGAACGGTTGCAGGTTGGCGTAGAGGGAGGTGCGTGTCGCGCCGAGCTTCTTCAACCCATAGTAGTAAATGACGTAGGCGATGACGATTGCTCCCAGCCCGGCGTATGCCATCGCGGCCCAGGTGCGCCACGACAGTGACCGCCACTCCGTCGCGAGCATGTCTCCGCCGGTCAGGACCAGCAGCGGCACCAGCCCACCGAGCAGCGTGATCAATGTGAGTTGCAAACCATTCACGCGCTGCGTGAGTGGGCGGAGCAGCGTGGCATAGGTCGCCCAGGTGATCACGGCCAGGGCCAGATACAGACTACCGATCCAGCTGCCGCCGTGACCTTGGCTGACGTTGTCGCCAAGCATCACCATCGACACACCGATCACCGACATCGTGACGCCAGCAACGAGGAAGCGGCTCATCTTCTCCGTCTTGGTGACCCAGCCGAGCAGTGCCAGTGCCGCAGGCGATGCCGCGAGGATCAACGATGCCGACCCCCCGCGGGCGCGTGACAGGCCCATCACGAACAGGTACTGATAGATACCGTTGCCGATGACGCCATAGCCAAGCATGCGCAGGGTATCGGCGCGCGATGGCCACGAGTCGCGCACCACCAGCAGGGTCAGCACCAGCATCACGACCGCGCCGAGGGCCATGCGCGAGGTATTGAAGGCGAGACCAGGCATGTGTGCCGTGCCATACTGCACCGCGAAAAAGTTCGCGCCCCACAGCGCCGCCATCAGCAGCAGCAGCATGTCGATGGTGCCGAAGCCTGGCCGGGCCGGCGGCGCGACAACGGCGAGCGGTGGTGATGCGACGGCGACTGACGCGACGGGGGCTGACATCAGTGGGAATCTAGCCCTGCCGGGAACGCCTTCCGGAGCAGGCGGGCGGTAGGTACCATGCGTCCATGCATGTTCAATTCGCGCTGTTCGCTGACGCTGCCAACGTGTCGCAAGAAGGGAAGCTGAATATCCTCGGGGTCTTTGATGCCCTCCACGTCGGGCAGCTGCCGTCGGTGCACCCACGCGCGACCTTCGTGGTGCGCCTCAAGGCAGTGGCTGAAGACGAGGGGCCACACGGGGTCAGCCTCGAATGGGTCAATCCGTTGGGTGACATGCTCTGGTCGTCTCGCGGCGAGCTGTTGGTCGGGTCACCTCCCGAGGGCGCAGACGGCATTGACGTCCCGCTGCTGGCGGTGGTCGATCTCCCGCTGGATCAGCCGGGAATCTTCACCATGATCGTCGCGGTCGATGACATGGAAGCCACGCGGACCGCGCTGCATGTGAACCAGGTCCTCGATACCGCGCTGCCACTCGCGCCTGCAGCCCCGGCCGGGTTGGTCTCCTAGGCCACGCGTCGCGCCGTCACGAATCGCGCGCTCAGCGCTGCGACGTAATCGTCATCCTGATCCCCAAGCCACTCCAGCGCAAAGCCGCCGCGGCCGATTGCGATGTGGGCCAGTCGATCACCCGCCAGCGCCACGCCGACATGCGTGATCCGTTGGTCCGGCCGGTCGGAGAAGAAGAGTAGATCAGCGGGCTGCAGCTCCGTGCGTGAGACCGGCTCGCCACAGAGCGCCTGCTGGTGCGCGTCACGAGGCAACTGCACGCCGTGGACGCCGAAAATGGTTTGCACGAAGCCGCTGCAGTCGGCACCCCAGGGCGTGATGCCGCCCCACTGATACGACGTGCCTTCAAACCACTCGACGGCCGATTGCGCGATCGCATCCGGCGCGGTGGCGAAATGCTCCTCCATCTCGTTCAATGGCACCGTCTCTCCATCGACGATCTCCTCGTCAAGATCGAGCCACGCGCCCAGCGGCAGCGCACGCAGTCCATGCCGCTCGCTGCGCGCAATCACACCCATCGACACCCGCGGCACATACGTGAGTGCGAAGTCAGGCGACGTGGTCGCAATCACCGGGGCTTCATCCACCAGACGCATGAAGTAACCATCGTGCATCCACCCCTCGTAGTCGTCCATGCCTCGGATACGGTGCCAGTGATCGTCACGTGACTCCAGCACATAGACCGGATGGCCTGCCAGGCGTTGCGACACCTGCGCCGACGAGACCCGCGGCTCGGCAAACAGTGGCGCAATCGCACTGCGCACGAAGGCGTGTCCGACAATCGAACTGGTCATGTGTGCACTCCCGGCGTCGCACGGCGGTTGGTGTCGGTCATGGCACGTTCTCGTCACCGAAAGTTTTCAGCTTGCTGATGAGCGTCATACGGCTGATACCGACACTGAGCGCCGCACGCGTCTTGTTTCCCTTGAACAGGGCCATGGCGCGCACGAGGTGCCAGCGTTCGACCGTCGACAGCGGTGCATCAGCCTCAGGCACCGTCGTATCGCTGGCCTGCAGCGACAGATGCGCAACGCCAACCGCCGGCGCTCCCCGTGCACGCAATTGTGCCAGTGCCATCGTGGCCTCCAGCTCACGGAGGTTGTCTGGCCAGGTGTGCTGGCGCAAGCGCACGGCGGCGGCAGGCTCGAGGGAGAGCGGCAGATCGGTGTCCGCATCGGCAGTCTGGTGGAGCACCGCGGTCGCCAGCGCCAGCAGGTCGTTCGCGTCCCGATCGCCAAGAGCGGGCAGCAGCATCGGCCACGCATGCAGGCGATAGTAAAGTGACTCCACGAACTGCCCCGCGGTGACGCGGGCCACGATGTCACCCGTGGTCGTTGCCATCAATCGCGCGATACGGCCCCGGTCGCTCGTGCGCTGATCGAGCAGACCCTGCGCAGCCGGCGAGAGCCTGTCGACATGCCTCACGAGCACCGTCGATCCCGTAGGCGCGTCATCGAGCAGGCGCCGGAGCGTGGCATCGGTCGCACTCCGCGCATCGAGCGTGAGGAACGGCTGCGCCGCCAGCGAGGATGCCCGCTGAATTCGCTCGGCCAGAAATTGCTTGCCGAGCCCTCGTGCACCGACCAGCAGTACTGGGCGCGTCACGTCGCGCCGCAGTTCCTCGGCACGCGCGGCCAGCGCCCGCATGGTCACGCTCGGTCCCACCAGCGGCAGAGGTGTCTCGAGCGTCACGCGGTCAGTACTCCCACTTGCGCGTGATGTCGAGCCCGAACTGTTGCGGCGTTGGCACGAAGTTGCGGGCGTTCACATTGTTGTTGCACTGCAGCACGTTCGTCGGTGGTTCAAGGCCAACTGACGCAGAAACCCATTGACTGAAACGGTATTCGAGCTTGGCACCGATCGAGTTCACGAGCGGCTGGTTGGTGCTGATCTGACTGGCACCGAAGAGCTGGCACAGCCCGACGGTGGCGCGCACAAACGTTCGGCTGCCAAGTTGCACCCCGCCACCCAGTCGCGTGCTGGCCAGGACGGACGAGGCCCCGAACTGCTGCCCGCTGACGCCGCCGGCGGTCTCGATCTGGAACTGGTCGACACCCAGTGCACGCGCCACGCGATCGCCGAAGTAGCTGCCGAGCGTCGGCAACAGCACGCTGGCGGTCTGCGATGAGTACTGGTCCGCTGCGGTGGTCACGGCAAAGCTGGGTCGTCCGGTGAAGAGGTAGCTGATGGCATCGGATTCGGACAGCGCGAGCGTCGGGTCGGCGCTGCCCAGCTTGAGCGTCGGCGCCACCAACGTACCGCCAATCGTGATGCGGACGGGAATGTCGCGATCCTGCCGCGTGTATTGCCGCACGATGTTCACGGCCTGAATATCGAGGGTGGGGTTCAGTTCCGGCTCGCCGAAGAACTTGAGTGTTCCGCGCTCGAGTTCGAACGTCCGCTGCACCGCGCCAAAACCGAGATTGAGCCGGTAGGTGCCGCGTTCGGCGAGCAGAGTGCCATCGAGGGCGAGTTGCACTCGGCTCGAGTCCTGGCGGCCACGTCCAAGGGTCACCCCCACGTCGCCGGCAAGCTTGATGTTTGCCTCCGCCGAACGCAGCCAGACGTCGTTGCCCATGAAGAGCCGCACATCGCGCACTTCGAGGTTCTTGAGCAGCGGCGACGGTGCTGACGCCAGCAGCGAACGCCCCTGTGACGTCGTCGTATCGATCAGCGTGTAGAACTCCGGGTCATCGATCGAGACGAGATTCTTTGCGACGCCGAGTTCGGGAATGGTGATGTCACCGGTCGGGATCGTGACACTTCCGGTAAGGACCGACCCGCGTTGCGAGCCGCGGATCTTCAGCCCTGCCGCGTCGGTTGACACCTGCAGTGTCGCGATCCGCGGGCGATCGAGAATGCGAAGGTTGGTCGCCTGAATCGCGAGATCGAACGAGGGATCGTCGAGTGAAGCAAATCCGATACGACCACTGAGGATTGCCGAACCACCACGCGAGCCGGCGCCACTGACGGTCAGGCGGGGAAGCGTGAGATTGTCGCCGGCGAAACGCAGTTCGCCGTCCATCCCGATCAGTCGCACACCGAGCGGCGTGACGAAGCTGGCGCCGTTGACCATCGAGACGGTACCATCCAGGCGTGGCTCACGAACGCTGCCTCGCAACTGCAGTTCGCCGGAGAGCGTGCCACTCGCATCAGAAACGGCGGAAGTCGCGGCCTCGAACAGTGCCAGCGGCGTGTTCCGCAAGGCCAGCGAGCCGGACAACGCGCCATCGCGCTTGAGTGCCGGGAATCCGTTGAGCGTGGCCGTCACCGGCAACGCCAACTTCGCCGAGAGCAGCGTGTTGGCCCGGTTCCGCTCACTCAGCGAGATGTTGGTGCGGAACGTGCTGTCCGCATAGGTGCCGTCGATGACGGCATCGCCGATGGCGGTCGATCCAACCAGAACACCGTTGGCGCGCGCCGTCAGCGACGCGGTCGGCAGATCGCGCGTGCCACCAACCTGCAAGCGCGCGTCGAGAATGCCGGTAAAGGTGCGGTCTCGGCGGGTAAGCCAGGCAATGTCCCGCAGCGGGATCTGTCCCGCATCCATCGTGATGGCGATACTGTCGCGTTGGGGCACTCGTGCGAACAATCGCACGCGCGCGACACCGGTGTCACCGAGCACGAGCGAATCGAGGCTCGTCACGCCAGCCGTCTGCACGACGGTACTCGGGCGCAGCAACGACCAGCGCGTGTTCGGCCCTGACGCGAACAGTGAACTGATCGTGGCGACCAGCGAATCGCCAGCACCGCGCAACCGGGCGGCCAATCCGACCTGCACACCACTGTCCGCACGTGCGTCCAGCGAGATCGCACCATCGCGCGCCGAAGTGAATTGCCCCTTGGCGGAAACAGTGTTGAAGCGCACCGCGCCGGCCGTCACGCTGTCTGCTTCCAGCACGATGTCGCCGCTGGGTACCCCACGGACCCAGAATCCCGTGGCCGTGAGGTTGGCGAGGGCCGAGCTCGACGTGCCAAAAAGCAGGTCGCGACCGGACAGCGTGGTCCGCACCGCGAGTGAATCCAGGTGGCCGGCCAGCCGCCCGCGAAACGCGAGCGTTCCGCCGAGGGAGTCAGGCGCATCGACCGGGGCCTTGCTGAGCCATGGCCGCAATCCGCCAAGGGAGTCGGCCGTCACCCGCAACAGCAGCGAATCGGTGCGATCGGCACGGAGACCGATACCACCTCGAGCGGCGAGGGTCAGTGACGACGACAGAATGCTCAGCGAGTCAACGGTCGCCACACCATCGCGAAACACGAACCGCCCGGTCCCCTCGTCAATGCGCAAAGCGTCGACACGGGATCGACCGAGGGCGAGTGCCATGCGACCGTCGAGGTTTGCCATCGAATCGCCGCGTACGTCGACGTCCACGCGGCCGTTCAGCGTGGTGACCGGCATGGTCGAACGATCGAATGCCGAGCGCAGGTCGAGACGGTCGAATGCCGCCTGACCGCGGAGTGCATACCCCGCTGGTTCGATATCGACGATCCCGCTGCCATTGAACGTTCCGGCGGCCCCGGTCAACTGTCCCGACACCTCCAGCGCTGCAATCGTGCCCTTCACCGTGATCGGACCGGTCATCGTCCCACGCAGCGGCATCATCGCATACGAGTTCCCGAGCATCGTGAGCGATAGCGGATCAGCGTTGAGCTGCATGTCGTACAGGACATACTTGGGCTCCAGTTTCACGCGGCCACCGCCAGTCACATGCGACAGCGGCGCACCGGTACCATCGTCGTGCCAGACGTCCATGCTGCTCAGACGGACGTCATACCAGAGCGAGTCGAGCACGGTGGTACCACGAACGAAGCCGTTCAATCGCGCAAACTCGGGGTTGAGAAACCTCGGTGTGCGCAGGTCGGCGCGTTCGATGTCGAGGAGAAACCCCCGGAAGCGTGTGAACGCGGGGTAGAGAATGTCCACCTGTCCTCGTCCTCGTCCCGCGCTGGTGGCGCCAGGAGCGTTGGCATCGCGGAAGGCGAAACGGATATCATCGACGTCGAATCGGTGCAGGGGTCCACCGCGTGCCTTCACCGTGCCGGTGAATTGTCCCCGCCACGGATACGGGAAGGGAATGCCGTTGAACTGACGCAACAACGCGAAATCGAGCGGATCGGCACGCATCTCGACATCGGTCAGCGTCACTACCGGCCCACCGACGCCCCAGGTCATCCTGCCGCGCAGCCGCGAGTCATGGCTGCGGACGTCCATGTTGGCAATGGCGTACCGCAACACATTCAAATTCGAGGGATCGTTGCGAATCACCAGATCCATCGAGCCACCGCCCTGCGACGGGAAGGTCTCCGTCAGCCAGGCGATATCCTTCATGGCGACCTTCTCGCCCTTGATGGCGATGTCGTAGCGGACGGGCAGGTCGCTGCCCCAGGTGAGCTTGCCGATCGCAGTGCCCGTCGATCCCGGCAGCTGAAAATGCGGAATCTGCATCCAGATCGAATCACCCTGCCAGCGAAAGTCGCCACGCAGTCGGTCAAAGCGGAAGGGGGGATCGAATTCGGACATGCCGAGGTCCGTCACGCGAAACAGTCGGCCGGCGGTGTCGGGGTGAGCCATCCGCACATGCGAGAGTTCGAGGTTCCCCTCCTCCCAGCGCCAGGTGCGCACCAGCCCACGAGGGCTGCGACGGATCTGTGCATTCGTGCGCGCCAGATTGAAGGCGATCGAGCTGTCGCGCCGAACGCCCTTCAGCGAGTCCGCCGGACTCCACGGCATCGTGAGAACAAAGCGACCGCGCGTCAACGAGACCGAGTCGAGGACGATGAACTCGCCGAAGCTGCCTTTGGTTCGTGGCGTCGCCGGCCCCTTCCTGCTCGGAAAGATGTGCTTGTAGTTCCAGTCGCCGTCCTTGTATTTGATGATCTGGATCAGCACGTTGTCGGTGATCAGCCGCTGAATCAGAATCCGGCGATCGAGGAAGTCTCTCGGATCCCATTGCATCGTGGTACGGCCCGCCGACAGCATCACCACGCCGGCGCTGTCGGCGATCTCGATCGAATCGATCGTGATGCCAGTCAGCATCGGGCCACTGATTCGGCCCAGGTGCAGCCGTCCCTTCACCACCGGCGCAATCTGCCGTGTGGCCAACTGCTGCACCCAGCCACGACCGAGATCCGTGCTGGTGAGCACCACCACGGATCCCACCGCCGCCAGTGCCATCAGCACCACGGTGATGAGGCCAGCGGCCAGCACCAGTCGTCGGCGGCGAATCATCGGGTCAGAACGCCTGCCCGATCGCGAAGAAGAAGGTGAACGGGCCGAGCGCACCGCGGTTCCGGCGTGGCGAATACGACCCCAGACAACTGTCGTACGGTGCCTGCACGATACGCTTGATCTCGCGGCGATCGGAGCCGCTGCCGACCACCTCGGTGATCTCCTCCGCACCGATGTTGTTGCCGGGACTCACACACAGCAGCGCCTGCGTGCCGTCGGCGCGGGGCAATTCGTTGAAGTACGCAGCGCCCGACCGCGGCGGATAGTTGTTGTAGCCGAAGTCGAGGCGGATGACGCCGATCGGGGAGAAGATGCGTGCGCCGATGCCGGGCGTCGTGCGCAGTGAACTGTTGCGCAAGCTGGCGTCGTTGCCTCCACGGCTCCAGACCTGCCCGAAGTCGGCGAACAACGTCCACTGCAGCAACGTCGGCAGAAACGGACTGCGAAGGCGCAGCTCCACATTGCCCACGGCCACAGTATTGCCGCCCACGGGCACGATCCGAAACGGCTGCACGGCCGGATTCACCTCAAAGCCAAAGGTCCCGTCGCCATTCTGTCGGCGAATGAACGGTTGGGTCGCCGAGTCGGGATTGACGACATACGCGACGGGGCCGAGTTCGTTCTGCCGGAATCCGCGGACGGTGGTCGGTCCACCGGCGTACAGGCGCTCCTGCGGTGGAACGAGCCGATCGCTGCTGCCGAACACCGCCCCGAGCTGCATGCGAACGGCGAGCGTCGTACCCAATCCGAGTCCCCAGAACCGGCTGGCATCGAGGACGGCGCTACTGAACTTGAACGCCGAATCCGACAGCGTGAATGGCGACGCATGACGGATCGCCAGTCGCGTGAAACTGCCGTGTCGCGGATTGATCGGATCGTCGGTCCGGTCGCGCGTGAAGTTGGCCCCGATCACGGCCAGTCGTCGCGTGGTCTCGAACACCCGGCGGTCTTCCGGCGCGCAGCGGTTCAGCACCGAGCAGAACAACGCTGGCTGCGCCTCCGTTTTACCGAAGCTCAGGTCATAGGCCAGCGTCACCGGCAGCCGTTGCGCAGCGCGCAGCGTCACGCTGGCGATCGCGCCGATCGGTGTCGTACGTCGATATGCCTGAAATTCACCGCGCACTTCGGAATAGAGTGTCAGCTCCGGAATGCGCAGCCCGCCAGGGCCAACAGGGGGCCGCAACGTCGCGCCAACGTAGTAGTTGAGCCGATCACTGTAGGGGTCCCGGCCATTGGCGACCGCGCCACAGAGCGCGTCGCCGCCTTCGAAATCCACCGGGCGACCAATACCGATCTTGCTCAGGCGACCGGTCATTTCCAGACGGCGCGCGCGACCGAAGAGATTGCGATCCGTATACTGAAGCTGCGTGCGGAAACAATCGAGCGTGCCGAATCCAGCGCTGAGCGTCCGACTGTGCATGAAGCGTTCAGCGACGTTCACCACCACATCGACGCGGGTGGTATCGGCGGTGGACGAGAGCGAATCGGAGAGTCGCGGCTCGATGCGCACCTGCTGGTAGGCGTCGGTCTGGTAAAGCGCCCGCGTCGCACGTTCGACATCGCTCTGCTCGTACCGCTGTCCGGCACGCAGGCCGACCAACCGTTTCACCACCGTCGACGGAATCTCCTGCGTATGTCCGTCGCGCGGGACCGCCTGCACGATGACGTCGCGAATCATGACCATCGGTCCGGTCTGCACCGAGAACTCAACCACGGCAGTGCGTTGCGTACTGTCCGCGTCGGCCCCGCGCATCACGTCGGTCGCCAGCAGGACCTGCGCGAAGGGGAAGCCGACGTCCGCCAGCCGTCGACGCAGGGTGTCGCGCGTCTGCTCCAACAAATACTGGTCGAACGGCGCGCCGCGCGCGCTGGGCAGGTTCCGGACGAGCCGTTCGGCGTCTGCCACGCGTTCGGTTCCCACGACACGCAGACTGTCGATGGTGGTCGCGCGTCCCTCGCGAATCACGAAGCGGAGATCCATCAGGCGCGGGGCTCGCTGCACGACAGTGTCCACCGCCACGTCCGGAAAGCCGCGCCGCCGGTAGTAGATCACGAGACGTGCCCGATCGATGGCCACCAGGCCCGGATTCCCGCACCGCCTGACGCCGAAGACGCCGCCGATGAGGGCCACGCGACTCGACACGTCGGACGCCGTCAACGCGATGACTGCGGCAAGCTGACTATTGCTGAAGGCACGATTGCCGGTAAAGACCAGCGAGCGGACTTCGAGCTCAGCTGGATCACACGCGTCGCGCTGAGCCTGCAGCGCCATCGGCACAGCACCGATCCCGAGACACACCGCGACGAGGCGCAGGCACCGCGACAACAGGCGCGCCTCGGTCCGGAGCTGGTGGGAAACGAAGGACGATCGATGCGGCAGTGTGCAGACCGAGGGAACGAATGACGGTGCCGCGCGGCTGCGCGCGACGAAAACGGTTGGCACCCCGTATGAACGACGCGTAAGTTCACGCTCATGGGCCCCGGTGTCAACGACGTACGCGCTTTCCTGACAACGGGTTAGCTCACCTTTGCGCCGCCACGTCCGGCCGCCGTCCGTTCCCTCCATCCCGCTCGCGATGCGTCGCTTCCGCGCCCTCTCGCTCTTCGCCGCCACGCTCACGCTGCTCGCCGCCTGCGCCAGCGGCGATGCTGCACCGCAGCGCAGCACGATCGTCGACAGCCGGGACACGTACGACCCACGGTCGTTCGACCCGGCGCTCTCCACCGACGTGCCCACCGGCCGCGCGGTGGGATACGTCTTCGAAGGGCTCACGCGCTTCTCCCCCGACGCGCAGGTGGAGCCGGCGCTGGCGTCGTCCTGGACGGTGTCTGACGATGGCCTCATCTGGCGATTCACCCTGCGGCGGAACGTGAAGTTCCATGACGGCACGCCGTTCACGGCGCAGCAGGTGGTCGCCAGCTTCACCCGTGTGCTCGATCCGGCCACGCGCGGTGGCCGCGGCTGGCCACTCTTCCCGATCGCGGGAGCGAAGGAGTTCGCCGCCGGCAAAGCCACCGCGTTGCGCGGTCTGCGGGTCGAGAACGACAGCACGATCGAGATCACACTGGCAGAACCGTTCGCGATCTTTCCGAAACTGCTCGCGATGCCGGTGGCGTCCATCGTGCCGAGCACCATTGGTGCGGATTTCGGCGAGCGGCCGATCGGCACCGGCCCGTGGAAACTGGCCGAGTGGAAGCACGATGACTTCGTGCGTTTCGTCCGCAATGAGCAGTACTGGGGCACCAAGCCGCTCGAGGACACGCTGATCGCCCGGATCATTCCCGACGCCAGCACGGCGGTGGCGGAGTTCGAAGCCGGTAACGTCGACCTGCTCTACATCCCAGAGGCTGAGACGCGGCAATGGGAGCAGACCGACGAAAAGAAGTCGCTGCTGCAGGCCGCCCCCGTGTTGCGCCTCTGGTACGTGGCGATGAACACGACGCGCGGGCCCTTGGCCGACATCCGCGTGCGACGTGCGATCAATCACGCCATCGATACCAAGGCGATTCTGACGCAGCTACTTGGCGGCCGCGGGCAACTGGCGGCAGGCATCATCCCGCCGGCGCTGGATGGCTTCGACAGCACGCGGGCACCGTACGCACACGATGTGGTGAAGGCAAAGCAGCTCCTCGCCGACGCGGGGTTCCCCAAGGGGATCACGGTCAAGCTCTGGTGCTCGCAGGATGCCACGCAATCGCGAGTGGCACAGGCCATTCAGGGCTACCTGAAGGAAGCGGGGATCACCGCCGAACTGGTGCAGCGCGAGAGTGCCAGCATGCGCGAGGCCGCGCGCAAGGGTGAGGCGGATCTGGTGCTGAAGGACTGGTACGCCGACTACCCGGACGCCGAGAACTTTCTGTATCCGCTGCTCCACTCAGCAAATGCAGGCGTCGGCGGCAACGTCAGCTTTTTCAGGAATGCCGCGTTTGATTCGGTGGTGACGGCATCCCGACGCGAGACGAACGTGACGGCCCGCACCGTGCTCTACACACGCGCCGACAGCATTGCCTTCGCGGAGGCACCGATGGTGTTTCTGCTGTTCTACAATGAGCTGTACGCGGTCCAGCCGTGGCTCAGGAACTGGACCGCTCCGACGATCTTCAACGGGCAACGCATGATCGGCGCACGAATCGATCGCAGTACACCGTGACGTTTCTCGCACGTCGCCTGCTGCTGGCGATTCCTACGCTGGTCGGCGTGCTGATCGCCGTCTTCCTGTTACTCTATGTCGCGCCCGGCGACCCGGTGCAGCAGATGGTCGGCGAGCGAGCGGACAGCGTCACGATCGCGCGGCTCCGCGCCGAGCTGAAACTCGACCAACCCATCGCAACCCAGTTCGCGGCGTACGCTGGCGGGGTGATTCGAGGAGATCTTGGGCGGAGCTACATCACCGGTCGGCCGATCATGCAGGATATTCGCGAACGGTTTCCAAAGACCGCACAACTGGCGCTCGCGGCGATGACGATCGCGATCGTGCTCGGCGTTGGCATTGGCGTGCTGACGGCGCTCAAGCCGGCCGGTACCTTTGATCGCGTGCTGATGGGCGCAACCTATCTGGGCATCAGCTTTCCTGTGTTCTGGGTCGGGCTGCTGCTGATCCTGCTGTTCGCACTGACACTCAAGTGGTTGCCACCGAGTGGCTACGGTGGTGGCCTGGTGCTGATCCTGCCGGCGCTCACGCTGGGGTCGAGGAGCATCGCGTATCTGGCGCGCGTCACCCGCACCAGCATGCTCGACGCGATGTCGAGTGATCACGTCCGGACCGCGCGGGCCAAGGGGCTTTCGAACCGCGCCGTCGTCCTGCGCCATGGGCTTCGGACCGCATTGATTCCAGTGGTCACGGTCCTCGGCCTCGACGTCGGGAGTTACCTCACCGGGAGCATCCTGACCGAGACCGTCTTCGGCTGGCCAGGCCTTGGCCGGTACGTGGTCAATGCCATCTCGCGCCGCGATCTTCCGGCCATCCAGGGCACGGTGCTTTTCTTGAGCGTGGTGTTCGTGCTGGTCAACCTGCTGACCGATCTGGCCTACAAGCGCAGCGATCCGCGGGTCGCCTGAGGTTTCATTTCAGCCGGAGTCGGGCAGGACATGAGCGATGATCTCTCGGCCCTCAGTCGCACACTCGGCGACCGCTACCTGATCGAGCGGGAGCTGGGCCGCGGCGGCATGGGCACGGTGTACCTCGCGCGCGATCGGCGCCTCGACCGACCGGTCGCACTCAAGGTGTTGCCGCCCGAGTTCGCCGCGGAATCCGATCTGCGTGAACGGTTCCTCCGCGAAACGCGTCTCGCCGCCGGCTTCTCGCATCCGAACATCGTCCCGGTCTTCGCCATCGAGGACGGCGATGGCGTGCTCGCCTTTGCCATGGGGTATGTGGAAGGTGAATCGGTCGCGGCGCGCGTAGCACGCGATGGTCCGCTCTCGCGGCGCGACGCGGTGCGCCTGCTGCAGGACGTGTCGTACGCGCTGGCGTATGCGCATGGGCGCGGCGTGGTGCATCGCGACATCAAGCCAGACAACATCATGATCGAGCGCGCCACCGGTCGCGCACTGGTGATGGACTTTGGAATCGCGCGCGCCATCACGCCAGTCACCAACCGGCCGGGCCTGACACGCATCGGCGAAGTCGTGGGTACGCCGGAGTACATGAGCCCAGAGCAGGCCGCCGGGGATGCAATCGATGGCCGTTCCGACCTCTACTCACTCGGCCTGGTTGCCTGGTTTACGATGACCGGTCGCACCGCGGTCACCGGCGAGAGCACGCAACGAATTCTGGTGAAACAGCTCACCGAAACGATCCCGCCGCTGGCGTCACTTCGTAGTGATCTGCCGTCGGCACTCTGCGATGTGGTCGATCGGTGTTGCGCCAAGGAGGCCGACGACCGGTTTCCGAATGCCGAAGCGGTGGTTGAAGCGTTGGACGCCACACAACTCGCCACGCCTGACATTCCCGTGGCGATGCGGTTACTCGCCCCGGAGTTGAGCAGTGCCGCAACCCGCACAGTGGTCTCGGTGCTTGTGTTCGCCGTGGGTTCGGCGATGATCGTGCGCAACGGCAATGGAAATCTCTTCACCATCGCAATTGTGATCGCCGCCACCGCATGGACCGGCATGCTGAGCAGCTTACGCGAGGTGCGTCGCCTCCGTGCGACAGGTTACACGGTCGAAGAGGTGCAGCGACTGCTCGGCCTGACGCTGGCAGAACGCGACGAAGAGCGCGACCGGCGCGCCACCGACGTCGCGCTCGTAAAGCGGCGCCACAGACTCGTGATTGTCTCGACCGGGCTCCTGATCTGGCAGGGGGTAACGCTGATCGGGATGGTCCGGAAGGTGCGCGTAGGCGGCAACGTGTCATTTGACGGCAGGGTGGCGACGGTCGCCTTCTACGCCTCGCTTCTCGCCACCGCATTGGCCATCGCCGTGCTCTCGAGCAGCCCGTTCCGGCGGTCGATCAGCGAGCGGCTGTTCGGCGCCGTCTGGCTCAGCGGCTTCGGGCGGCGGGTGTTTCGTCTCGCCGGAGGTGGCGCGGCGACGACGCCTCCAGCGGTACTGCGCCGTGCCGCGCCCTCAGTCACGACCCAGCACACCGCGCCCACGCCGCTGGCATCCACACCACCCGCGTCGCTCTCTGGGCTCGCCGACGACGTCCGTCAACTCCGCGCACGCATCGAAGCACTCGAGTCGCGGACGTCCTGACGCGCCATTGGGCGAGCGCCGTCGAAGAGTCAGATCGAACGGCAACAGCACGCGGGATCAGCGATGGCAGCAGACGGCAATCAGTGAAAAGCAAACTGCAACTGGAACTGCATCACACAGAGACGCAGAGACGCAGAGGTACCGACGAGAGATTGGAACAGCATGCGCTGGTGCGTACGATTTTGGTGAAAGAAAAGCGCGATGCTTCCAACAGCAGTTGCCTTTCCAGAAGCACCAGCACTTTGACGCGACCCCAGTCTGCCGCGCGCACCTCTGTGTCTCTGCGTCTCTGCGTCTCTGTGTGACATCGCTGTTAGTACTGGTGCCGTTGCTCTCACATAACGCACCCCGCTGCGACGTGCAGAACGACACGATACCGCAGTTGGCGTCACGGCCCGCCGCGCACCAATCTTTCGCTCAGCAGCAGCAATCTCAGTCCGCCGTCTGCCCGAAAATCGCCAGGTTCGACGAATGCCCCGGACTCACTTTCTTGTCCGGGTAAATCCAGTGCACGGCCTGATTCACCGCCGTCGCCGCTTCGCCAAAGCCCACTGAAATCAGCTTCAGCTTTCCGGGGTACGTCGTGATGTCGCCCGCCGCGTAAATGCCCGCGCGACCAGCCTCCATCTGCGACGTGACGATGATTTCGTCCTTCTCGAGGGTCAGCCCCCACTCGGCCAGCGCCCCCATGTCGCTGACAAAACCGAGCATCGGCAGAATCACGTCCACGTCAATGGTGCGCGTCGACTTGTCCTTCGTGGCGCGGATCACGGCGCCCGACACCACCGATCCCTCAGCCGACAAGACGTCGTGGATCTCGTGAAAGGTGAGCACATCGGTCTTGTCACCGCGGGCTGCCGCCGCCTGGACGTCGTCTACCGTGGCCTGATGCGCGCGGAAGCGATCGCTGCGATGAATCAGCGTCACGTGTGCCGCCCGTGGACGCAGCTGCTGCGCCCAGTCGAATGCACTGTCCCCGCCACCGACGATCAGCACCCGCTTGTTGGTGTAGCGTGCCGGGTCCAGCACCACGTCGTCAATTCCCTTCCCGTACCAGGGATGTGTCGCCGTCTGCGGCAACTTGCGCGGCGAGAAGGCGCCAATGCCGCCGGCGATGACCACCGCGCGCGTCGGAAAGTCGCCATCGTTGGTGCGCACCACGAAATGGCCATCCACTTCGTCCAGTCCAGTCACCGTCCGGTTCAGATGCAGCGGATTCCCGAACTGCGCGGCCTGATCGTTCAGCCCCGTCACCAGATCCTTCGACAGCACCCGCGGAAATCCGGCGACGTCAAAGATCAGCTTTTCGGGATACAACGCCGCCAGCTGCCCACCCACCTGCGGCAGCGCGTCGATCACCTGCGCCGAGACGCCGCGCATGCCCGCGTAGAACAACGCGTAAAGTCCCGTCGGTCCGGCGCCGATGATGGTGATGTCTTTCATATCGTTGGTCATGATCTGATAAAACTCACCGATTTCGGCACTGACCGAAACCCCTCCGTGCGCAGAAACAAATCTCGGGCGTGAGGCGAGGCTGGCTGCCGATTCGGAAAGAGTCGCGTCAGCCACTGTCAATCAACGGGCCGCCACCGGGACGGAATGGCAATGCGTGAGGGGGCCGGCGGATGGTCCGCATCGGGTCGGCCACCACGCCGACTGAATCGTGACACCAACTACCGGCATGATTCTGCTCCGCGCAGTTCTCCCCCACCTGGAGGGCGACGAACGACCGTTGGTCCGTCGCCTCCGCGATCGGACCGGACTTCCACGACGCGTCGCGTCGCGTCGCGAACGCAGCCGATGGCTGCGTGCACTGCATGCTGCTGGCCGGCGACTTCGATGTGCCGATGCCCCCACTCGGCCGGAGACTGGTGGCTGCACCGCTGCGTCGTGTCGGTATCAGTGTCTCCTCCCGAAGCCCTGGCGACCGAACCAGGGCAACGATTGCCCTCGCACCACGAACGACGGAATCACCAGAATCCGTTTCGTATTCAGGCCAAGTGTCGACCGGTCGTAGTAGACGCCGATTTCCGGACCCATGCTCTTGTTGCGATCACCGAACAGGTGCCCGACGGACAGACCGATCACCGGGTCATCGCTTCGGGCAGAGTTGGTGATGGGAAAGACCTGAATCGCCCTGACAGCGCCGTACCACTGTCCGGCGGCGCTCCACTTGCTCGACGAGATCAGGGTTGCCTCGAACCCAGCGTGCTCGCCGGCGTTGACCAGACCACCGCCGAGCATGAGCGCCGTGCGCGCCCGGTTCTCGATGAACTTGGAGCTGTCGGGCGCCGTCAGCTGCCGCTTCCAGGTCAACATGAACCCACTGTAGGTGGCAATGCGGAACCCGACATCCGTCCGGTCGTCCACGCCGAAGCGCAGGTCGGTGTCGACGGATGGGCGCCGTGTTGACGCACTGCTGTCGCTCTTGCTGAGCGTCCCGGGCACGAGGTTGAGGCTCGAACTGACTGAGCGCTCGCCCTGCGGCGTCGTCTCGGCGCCCTGCCCTACGGTGTACGAGATACAGCCGGACAACAGCAACGGGACCAGACATGTGAGCCGCGCCGCAGCCACGGGTCGAACCAGGAGGAGCAATGCTGTTGGCACTCGGAGTCGCGCGGCGGCGCGCGCCACGCCCCGACAGCGACGGGAGGGCCAGTGCGACGTATCGGGAAGGGTCGGGTGTGGGTCGGTCAACGTCATCGGCGGCGCCTCGCGCTCGGGGAGAAGGGGAACCTCCCCCAGTCTCGTTCCGCCGCCCGATGGGATGAATACGTCGTGTGACGTAGGCGCCGCAGGGAAATGACGTAGGGTACGCCGCCGCAGGTGAGATACCGCCGCCCGGGGCCGCCAGATCCAACGTCGCGACCCGAGGAACACGTCGATTCGGCCAGAGGTCGCTACTTTCCGGTCATGTCTTTCAAGATCTACACTCGCACGGGTGACAAGGGCGACACCGGATTGTTTGGCGGTGGCCGCGTAGCCAAGGACAATCCGCGCGTCGAAGCCTACGGCGACGTCGATGAGCTGAATGCCGTCATTGGCATGGCACGGGCCGTCGAACTGATGCCACGGATTGATGAGGTGCTGGTGCCGGTCCAGCGCGATCTGTTCGGTATCGGCGCGATTCTCGCCACGCCGAACCGCGACAAAATGTCGGAGCAGCTGGTCAAGGCGCGGATCGACGAGGAGCGCATCGAACAGCTCGAACGGGCGATCGACGCCGGCGACGCGGAGCTCGATCCGCTGACGGCGTTCATCGTCCCGGGCGGCACACCCAAGGCTGCGGCACTGCACGTGGCGCGCACCGTCTGTCGGCGTGCCGAGCGGCGCGTCGTCACGCTGCAGCACGACGCCGACGTCCCGGAACTGGTCGTCATCTATCTCAACCGACTGTCGGATCTGCTCTTCACGCTCGCGCGCGTTGCCAACAAGCGCGCGGGCGCCGGCGAAGTGACCTGGTAGACCGACACAGGTGACGATGGAGACGTGCCGCACGCTGGCCTATCCCATCCACATCGGGCACGGGCTGCTGTCCTCGCTTCCGGCGTTGGTGCCGGAACTCGCGAATGCGCACCGGATCGCCGTCATCAGTGATGAGGTCGTCGCGCCGTACTACGCCGGGCGCATTGCGGCGGCCCTCGGCGAGGACCGCAGCACGCTGATTGCGATTCCGCCGGGTGAAGAGCACAAGACACGCGTCACGTGGGCCGCGATCACCGACGCCTTGCTCGAGGCGCGGTTCGGTCGCGACAGCATCGTGATCGCACTTGGCGGTGGGGTTGTTGGCGACCTCGCCGGCTTTGTCGCTGCCACGTTTCTGCGCGGTGTGCCGGTGGTCCAGGTGCCGACGTCGCTGCTCGCGATGGTCGACGCGTCCATTGGGGGCAAGACCGGCGTCGACACCATCTTCGGAAAGAATCTGGTGGGCGCCTTTCACCCGCCGCTGGCTGTCGTGGCCGACCTCGACACGCTCGAGACGCTGCCGGTGATCGAGCGCATCAACGGCCTTGCCGAAGCGCTGAAACATGGTGTGATCTGTGACGCATCCTACTTCGAGCTCGTGGCCTCGACCGACATCACGACGGCGGACTGGCAGCCGGTAGTCGCGCGAAGCGTCGCGATCAAGTCCGGTGTCGTGGCCAGCGATGAGAAGGAACATGGCCTTCGCAAGACGTTGAATTTCGGCCACACCATCGGCCACGCCGTCGAGCAGCTGATGGAGTACTGCGTGCCACATGGGGCCTGCGTGGCGTACGGCATGCTGGTCGAGTCGAAGATCGCCGGTGCGCTCGGCCTGTGCGATCCAGCCCTCGAGGACCAGCTTCGCGTGGCACTCGAGCGTCTGGGCCTGCCCACCGGAATGCCCGGGGTGCTCACGCCGGAGGCGATCGTCGACGCCACACTGAGCGACAAGAAGGCCCGCGGAGGCATGGTGGAGTACGCACTCCCGTCGCGCTGCGGCGCAATGGCAGGCGCGGAGCGCGGCTACGGCACGGCGGTCCCACGTGAGGTTGCGGTCAGCGCGCTGCAGCGCCCGTGACAGCCCCGCCGCCGGCACCGACGCGTCGCCAACGCCGACGGACGCGCCAACGCCGCAGTCTGCGCATCCGGGTTGCGATCGAGCTCGCGATCGGTGGAGCGGCCATCTGGTTCGTTGCGCATCCACAGTCCTTTCCGCTGCTGCCGCAGCCCGACGTCAGCGCCGATAGCACCGAGTTGCAGTCCATGGTCTCCGACACCATCGCCAGCGATTCAGTGGGCCGTGATTCCGTTCCGATCCTGACGAAGCGGATTCCTCTGCCGATGTTGCCGCGTCCGACGGGGCGCCTCTTTCGGAGCATCGAAGAACGCGCCCGTGCGGGTGAGCGCATCGCGGTCAGCATCACCGCCTATTGCCTGCAAGGCCGCACGCGACGCGGCAACCTCGTGCGCGATGGCATCATCGCCGTCGACCGCAAACTGTTCCCGCTCGGTCGGGATGTCGACCTGTTCATCGGTCGCTCGAAGTACGGCCGCTTCCTCGCGGACGACACCGGCGGCGTCATCAAGGGGGGCATCATCGACGTCTGGATGGCCGACTGCAAGGCGGCGCGGCGCTTCGGCCGGCGCCGCGGATACGCCCAACTCGTGCCCCGCGCGAAATAGTCTGTGCTTCCCGTTGACTGACCGAAGTTCTTGCAGAATGACAACTTAAAGCGGACACATCCATTCATAATGATGTGAAAAGTTGACACTTTCGGCGAGAAACTCGAAATGGAGACTGTGTGTCACAGCAAGAAACAGCCGGATGTGTCCAGAAAAGTTGACACTTGACTTGTCATGTTCCCGTGACGGTTATTGTCGCCGTGAAGCCGGCATGTCCCGGTCTCAACCACCGAGCCGACCAGCCCTCGACTCGATGTGACCCACGAGGCTGGCGGCGCATCCAGTGCCGTCCACGCGCATGGAGACTCCCCATGGAAAAGGTCGGTACGTCACGCAGCCGTCAGTACACCCGGAGCACGGGCGGCAGCACATTCGACCAGTACCTCGCCGATATCAAGCGCCTTCCGCTGATCGGCAGCGTCGCAGAAGAGCGGGCCTTGGCCCGACTCGCGCAGCAGGGTGACGTGGCTGCTGCGGAACGATTGGTGACCGCGAACCTTCGCTTCGTGATCAGCTACGTGAAGAAGTACCAGGGACATGGCCTCGATCTCGCCGAGCTGGTGGCCATCGGCAATGAAGGGCTGCTGAAGGCCGTCCGGAAGTTCGACCCCGATCAAGGGGTCAAGTTCATCTCCTACGCCGTCTGGTGGGTACGCCAGGCCGTGCTGAAGGCACTGGCAGAGCAGACGCGCAGTATCCGCGTTCCGCTCAACCAGAATTCGGCACTGCTCCGGATGGCCAAAGCTGAGCAGATTCTCGCGACCAAGCTCAACCGCGAGCCTTCGGATGCCGAGCTCGGCCAGATGATCAACGAAGATGCCGAGACCGTCCGCGCGCAGCGCCAGATGACCACCAGCGAAACGTCACTCGATGCTCCGGTCGACAAGTCCGATCGCGACGCCAGCACTCTCGGCGAGCGATTCTCGATCAGCGATGGTCGCGACATCGAGGAAGCCACCGACGAGCGCCTGATGCGTGGCTTCGTCAAGGAAGCGATTCAGAAGCATCTCACGATCCGCGAGCGGCAAATCCTGACGATGTACTACGGACTCGATGAAAAGGCGGAGCCGATGACCCTCGAGCGGATTGGCGATCTGCTCGGCGTGACCCGCGAGCGCATCCGCCAGATCCGCGAGCGCGCCTTTGAAAAGCTCCGCCACAGCGCTGATGGCACCGCCTTGGCGGGCTTCTGGCAGGTTGCCTGAGCGCGCTGGGGACCTCGACGGCCCGTCAGACATGGCAATGATCTGACGTGAATTTATGAGAGTCGTTTCATGATCACCACGGTGCGCCTAGCGTATCGTGGTGTTTGTGTGCAGACGCTAATAATTCGTCTCAACAGTTCCATCTTCCAACGCGTTTCGCGGATGTACGTTCACGCGCACTCCCCGCACAACCACCGGAATGTTCAGCTCGAACCAGAACGCGCACGACACTGGCACGCAGCACATCACGCCACATCCTGCGGTGAATCGCTCGTTGCTGTTGGTGGACGATGAAGCCACACTGCGATCCGCCTTGCGTCGCTTCTTCGTTCGCCGCGGTTGGCGGGTGTCTGAGGCGGAGGACGGCGAGCATGCTCGCGCATTGCTGCTCGATGGTCAGGGCGACGGTGCCCGCTTCGACGCGGTGCTCACCGACCTGCGGATGCCGCGGCTGTCCGGTATCGAGTTGCACGAACTGGTAGCGCACACGGACGCGGCCACGGCCCGGCGATTCATCTTTTCCTCGGGCGACACCGGTGACGATGCAGCGATCGAGTTTCTGGCGCGAAGCGGCTGCCCGATGATTTCCAAGCCCTTCGAACTCTCGGCGCTCCTCTCGCTCGTCGAGCGAGTAGCCGGCGAGCCGAACACCGGCGGTCAAACCGGCGCTCAAGCGGACTGATCACAGCCCCCACCACCTGCCCCAAGGGTGGTAGTTTGTCTCTGTGATCACTTCCCCCATTCCGATTTTCCCGCTCGGCCTCGTGCTCCTGCCGGGAACACCCGTACCACTGCACCTGTTCGAACCGCGCTATCGAGCCATGCTGCGCGACGTGAGCGCCGGAACGAAGCAGTTTGGCATCATCGCTCCGCCACCGTCGACGCCTGAGGCGGATCTGCCGGTGGGTCGTATCGGTTGCATCGCGCTGATCACGGCGCAGGAAACGCTCCCCGACGGCCGATCGAACATCATCGTCGAAGGGCAGGAGCGATTCCGTTTTGAGACCTACCTCGAGATCGGCACGCCGTATCGCGTGGCGCACATCGACGAGTGGACGGACCTCGACGAGGAACCGGTGGCGCTCGAACTGGCGGCGGCGCAACTGCGGAGCCTTGCCAATCGCGCGCTGGTGGCGTCGATGACACTGCACGATATCGAAGGGGAGCCACCAGAGTTTGGTGACGACCCATTGACGGTCTCGTATCAGGTGGCGCAGCTGCTGATGCTCGACAACGACATCCAGTATGAGCTGCTGGCTGATCGCAGCCCCTTGTCGCGACTGCAACGGGTGGAAGGGATTCTTTCCGAGCGATTGCCGGACATCGAGGAGGCAGCGGAGCTGCACCGCCGTGGCATCGACGACGAGGATCCCGATCCGCCAGCACCGGATTGATCAGGCATGCAGATGCTCGGCACCACTCTGGCGCGCATCGTCGGTGACAAGCGAGTGCTGGAGCGCGGCAGTTCGCTGGTCGCCTACACCAGCGATGGGCTTCCGGGATATTCTCAGACGCCGTCGCTGGCCGTCTTTCCAGGAACGCGCGAGGAACTGATTGATGTCGTGCGCGCGCTCGCCGACGCGGGGGTGCCATTCGTGCCGCGTGGCGCCGGGACAGGGCTGAGCGGTGGTGCGCTGGCTGATGGTACGGTGCTGATCGGCCTGAACCGACTGACGCGAATTCTGTCGATCGATCCCGACAATCGAATTGCCACCGTCGAACCTGGCGTGGTCAACACGTCGCTGCAAAAAGCGGCCGCGCGTCACGGATTGCACTACGCCCCGGATCCCTCAAGCCAGAGTGCCTGCACGATTGGCGGGAACGTCGCCGAAAACGCCGGTGGCCCACATTGCCTGAAGTACGGCGTGACGCTCAACCACACCGTTGCCGCCACGGTGATTCTGCCCGACGGCGAGATCGTCACGCTTGGTTCGCCGTTGGGAGAAACACCCGGCTACGATCTGCTGGGCGCATTCGTCGGCTCGGAGGGGTGCTTCGGCATTGCCCTCGATTGTACGGTGCGGCTGCTGCCCAACGCGCCCGCCGTCCGAACACTGCTGGCGGATTTTATGTCGATCGACGCCGCCGCGCGCGCCACCAGTGCGATCATCGCCACCGGGATACTCCCCGCAGCACTCGAAATGATGGACGGTGCTGCGGTGCGGCTGGTGGAGGCCTCCGTTTATGCGGCCGGGTATCCGACTGATTGTGAGGCGGTCCTCCTGGTCGATCTCGACGGCGTGGTGGATGGATTGGAGGACGATGTCGCCGCCGTCGCTGCACTCTGCCGTGAGTTCGGGGCGCGTGACGTACGCATCGCCGCCGACGCGGCTGAGCGCACGCTGCTCTGGCAGGGCCGCAAGAAGGCGTTTGGAGCGATGGGACGGGCCGCGCCACACCTCGTGCTGCAGGACGCCGTCGTGCCCCGCACACGCCTGCCAGCCATCCTGCAGGAGATCGGCGAAATCGGCGCGCGATACGGCCTCGCCGTGTGGAACATCTTCCATGCCGGCGACGGCAATCTGCATCCCAGCGTCAGCTACGATGCCGCGAACGCCGACGAGGCACACCGCGTGCACCTGTGCATGACCGAGATCATGCAGGCGTGCATCCGGGAAGGGGGCACGATCACCGGCGAACATGGCGTTGGCCTCGACAAGATCGACTACATGCCATCACTCTTCGATGGCGACACGCTGGCCGCCATGTGCCGTCTGCGCGATGTCTTTGATCCCGCACACCGAGCCAATCGTGGCAAGGTGGTCCCAATTCACTCCTGCCGCGAGTGGCATCAGGCGCCGGCTGGTCGCGCCGCTGGAACGTTGCCATGAATGGTGATTGGGCCGCCGTAGCGGCGCCAACTGTCTACACACGGTCCGTCGGCGAGGTGCAGTCCGCGATGCGCGACGCGGCAGCCGACGCCACGGCGCTGCAGATTGCAGGGGCGCAGTCGTGGGCGGATGGCGGCCCCCCGCGCCGCGCCGGACGAGTACTCTCGCTGCGCCATCTCTCCGGCATCAGCACCTATGTGCCGGGCGACCTGACCATCACGGCATACGCCGGCACCTCGCTCGCCGAGTTGTCGCACGCCACGGCGGCGCATGGGCAGTGGCTTGGACTCGATCCCGCCGGCGAGCGCCATGGTACGATCGGAGCCACGATCTCCACCGCGTCCTCCGGTCCACTGGCCCACGCCTTTGGCACACCGCGTGATCTGGTCCTCGGGCTCGACGCCGTCACCGGCTATGGTGAAACGGTGCGCCCAGGCGGGCGCGTGGTGAAGAATGTCGCCGGCTTCGATCTGGTGCGGCTGTTCACCGGCAGTTGGGGCACGCTGGGACCGATCACCTCGATCACACTGCGGCTCCGCGCATTGCCGGTGCACGACGTCACGCTCGCGATTGCACTCGACGAGCCGGCGCAGCTGCCAGTGCTGCTGCATGCACTCCGGCAGTCGACGCTCTCGTTGCTGGCCTGCGAGTGGGTGGATGGTACGACGTCAAAATCGCTCGGCATCAGCGACGGACGTGACGCCGTGCTGGTGCGCTTTGGCGGCAACGACAGTTTCGTCCGCGGTCAACGCGGTGTATTGAGCAGGCTCGCCTTCTGTGAGCCGAGTGATCCGGCCGTCTGGGGGGCGCTGTCACTGCTCGATGCCGGCGCTGGGGCGGTCATCCGCGTGAGTGGATCGGTCACCGGGTTGCCGGCGCGAATCACGCGGCTTCGCCAGGAGATCCGCTCCGATGTGGTGCGCGTCGCGATGCATGCGTCGCTCAATCGTGGCGTGGTCCGCATCATCGTCGCGGGTAACGTGAACTCGGTGCAACCGGCGTTGCAAGCCCTGCACGACGGCGAGCAGCGAATTCCTGAGCGGCTGCCGAACGATTGGTGGGCGACCGAGCCGGATCCTTTCGGCGTCGGATTGGCCGGTCGCATACGGGCTGCATTTGATCCGCATGCACTCTGCAACCCGCGGATGGCCACGAATGCATGATCCACTCTCCGTAGGCGAGACGCCCCCACGCGCCGCCTGCGCACTGCCGGGGTCACCACTGGCGCAGGCATCAGCAGGTCTCGACGCCTGCGTCCATTGCGGATTCTGCCTGCCGGCCTGCCCGACGTACCTCGCGCTCGAGGACGAGAACGACAGTCCGCGCGGTCGGATCGTCCTGATGCGCAGCCTGCTCGACGGTGAGATGGAGGTGACCGATCCGGTCGTGCAGCAGCACATGGATCGGTGCCTCGGTTGCCGAGCGTGCGAGACGGCGTGTCCGAGCGGCGTGCCCTATGGCCAGCTGCTCGAGGCCACGCGGGCGACGCTCCGGACGGTGAAGGCGCCACCGCTCATCGCCACGTTGATTCTCCGCGTGTTCGCATCGCGATCGATGCTGTCGATGGCGCTCTTTGGTGGTCGCGTCCTGCGCGCCATCGGTGTGCCGCGACTGTTCGCTGCACTGCCGGGCCGCGCTGGTGCCGGCATGGCCATGCTGGCGAGCACCCGTCCGGTCCTCGCACCGAGGTCATATCTCGCCACGGGAAGCGGAACCGCAGGCGAGGTGACGCTGCTGCGGGGATGTGTGATGGATGGACTGCAACGGGCCACCAACCAGGCCACCGAGCGAACGCTGACGGTCAACGGCTACCGTATGGTGGAGACGCCGTCGCAGGGATGCTGCGGCGCATTGCATGCACATGCCGGCGACCTCGAAACGGCCCGCACGCTGGCGCGGGCGAACATCAGTGCCTTCGAGGCAACACCGGCGGCGTGGATTGCCGTCAATGCCGCGGGATGTGGCGCCATGCTCAAGGATTACGCGCACCTGCTCCATGACGACGCCGGTTGGCAGCGTCGCGCAGCAGCGGTCGCTGCTCGCACGCGCGACGCCACCGAGTTGCTCGCGGCGCAGGGTCCGAAGTCGGCGCGCCTCGCGGCTCCGGTCACGATCACCTACGACGCCCCCTGTCATCTGCAGCACGCACAGCGACTGACGGCGCCACCGCTCACGATCCTCCAGTCCATCGGGAACGTCACCTATGTGCCGCTCGAGGACAGTGATCAGTGCTGCGGGTCGGCGGGCATCTACAACCTGATCGAGCCTGATGTCTCGGATGCGGTGCTGGCGCCGAAGCTGCGGAACATCGCGGCGACTGGCGCATCACTGGTGGTCACCGGAAATCCAGGCTGCCTGATGCAGATTGGCGCGGGATTGCTGCGCACTGGCGCCGGTACGCGCGTCATCCACCCGATCGACCTGCTCGACGCCGCCTATGCGGCCGAAGCGCAAACGTGACTCGCACGGCGCTGCTCTTCGAGATCGAGGAACTGCTGTTCGACACACTCGGCCTGCGTGCACATGCCCTGCAGCAGGCGTTGGCGGACGAAGGTGTGACGGCCACGCTCGATGAGCTTGCGCGCGCGCATGCCGGACGGCCAGCGGCACTCGCCCTGGGCCAGATCACTGCCGCTGACCAGCTCGACGACGTCGGCCGCGATCTGGTGATTCGCCGTGCAGGGGATGCAGTGACCGCATCGATCACACATGGCGCGCCGTCGTTTGACCCGCGTGCCCGCGACGCGCTGCTGGCCGCCGCCGCGGAGTTTCCGCTGGCAGTCGTGACGTGCGCGACACGCGATGATGCCCAGCGCCTGCTCGAGCTGGCCGGGCTCGACACCTGCGTGACGACGATCCGTTCCCTTGCAACGGCGGCACCCGGCGAGCAGCACATTGCGTGGGTGGACGCTCAGCGCAGACTGCACGCGGAGCGCGGAGTGGCATTCGCGCCCGGGCCACTGCTCGCCGGCGCCCGTCGCGCTGGGCTGACCACAGTGCAGGTTGGCAGCAACACGACCGACGAAACAGATGCACGGCTTGTTTCCCTGGCACAGATCGACGCATCGTTCATCACCTCACTTCTCCGAACACCCTGAATTGCCATGCTTGCTTCCGCATCATCAACCGACACCGATACCCTGACCGCACGCTACTTCGACCGTTCGACGCGGCTCAGAATGCTGTTCACCGGTCCCAAGGCGGCGGAGTCACTGACCGGACTGGTGACGAATGACGTGCTGTCGCTGCGTGGCGGTGACGGGCTGTACGCCTGCGCGCTGACCCAGAAAGGTCGTGTGATCGCTGATGTCGGAATTCTGGCCATCGCGGGGGGCGACGGTTCGGTCGAATCGCTGCAGGTCGACGCGAACCCGGCGGCCGGACCCGGGTTTGCGGCCATGATCCGGAAGTACGTCAACCCGCGTCTTGCCAAGTACGTCGATGTCACGGCATCGACGGCGTGCATCACGCTGATTGGCCCGGGCGCGCTGTCGCTACTGGCCGCACTCGGCGCCTCGGGCATCAACGTCGATGAGGTCGCAAACGGGGGCGCGTACACCCATCGCCCGGTCGCCCTTGCGGCTGTGACGGCTCGCCTCGTACGCGTGCCGGACCTCGGTACGACCGACGCATTCGATCTGCATTGCGACGCTGCTGTCGTGTCGACGGTTCGCGATGCGCTGCGGCAGGCAGGCGCCGACGAGGGCGACTTGCAGGAATGGGATCGACTCCGAGTCATCGCGGGACGACCGGAGTGGGGAGTCGACATGGATGAGACGACGCTGGCCCAGGAAGCCAACATGGACGCGCTGCACGCCATCTCGTACAACAAGGGGTGCTATACCGGTCAGGAGACGGTCGCCCGGGTGCATTTTCGCGGACATGTGAACCGCACACTCCGTCAGGTGCGTCTGGCGGGTGGTCCTATTCCGCCGCACGGCGCACCGCTCATGGACAGCGAGTCGAAGCCGGTGGGTGACGTGCGGAGTACCGCGCCAGGTGACGACGGGCGGTTGATCGGGATTGCGATGCTGCGTCGCGAGGTGCCGGACGCCGGCGAGCTCACGTGGGTGAGCGACGATACGGCAGTCCACACCGTCTACGTCGTCGGCTCGGCTGACGAGGCGTAAAAAGAAAGCGGGACTGCTCTGATGAGCAGCCCCGCATACTTCGCCGGTGAGGGCGAATTACATCTTCTTGGCGGTGTCAGCTGCCGGGGCGGCCATTGCAGTGCTGTCCTTCTTCGTGCTGTCCATCATCGCCGGAGCGGCCATTTCAGGAGCCGGGGCAGCAGCAGGAGCGGCCATCGCCGAATCCATCTTCGGGGCTTCTTCCGTCTTGGCGCCGCAGGCGGCGAGGACGAGCATGGCGGCAAACGTGGCAATACGCTTCATTGGGAAATCTCCTGGATATCCAAGGTGGTGACAAACTGAAGCTTCCGGTCGGCGGGCCCGCCGGCTGGAAGCGAAGTGAAGGATATACCGGCAGGTGACGATGTCAAGTGGAAATGCGTCATTTGCCTCGAGTTTCACCCAAAGTTTTGCCGGATTGTGCCGAATACAGCCGAAGTTCCCGCGACAGTAGTCCGCGGAGCCTGCCCCCACGACTGCCCGGATACGTGTGCGACCCTCGTGACGGTCGATGCCGCCGGTCGAGCAACCCGTATCCAGGGCGATCCGGCGCACCCGGTGACGAGCGGATTCCTGTGCGCCAAGGTCAATCGGTATCTGGAGCGGACGTACCACCCCGATCGCCTGACCACACCATTGCGTCGTGTCGGGCCGAAAGGGAGCGGGCAGTTTGAACCGTGCTCGTGGGATGCGGCGCTGGCGGCGATCGCCGCCCGCCTGAACGCCATCCGTTCCGGCCCGCATGGCCCGCAGGCGATCCTCCCCTACTCCTATGCCGGGACGATGGGGCAGTTGCAGGGCAGCTCGATGGACCGTCGGTTTTTCCATGCGATCGGCGCCAGCCGCTTGAACCGGACGATCTGCGCAGAGGCGGGGCGGGTCGGGATGATGATGACCGTCGGTGGCAGCGTCGGCGCCGACATCGAAGGGGTGCCGAAGAGCGATCTGATTCTGCTCTGGGGCACCAACACCCTCACCGCCAACCCGCATCTCTGGCCCTTCATCCTCGACGCCCGGAAGAATGGCGCGCGCGTGATCTGCATCGACCCGATCCGGACACGCACCGCTGAGCAGTGTGACGACTGGATCGCGCTCAAGCCCGGCACCGATGCGGCTCTCGCACTTGGCATCATGCACGAGCTGTTCGCGCACGGTTGGCTCGACGAGGACTACATCGCTCGGTATACCGTTGGCGTCGACGCGCTGCGCGCACGTGCCGCCGAGTGGCCGCTCGAGCGCGCCGCGGAAATCACAGGCGTGGACGCGGGCCGTATCGCGACGCTCGCGGCTGCGTACGGCGCCGCGAAGGCCGCGTTTCTGCGGGTGAACTACGGACTGCAACGGCACGCGGGTGGTGGCATGGCCGTTCGCACCATTGCGTGTCTGCCGGCGCTGGTGGGTCACTGGCGTCGGCCCGGCGGCGGCGTCAACCTGTCCAGCAGCGGCACCTTCGCGTTCAGCAAGGACGCGCTGCAGCGTCCCGATCTTGGACCACCCGCGCGCACCATCAATATGTCGCTGCTTGGCGATGCGCTCACGATGCCCGACGCCGGCATCGGTGGACCGCCCGTGGAGGCGCTCATCGTCTACAACAGCAATCCCGCGGCGATTGCGCCCGACCGTTCCGCCGTGCGGCGGGGGCTCGGGCGCGAGGATCTCTTCACCGTCGTGCTGGAACACTTTCAGACCGACACCGCCGACTGGGCAGACTTCGTCCTTCCTGCCACGACGCAGCTGGAACACTGGGATGTCCACACCGCCTATGGACACCTCTATGCGACACTCAATCGGCCGGCGATTGCACCGGTGGGCGAGTCGCTGCCCAACACCGAAATCTTCCGCCGACTCGCCGTCGCGATGCAGATCGACGAACCGTCGCTCCGCGATGATGACATCACGATGATCAGACAGGTCCTGTCGTCGAATCACTCGAGGATGGAGGGCGTGACATTCGAGGAATTGGAGGGGCGTGGCTGGGTACGGCTCAACGTGCCACGTCCGTTCCTGCCGTTTGCCGAAGGTGGTTTTCCGACCCCGAGTGGCAAGTGCGAGTTCGTCTCGCCGCGACTGGAAGCGCTCGGAATCGATCCGGTGCCAACTTACACGGCACCGTACGAGTCACTCGAAACCGCACCAGCGCTCGCCGCGCGCTTTCCGCTGCAGCTCATCTCCAGTCCGGCACATCAGTTCCTCAACACGACGTTCGTGAACATCGGGTCGCTACGCCGAACGGCGCGCGAGCCGGAGTGCATCATGCATCCCGACGACGCCGGCCCACGCGCACTGAGTGACGGTCAGGTGGTGGAGATCGCGAACGACCGCGGGGCCTTCCACGCCAGGCTCAAGCTCTCCGATGGAATCCGACGTGGCGTGGTCTGGGCGCCGTCGATCTGGTGGACGAAGCTGGCCGCGGACGGACGCAACGCCAACGACACCACATCGCAGCGCCTGACGGATCTGGGTGAGGGTCCGGTGTTCTACGACAACCTCGTCGAAGTCAACGCTGTCGGGGAACGCTGACGAACGAGCGACGCGACGGCAAATCTTGAACGGCGGACGGCGGACGGCGAACAGCGAACTGCTTCAACGCAAGCGCGCTGCGCGCACCGCAACGCCGCAAAGCCGCGATCCCGCAAAGTGGGGAACGCGGTCGTAGGAAGGCGGGCTCGTGGGAAGGGGGGATCGGCGGAAGGCGGGTGAATGCAGGAGAGCTTTCGGGGCGGAAGCGCTGAAGATGGTTCCGGTGGAGGTGCCTGCACCGGTGCCGGAGGGACAGCAGAGCAAAAGACTGGTCGACGCAACCACGTCAGGCGGGGGCGGTTACCCCATGAAAGCCAGACCCGTTCGCTGAAATCGCCAGAATCCGTCATCTGCTTTGCGCCTTTGCGTCAGCGCCGTTGCGGTTGCCGTTGTGTGGTCTCAGATGCCGTCGCGGTCGGCGCGTCGGTTGCGGTCGCGGTGACTGGTGTGACAGGCCCTTCGGCGGCTCGCACAACGGAACGGTGAAGACGACCTCGAGCCGTTGCCATGGCGACTATTCTTGGAGTTCAGCTGCCGTCAGTGGAAACGTTCGGGGCAGCGTCCGGCGTTAGCGCTGCAGCGTCAATTCTTTCCCGCTTTCGGAGTTTTTCGTGTCCCAACTGCCCACCACCCTCGGCGCGCTGAAGCGCTCCTCCTGGGGTGAGCCAGCCCGTGCCAAGCGATCAGTCAAGGACGAGATTCGCCACAACCTGCTCGCGCGCGTCAGGGCCGGCGATACTCTGCTGCCTGGCGTGATTGGCTACGAGGACACCGTGCTGCCGCAGCTGGTGAACGCGCTGCTCAGCCGTCACAACTTCATCCTGCTCGGTCTGCGCGGACAGGCCAAGAGCCGCATCCTGCGCGCGCTGACGGCATTGCTGGACGATGAAATGCCGATCGTGGCCGGAAGTGAAATCAACGACAGTCCGTTCGCACCGATCTCGAAGTACGCCAAGACCCGCCTCGCCGAAGCGGGCGACGATGCGCCCATCGCGTGGGTGCATCGCGACGAGCGCTACATCGAGAAGCTCGCCACGCCGGATGTGACGATCGCCGACATCATCGGCGACGTGGACCCGATTCGCGCGGCACGCGGCGGTCACATGCTGAGTGACGAGCTCACCATTCAGTTCGGCATGCTGCCACGCGCCAACCGCGGCATCTTTGCGCTCAACGAATTGCCTGATCTCTCCGGCAAGGTGCAGGTCGGTCTCTTCAATATCATGCAGGAAGGGGATGTCCAGATCAAAGGCTTCCCCGTTCGCCTGCCACTCGACGTGATGCTCTGCTTCACCGCCAATCCCGAGGATTACACGGCACGAGGCAAGATCATCACGCCGCTCAAGGACCGTATCGGCAGCGAGATCGTGACCCACTACCCGCTGACGGTTGATCTGGGTGTGTCGATCACCAGGCAGGAAGCCTGGACCACTCGGGACTCGGTGACGGTGCACGTCCCCGGTTTCATGTCCGAGGTGGTGGAGCGAATCGCGTTCGAGGCGCGCGAAGACAAGCGCATCGACCGCCGCAGCGGTGTGTCGCAGCGCATGCCCATCTCAGTGCTCGAGAACGTGGTGTCGAATGCCGAGCGGCGAGCGCTGCAGACGAAGGAGGATGTCGCGGTACCGCGAATGAGCGATGTGTACGCCGCGTTGCCCGCCATCACGGGCAAGATCGAGCTGGAGTATGAAGGCGAGCTGGTGGGTGGCGAGAAGATCGCGCGCGAATTGATCCGCCGCGCCTCGGATGCTACCCTCGCCCGCATCGGGCGAGAGTTCTCGAGTGACGAGATCGTGATCTGGTTCGACGAAGGCGGCGCCCTCCAGGTGTCGGACGACGTTGCCGCGAGCACGATGGTGAAGGCCTTCGAGACCGTCCCGACCCTGCTCAACATCGTGCGTGCGCTGCGACTGGCCGACGTAGCCGACCACGGTACGACGGCGGCTGCGTGCGAACTGGTCCTGGAGGCGCTGGTCGCCCGAAAGAAAATCAGCCGAAGTGACGCCGGTCAGTACGGACGCGCCATACCGGAGAAGCGGCGCCGGCCGAGCGACGACTTCTGATCGCCAACGCAGGCCGCACGGCCTGCTGGTCACCGTGTTCCTCGAACACCCGTTCGAACGCCTGCTCCGCTTTTCTGTGCGGGGCAGGCGTTTGTTCATTCGACGGGAGCGCGGCATCGTCGAGCTCAACCATATGAAATCTGACATCCGTATAGTACGGTTCTTGCTCACGATTTGTCTTCTGGCTCTCGGTTCATTCCTGCACCTTCTCGCCGTGTGATCGTGCTACCCCTCGCCAGCCTTCGCAGTCGCCTTTTCGCCGTCGTCGCTATCGCGATCACGCCGTTCGTGCTCTACGCGGCGTTGTCGGGCGCGCGGGCAAAGAGTGTGGCGGTGGCAGTGATGCGCGAGACGAGCCTGGCGCACGCCCGAGTCGCGGCCGGCCGGCTGGACGAGAACCTGAGCGCCGTCGACCAGTTGCTCGACTCGGCGACGGTGCAGGTGCGACTTCCGCGCGGTGACTCACGCGTGCGGCAATTGCGAGGTGAGGGAAACACCTTCCTCGACAGCGTGCTCTCGATCGCCCTGCTCGACACGAGCGGCCGCCGTGCGGGCCTGCTGATCGGCTCCTCGTCCCGAATTGACAGCATTCCGCTGACGCGACGCAGGACCCTGGTCCTGACCGCACTGAGCAGCACCATGCAGCTGCGCAATCGGGCAAACGCGTCATCGACATACGTTGATGAAGGCATCGTGCGGAGCGACGCAGACTCGATCGCGATGATCATCGTGCGACCGGTGGTACGCGGCCGCACACGGTGTGACTGTCCTGCGGATGCCAGCGGAGCGGTGGTGGCCGTGCTGTCCGATGCTGCCGTTCGAACGATGCTGGGCAGCGACTCGCTCCCCGATGGCAGTATCGCGGTGCTCACCGGGCGCTCTGGCAGGCTGCTCGGTCGACTGCGCACGCCTGAGCGCTGGACCGAGCGCGATGCGCGAGACACTGCCGTGCTTGCCGCCGGCGTGGAGCGAGACGGTGTTCTCGAGCTCGAAGGGCAGGACCAGGTCAGGCGCTCTGTCGGTTTCGCCGCGCTCAAGCGACTTCCGTGGCGCGTGTATGTCGGTGTCCCTCGATCCAGCATCGCCGGACGTTTCGACTCGCCCCTTCGGGATGCGCTGATGCTCGCGGTGCTGGCGCTGGCGATCGCGGCGCTTGGCGTCATCGTGGCCTCACGCGCGCTCAGCGGCCCGCTGCAGACCCTCGTGGCCGATACCAAGCGCCTCGCCGCCGGCGCGCTCTCGCATCGCTCCGAAGTCGCGGGCAACGCGGGCGAGCTCGGCGCGCTTGGTGCCGCGATGAATACGCTCGCCGAAACGCTCGAAGCAAAACGGAAAGCGATGTACGACGACCAGCGATTGGCGGCCGAGATCTTCGAGACGTCTCCGGTTGCAAGCTGGGTGGCTGACGCGTCCCATGATCCAGCGACAACCGGACGGATCTCTCAGGCAAACTCCGCCGCCTATCGATTGTTCGGCGTCAGCAGTGACTCACTCACCGGCCGGCGCGATACCGAGCTGCTGGATGCATCGTGTGCGCACCTCATCGTGCCGCCACCAGCTGTGACCGAGCATCCCGCACGCCGGATCCGGTCCGGCCGCGGGAGGATCAGGTCAGCCGAGGGTTCACCACGTGAGTATGACATCCACGTGTCCTTCGTCCCGCACGCAAAACACTTCGTGCGCGTGGTGACGGTGATGGAAGTTCTTCCGCATTCAGTCACGCCAGTGCCGCCACCGCATGTCGCTCCACTCACGATGGCGTCAGACAGCACCATGGTGTCGTTCGCCGCTCACGTGGCCAATGATTTTTCGCATGTGTTGCACGGGTTGGCTGGCTTCTCGCAACTTGCCGTCGAAACGGTCGATGATCCGGACATGCACCAGATTGCGATCGAGCGACTCCGTGATCTTTCGGCACACGGACTCTCGCTTGCCCGTCAATTGCAGTCCTACGCCCAGCATGACGCGCTGCAGGTCGAACTGATTGACGCGAACGTACTGCTTGCTGAAGCAGCACAGACCATGGCAGAGTCGCTCGGCAGCCAGATCGAACTGGACGTGCAATACAACGTCTCTCCGGCGCCGGTGTTCGCGGATGTACCCCTGCTGACACAGGTCCTGGTAACGTTGATCGCCACTGCACGCCACGCGATGCCGGCCGGCGGGACGCTCACTCTGGCGACCACGCTGCTGGAGGTGCCGGCGGCGTCATCCGAGCCAGCCGCGGCCGCGCCGGGCCAGTACATCGTCATCACAATCGCTGACACTGGGCTGGGAATGACGGCGGATTCGCGTCGGCACATCTTCGAACCATACTTTTCAGCCCAGCCTCAATCGAACAGCGGCAGCGGGCTCGGTCTTGCCGCCGCTGCCGGAATCGCAAAGGAGCACGGCTGGGTGCTCAGCGTCGACAGCGAACTGCAGGTGGGCACGGCATTCTCACTCTACGTCCCACTGGCCCAGGGCGGCGGTTCCGACGTAGCCGTCGATGGTGATCAGTCCAGCCTCGAGACCATACCCGCCCGCAGCGCGTAACGCTGGCCGGTCACCGGGTCGGCACTGTCGCCATCACCGGTGAGCGGCAATGGAAGGCGCTCGCCATGTTCGCTCATCCATCCGATCTGCTTCGCCGGCACGCCAACCATCAACGCATACGGTGGAACATCGTGATTGACCACCGCCCCCGCCCCGACGAACGCGAAGGCACCGATCGTGACACCGCAGACGATCGTGCAATTCGCGCCAAGTGTCGCCCCCTGCCGAACCAGCGTTTCACGATACTCGTCCTTGCGTGACACCGCCGCGCGTGGGTTGTAGACGTTCGTGAACACCATGCTCGGGCCGCAGAACACATCGTTCTCGAGCGTCACGTTGTCGTAGATCGACACGTTGTTCTGCACCTTGCAATTGTCCCCGATCACGACACGGTTACCAACGAACACGTTCTGGCCAAACGAGCACCGCTCGCCGATGTGTGCGCCAGCACTGATGTGCACCCAGTGCCACACTCGCGAGCCGTCGCCGATCACCGCACCGTCATCCACGATCGCCGTCGGGTGAATCGTCACCGCCATATCAGTACTCCAAGGGCAGCGCAACCCGCTTGCCATCGCGTGCGCTGAGGTAGGTGGCGATCAGCAGCTCGAGGGAGTGCAACCCTTCGCGCCCATCCGTATCGGGTTCTGCTTCTCCGCGCAGCGAGCTGATCACGTTGTCATAGTAGAGCGGATGTCCGAAGCCATACACCGACGTCGTGTCGTAGCTCGCCTGCTCGACCAGATCATCATCCGGATCGCTGTCCTCGAACGTCCAGTGTTCGATCTTGTTCACGGCCACGCCGCCGAGTCGAACCGTGCCCTTCTCGCCGAGGATCGTGATCGAGCCCTCGAGATTCTTTGGATAGGTGAGCATGGTCACGTTCATCGAGCCCAGCGCGCCCGTGCGCCAGCGAATCGACAGCACCCCGGTGTCTTCCACCTGGATGTTGCGGGCGAGCGTGGCGGTGTAGGCCTGCAGGCTTTCGACGGGGCCGATCAGCCAGTCGAGCAGGTCGACGTAGTGGCTGGCCTGGTTCCTGAAGGCGCCGCCATCGAACTCCCAGGTGCCACGCCAGGCCGCGTTGTCGTAGTAGCTCTGCGGCCGCGCCCAGAAGACGTTCACATTCACCATGTAGATCTTGCCGAAGCGCCGCTTCTGCATGGCACGCTTCACCAGCTGCAGCGTGGGGTTCCGGCGGTTCTGCTTCACAACGAACAGGTACACACCGGCGCTGTCGCAGGCGGACACCATCGCCTTGCCGTCCTGCCACCGGGTTGCCATGGGCTTCTCCGTGATCACGTGCCGTCCGGCCGCCGCGACCGCGATGGCCTGTGATGCGTGCAGCCCACTCGGCGTGGCAAGAATCACCGCATCGACTGCCGGCTCATGCGCCAGCAACCCCTCGAGCGAATCATACGGCGTTGCGCCGGTCTGTTCTGCCGCGGCCTGCCGCCGCTCGCTCGAGACGTCGCAGACCGCCACCAGCTCGGCACGCGAGCTGTGGGCCTGAATGGCGCCGATGTGGCTGGCCGAGATGCGACCGCAGCCGACCAGGCCGAACCGGATCGGGCGACCCGTGATGGGGAGCGCGCGAGAGGGGATGACGAGGGACATGACGGATGGGACGGGACGGGAAGAAGTCGAGATCGGCAAGATAGCCCCGAGACCGCCGTTCGGCGCGACACGCGGCGGGCGGGGACCCCGGTCAGGGGCACGAGTCCTCGCTTCGGGATGTTATGATCAAGAGTGCGTCGCACATCAGGTGCGTCGACTCGCCGACGCGGAGGGAGCATGAAGTTCCATACCTACACCAAGTACAACCCTGAGCTGGCGGATGCGGTCGATCTGCAGGCGCTGCTCGATGGCTTGTCGGATTTCCTGCTCCAGAGCGGCTTTGCGGAGTCGGCGGGCTACAACCCGCACTGGGGCAGCGACGAGGATCCAGCCGACCGTTCGATGGATGCCCTCAAGGAGGCCATTCTCAATGCGCTGATCGAGAGCGGCCAGTTCACGCCGGAAATGCTCGAGGCACTGCGTGGCGACGGCGACGAGGACTCGCAGGCGAAGCTGAGCGAGCTGCTCGACCAGATCGTGCAGCGCCTGATCGCCGATGGCTTCATCAACGCCACGCTGCCGCCCAAGACCACCGACTTGAACCAGAACGTGACGGGCAAGGGTGGTCTGGCGCACGCCGCCAGCAAGGACGTGCAGTTCAACCTGTCACAGAAGGGCGTCGACTTCCTCGGCTACAAGTCGCTCCGCAACATCCTCGGGTCTTTCGGCAAGAGTACCTTCGGCAGCCACGATACGCCGTATCTCGCCACCGGGATCGAGAGCGACGCGTGGAGCCGGCCGTACGAGTTCGGTGACGTGCTCAATCTGGACGTGAACGAGACGCTCAAGAACTCGATGCTGCGCACCGGATCATTGGATGTCCCGATGGATCTGGAGTACAGCGATCTGATGGTGCGGCAATCGGAATACCGGTCGAGCTGTGCCACGGTGCTGATGCTCGACACATCGCATTCGATGATCCTGTATGGCGAAGACCGCTTCACGCCAGCGAAGAAGGTTGCACTGGCACTGACCCACCTGATCCGGACGCAATTTCCCGGCGACACCATCCGCGTGGTGTTGTTTCATGACAGCGCCGAGGAGATTCCGCTGGCGGCGCTGGCGGGCGCGCAGGTGGGGCCGTACCACACCAACACCGCCGAAGGGCTGAAACTCGCACGACGTATTCTCATGTCGCAGAAGAAGGACATGCGCCAGATCGTGATGATCACCGACGGCAAGCCCAGTGCGCTGACCATGCCGAATGGCGAGATCTACAAGAACAGCATGGGCCTGGACATGAACGTGATCGGGCAGACGCTCAAGGAAGTGGCGGACTGCCGTCGCAATGGCATCACGATCAACACCTTCATGCTGGCACGCGACTATGCACTGGTGGAGTTCGTGAAGCGGGTCTCGGCCATCTCCCGAGGCAAGGCGTACTTCACCAACACCATGAGCCTTGGCCAGTTCGTGCTGATGGATTTCCTTCGCAAGAAGACGAAGCGAGTAAGCTGACCCTGCCTGCCCGGAAGCGATCACGGCCAAAATCTCCCGCCGCGCGTGTCAGTGATGACGCGTTGCGGCGGTTTGGTCGTCTACTCCGCGCCTGGTACAAGCGGAACGCGCGTGACCTGCCGTGGCGGCGTACGCGCGACCCGTACGCGATCCTCGTGTCCGAGTTGATGCTGCAGCAAACGCAGGTGCTGCGCGTGGTGCCGCGCTGGCATGAGTTTCTGACGCAGTTTCCCACCCTGCACACCATCGCCGTCGCCGAGGTCACGCAGGTGGAAGCGGCGTGGGAGGGGCTTGGGTACTACGCGCGTGCACGCAACCTGCACCGCACGGCCCGGCTGGTCACGCGCGACGGCCGAGACCCGCACGCGACGCTGCCATCGAGCGCTGCTGCACTGAACGAACTCCCGGGAATTGGACGATACACGGCCGGTGCGGTCTCGAGTTTTGCCTACGGCCGGCGGGCGCCGCTGGTGGACACCAATGTCGCGCGCGTGCTGCAGCGCGTGTTTCTGCCGAAGGCAAAACGGAAGGTGGCGCTGACCGAGAATGCGCTGTGGGAGTTGGCCGCGCG
>JBBQRH010000007.1:0-116671 GCA_038215035.1 Gemmatimonadales bacterium | reverse complement strand
CCGCTGATTCCACTGATCTATTCGAGTCAGGTGGTGAACGCGGTGCTGCTGCCGTTGCACGTGGTGGCGCTGCAGTTGCTGGCCAGCGATTCGACGATTGTTGGTGAGGCCCGGTCGGGGCCGTGGTCACGCGCGGCTGGATGGGCGAGCATCGCGCTGATCGTCGCCTGTATCGGTGCGCTGGTGAAGAGCTGGCTGTCGTGATTCACCGTTCGTGATTCGTCTCGTTCTTCTCTCAGCTTCCGCGCCGTGTTCGACATCGTGCTCTTCAATCCCGAGATTCCCCCCAACACGGGCAACGTGATCCGGCTCTGCGCCAACACGGGTGCGCGACTGCATCTGGTGAAGCCGCTCGGTTTCAACTTCGAGGACAAGCAGCTCGAGCGAGCGGGGCTGGACTACCGCGATCTGGCTGAGGTGACGATTCATCACGACTGGGCCACCTGTCTCGCGCACCTTGGGGGCGAGCGGCGCCTGTTCGCCTTTTCTGCGCGTGGCACCGTGAGGCACACCGCGGTTGACTTCAGGGTGGATGACGTACTGGTCTTCGGGCCGGAGTCGACCGGGTTTACGGATGCGATGCTGCAGAGTTTTCCGGAGGATCGGCGGCTGCGGTTACCGATGGTACCGGCGCGACGGAGTCTCAATCTTTCGAACACCGTCGCGATCGTGATCTACGAGGCGTGGCGGCAGCTGGACTTTGCGGGGGGCAGCTGAGACGCACGCCTGCAACCCGGTGGTGTGGCGTCAAAGTCCGTGTTCAGCGATCAGTTCCGCACGCGATATGGTGTCATATATCGCACTCTCTCATCGCGTCGTCTTTCTGATCGCCCTCACTTCGTCGGCAGCCTCGGCACAGGTGCGCGTTGGCGGGCGCGTGGATCTGGATGGTTGCCGACATGTTCCAATACGCCATGGAGTGACGGTAGCCCATCTCTCGCGCCGCTGCCGGCGGTGCGCTGCGTCCAGAGGGGAACGGCAGGATCACGGCCATAAATGAGAATCGGTATCAAGTAGCGTTGTCCGGGGTATTGTCGGCGATCTGACTCGCTAGTCCGGTCAGGCCGGACCGCCGGTGGGCCGACCGTCACGACGAGACGTTGGCAGGCGTGGCAACGTTGCGTACCATCGACAGCAATGCCGACTACTGCCCCCACCTCCCGTCTGCAAATAGCAGAGGCGCACCTGCTCGAACGCTGGGGCGCGACGCGTCTTGCCGTCGTCGCGATGACCATCGCGATGCTGCTCTGGCCACTCATCGAAGGGCTGGGAGGCGCGGTGCTGGCCGCCATTCCGGCCCTCGAACTGATCTGGCTACGATACGCCGTCCACCTCACACTGCTGCTGATAGCGAGCAGAACTCACGCCGGGATGACACTCCTGCGCACCCGATATCCAGCAGTCCAGGTCGGGCGGTCGCTGCTCATGCTGGGCATGCCGGTGTGCTGGCTGATGGCGGCGGCGCGGATGCCGATGCCAACGGTGATGGCGATCTTCTGGACCACGCCGCTATTCGCGATTGCCGGCGCGGCGCTGTTTCTCCATGAACGGCCTTCACTGCGCGAGACGGCGCTGGTGGTGGCTGGTACCGCGGGAATCCTGCTGGTGCTCAACCCAGCTGCGCCACCGGGACGCGGTGGCCCGGTGCTGGCGCTCGGTATGTCGGGCTGCTACGCGCTGTATCTCGTAGCGACGCGCTGGCTCCGGCGCGAACCAACATCGGTCAACCTGTTCCACACCGCACTCACGGTCTTCGTGGTGCTGACGCCAGTGATGCCATTCATCTGGCGCGTGCCGCCAGTCTCGATCTGGGGGACGATCGTGCTCATCGGCGCGCTCGGCCTGGTTCTGCTATTCTTCGTGGATCGTGCGTTGCACCACGCAACCGTGGCTGCGACCGCCCCGCTCGGATTCCTGCAGCCTGCGGCGGAAGTGGTCCTCTTCGGTGCCGCCCTCGGCGTGCTCCCCTCTTCTCTCATGCGCGTCGGGTTGCTGATCGTCGCTTCTGTCGTCGCGGTGTGTGTCCTTCGTCGTCGCGAATCGGCGGCGCCATCATCTGAACGCCCCGCATGACTGATCCAGACCGCGCGGCCAATCGACGGGACCTGCTGCGGGAGTCGCTGGGCGCGATCGATCGGCTACAGGCGAAACTCGACGCCAGCGAGCGGGCACGCCGCGAGCCGATCGCGATCGTCGGGCTCGGCTGCCGGTATCCCGGCGCGCCCGATCCCGACGCGTATTGGGCCCTGCTGCGCGATGGCCGGGACGCCGTGAGTGAGGTGCCGGCCGACCGCTGGGACGTGGATGCGTTCTACGACGCCGATCCTCAGGTACCGGGAAAGAGCACCACGCGTCGCGGCGGCTTTTTGGATCGCGTCGACCAGTTCGACGCGCGTTTCTTTGGGATTGCCCCGCGCGAGGCCGCCACCCTCGACCCGCAGCAGCGCCTGCTGCTCGAGGTGGCGTGGGAGACGCTCGAAGACGCCGGAATTCCCCCTGATCGGCTCAGCGGCTCACTAACCGGCGTCTACGTCGGCATCACCACCTCCGACTACGCTCGCCACCTTGAGCTTGGCTCGCCCGGCGGCTCGGATGTGTACGCCGCCACCGGCAATGCGCTGAACGCTGCGGCCGGACGGATTGCGTTCGTGCTCGGGCTGCAGGGCCCGTGTATGGCCATCGACACCGCCTGCTCCTCGTCACTGGTGGCAGTGCATGAAGCCTGTCAGGCGCTGCGCGCCGGCGAGTGCGATCTGGCGCTGGCCGGTGGCGTGAACGTGATGCTTTCCCCGGTGGCGTCGATCCTGTTCTCGAAGTGGGGGATGCTTGCCACCGACGGCCGCTGCAAGGCATTCGACGCCGAGGCCGATGGCTTCGTGCGCGGTGAGGGGTGTGGCATGGTGGCGCTGCGCCGACTCTCTGACGCCGAGGCAAACGGCGACACGATTCTGGCCGTGCTGCGCGGCTCGGCGGTGAACTCCGATGGTCGCAGCAGCGGGCTGACGGTACCAAACGGTCCCGCCCAGCAAAAGGTGATCCGTACCGCTCTGGCGATGGCCGACGTGCTGCCCGCTGATCTCGACTACGTCGAAGCACACGGTACCGGCACACCACTCGGTGATCCGATCGAGGTGGAGGCGCTGGCCGCTGCGCTGTGCGCAAATCGCCACGCCGGCAAACCGCTTTTGCTTGGGACGGTGAAGTCGAACATCGGCCACACCGAGTCGGCATCGGGCATTGCTGGGCTACTGAAGGTGGTGCTTGCACTGCGGCATGAGCTGTTGCCGAAGCAGCTGCATTTCACCGCGCCGAACCCACGCATCGCGTGGGGTGTCGGCAAGCTGCAGGTGGTGACCGAGCCCACTGCGTGGGTGCGGCACGACCGCCCGCGGCTGGCTGGTGTGAGCAGCTTCGGCTTCAGCGGCACCAATGCCCACGTGATCGTGGGCGACGCACCCTCGCCTGCGCCCGCAGTGGTGACCACCGAACGGCCTGCGCATCTGCTCGTGCTCTCGGCTCGCACACCGACGGCACTTCGTCGAGTGGCGGCCGAGGTGCGCGACCTGTTGCGTGCCGGCCGCGCGCCGTTTGCCGATGTCTGTTACAGCTTGGCCACGGGCCGTGCACGCCACCCTGAGCGACTGGCACTGGTGGCCGCCACCGGCGAGAGCGCCGCCGACGAGCTGACGCGCTATCTGGATGGTGCAGAGAGTCGCGTGCACACCGGCCACGCGGAACCCGGCGCGGTGCTGCGCCAGGCGTGGCTGTTCACTGGGCAGGGATCGCAGTGGATCGGCATGGGGCGCGAGCTCTACGACACGCTGCCGCCCTTCCGCGCCGCGCTCGACCGCTGCGCAGAGATTCTCGATGCCCGCCGCGACCATCCGTTGCTGGCCGTGATGTTCGGCGATACGAGCGTGCCGGCCGGCCTGCTGGATGAGACACGCTGGACGCAACCGGCGCTCTTCGCTCTCGAGTATGCACTGGCCATCACGTTGCGCGCCTGGGGAATGCAGCCGACGGCCGTGACGGGTCACTCGCTGGGTGAGTACGTCGCCGCCTGTATCGCCGGTGTGTTGCCGCTGGAAGCAGCGCTGACGCTGGTCGCCACGCGCTCGGAGCTGATGCAGTCGCTGCCTGCCGGCGGTGCCATGGTAGCGCTGGACATCAGTGAAGCGGCGGCGCTGGCGTTGCCTGAGGTGGTCGATCGCTCGCTGTCGATTGCAGCGGTGAACGGGCCCGAGCGGATTGTGCTCTCGGGGCCTGCACCCATGGTGAATCAGGTGGCGGCTCGCTGTGAGCAGTCGGGAGTTCGCGTGAACCGGTTGGTGGTGTCGCATGCGTTTCACTCGGCGCTGATGGAACCGGCGCTGCCGAAGTTCGCTGCCGCGCTGGCGGGCCTGGCATTCAGCGAGCCGACGATTCCGGTGATGACAAATCTCACGGGCCACCCATCACGCAGTGGTGAGCTTGGCTCTGCCGAGTACTGGCTGCGTCAGTTGCGTGAGCCGGTGCGGTTCGGTGACGCGGTGCGATCACTGGCGGCGGCATCGTGCGACACGTTCATCGAGATCGGACCGCATCCAGTGCTGGTTGCCCTTGGTCGCGACTTGCTGGGCGGCACACAGCGCGCATGGCTGCCCACGCTGCGTCGCGGCAAGCCCGAGTGGCTGCAGTTGCTCGACACACTGGCACTGGTGTTCGTGCGCGGCGGCGAGATCGATTTCCGCGCCGTCGACGCCTCGTATGCCCGCACGCGCGTGCCAGTGCCGCGGAACGGTTTCGAACGCGAGCGCCACTGGATCGACGCGGTGCCGTCGCACGCACCGGCGGCGGTGACGCGGCCCGCCACCAGGACACATCCGCTGCTCGGCGCACGTACCGTGTCGCCGTTGCCTGGGCACCAGTTCCTGAGCGTGCTCGATGCGGCGACACCGACGTTCGTCGCCGACCATGTGATTTTCGGCAGCGTCCTGATGCCAGGCACGGCATACGTGGAGGTTGGTGCTGCCGCAGCGCAGGCGGTTGGGCTGCAGCTGCCACTGGTGCTGGCGCAGCTCGAGCTGGGCGCACCGCTGCCGCTCTCCGCACCCACCTACCTGCATGTACACGTCACCACTGTCGCCGATTCGACGAGGCACAGCGTACGGGTGACCAGTGCGCCGGTTGATGCGGATGGCGAGAGCGGATGGCGCGAGCACGCGACGATGACAGTTGGCCGAGCGACGAGTGTTGAGGGTGCAGCATCGGTTCCCACTGCTGCGGTGGCCATGTCACGGTGCACGACGCCGATGGACACGGCAGCGTTCTATGAGCGACTGTCACGTGGCGGGCTTGGATTCGGTGACGTGTTTCGTGGGCTTCGCGACTTGGCCGTGGGCCCGACGGAAGCGATCGGCCGTATTCAGCTGCCCGATGGTGCGCTGACGAGCGGTGAGCGGTGGGTGCTGCACCCCGCGTTGCTGGATGCCTGCTTCCACGTGATCGGTGCACGCCTGGATGCTGAGCGTGTGACTGACGGCCCCGATGCCGTCTTTCTACCCATCGGCATCGATTGTGTGACACTGCTGCGTGCGGCACCGGCAGAGTTGCGGTGCGTGGCGGTGCTGCGCGCCATGGACAACCCATCGAGTGGACTGCGAGTGGCTGACCTTCGTCTGGAGACGATGGACGGTGCGCTGGTGGCAACCATCGAGGGCCTGCGCCTGCGACGCGTGACGCCCGACGTATTGCAGCGCGCGATGGGCGGCGACATGCGCCAGACCGTCGCTGTAATGCGTTGGATCCCCATGAACAGCCCGGGTGCACCACGCGTTGCTGCGCCGCGCCGCGTCGTAATCATCGGTGGCGATGATGGTGTGACGGCGGCGCTCGACGCGACACTCACGCGGCAGGGCACGGAGTGCGTGGTGCTGCCGAATGCGACCGCGGAACAGTCCGACATGCGCGCGTTGATGATTGAGCTGCAACACCATCCGGTGTCGTGGGTGATCGACTGCAGCAACACACACAGTGGTAGTGACGACGTAATCAGCGACGGGCGCCGGCGATACGCGCAATTGCTGCGCGTGGGTCAATTGCTGCTCGAGCATCCGGCCACGGGGCTGGCGGTGATCACGCGTGGGGCCATTGTCACGAGCGCCGCCGAGCGCCCCGACCTTGCACTGGCGCCGGTGGTTGGCCTGGCGCGAACGATCGCGTCGGAGCGCGAAGGATCACCCGCGCTCCGATTGGATATCGACTCGGTGGACTCCGACGCAGTTGAGGCGATCGGTGCGGCGCTGGGTGCGGCACACACAACTCCCGAGCTGGCGTGGCGTGCTGGGGTGCTGCTGGCGCCACGGCTTGAAGCAGTAGCACCGATGACGGCAAGTGTGCCCGAACGCCGCACGCTGGTGATTCACGAGCGTGGCGTGCTGGAACAGCTCTCACTGGAGGCGTTGCCACGGCAGCAGCCGGGCGACGGCGAGGTGGAGATCGCGGTGCACGCGGCCGGGTTGAATTTCCGGGACGTGCTGAACGTACTGGGCATGTATCCCGGTGATGCAGGCGCGCTGGGCAGCGAGTGCAGCGGCGTGGTGACGGCGGTTGGTGCCGGAGTGACCGATCTGGCCGTCGGCGACGACGTGCTCGCCTTTGCGACCGCATCGTTCGCGACGCACGCCATTGCAGCGGCGTCCCTCACGGTGCGCAAGCCGGCCCGCATCAGCCATGCCGAAGCCGCCTCACTGCCAAACGCGTACGTCACCGCAGCGTGGGCCTTGCGGAATGTGGGCAACATCCAGCCTGGGCAGCGGGTGCTGATCCACGCTGCGTTAGGTGGTGTCGGTCTCGCGGCTTTGCGCCTGGCGCGTGCAGCGGGTGCTGAAGTGATTGCCACGGCAGGATCGCCGCAGAAGCGCGCACGCGCGCTGGAGGAAGGGGCGACCCACGCCTTCGACTCACGCTCGGTACAATTTGCCGATGACGTCATGCGCGTCACCAACGGAAAGGGCGTGGATATCGTCGTGAATTCGCTGGCCGGCGACTTCATCGCCGCAGGCATGCGGGTGGTCGCACCCGGCGGCTGCTTCGTGGAGCTGGGAAAGAACGGGATCTGGACGGCAGCAGAAGCGGCCGAACGCAAGCCACTGGTGCGCTACGTGGTTGTTGATGTCGGCGAGGAGATCCAGCGCGACGTTGCGGCGGTCCGGCGCGTGCTTGTCGGGCTGGTGGATGAAGTGGCGGACGGCCGACTGACGCCGCTGCCGGTGGAGACGTTTGCGCTGAACGATGCCGTGGCGGCGTTCCGGCACATGGCCATGGCGCGGCACATGGGAAAGGTTGTCCTCACGCCGGCGCTGTCCAGCACACCGACCACACTCGCGGTGCGCGCCGATGGCACATACCTCGTAACCGGTGGCATGGGCGGGCTGGGTCTGGCCGTGGCCGAGTGGTTGGTGGCGCGCGGTGCGCGCGCGCTGGTGCTGCTGGGGCGTGGTGCACCGTCGAGCGATGCGCAGGCCGCCATCGAACGGCTTCGCACGTCGGGTGTTCGCGTGGAGTGCGCGACGGCAGATGTGGCGGACACCGTTGCCGTGCAGCAGCTGTGGGCGCAACTGTTGCCGACGCTGCCGACGTTGCGCGGCATCGTGCACGCCGCAGGCACCACGGCCGATGCTGCACTGGCCGCCCAAGACATGGCGCACTTCGATCAGGTGGCCACGGCAAAAATTCGGGGTACGGTCAACCTGCACGACGCATCGGTGAACGACGCGCTGGACTTCTTCCTGTTGTTCTCTTCGTCATCGGCGCTGTTTGGCTCACCGGGTCAGGCGCCGTACGCGGCATCGAATGCCTTCCTCGATGCGTTTGCCAGGTGGCGGCGGGCAGACGGTCGCGTCGCGACGAGTTACGGCTGGGGTGCGTGGGGCGAAGTTGGTATGGCTACCACTGTGCCGGCCACGACGCGTCGGCGCTGGGCCGAACGCGGCCTCGGGATGCTGGAAACCGCAGCGGCGCTACAGGCCATGGCTGACACGGCCGCACTGGATGATGCGGTGGTGCAGATCGTGACGATGGATCGCACCCGTGTTCTGGCACATGCCGCTCCAGCGCTGCGTGCGTTACTTGGTGCCACCGACGCCTCGGCCGGTGCCGGTGCGGAACCAACGGCCGGCGCGACTGGGCGGGCGTTGATCAATGACTTGCACCGCGCCAACAGCGTTGATCGTGCACCGTTGCTGCGCGCACATATCCGCTCGCAGGTGAGTGCGGTGCTGGGCCTCGAGCCGGGGGCCGAGCCGGACGATGGCGAGGGGTTGTCGCAGATGGGCATGGACTCGCTGATGGCCACCGAACTGCGGACACGCCTGCAACGCTCGCTGGCACATCCGCTTCCGTCGACACTGGCCTTCGAACACCCGACAATTGGTGCATTGACGACATTCCTCATGGGCGAGCTTGGTCTGGCTGCTGCACCGACGCAGGCAGCCCCAGTTGCGGATGAACTTCGTGACGTGAGCGATGATGACATCGCGCGCCTTCTGGATGAAGAGCTCGACCAAGCGGGGTTTTGATGGCTGACGAGCGCGAGACGCAGGATCGCTCGGGCGCCGATGCGCTGCGCCGCGCGCTGGGCGCAATTCGCGACCTGCGCACGCGGCTGGAGCAGGCCGAGCAGGCGCTGCATGAGCCGATCGCGATCGTGGGCATCGGCTGCCGGTTTCCCGGTGGTGCGTCCAGTCCGGCGCAGTTCTGGGAGATGCTGCACGGCGGGCGCGACGTAATCCGCGAGGTGCCGGCAGACCGGTGGGACATCGAGCGGTACTACCATCCGGACCCTGACGTGCCGGGGCGTATGTACTCGCGCCACGGCGGCTTTCTGGCAGAGTCGCTGCAGGAATTCGATGCGCGGTTCTTTGGAATCTCGCCGAAGGAAGCTGACAGCCTCGATCCGCAGCAGCGACTGCTGCTGGAGACGAGCTGGGAAGCGCTGGAACATGCGGGTATCGCGCCGTCGAGCCTTGTCGGCAGCGACGCCGGCGTGTTCGTAGGCATCGGCACCGCCGACTATCTGGCCAAGATGCAGGTCCAGAGCGATCCGCGGATCATCGACCCGTATGCCGGCACCGGTGGCGGCTACTGCGTGGCCTCGGGACGTCTCTCGTTCTTCCTTGGGTTGCAGGGGCCGAACATCGCCGTCGACAGCGCCTGTTCGTCGTCACTGGTGTCGGTGCTGATGGCGGTGCAATCGCTGCGCAACCGCAGTTGCTCACTGGCGCTGGCGGGCGGCGTGAACGCCATCATCTCGCCGGAGACCACGGTCTACATGTGCAACCTGCGCGCGCTCTCCACTGCGGGCCGGTGCGCAACGTTCGACAGCAGCGCCGATGGCTACGTGCGCGGTGAAGGCGCGGGCATGCTGGTGCTGAAGCGCCTTGCCGATGCCCAGCGCGATGGTGACGTGGTGCACGCCGTGTTGCGCGGCGGCGCGTACAATCACGATGGTCGCAGCGCAGGGCTGACGGTGCCGAATGGCACGGCGCAGCGCGGCGTGATCGCAGCGGCGCTCGCCGACGCCGGCCTGGTACCAGCCGACGTGCAATACGTGGAGGCGCATGGCACGGCGACGCAGTTGGGCGATCCCATCGAACTACATGCGCTTGGGGCGGCGTACGGCGCTGGTCGCGTGCACCCGTTGCTGGTGGGTTCGGTGAAGACGAACATGGGCCACCTGGAAGCGGCGGCCGGTGTCGCTGGACTGATCAAGTGTGCGCTGGCACTCGAGCACGGCACCATTCCGCGGCACCTGCATCTGGAGAATCCCACATCGCAGGTGGATTGGAACTCGCTGCCGATCGCGATCCCGACTGAGGCGCAGGTATTTCGGTCGGATGTGCGCGCAGCGGCGGGCGTGAGCTCGTTCGGCATCAGCGGCACGATTGCGCATGTGCTGCTGGAGGCCGCGCCACGCACGGTAGACACGCGGACGGCGGACGATCTGCTGCCGGTGCAGTGCCTGCCCCTTTCAGCGATGGATGGCGCGGCACTGGCACAGACGGCCAGCAATCTGGCCGATGCGATTTCGCGTACGTCGCCAGTACTGGCCGACATCGCGGCCACGCTGGGCACCGGCCGTTCGCACTTCCGTGAGCGGGCGGCGATCGTGGCCAGTGACGCTGATGACGCCGTGCGGCAGCTGCGACTGGTGGCGTCCGGCGCGCTCGATCAGATCGCGGCAGCAGGGCGCATCCGCTCCGAGCCGCCGCGGATTGCATTCCTGTTCACGGGCCAAGGGGCACAGCACGCCGGCATGGGTGCTGTCCTCGACGCGCGCTATCCAGTGTTCCGCGCCGCCATCGATCGATGCGCTTCGATCCTGGATGCACGCTTGGCGGTGCCGCTGCGCACGCTGCTGTTCGAGACGGGCGATGACGGCAAGCGCCTGAACGAGACGGTGCACACGCAGCCGGCGCTGTTTGCGATCGAGTTCGCGCTGTCGGAGCTGCTCGCGACCTGGGGCGTGCGTCCGCGGGTGGTGATGGGTCATTCGGTCGGCGAGTACGTGGCTGCGGTGGTCGCGGGTGCGCTGCCCCTCGAGGCGGCACTGACACTGGTGGCCGAACGCGGCCGCCTGATGCAGTCGTTACCGGCCGGCGGAGCGATGGCGGCCATGGCGCTGAGCGAAGTCGAGGTACGCACACTCCTGCCGCACTATCCGTCGCTGGATCTGGCGGCCGTGAATGCGCCGTCGAGCTGCGTGGTGTCGGGGAGCGAGGACGAGGTGCTCTCGATGATTGCAGCGGTGAAGGCCACTGGCGCCGATGCCACTCGGCTGTCGGTGTCACACGCCTTCCACTCGCGCCTCATGGACCCGATTCTCGACGACTTCACGCGCGCCGCCAGTGGACTGATGGCCGCCGAGCCGGCGATCTCGGTGGTGTCGAATCGCACGGGTGACGTGGCTGGTGCAGCGCAGCTGGGCAGTGCCACCTACTGGCGCGATCACTTGCGCGGCACCGTGCGCTTTGCCGATGGTGTGGCAACGCTGGGTCGACTGGGAGCGGACCTGATCATCGAGGTTGGACCGACGCCCGCACTGATCGGACAGGCGAAGGAGTCACTGCCGGGCACTGAGCGCCGCTGGCTGCCGACGCTGCGCAAGGGACGAGACGAGCTACGATCGCTCGCGGAATGTGCGGCCGGGCTCTACGTCTCCGGTGTCGAAGTGGACTGGAAGGCGTTCCACGCGTCGCAAACCACGCGCCGGATACCGTTGCCCACCTATCCGTGGCAGCGCGAACGATTCTGGAAGAAGTTCGTGACGACCGACGGCCGCGCGACGCCAACCGCAACGCAGTGGAGGCATCCGTTGCTTGGCGGTCGTATTCCCGGACCGCTGTGGACGTTCGAGACGGACCTTGGCGTCTCGGTGCCGGCATATCTGACGGATCACCGGATCTTCGACCTGCCGCTGTTTCCGGCAACGGGCTACATCGAGCTGGCGCTCGCGGCGGCGCGTGAGATGCTGGGTGACGCACCGGTGGAGCTGCGCCAGATCGCGCTGCGCGAGGCGCTACGTCTGCCGGACACCGGCACCGCCACCGTGCAGGTGGCACTCACGCCCGGCGAGAACGACGCCCAGCGTTTCAGTGTCTTCAGCCGCGTCGAGCCGGTCGATGGGGGATCGCAGACATGGACGCTGCACGCCAGCGGCGAAGTCGTTCCCATGCGCGCAGCGAGTCCGGCGCACGACGTGCCGGCACTGGACAGGCTGCGCGCCGTGTGCAATTCGGCAGTGAACGTGGACGCCTACTACGACGCATTGCGAAAGTTCAGCGCCAACTACGGCCCTGCGTTCCGCGGCATCGTACAGCTGGCACAGGCACCGAACCAGGCACTGGCTGAGGTGCGACTGCCGGAGTCGGAGCGCGCTGCGGCAGCATTGTATCGCATACACCCCGCCCTGCTCGACGCCTGCCTGCAACTGGCGCCGGCCGCGATCGGGTTTGGCAGCGACGCCGATGCGAAGGATGACGCGTACGTGCCGATCGGCATCGGCGCAGTGCGCGTGCACCGCAGTGGCGTCGCTGACGTGTGGTGTCACGTGAGTGTGCCCAGTGACACGATCGCCGGTCAACCGATGGTGTCGTGCACGGTGACGCTGCTGGATGCCGCGGGATCGCTCGTCGCCACACTCGAGTCGCTGACGCTGCGGCGTGTGTCGCGCACAGCACTGCTCGCGATGGTGAACCAGGACCGGCTGGCCGACTCGGTGTATCAACTGGTGTGGCGTGTCCAGGCAGCAGCATCGGAGCGCCCGATGGCCACCGGTCGCTGGTTGCTGTTGTCCGACGAACCAGGCACCGCACCGGCGCTGGCGGACGCGCTGCACGCCGCCGGACACACCGCGGAGTTCGTACACCTTGGTGACACGTTCGGCACGATGCCGGATGGCTACCAAATCGATCCCGCCGATCCGCGTCACGCCACGTTGCTGCTGACCGCGGCAGCGCGAACAGGGCCACCGCTCAGCGGCATGGTCCTGCTCTGGCCGTACGCGCTGCTGCTGGCCGATCCCTCGCTGGCAACGCTGGAAACGGCGCAGCTGGTGGTGCTGCGTGCCGCATTGTCGCTGGCGAAGGCGCTCGACGCGGCGGGTGTGCCGCTCTGGATCGTGACACGTGGCTCGCAGGCGTTTCCGGGCACGGTGCCGGATGTGACGCAGGCACCGCTCTGGGGATTGGGTGGCGTGATCGCCGCCGAGAATCCATCGCTCAGGTGTGTGCGCATCGACCTCGATCCGCAGGCCGATGCGCGCGCTGTGCAACCACTGGTTGATGCGCTCCTCTGGCCCGATGCTGAGCCAACGCTGGCCTTCCGGGATGGCGCTCGACATGTGGCACGCCTCGAGCCTGCGGCAAGATCACAGGTGGCACCCGGACAGGCGCTGCGGCTCGAGATCCGCGATCGTGGACAGCTGGAGAACCTCCAGCTCACATCCGTGGCCCGCACCGCGCCGGCGGTGGACGAGGTCGAGATCGAAGTGCACGCGGCTGGGCTGAACTTCCGCGATGTGCTGAACGCACTGGGTGCGTATCCCGGTGATCCAGGTCCGCTGGGCAACGAGTGCGCGGGTGTGGTGACGGCCGTCGGCAGCAACGTGACGCGGCTGCGGGTGGGCGACGAGGTGATCGCGATGCCGCAGGGTGGCATCGCCACCTATGTACTCGCCCCCGCCTCACTGACGGTGCACAAGCCAGCGTCGCTCACGTTTGCCGAAGCCGCTACGATTCCCGTGACGTTCCTCACCGCGCAGTATGCGTTGCACCACCTGGGGCAGGTGCAGCGGGGCGACCGTGTGCTGATCCATGCGGCCACCGGCGGCGTGGGAATGGCCGCGATGCAGATCGCACGCCTGGCTGGCGCGGAGATCGTGGCTACCGCCGGATCGTCGACGAAGCGCGCGCGCGCAACCGCACTCGGCGCACACGTAGTGGCCGATTCGCGCTCGCTGCAGTTCGACGAGACCGTGCGTCGTGGGATCAACGGCGACGGCGTCGACATCGTCCTCAACTCACTGGCCGGCGACTTTATCCCGCGCAGCCTGCAACTCCTGCGCGAGGGTGGCCGCTTCGTCGAAATCGGAAAGACAGGTGTGTGGGACGCCGAGCGTGTCGCGACCGAGTTTCCCGGCGTGTCGTATCACGTGTTCTTCCTGGGGCAGCTGGCGGCGCAGGATCCGGAGCTGGTGCGCGGAATGCTGGAGTCGCTGCTGGCTGACTTCGCGAGTGGAGCGCTGACACCGCTGCCCGCGCATGTGTTCCCGTTGCAGCAGGCGGAAGCCGCATTCCGCTACATGGCGCAAGCGAAGCACAGCGGCAAGATCGTGATCACCCCGCGTGTCAGCGCGACGATCCGTACCGATGCGAGCTACCTCATCACCGGTGGGCTCACCGGACTGGGGCTGGCCGTGGCGCGCGGACTCGCGGCACAGGGCGCGCGGCATCTGGTGCTGGCCGGGCGACGCGCAGCCAGTGATGATGCACGCGCGGCGATCGGTGTGCTGGAAGCTGATGGTGTCCAGGTGCGGACGGTGTCGGTGGATGTGTCTGATCCGGCGCAGGTGACGGCGATGGTCGTGGGGATCACGGCTGACATGCCGCCGCTGCGCGGTGTCATCCACGCGGCTGGTGTGCTGGATGATGCGGTGCTGGCCGAGATGGAGTGGGAGCAGTTTGCTCGCGTGCTGGCTCCGAAGGTGGCGGGTGCGTGGAACCTGCATGAGGCCACACGGACGATGACGCTCGACTTCTTCGTCGCCTTCTCGTCGGTGGCAGCGTTGCTCGGATCGGCCGGGCAGAGCAACTACGCCGCAGCAAACCAGTTCCTCGACACGCTGGCACATGCTCGTCGCGCACGTGGGCTTCCGGCGCTGAGCATCAACTGGGGCAGTTGGTCGGATGTGGGCATGGCGGCCAATCTCGGCGAGCCGCACCTGCGAAGGATGGCCGCATCAGGATTGCGGATGATCGCACCAGAGGACGGCGTCCGGCTGCTGCACGACCTGCTCGTCAACGCCGACGCGCCACAGGTTGCCGTGCTCCCGCTGGACCCCGCGGTCCTCAGCAGCGCGCTGCCGCTGTTGCTCAGCGAGCTTTCGGTGCGACAGGTGCAGCCAGCGTCACGCGAGACCGCATCGGTGGACATCCTGTCCCGACTGCGCGCGGCTGATGTCGAGCAACGTCGCGAACTGCTGGATGCGATGCTGAGCGAGCAGGTAGTGCGCGTGCTTTCGCCGGGCGCGGCGTATCGTCCGGATGCAGACCGCACGCTGCTCGAACTAGGCATGGACTCGCTGATGGCCATCGAGCTGCGCAACCGGATCATCAGCCATCTGAAGGTGACGATCGCGGTGGGTGACCTGATGAAAGGCCCCACCATCCGGGAAGTCGGCGACGCAGTGCTGGCGCTGCTGCCGATGCACGACGCTGAGTCGTCATCGCGCACGGTGGCGAGCCACGACGACTGGGAGAGCGGCTCACTCTGACGACCGGACCACTACACGACGCGACGGATCATGCACGCGACGAACCATCGCCAGCCCGGTGCCGCTAGCGGAGTTTCTCGAGGCGGGCGAGCAGTTCCGCCTCCAGTTCCTCGTCGCTGAGATCATCCGTGTCACGCGCCGGCGGTGACTCCCGGGCCGGCGCCGCCGAAGCCACCACCGCGGTCTCTGCTTCCGGGAACAGCAACTCGCACAGGAAGCCGGAGAGCGCCACGACGTTCGGGTAGTTGAATGTCAGCGTCGAGGGCAAGGCCTGACCAACGGCCGCCTCGAGTCGGCGCTTCAACTCGACCGACATCAGTGAGTCGAGTCCGAGCTCGAAGAACCCGCGGTCGACAGGAATACCGTCGTCGTTGGCATACCCCAGCACCGCCGCGACGTGGTGCCGCACCATCTGCTCCAGAAGCAGTGGACGTTGCGCCGCGGCGGCAGCGCGTACGCGATCGAAGCCTGAGGTCTCGGTGGCCCTGGCGGCCGGCAGCGGCTGTGATGGTGTGACACGCGCCTGCGCCGCCGTGGCCAGGGCATGGATCAGCGGGCGCGGACGACGCGTTTCGTACAACGGCACCAGCACAGGCCAATCGACATCGGCCACCACGCCGACGGTGTCACCCGACGCGATGAGGCGTCCCATCAGGTCGAGGGCCACCGCCGACGAGAGCTGACGCAACCCACCGCGCATTATGGTCGCCTGTTCCTCAGCCGATGCCACCCGCATCACGTCCCAGGTGCCCCACGCAATCGAGAGCGCAACCTGACCGACGTCGCGCCGATGATGTGCCAGTGCATCGAGATACTGATTGGCCGCCGCGTAGTGTGCCAGCCCGTACACACCAAGCAACGATGTGGTGGACGAGAAGAGCACGAAGAAGTCCAGTGCCTGGTCGTGCGTGAGTTGATGCAGCAGGCGCGCCGCCAGCACTTTGCCAGCCCGCATGGAGGCCCGGTCGGCATCCGACAGTTGCGGAATGGGTGCGGCACTCATCTGCACGGCCGCATGCACCACGCCACGCAACGGCTTCCACTCGCGGCCAAACTTCGACAGCACCGACATCATTGCCGCCGCATCGCTCACATCGGCCTGCACGACATGCACGGTACAGCCGGTTCCGCGAACAGCATCCAACGCCGCAGACCGGGCATCGTCCTCATTGCCGGAAAGCCCGCTGCGCGAGAGCAGCACCAGCTCACCCGCACCATGCTCCGCCAGCCACCGCGCCACCCGAAGGCCAAGACCGCCCGTTCCACCAGCAATCAGGTAGGCGCCGTCGGGACGCAACGCGACGGCGTTGGCAGCCGGCGCCGGCACTGGCCTCAGTCGCGCAACACGACGCACTCCATGGCGAACGGCCACCTGGTCTTCATGTGACGTGTGGCGCAACTCGGCAGCCAGCGCTTCAGCCATCGCCTGTGTCGACATCGCCGGATCGAGATCGATGCATCCGCCACCCGCCAGCGGATACTCGAGTGCAAAGCCACGTGACCAGCCCCACAGCGGCGCCTGCTCCGGTGCGGGCACCGCGTCACCGTCGTGTACCGCCTGCGCACCACACGTCACCATCCAGAGGCGCATCGGTGCACCAGCCGCTGCCACGGCGCGCATCACGACCATCGGTACGTCATCCGACAGCACTTGCGCCGTGTGCGCCTCCACATCGTCGGCAGCGATACCGGGTTCGATGTCAAGCGCCCATAGGTATACCACGGTGGTCGCGACAGTATGCTGCGCTCGGAAGGCAGCGATTTCCCGGGGCAGCAGCTCGGGCCGTATGTCGCTCCGATGGATCACGTGATGCGGTGTGCCGTTCGCCGCAAGCTGCGCAGCCAGTGCACCGCCAACACCGGCAACGTCCGCAAGGATCAGCACTGGAGCCGCAGCCTGTGCCACGACTGGCGTGCGCGCCAGCACCAGCGACTGCGTCTCGAATGCCGTACCATTGCCGCCAGCGGGCAGGGCATGCGCTGCATCCCCAAAGCCCGCAATCACCAGCTGACGTACCCACTCATCGGCACTGATGAGCGGATGATCGGGACGCAGCGTGCGATCGCTGAAACGCCACCACCCTTCGGTTAGCCCAAAGGTGAGATCCACCCAGTGCAGTGGTGCCGTGCCCTCGAGCAGCAGCAGCAGTGCACCAGGTGCGGCCAGCGTGCGCACATGTGCGAGCGTCCGCTGGATGTCAGCCGTGGCGTGGAGCACATTCGACGCGATGATCACATCGAACGATCCTGCGGTGAGGCCCTGTGCGACTGGGTCGCGCTCGATGTCCAGCAGCTCGCACCGCAGGTCGGCGCGACTGCCGAACCGCTCCCGGGCGCGCTCCAGAAAGAGCGGCGACAGATCGCTGAACACATACTTCGAGCCGTCCGGCACTTCGTCGAGCGCGTACGCCGTGGTTCCACCGGTTCCGGCGCCAATCTCGAGGACGCGCAGCGGCACGCCGGCACGCGCGGCAATTTCGCTTCGCAGTACATCACGCAACGCGCCGTTGTAGGTGCGTGCGAAGGCCGAGTCACGGTAAATGCCGTCGAGCACCGCGAACGATCCCTGCGGGAAGAGCAGCTGCAGCGGGTCCTCGCTGCCTTGCAGCACAGCGGCCAGCGCACCGCCGCAGCGCTCCAGCAGCGCCATCTCGCCATTGCCGAGCGCACGGGCACGTTCTCGCGCGGCATTCCTTGGCGCATCCTGCGCGGCGTCCGACGCGTGCAGCAGCGGAGCCAGGCGGCGTACCAGTCGGTGATGCGGCGGCACCACACCCTCGAGCTGCGCATCGGACAATGTGGCACCGGCGCTGGCCAGGCCCAGCGTCACGAACGCGTCGCGCGCATACGCGATAGCGGCCGATTCGAGTGCGGGAATCAGCGTGTCATAGTCGTCGAGCTGGTGCTCTCGTCCCAGTGCCACGAGTCGTTCGCCGGCCAGCAACGCGAGCGTGGTGCAGGTCGGCAGCGCAGTTGTTGCCGGCAACGGCTGTTCGTCCCACATCAGACGATAGGTGCGCGTATCGGGCAAGGCTGCGGCGCTGGGTACGATCAGCGTCAGACCTTCGAATGCCGCCACCGTCTCACCCGCCACATCCAGCAGGTATATCGCGCCGGTCCACGGCTCGGCGACGGCACCGGCTTCGAGCGTGGCATGACACCAGACTGCGACCGCAATATCGCCGGGCACACGCACTGTCCCAATGCGGGCGAGGACTCGCACTGGGCCATCCTCGGCGCGCTGACTGAACTGCGGTGATGCAATGCCGAGCGTCTGCAGCGCCGCATCCAGCAGCGCCGCGCGGCGCTCACCTGCGGGCACGCTGCTCGCGACGGAGAGGTGCGACAGCGCTTCACCGTCGCGGCGCCAAAGTTTCTGGATACCGCGCACGGAGTGACCGAGCGTAATGCCGCGTTCGAGGAACGCCGCATAGATCGCGTCGTGATCGATCAGGTCGGGGAGCGTCGATTGCAGCGCGGTCAGAGACACGGTTTCACGTACCGCCGCCACCGAAGCCGCTGTTGCCCGGAGCCGCGCATGCCGCGTCCATGCCGAGTGAGCTGGCGCGACAGCGTCGGCGCTGGAGAGCGTGACCGTCACGCCCCCGTCGTCGTGATCCTGGAGCGAGAGCACCGCATGACGATCGCCGGATCCGACCTCGAGTGGTGCAATAAAGCGCACGTCCTGCAGCTCGATCGCCGAGATCTCCGGCAGCTGAGCCACGGCGGCGAGGGCGATGTCGATGAACGCCGATCCGGCAAACAAAGGGCGGCCGTGTACGACATGCTCTCGAAGCACCGCCGGTGCGTTCACATCGATGGGAACATCGTACGACACCACCGGACTACTGATCCGTGCACCCAGCAACCCGAGCGTGGGCGCACCGGTGCGTCGACGGATGCGCGGCGGGATCGCGAGCCAGTAACGCTCACGCTGGAACGGATAGGTTGCCAGCGGAGACCGTGCGCCCGATCCTTGCCGCACACGCGTCCAGTCCACCGGCATACCGCGCACCCAGCCGCGACCGAGTGTCTCGAACATGGTGCTCCAGTCATCGACGCCGGCGCGCAGCGACGGCAGCGAGATCGCGGTCGTCACGCCCGCCGCCTCGAGCGAGGCACGCGAGAGGCCGGAGAGCACGGCCGTCGGTCCGATCTCGATCAGCACCCGCGCGCCGCGAGCGGCGAGTGTCTCGACCACGCGACGCCATTGCACGGGTTGCCGCATCTGGTCGATCCAGTAGCGCGGCGCAACCGCATGGCCGGCGCTCTGCACATCACCCGTGAGACAGGAAATCCACTCCACCTGCGGTGCCTGCTGAGTCGCCATGTTGCAGATGGCGAGATAGTCGGCCAGCAGTGGATCGAGCTGCGCCGAGTGATAGGCGTGCGCGATGCCGTTCAGCGTCCGTACCCTGATGCCACGCGCCGTGAGTGCGGCGACCGCACGTGCCATGTCGGCCGCCGGTCCGGTCAGCACCACCTGCTCCGGTGCATTGATCGCGGCAATCTCGAGCGACGCAGGCGCACCGACGGCGTGGCCGACAGTCTCCTCGATCATCGCCTGGGTGGCATCGACGATGGCCATCGCCCCCTGTCCTTCGGGCAAGGTGCTGACGGCGCGTCCACGGGCCGCCACCAAGCGCAACGCATCGCGTGCCGAGAGCGCGCCCGCCGTTACCGCGGCGGCGTACTCACCCAGTGAGTGCCCTGCCACCGCCGCCGGCTCCACACCCCAGCTGCGCCAGAGCGCCGCGAGGGCGATCTGGAACGCCACCAGCGCCGTCGCGCTCACCTCGGGTCGCGCGAACTCGTGGTGCTCGTCGCCATACACCACGGCCAGAAGCGAGGCGCCAGTTGCCTCCTGGAACAGCGTGTCGAGACGCGTCATCTCGTCGCGGAACGCGGGCGCCTCGTCGTACAGCGCGCGTCCCATCTGCGGGTGCGCACCACCCTGACCAGTGAACACGAACGCCACATCGGCACGCTCCGCGCCAGCGCCGTCGGCAGCGATGACGGTGGCACGCTCGAGCTGTTCGCTGACCGGCTCCCCGATCGTGGCAGACAGCCGTGCCAGTGCGTCGCGAGCACCATCGATGCTGCGGGTGAGCACCACGGCGCGCGACCCGAAGAGCTGCGCGCGACCCGCCGCCGCCTCGTCACACACATCGGCCAGCACCATGTCACGGTCGCGCAGGAGGCGCTCAGCGTACCGTCCGGCAAGTGCACGCACTGCGCCTGCGGTGCGGCCAGCCAATGGAAGGATGCACGGCCAGTCGACGCGCTCGGTGTGCGCACCCGCCGGCGCGAGCGGCGCTTCCTCGAGGATCACGTGTGCGTTGGTACCGCTGAAGCCGAACGAACTCACGCCAGCCAGTCGCGACGTGGCGGAACGCAACCACTTCTCGCCACCAGCGGCAGGGAGACGCACACCCAGCGCAGTCCAATCCACATGCGGTGTTGGCGTGACCACGTGCAAGTGCGCGTGAATTCGCTCGTGCTGCAGCGCCAGCACCGTCTTCGCGATCCCTGCCACGCCGGCAGCCGCCTCGAGATGCCCGAAATTCGTCTTCACCGACGATGCCACGAGCGCCGATTGCGCAGTGCGCCCGACGCCGTACACCGCGCCCAAAGCGCGGAGCTCGATTGGATCGCCGAGTGACGTACCGGTGCCATGCGCCTCGACATAGCCCACCGCCGATGGGCGCACGCCGGCATTGGCCAGCGCGGCACGGATGACGGCCTCTTGCGCCGGTCCGTTCGGCGCCGTCAGTCCGCTGCTCCGTCCGTCCTGATTCACCGCCGACCCACGAATCACGGCCAGCACGCGATCCCCGTTCGCCTGCGCCACCGAAAGCCGCTTCAACACCAGCACACCACACCCTTCACCACGCACGAAACCGTCGGCCCGCGAATCGAAGGTCTTGCAGCGTCCATCGGGCGCCATCATGCGAGCCCGCGAGAGCATCAGCGTTGTCTCGGGCGCGCAGATGACGTTCACGCCGCCAACGAGCGCCGTCTCACACTCGGCGGCGCGCAGGCTCTGGCAGGCAAGGTGCACCGCCACCAGCGACGACGAGCAGGCGGTGTCTACCGACACTGCGGGGCCGTGCAAGCCGAGGATATACGACAGCCGGCCGGCGGCCACCGCATGTGAGCCACCGGACGACGAATACAGGTCGAGCGACGACTCGCCCCCCTGCAGCAGCATCGTGGCGTAGTCGAGTGTCGAGATGCCAAGGAACACGCCGGTCTGCGATCCCGCGATGCGGTCGGGTGCGATGCCGGCATGCTCCAGCGCTTCCCACGCTACTTCGAGAAACAGCCGCTGCTGCGGGTCCATTCCCGCCGCCTCGCGCGGCGAGATGCCGAAGTGTGCCGGATCGAACTGGGCGACATCCGCCAGGAAGCCGCCGTACCGCGTGTTCATCTTGCCCGGCACATCCGGGTCGGAATCGAAGTAGGCATCGATGTCCCACCGGTCCTTCGGCACCTCGCCGATGGCATCGGTGCCCGTCTCGAGAAGCTGCGCCAGCGCCTCTGGCGAGTCGGCACCTGGAAAACGGATGCCCAGCCCGACAATCGCGATCGGTTCGCGGACGCGGTCCTCACTGGCCTCGAGCCGTTCCTTCAGCTCCAGCGCGAGGAGGGCGAGTCGCTTTGGCGAGAGCCCGGAAATCCGATCGTAGAAGTCATTCATTTCCGGTTTCGCAGCTTGTCGGCGAGCATCCGCTCCACGTCGTCATCGGACATCTCGTCGAGATCATCAAGGAGGGAAGCGGGTGATTCAGCAACCGGCTCTGGTGGCGTGACTGCCACCGCGTCGGGCGCAGCGGGAAACAGTACGCCAAGGAGGTACGTCGCGAGATCATCCACCGTCGGGTAATCGAAGAGCAGTGTCGCTGGCAGGCTGCGTCCGATGACAGTACCAAGTGCGTTGCGCAACTCGATGGCCAGCAACGAATCGAGCCCGGCATCACGAAGCGGTTGCTGATCCTCCACAATCTGGCCCACTGGCAACCCGAGCGTTCGGGCCACACGATCGCGGAGGTAGGCACGCAGCAGAGCAGGCCGACGTGCAGCAACCGCCGCGGTCAGATCGGCAAGCAGTTGCGAACCCTCGCGCGCGGGCTCCTCGCCCGTCCGCCCAGCGCTAGAATCCGGAGAGCCATGCCTTGCACCGCTGGGTGCATTGGCGCTCCCAATCGAGGCGCGACGCGCCATACGCTCGAAGAACTCGAGTGCCGCGCCCGGCCGGCCGGCAAGGAACGTCTGCCAGTCGATCGGTAGTGCCACCACCTGCGCGTCCGAACCGCTGAACACGGCTGACAGCATTCGCAGACCATCGGCCGGCGTGATCGAGCCGACACCAAGTCCCGCGGCTCGCGCCAGCACACCATGTCGTACCGCCGCACCGATTTCGTCCCAGGCCCCCCAGTCGATGCTCACCGCGCACCGCCCCTCGGCCCGACGCCGGTGCGCCAGTGCATCGATGAAAGCGTTGGCCGCTGCATGATTCGCCTGTCCTGCCGATCCGAAGACGCCGGCCACCGAGGCGTAGCAGACGAAAAAGTCGAGCGCATCGGGTGCCGTGAGCACGTGCAGGTTCCAGGTGCCGGTCACCTTCGATGCGAACACCCGTTCCACCCGCGATGCGTCCAGCTGGAGCACTGCACCGTCATCCAGCGCGCCCGCCGACTGGATCACACCACGAATCGGTGACACCCCTCGCACGCGCTCGAGCAGTGCACCGAGTGCCGCCGAATCAGACACATCCACCGACACGATGTCGACCCGTACGCCACCGGTCCGCATCCGGTCGGCGGTGGCCGCAGTTGTAGCGTTACCACCCGAGCGAGAGCAAAGGACGAGGTGTGTCGCCCCGCGACGCGCAAGCCACTCGGCTGTGAGCAATCCAAGACCGGAGGTACCGCCGGCGATGACGTACGCGGCCCCCGGGACCACGGCAGTCGGCAGGGCGCCGTTGCCATCGAGCGCCTCGCGATGCGAGATGACGATCTTACCGGTGTGACGCCCCTGTGCCATGTAGCGGAATGCGTCGTGCATGCGCGAGAGCGGGAACACCTGCACCGGCAATGGCGGCAACGTACCCTGCTCCACTGCGTACAACAGCGTGCGCAGTGCCTCGCCGATGCGGGCCGGTTCCGTGCGCGCCAGGTTCGTCCAATCGACGATGTGGTACTCCAGCTGCGTGCCGAGTGCGGCGACCTGCTCCGCGCTCCAGATCCCGCGCTTGCCAATCTCGATGAAACGTCCGCCACGCGCAGTGACAGCCAGCGATCGCTCGACGAAGGCATCTGACAACGAGTTGAGCGTGACGTGCACACCTTCGCCGCCGGTACGGGCCATCACCTCGTCGGCGAACGACAGCTGGCGCGAGTCCAGCACATGCGACACGCCGAGCTCTCTGAGAAATGCACGCTTTGCGTCAGAACCCGCCGTTGCGAACACTTCGGCACCGGCACGCAGCGCGAGGTGCACGGCCGCCATACCCACGCCGCCCGCACCTGCATGAATCAGCACCCGCTCACCACGCTGCAGGCGCGCCAACTCGATCAGCGTATGGTAGGCCGTGAGGTACGCGATCGGCAGCGCCGCCGCGTCATCCATCGCCATGCCATCGGGCACCCAGACAACCAGCGTTGCGGGAGTCACGACGTGTGACCCCATCGCCGCCTGGGCAATACCAACGACGCGCGCACCAATGCGATGCGTGGTGACGCCCTCACCCACACCCGTGACGTAGCCCGCACACTCGCCACCAATGGCGCCGGCGTCACCAGGATAGGTGCCGAGGACGTTCAGCACGTCCTTGAAATTCAGGCCCGTGGCCACCACGCGAATCACGACCTCGCCCGGGCCTGGCGCAGGCTGCGTACCAGCCGAAATTTCGAGTGACTCGATGGTGCCGCGCACACGCGAGGCGACGCGGTAGGCGGCCGGGAATGCTGGCGTCAGCGCCGCGGCGGTATCCAGGCGCGCCACGAGTCTGGCGCCGTTGCGGAGCGCGACCTGCCGCTCCGGTGTCGGTGCCAACAGCTCTCGTGCCAGCGCGTCGACGTCGACGGCGGAGGGGCGCAGCGGCAAGTCCACGCAGCGAACCTGCAACTCCGGATGCTCCAGTTGCAGCGTGCGGGCCACCCCCCACACCGGCGATTGCACCAGCGACGGCGCGTCGTCACCTGCGCTCGTACGAACCGCGGACTGCGTCACGTTCCAGAGCGTTGGACGCGCGGTGGTATCGTTTCCCCCGAAGGTGAGCACCGCCTGGGCCACCGTGATGGCGCTGGTCGCCGATGCCGAAGCGGCTGCCGCAACGCCCGCATCGCCACGCGGCGACGCCTGACCGGCATCCAGCGGCAAGCAATTCAGCACACTGGAAAGACCGCCAGCACGGCCGACGGCATCGAGCGTTTTGGTCAGCTCCGCACGATCGGTCGCGTCGGCCACCAATGACGTGACGCGGTCGTCGCTGGTGGCAGGAGCGCCCGCACTCACCGTGGAGATCATCGTCACGCGCGCGCCGGCCTCCGATAGCCGGCGTGCAATCGCGGCGCCCGTACCGCCCGCGTCGCACAGGACCACCCAGCTGCCATCCGCGCTCGCGGCTGCCGCTGGCGCCGTGCGTGCGAGCACCATCGACTGTTCCTCCAGACCGGCGCCGGAACCTGCAGTACCAAGGGCCACCGAGACATCAGGGAAGCCGGCGGCACGCAGCACACGCGTCCACTCGCTCGATGGGAGCAAGGGATAGTCCGTGCGGAAAGCATCGTCAAAGGCCCACCACCCCTCGGTGAACCCGAACGACAGGTCCACCCAGCGCGAGGGACGCGACACTTCGAGCATCAGCAGCATGCCGCCCGGCGACAGCAGCTGGCGCAGCCGCGTCAACGTCGATGCGACGTCGCGTGTGGCGTGCACCACGTTCGCGGCCACGATCAGGTCGACGCTCCCCGTCTCGAAACCCTGTGCAAGTGCATCCTTCTCGAGATCGAAGACGCGATACGCCACGCCGCTGCGCGAGGCAAATCGATCACGCGCCTTGGTCAGGAACAGCGGTGACGCATCGGTGAACGTGTATGAGCATCGTTCGTCGGGAATGGCCTGCAGCACTGCCTCCGTCGTCCCACCGGTGCCACCGCCCACTTCGAGCACCCGCAACGTGCGCGCGTCGGCCTGCCCCGCTACCAGCGCGGCGACGGCATCGCGAACGAGCGCATTGTACGTCTTTGGGAACGGGGAGTCGCGGTAGATGCGATGTACTTCGTCGAGCGATCCATTCGGGAACAGCAGCGCCAGCGGATCCACATCACCGGTGAGTGCCAGCGCGAGGTTCTCACCGCACCGCACCAGCAGGTTCAGCTCACCGGTGAACGGCGTGTCCGCCGCACGCAGCTGCTGCACCAGTGTCGGAATGGCGTCCGGATCGAGGACGTGCGCCACAACGTACGCCTCACCGTCGCGGTGCATGACGCCATCCTCGACGAGCATGTCGAGGAACCGTGCCACCAGCTGTACGTGCCGCGCCTGCACACGATGCCGCGACACGAATTCGACAGGCTTGAGCCGTGCTCCAGGCAGGAGCGAGGCGCCGAGCTGCCGTAGCGCCGCCCAGACGTAGAGCGCGCCGAGCCGTTCGGTGATCGGACCATCCACCGCGTATCGGTCGAGTGTGGTCGCGGACGCGTGTCGCGGGCCCTGTGCCATCACGCGCTGCGCAATCACCGACAGCGGCACCGCGTCAGCTGCCTGCACCGCACCGCCTGCCGGCAGCGGCTTTGGCTCCCACTCGATGCGGTAGAGCGACTCGCGTACGGCGCCTGCACTCGCCAGCTGCAACGCCTCGGGCGTGGCCCGCTTCAGCGACACGCCCACCAGCTGACCGATCACACATCCATGCTCGTCGTACGCCGTGACATCGGCCACCACCGACTCGCCGGATGATGACACATCACGCAGCGTGGCATGGCAGACCATCGGGCCAGTGGCTTTGCCATGCCAGCTGAAGCGCTCCACCGCCAGTGGCATGAAGAGCGATGTCGACACATCCTCGGCTTCGGGGAGCGCAAGGGCGATCGCCTGGATGCAGGCGTCGATCAGCACCGGATGCGCGACGCCGTACGGCCACGCCGGCGCAGCGTTGGCATCGATGCTGACGATGGCATTGCGCTCATGGCGCACCGCCCTGCGGACGAGCTGGAACGGTGGGCCCAGCGTCAGTCCCACGCGCGCGAATCGTCCATACAACGCTGCCTCGACTGACACAGCGTCTCCGGGCAGCGAAACGGCCACCGTGTCAGCAGGCGCGGCGCGCGCCACCAGCGTGGCCTGCGCGTGCTGCGTCCATTCGCCGGCCGGCGTGGCGGCATCGCGACTGTATGCGGCGGCGTGACAGGTGCCGTCACTGGAGGGTGCGAGCACGAGCTGCATGGTGCGCGGACGATCGTCTGGCACCTGCAGCGCCTGCAGCAGCGTGAGCCCCGTCACCGACCAGGTCGTCCCAGGAAATGCCTGCGCACCCGCCGTGGCCAGTGCGTCCAGCCAGGCCGCGCCCGGAAGAATTGCGCGGCCATGCACCCGATGGTCGTGCAGCAGCGACAGCGCCTGCACCGACAGCTCACGTTCGCAGACCACACCAGTGATGGCGGGTGAACGCATTGGAGCACCAACCAGCGGATGACCATGCGCGGGATTGGGCCGTACGTGGCCGACGCGGGCGATGTTCAACCAGTGCGGGTCCTGCGCGAACGGGTACGTTGGCAGGTCGATGCGGCGACGCGCGTACGGGCGGTCGAACGCCACCCAGTCAATCGTCCCACCATCCGCCCACCAACGCGCGACACCCGCCGCCAGCGTCTCCCATGCACCACGACCGCGTCGCAGCGAGGCAACGCCGATCGGCAGCGTTGCATCGTCCGCCGCGGCCACCAGCCCAGTGAGCACCGGATGCGGTCCGATCTCGATCGCGTGTGTGATGCCACGATCGCGCAGCGCAGCAATCGCGTCGCCGAACTGCACCGCGTGACGCGTCTGCTGGCGCCAATAGCGAGCCGTTGGCGCCTGATTCGGTGCCAGTGCCGCCGCGCCGAGATTCCATTGCACTGGCAGTCGTGGTGCGCTGAAGGCAATCGTGGACGCCGCCTGCTCGAACGCGTCGAGCATCGGCTCGATCAGCCGTGAATGGAAGGCGTTCGTCGTGGCCAGCAGTCGCCGTGATTCCAGTCCGAGCTGCTCTTGGATCGCCGCTTCGGCACGCGCGATATCGTGCGTCGTGCCTGTCAGCACGCACTGGGTGGCACCATTGTCGGCGGCCAGCTCCACCGGCGCATCCGGTACGGTGTCGAGCACCGCACGCACTGTAGCGGCCGACGCCGGCACACTGGTCATGGCGCATTCCACCTCCGGGAGCGCCGCCATCAACCGGCCACGCGCTGCGACCAACCGCAGGGCATCGGCATCGCTCATCACGCCAGCAAAAGCCGCGGCCGCGTATTCACCGAGAGAGTGGCCTGCGACCATCAGCGGCTCCACACCCCAGCTTCGCCAGAGCGTCGACAACGCGAGCTCCACCGCCACGATCGCCGGCTGCACATAGCGCGCATCGGTGAGTAACACTTCAGCCTGCGAACCGAAGAGGACGTCGAGTAGCGACACCGAGCCCCACTCTGCCGACAGTACCGAATCGGATGCCGCAATCGAGGCGCGGAACCCCGGTACCGTGTCGTACAGTTCGCGCGCCATTCCTGGATACTGCGAGCCTTGGCCGGTGAACAGGAAAGCCACACGGGGCGCGAGTCCCGGCCGTTGCAGGGTGATACCATCGCCTGCGGCGATTGCGAGCAGCGCCGTGCGCGCCGTATCGGCGTCGCCTGCCACCACCACGGCGCGCGCGCCCGAGAGTTGCGCGCGTCGTGTCGCGGCCGTGTGCGCGAGATCCGCCAGCGCCGCACCTCCTTCGAGCTGCCCGGCGTAGGCCGACGCGAGTGTGCACACCGCCTCAAGTGCACGGGCCGCAATCGGTACCACCAGGAGGGGACGGTCGCTCGCGCTCGGCACACGATCAGCGAACGGTGCTGGTGCCTGCTCGAGGATCACGTGTGCATTGGTGCCACTGAAGCCGAACGAACTGACCGCCGCGCGACGCGTGGCAGCCTTAGGCCACGCCTCGCCTGCCGCCGCCGGCACCCGCAGTCGCAGCGATTCCCAGTCCACATGGGGTGTGGGCTGTGACATGTGCAGCTGTCCTGGCACCTGTGCCGCTCCGAGCGCGAGCACCGCCTTGATCACCGACGCCACACCGGCCGCCCCTTCGAGATGCCCGAAGTTCGCCTTCACCGACCCGACCAACAGCGGCTCATCTGCAGCACGCTGCGCCCCGTACACGGCGCCGAGGGCGCGCAGCTCGATCGGATCACCAAGCGAGGTACCGGTGCCGTGCGCCTCGACGAACTGCACGTCGTTCGGCGACAACGCGGCCAGTGCCAGCGCCCGACGGATCACCGCCTCTTGCGCGGGGCCACTCGGCGCGGTGAGGCTGGCCGATGCACCATCCTGATTCACGGCGGAACTTCGGATGACGGCCAACACGCGGTCACCATCTGACACCGCATCACTGAGCCGCTTCAGTACGATCACGCCGCAACCCTCACCGCGCACGAAGCCGTCAGCCGACGCGTCGAAGGGCTTGCAGCGCCCGTCCTGCGCCAGCATGTGTGTGCGACTGAATGCGATGAACGATTCGGGCGTGAGAATGAGGTTGACTCCGGCCGCCAGCGCCATGTTCGATTCGCGCGTGCGTAGGCTCTGACAGGCCAGGTGCACCGCCACCAGCGACGACGAGCAGGCAGTGTCGATCGACAGGCTGGGGCCCTGCAGGCCGAGGAGGTACGAAACCCGTCCCGAGGCAATGCTGTGTGCGATGCCCGATGCGTAGTGCGCATCGATGTCGGCCAGTGTTCCGCCGCGCAGCTGCAGTTGGGCGTAGTCACCCGCCGCAATGCCGGTGAACACACCCGTCGCGGAGCCTACCAGCCGATCCGGTGCAATGCCGGCATGCTCCAGTGCCTGCCATGTCACCTCGAGAAGCAGTCGCTGCTGCGGGTCCATCGCCGCCGCTTCGCGCGGCGAGATGCCGAAGAAGCTGGCGTCGAAGGCCTCCACCGGCGCACTGATGAAGCCGGCGTGCTGTGCATATGTGGTGCCTTCGCGCTTCCCGCTGGGATCAAAGAACGGCGCATGGTCCCATCGCGCGGCCGGCACGGTGCTCACGCCGGAGCGGCCCTCGCGCAGCAGCTGCCAGTAGCCGGCAGGACTGGTGGCGGTGGCCGGAAAGCGGCAGCCGACTCCGATGATTGCGATCGGCTCGCGCTGCTGGCCTTCGGCCGTGGCAAGTCGCGCACGCGTCTCTTCCAGCGCCAGAAACGCGCGCTGCAGCGGTGAAAGCTCGGCACTCATCGCAAACCACGTCCCGTCATTCGTCGTTACCTGTGGGCGCCGAGCCGTAGCGCGCTTCGAGCAGTGCCGCGATGTCGGCGTCGCTCATGGCTCGTACCTGTCGTTCCGAGACGGTGTCGGCTGGTACACCCGATTCGCTCGCCGGCGGCGCGGAATCAACGGTCGCGGCCACGAGGAACAGCCGCGCCAGCAGATGCCGCGCGATGGCGTCGATGGTGGGATGCTCGAAGATCAGCGTGGCCGGCAGCGGCGGATCGATGGCCAGCCCGCGTGACAGCGCCCCACGAAGCTGCACCGCCATCAGCGAATCGATCCCATGCTCCATCAGGCGGTCATGCGGATCGAGTCGCTCATCCGGACCACGGCGCAGCAGCTCGGAGACGGCATCGCCGACGATGTCCTGCAACCGCGTGATGCGTTCCGACGGTGCCGCGCCCTGCAGCCGGTCGAGCGACACCACCACCTTCGCGCGTTCGTCAGCCACGTTCGCCGTCGCACGCACCGTCGCCATTGCCGGCGCCGTTGCCATCGCAGACTCGGTCTCACCGCCCACCAACTCCGGGACCCGCGCGACGATCACGTGCTGGCCCAGCGCTGCGGCCGGTGACCCCGGTTCCGGGAACACGCGCACCTCCTCGAACCCGCCCGCCTGCAACGCGGCCGTCCATGCCTCGATGTTCAGCAGCGGCACGTCGTGCCGCAGGTCATCTTCGAAGTGCTGCCACCCCTCGATCAGTCCCGTGCTGATGTCGAACCAGTCATGGTGCACCGCGGTCTCGACCAGTAACAGGAAACCACCTGGGGCCAGCAGCGCACGTGCATTCGCGAGCGCCGCCGTGAGATTCCGCGCCGCATGAATCGCATTGGCCGCCGTCACCACGTCGAACGCCCCTTCCGGTACACCTTGCACGGCACCACCACGATCGGCATCGAACACCGCGGTGTGTAACGTGACTTGCGCGCCGAACCGGTCATGCGCGCGACCCATGAAGGTGTCCGACACATCCGTGAACCAGTACTCCGTACCGCTGCCGGCCAGCTCGGGAATCAGCGCCGACGTTGTGCCGCCCGTGCCAGCACCGATCTCCAGCACACGCGCCGCTCGCCGTTCCGGCGGATGCTCGGCCAGCGGTGCAATTGCCGCCGCCGCCAGTGCGTTGATGTAGCGCGCGGCTGAGCCGCGCGTGTAGAGTGCCTCGGCCACGGCGAACGAGCCATCGGGGAAGAGCGTTTCGAGCGCATTCGCCCGACCCGTCATCACATCCGCCAGCAATCGCCCGCAGTTACGCACGTAGTCCGTGATCGCCGTATCGACCGTCTGCGACGTGCACACCGCCTCGAGCAGCTGGCGCGAGCCGGCCGATGGCAGCGGCACATCGCTGATGAACTGGTCGCCGCTCGCACGCAGATATCCCTCGCGCACGAGTCGCTGCAGCCAGCGGCCGAGTAGCTGTCGCTGCGACGCGATGAAGCCACAGCGCTCTGCCGCTTCATCCTGCGTCGCCGCGTCACCGGCCCGCATGAAGACATCACGTTCGCGGATCGTGTCGACGATCAGTGCCGTGGATAGCGTGGATAGTTGGGACCAGAACGCCGGAAATGCTGGTACATCGACGCCGATCGGCGCCTGCGCCGCCTGCGCGGTTGCGCGGCGAAGTGTCGCGGTCCAGCGGCGCGATGCCGATGTCGAGAACGCCACCGGCTGTCTCACTGGTTCCTCGCGCAGCCAGTAGCGCTGCCGCTCGAAGGGGTACGTCGGCAGCTCGACGCGATCTCCCGCGTATGGCGCTGAAAACGAAACCCAGTCGATGTCGCCGCCAGCGGCATACAACTGCGCCACCGACTCGGCAATGATCGCCCAACCCTCGTTGTTGCGGCGCAGTGATGGCAGCAGCAACGGCTCGGCCATCATGGCACCAGCCGCCCGCATCGCTTCGACGATCTCTGCCACCTGCGACGCCAGCACTGGATGCGGTCCCACCTCCACGAAGGTGTTCATGCCCAGCCGCAACAGCTCGCGCGCCATGTCGTGATAGCGCACCGTGCCGCGTGTCTGTTGCGCCCAGTAGCGCGACGATGGTGCCTCGCCCGGCGAAAACAGTGTGCCGGTGTATCCCGATACCCAGGCATGGTGGGGTGCCGAGAGCGGAATCGACTGGGCGAGCCGTTCAAATGCCGGCAGGACCGCATCCAGCGCCGCCGAGTGGAAGGCGTGGCGCACACCGTGCAGCCGCCGAAACTCGATCCCCGCCGCCGCCAGCGCCGACTCGGCAGCGGTCAGCGCAGGGATCGGCCCCGTGAGCACGATCTGTGATGGTCCGTTGTCGGCCGCGAGCTCGACTGCTCCCGCCACAAATCCGCCGAGCATCGCCTCGACGCGTGCGCGAGGCGCCGACACCACCGTCATCGCACCGATGTCGGCGGCGATCCCGTCTACCATGCTTGCGCGCGCAATCACCAGGCGCAACGCATCTTCAATCGACACTACCCCTGTGAATGCCGCTGCAGCGAACTCACCCAGCGAGTGCCCCGCCACCGCCGCAGGCTCGACACCCCAGCTGCGCCAGAGCGACGCCATCGCCAGCTCGATCGCGATGATCGCCGGCTGACTGTAGCGCGTATCGTCGAGCAATTGTGCGGATCGCGGGCCCCACAGTATTTCCGGCAGCGGCTCGCCGAGCTCGCGCGTGATCACCGCGTCACAACGGTCCAGCACCTCACGCACCACTGGCGCAGTCTGGTACAGGTCACGCGCCATTCCAGTGAACTGCGCACCCTGCCCGGTGAAGAGGAACGCGATCCGTGGACGCGCCTCGTTGCCCGGCTGGCGCACGCGGCCATGCTCCGCCAGTTGACGCAACCGCACCACTGCCTCGTTGCGGTCGCGCGCTACCACCGCCTGCCTCGACCACTTCAGGTGGGTACGCCCCACCGAGAGGGTCTGGGTGAGGTCTGCCAGCGCGATGGGTGACGCACCATCCAGCGCATCGGCGTACTGCGCCGCCAGTGTCCGCACCGCCGATGGCGTGCGTCCGGCAATCGGGAGTACGTGTGTCGTACGCTCCGCACGCGGAGCGGCGGCAGATTGCGGCGCGGCTTCGCTGATGATGATGTGCGCGTTGGTGCCGCTGAAGCCGAACGAACTGACCGCCGCCACACGCGGGGCGTCACCGCGCACCCACGGCTCGCCGTCCGCGCGAGGTAGACGCAGGTGCATGGCATCCCAGTCCACCATCGGCGTTGGCGCGGTGGTGTGCAGATGCGGCGGAATGGTCTCATGCCGCAGCGACTGCACCACCTTCGCCACGCCGATCACCCCAGCCGCCGCTTCAAGATGACCAAGGTTGGTCTTCACCGACCCGATGATCAGCGGCGCATCAGCGTTGCGGGCGGCACCGTACACAGCCCCCACCGCACGCAGTTCGATCGGATCGCCCAGTGATGTGCCGGTGCCATGCCCTTCCACGTACTGCACCGCCGCCGCCGGGAGCCCGGCGTCATGCAGCGCCTGACGCATCACGGCCTCCTGCGCCACGCCATTCGGGGCGGTCAGCCCATTGCTGCGACCATCCTGGTTCACCGCGCTGCCGCGGATCACGGCCAGCACCCGGTCACCATCTGCTTCCGCCTGCGGCAGGCGCTTCAGCACGATCATCGCGCAGCCATCGCTGCGCACGTAGCCATCGGCCGAGGCGTCGAACGATTTGCAGCGGCCATCGGGCGCCATCATGCGCGCCTTGCTGAAGTTGATCGTGCCTTCCGGAGACAGGATCAGACTCACACCGCCTGCCACCGCGAGATCGGTCTCGCCGCGGCGCAGGCTCTGGCAGGCCAGGTGGATCGCCACCAGAGATGACGAGCAGGCCGTATCCACCGAAAGCGTCGGGCCATGCGCACCGAGGAAGTACGCCAAGCGGCCAGCCGCCACCGACAACGCACCACCTACTCCCGCGTACACGTCGATCGACATCGGATCGCCATAGAGCTTGCGCCAGTAGTCGCTGTTCGCAATACCCAGGAAGAACCCGGCGTTGGTATTCGCCAGCGTATCCGGTGAGATCGCCGCGCGCTCGAGCGCTTCCCATGTCACCTCCAGCAGCATGCGGTGCTGCGGATCCATCGACTCCGCCTCCCGTCGCGACACACCGAAAAAGTCGGCATCGAACTGGTCGACATCGCGCAGGAAGCCGCCGAACCGTGTCGACACCTTGCCCGGCACGTCCGGATCGGCATCGTAGAGCGTGGTGTTGTCCCAGCGATCCGCCGGCGCTTCCGTGATGGCATCTCGACCGTCGCGCAACAGGTCCCAGAATGCCGCTGGATCGTTCGCGCCACCTGGAATGCGCAGTCCCATGCCGACGATCGCCACCGGTGCATGCCGCTCAGCGTCGACTTGTGCGAGTTGTGCACGAAGCTCACGGATCTCGAGCAGTGCCTGCTTGACAGGGGACAGCGCTTCCATGGTCATCTCGATCGCGGTGAACGCGGTGCTGTCGGGCGCGCGGCGAGTTCGGCCAGCAGCATGGCCTCGGCGTCGTCATCGCTCATCGCGGCGAGGTCAGCGGACGACGCCGACGGTGCTGGTGACTCGACGTCGCGCAGCGCGGCTGGTGAAGCGGGCATCAGCGGTGGCGCAGTCACCAGCGGCGTCTCGGCCGCGAGCAGCGCCAGTACATGCGCCGCAAGGGCGTCCACCGTGGGGTGCTCGAAGAGGAGCGTGGCCGGCAACGTGCGTTCCAGCGCCGCACCGATCGTGTTCCGTAATTCCACCGCCATCAGTGAATCGAGCCCCAGGTCGCGCAGCGCACGCGCGCCATCCAGCACTGCGGTTGGCGGCACACCCAGCGCGCGGGTCGCCATGCGCATGATTGCGTCGCGCACCGCGTCGGCGCGCAGCGACTCGGGCAGCGACTGCACCTGCGAGTGGAGTGCGATTCGTGCGACGGTCGGCGCGGTGGAGACGGCCGAGGCAGCGCGCACCGATACGGGCAGCAGCGAATACAGCGCCGCATCCCGGGGGCGGGAGTCGGCAAAGACGCCCCAGTCGGCACGCATCACCAGCAGGCGATCCGCGCTCGTGCAACGCAGCGCCATGCAGAGCGCGAGCGCCTCATCCGCCGACATCGCCTCCATACCCGACGCGGCAAATCGTCGCTCGCCATCGGCCACGCGCGTCGCCATGCCACCGCCAGCCCACGTGCCCCATTGCAGACTCACGGCATTGCGGCCGCTGGCCCGACGCAGCGTCATCACCTGATCGAGCGCGGTATTGGCCGCCGAGTAGGTCGCCTGGCCCGGCCAGCCCAGCACGCCCGATGCAGAAGAGAACGCGACGAAGAACTCGATGCCGTCATCGCGCGTGCACTGATCCAGTATGTTCGCGCCCTCGACCTTGCCGCGGGCCACTCCCTCGAGGCGCGCGGCAGTCTGCGTCACGATCGCTCCGTCGTCATTCACACCGGCCGTGTGCACGATGCCGCGCAGCGGGGGCAGCGTGCGTCGTGCATGGTCCAGCGCCGCGCTCACCGCTTGACGATCACTCACATCCACACTCGCCACCTGCGCCGTCACGCCGCGCGCTGCGAGTGCGGACAGCCACGTCGCCGTCTCGGCGTCGGTGAGCATGCGACGCGCCATCAATACCAGGCTCCGCGCGCCCTGCGACACCAGCGTCTCCACCACACCGCGCCCCAGTGCGCCAAACGCTCCGGTCACGACGTACGTGCCGTCCGTCTGCAGCGTCGATGGTTGCGACGGCATCACAAGTGCAAGCTTCCCGATGTGTCGCGCTTGCGCCATGAAGCGGAATGCGTCCCCCGCCTCACTGAGCGCGAATGCGTTGGTCGGCAGCACCGGCAGCGCGCCGGACCCGATCAGCGCGGTGATCTCGCGCAGCATGGCACCACGTCGCTCGGCGTCGGCTGGAGCGAGGTCCGACAGATCGAACACCGTGTACTGCACGTCGCTGCGTCGCGCCGCCACATCGGCCGGGCTCCAGATGCCACGCTTGCCGATCTCGATGAAGCGACCGCCCGGCCGCAGCGCATCGATCGACGCCGGGATGAAATCATCACTCAGCGAATTCAGCACCACATCAATCGTGCCCTGATCATCCGCACCGCGCAGGGCATCGCGAAACGTCGCAGCGCGCGAGTCGAAGACTGCGGCGACGCCGATCGAGTGCAGGTACGCGCGCTTCGCCGGCGATCCTGCGGTGCCGATCACCGTGGCACCCAGCCAGTGCGCCAGATGCACCGCCGCCAGCCCCACCCCGCCAGACGCGGCGTGCACCAGCACCCGCTCACCACGCTGCACCCGAGCCACCGTGACGAGCGCATGCCAGGCCGTCATGTAGGCAATCGGTATCGTGCTCGCGTGCTCGAACGACAACCAGGGCGGCATTGGCGCGATCAGGTCAGCTGGCACCTCGACGTGCGTGCGCAGTGCCCCAAGCGCAAAGGCGAGCACGTGGTCACCGACGGACACGCTTCGCACGCCGCTGCCCACTGCACTCACCACGCCAGCACATTCGCCACCCAACGCGCCAGTCGGCAGCGAGACCATACCCAGCGCACCCAGCACGTCGCGGAAGTTCAGGCCTGCGGCCTGGACGGCGATCTCCACCATCCCCGCATCCGGTGCACGCCGCACGCATGGCGTAGGTGCCAGCGCTTCGAGCACGGGGCGCAACGGCGGGACCAGCGCCACCGGTTCGGCTGCGGGTGACGGCACAGCGACGGCACGCAGTCGCGCGACCAGGCGGTCGCTGCCCCGCCGAGCCACCCGCACCTCACCATCGGTGGCGGCGCATTCCACTACTACATCCGGTGCCTGATTCGCGGTTACCTGCGTCGACAGATCCAGTGCGCGCAGCCCCAGCTCAGGGTGCTCGGCCGCCGCCGTGTTCCGAAGTCCCCAGAGCGCACCTCCACCCACACTGCCGGGAACGATGTCACCCGGTACACTCGCGGCACCGCGTGTCACGAACAGTACGCCTCCTGCCGGCGCCACACCGCGCGTGGCCAGTTCACGCACCAGCACCATCGCGCTCCCCGCAATCGTCACCACGCCGTCCATCACCCCGGCAGTGCTGCTCGAGACGGCTGTATCCAGACCCCATGCGAACACCACACCGCTCGGTGCACGCGCCCCCTGCGGCAGCAGCTGTGTCAGCAGCGCCTTCATCACGGCGTCGACCTCCGCTGCATCGCGCAGCGCGGGCCGTCGTACACGCGTCGCGCGACTACCCGCCAACTCGATGGCGTCGGCAATCGGCGTCGCAGCACCATCCTCGAATACCAGCCATGTGCCGTTGGCGGCGAGTGCTGACGATGTCGGCGCAACCGGCTCCCATGCCATCCGGTACACCGGCATGGGGGTTTGAAGCTGACCGCCAACCAATCGCGCCAGCTGTGCACGATCGGTGCGCTGCACGCGTACACCATGCACAGCGCCAACCGATTGCCCCGCCGCATCGAGCAGCACGACGTCCGCCACGCGCGCGCCAGGCGAGGTCGCGCTTCGCAACACCACATGACTGCCGGCGATCGCGGCCGGATGCGGTACCATCACGTGCTCGTAGCTTACGGGGAGCCAGGTCGCATTATCGTCGTGCACGCCCTCGATCAGCGTCGTGATGGCGTGCAACGCCGCATCCAGCCGCGCGGCACCCTTGGCGAGCTGCGCCGGCCCGTCCAGCTCGGGATCATGCAACGTCAGTGTGGCCACCGCCTCGTCCACACCAAGCGCAACGCTGGTCACGAGCTGGAAAGGCTCACCCAGCGCAATCCCGGCGCCGGACAGCGATGCGTAGAGCGCGTGCACGTCAGCGGTGGTGATGCAGCGCGCCAGCAGGTCCGTCCGCGAAATGGCCGGCACCTCTGGCAGGCGCAGCACGACGCTCCCGGCGGCGTGGCGGTCCCACGCACCGGTCGCCACGCTGCCAGCCGGACGGGATGACACCGAAAAGGACACTTCGCCGTCCTTCTCAGCGCGCAGCACAATCTGGACGTTCCGTGCACCAGCCTCCGCGATCGCCAGCGCCCGGTCAAGCACCACGTCTTGCAGCACGACTGTGCCAATGCCCTGCAGTGCGGCGAGCAGAGGCTGGCTGCGTTGCGCCGCATCCAGCACCGCGAGCAGGATCATCGTTCCCGGCACCACGACACGCTCGCACACACGGTGATCGCGTACGATTGCGTCGGTCGCGCGCACCACACTATCAAACACCATTGCGTTCAACGCGGGCACTTCGCTCATCCGCCCAGGCATCGTGAACAACGACGCATCCGTTGCGTCCGGACGTCCGATCGGCAACGGCGCGCCGGCCCACGCTGCCACGTGCTGCCAGCGATACGGCGGCAGCGACACCCGGTTACCCGGCTCGTCGAACGTTGCGCTGCGGTCCAATGGCACACCGGCACACCAGAGGGTGCCAGCCGACTGGCGCATCGTTGCCCGCTCACCGCGGGCACGACGCCAGGTCGGCACCGTCACACATGGTATGCCACGCGCCGCCGCTGTGGCGTGAACGGCGGCCAAAAGGACCGGATGCGGACTCACTTCCACGATGCAGCCGTCGTGCTCAGCGAGGAGCGCCTCGGTGGCCGCACCGAAGCGCACCACGTCGCGCGCATTGCGCTCCCAGTAGGCGGAATCGAGTTGCACGCCGCTCATGCGTGCGCCGGTCACCGACGAATAGAGCGGGATCGTGGTCGCGCGCGGCACCAGCGCGGTGAGCGACGACCCCAGCGCCTGCGCCGCCGCCGTGATCGCGGGAGAGTGGAAGGCACGCGTCACGCGGACCCGATGGCAGCTCGCACCACTTCGCTCGAGTTCCGCCTGGCACCGCTCGATCTGCGCCAACTCGCCGGACAGCGTCAACATGCCGGGCCCGTTCTCGCCGGCAAGCACCACACCGTCCACGACACTCACCACGCGGCGTGTTTCCATTTCGTCACCCTGCACCGAGAGCATTGCGCCATCGACGGCCATGGCCTGCATCAGCCGGCCGCGCTCCACCGCAATCCGCAGCACCTCGGCCCGTGTCAACGCACCCGCCACACAAGCGGCCGTGAGCTCGCCCACGCTGTGTCCGACCACCGCCGCCGGCTCAATGCCCAGCGCAGCCCACGAGTCGGTGAGTGCCAGCTGCAGCGCAACCAGCACCGGCTGGAACACCGAGGTGTCGTCGAGGCGTGACGCCAACGCATCACTGCGCAGCGCCTCGAGCACCGACCAACCGGTATGCGACTGCACGATCGCATCCGACGCGGCCAGCGAGGCCGCAAACACCGGATCCGTGTTCAGCGACTCACGCGCCATACCCAGCCACTGGCTGCCATGGCCGGAGTACACGAAGGCGGCCCGTGAGGTGGCATCCGTCGCGCCCTTCCGCTGTCCAACCGCCTCCTGCAGCAATTCACCAAGGCCCTCGTACCGATCGGCTACTACCGCCACCCGGTATCGCAGTGCATCGGTACCGGCCAGGGTCCACGCCACATCGCGCAACGCATGTGCGGAGGCGTCGACGATGTCGGCCGCGGACTGCTGCAGCGCCACCGGATCATGGGCCGAAACGGTCAGCAGCCATGGGCCATCGGCCACCGGCTCCAGCGGCGGAATCCGTGGCGCCTCCTCGATGATCACATGGGCGTTGGTTCCGCCGAACCCGAACGAGCTCACGCCGGCCACGCGCAGTTCGTCTGTGGCCGGCCACGCTGCCCCATGCCGCTCAACGCGCAGCCGTGTGCCATCCAGTGAGACCAGCGGGTTGATCGACGTGAAGTGCAGGTGCGGAGGAATGCGCTCGTGCCGCAGTGACTGCACCACCTTCAGCACGCCAGCCAGTCCCGCCGCAGCTTCGAGATGCCCGATGTTCGCCTTCACGGTGCCGACCAGGCAAGGAGCGCCGGGCGTGCGCCCGATCTCGTCCACCAGCGCTTCCAGCTCGATCGGATCGCCCACCGACGTTCCGGTGCCGTGCGCCTCGACGTACGTGATCCGCGATGGTGACATACGCGCATTGGCCAGCGCCGCGCGCACCACGGCGCGCTGCGCGAGTCCGTTCGGCGCCGTCAGCGCCGCCGAGCGACCGTCCTGGTTCACTGCCGTCCCGCGAATCACCGCCAGCACACGGTCACCGTCACCCAGGGCATCGGCCAGGCGTTTCAGCACCAGCGTTACCGCGCCCTCGCCGCGGACCCATCCATCAGCCGACGCATCAAACGCCTTGCACTTTCCGTCGGGGGCCATCATGCCCCACTTCGCCAGTGAGATCGTCTGCTCGGGCCCCAGCAGCATGCTCGCAGCTCCAACGATGGCCATCGACGTTTCGCCAGCCCGCAACGAGCGACAGGCCGTGTGCAATGCCACCAGGCTTGCCGAGCATGCGGTGTCCACCGCAATCGCCGGCCCGTGCAGGTCGAGGAGGTACGAGATGCGCCCCGCCGACACGCCATGTGAATTGCCCGAGGCGGTGTGTGCGTCGATGCCGTCCCAGTCGCGAAAGAGGTTGCGTGCGTAATCGTCGTTGTAGATCGCCACGAACACGCCGGTCGACGAGCCGCGTAGCGACTCCACCGTACAGCCGGCGTCGCGCAGTGCATCCCACGTCACTTCCAGCAGCACACGCTGCTGCGGGTCCATGCGCACCGCTTCGCGCGGCGCAATGCCGAAGAAGCTGGCGTCGAAACCCACCACGTCGTCCAGCAAGCCAGCGAACGGCGTCGGGTCCACGCCCGCCGGCCCATCCGCGTCGTTGCTCGCCGGGTCCCAGCGATCGGCGGGCACCCGCGTCACGGCATCCACACCCTGCTCCAGCAGCGTCCAGAGTTGCTCCGGATCGTGTACACCACCGGGTAGTCGGCAGCCCATGCCGATGATCGCGATCGGTTCCGAGGAAAGCAGGCCGGCTTCGCCATCCGGCGTCTGCGCGTCCCGCGCGGCTTGCGCGGCAAGTGCCAGCTTCACCGCAGACCATTCGCGGCCAGCGCTCACGTCGAGCTCCGTCGCGGTGCCGTTCGACGGGTGCGCAACGCGTTCAGTGCCTCGTCATCCGACAGCGCGGTCATCGCGGGTGACATCGGAGCGCCACCAGTCGCGGCCGCGGGCACGGGCGGTTCAGTCACCGCATCGAGGCCAAGCCGCTCGAGCAACAGGCCGGCCAGTGCCGAGACGGTCGGATAGCTGAACAGGGCTGTGGCCGGCAGCGTGATCTCGAACAGCCGCTCGCACCGACGACGGATCCGGATCGCCATCAACGAATCCATGCCCAACGCGCCGAGCGGGCGTTCGACTTCGATCGGCGCCGCTTCGAGTCCCAGCGTGTCCGCGATGATCTCGCGCACCAGCACGGTCACTCGCGCCAGCTGCGCGCGCGTTCCGGCAATTGCTCTCACTTCGTCTGGCACCGACACCTTCACGACATCCGACGCCGCCAGTGCCGAACCTGGCAGGTCGCGCAACAGGCTCCACGGGTCGAGTGCTGGCGACGCAATTTCCGACTTGCCGGCGCGGAACACCGTGGCCACTGCAACTCGCTGTGCAATCACGGCACCAAGTGCCGTGGTCGCCGCCGCGGGTGGCACCGGCAGCACACCGCGCTGCCGCAGGCCGTCGGTCACCAATTCGCCGCCGCGTGATGCCGCCAGCCCGGTGTCCTCCCAGGCGCCCCAGTTGATCACCGAGATCGGTGCACCGGTCCGGCGCCGCGCGAGTGCCCACGCGTCCAGCACCGCATTCGCTGCCGCATATGCCCCCTGTCCCCGCTCGCCCAGCCAGGCCGCCATTGATGAAAACAGTACGACGAAGTCTGGCGCATCCGCCGCAAAAGCGTCCAGCAGTGACTCGGCGCCGCCGATCTTCGAACGCATCATTGCCTGCACGGCGTCGGCTGTGATCTCCGCCACCAGTCCGAACTGCACATCGGTGGCGCAGTGCAGGATACCACACGCCGAGCCCCAGCCCGACGCCGTACGCGCGGCGGCAAGGCGCCGCATCGCTGCGGTATCGCTCACATCCTGCGCCGCCACCTCGACCACCGCACCCGAGGCTTCCAGCTGCTGCACCGCCGAGATCCGCGTGCGCGTTTCCACATCGATCGTGCCGTCGCTCCAGCGTTCACGCGCCGGCAACGCGGTCCGGCCGAGCAGCAGCACGCGGGTGGCGCCCTGCGCCACCAACCACCGCGCCACCACGCGCCCGACACCGCCGAGTCCACCGGCCACAACATAGTAGCCATCGGCGCGTAATACAGGCTGCGACGCGGTAACGGGCATCGGACGCAGTCGCGGTACCAGACGACGCGCAGCGCGGAACGCACTCTCGTACTCGGTGAAAGCTTGTGTGACGGCATCGGCAATCGCATCGATGTCCGCTGTGGCAGTCGCCGACGGATCGAGGTCGAGCAGTCCGCCAAATGTCGCCGGCATCTCCATCACCGCCACCCGACCCAGCCCCCAGACCGCAGCCTGGGCCGCCTCCGGCCGCTCCGCTGCATTCGCCGCCACCGCACCGCGCGTCACGATCCAGACCCGCGACGGCGACTCCGCCTGCTCGGCGCCTGCCGCCGCCAGGCGCAGCAACTGCTGCGCGGCCATCGTGGTGCTGGTGGCCACCTCGCCCACTGACCCGCCCGACGACGAGTGCAACGCACGCAGGTCGATCACCCCGGACCCCGATGCGACCGCGCTCGCCACCGTCGCCTCGTCACCGTCGGCGATCAGGCGCTGGCACGGCACGCCGGTGCGCTGCGCCAGTTGCGCCACCAGACCCGCCGCTAATTCCGCTGGGCCACCGAGCACTACCCACGCTGACGAGGGCGATGTGGGCGAACCAACAACCACAGCCGGGACCCAGCGCACTTCGTGCAGTTCGCTGACCGTGGCGTCATTCGTGTAAGCCGCCGGCGCTGCCGGCGCGGTGGGCACAGCGCGAGTCGCATGCGGCGCTGTCAGCCAGTAGCGCACATGCTGCCACGGATAGGCCGGCAGCGCCACCACGCGACCGCGCGCACCAAGTAGTACGCCCCAGTCCGGATCGACACCCGCCGTGAACAACTCGCACGCCGACTGCATCAGTTGCGCTCGATCACTCACGTTGCGCCGAAGTGACGGAACAGCCACCACATCCAGGCCGGCGTCCTCAGCGCACTCGCGCACATTGCCGGCCATCACCGGATGCGGCGCAATGTCCACGAAGGCACGACAGCCGGCGGCAAGCGCCGCCCGCACGCCACCTGCAAAATCCACCGGTCGCCGCAGACCCACCGCCCAGTGCGACGCATCCAGCATCGCGTTGTGAACCAGCGTGTGGCTGATGCTCGAGTACATCGGAACAACCGGGGCGCGATGCTGCACCGTGCCCAGCGCATCGTGCAACCACGCCGCTGGCCGCTCCATCTGCGGACAGTGCGAGGCGTAACGCACCTGCAGCCACCGCCCGTCAATGCCACGATCCTTCAGCTGGTCGTTGATGGTCGTCAGCGACGCCGAATCCCCGGCCAGCACCACCGAAGTCGGCCCGTTCATCGCAGCAATCGCAACCCGATCCTCCATTCCGGCAATGAGCACCGACGCATCCACCGCCGAGATCGGGTACGCCACCATCACGCCCTGCCCTTCAGACTGGCTCACCGCGCGACCACGCAGCACGGCAATCCGCGCGCCTTCCTCGAGATCGATGGCCCCGGCAGTGCAGGCCGCCGCGATCTCGCCGCTACTGTGCGCGATCACAAAGTCCGGCTCCACGCCCCACGACCGCCAGAGCGCCACAAGTCCCATCTGGATGGCGAACATCGCCGGCTGCGTGATCTCCGTCTCGTGGATCCGTGACGTGAATTCGTCGCGCGCCAGCTCCTCGAGCAGGTTCCACGTCACATGCCGCGACACCGCCGTCGCCACCTGTGCCAGAGCCTTGTGGAAGAGTGGCTCACGCGCGGCAAGCTCGCGGCCCATCGCAAACCACTGCGAGCCCTGACCACAGAACGCGAACGCCACCTTGCGACGCTCGCCCGGGGGGAGCGGCGGTAGCGTGTCGTGGTCCCGGGCGCGCACCCATGCATCCAGCCGATCCGCCCACGTATGCACATCCGCGCCTGTCACCGCCACGCGGTGCGCAAACGCTGTCCGCCGCACTGCAGCGGTGTAGGCGAGGTCGCGAACGTCCGCGTCGCGCAGTGTGGTGCGCAGGGCGGAACGCCACTGCTCGACCTGCGCGCGCAACGCATCGGCCGAGTGCGCCGACAGTACCAGTGGCAGCACCTCGGCATCGATGGTGGTGCCATCAGCCAACACATGCGCGGTCGAGGACAGCGGGGGTGCTGGCGTCGGTGCTTCTTCCAGGATCACGTGTGCGTTCGTCCCGCCAAACCCGAACGAACTCACCGCGCCGATGCGCGTGCCACCCGGTGCGGCCCACGCACGCGCCTCGAGTGGCAGCGTGATCTGGCGGTCATCCGGCGGCAGCAATGGATTCTGCGTTACGAAGTGCAGATTCTTCGGGATCCGCTGGTGCTGCAGGCACAGCACGGTCTTGATCACGCTGGCAATGCCTGCCGCGCCCTCGAGGTGTCCGATGTTCGTCTTCACCGCACCCAACACCACCGGATCACCCTCGACGCGTGCGGCACCGTAGACGGTGGCAATCGCCTCCACCTCGATGGGATCACCCAGCGGCGTGCCGGTGCCGTGCGTCTCGACGAAGTTCACCCGCGACGCCTCGACGCGAGCCGACGACAACGCCGTGCGAATCACCGCCACTTGCGAGGGGGTGCTGGGCGCCGTCATGCCGTTGGTGGCGCCGTCCTGGTTCACGGCCGAGCCGCGCACCAGCGCCAGAATCTGGTCCCCATCGCGCAGGGCATCCACCGCGCGCTTGAGCACCACCGCGCCGCATCCTTCACCGCGCGCGATACCATCCGCCGCGGCGTCAAAGGTGCGGCACCGGCCACTAGGCGAGAGCACACGCAACTTCGTCAGCGACACGCTGAAGTCGGGAATCAGCATCAGATTCAGGCCACCGGTCACCGCCAGATCACTTTCACCGGCGCGCAGACTCATGCATGCCTGATGCAGTGCCACCAGCGACGATGAACAGGCGGTATCGATCGCCATGCTCGGCCCACGCAGGTCGAGAAAATACGACAGCCGGTTGGCCACCACGCTGTGTGCCGTGCCGGTGCTGGTATAGATGTCCACCGTCTCCAGCAGCGCCGACTGCATCTGGTAGTAATCGTTGCTGTGCGAATGCACGCCGACATACACCCCGCAGGCACTGCCCGCCAGTTGCGATCGCGTCAGCCCCGCGGCATCCAACGCCTCCAGCGCCACTTCCAGAAAGAGTCGCTGCTGCGGATCCATCTGCCGGGCCTCGAACGGCGCAATCCCGAAGTACTCGGCATCGAAGTCTGCGACACCAGTGATGAATCCCGCGGCACGACTGAGGCTCTTGCCCACCGCATCCGGGTCCGCATCGAAGAAGGCCGCTGCGTCCCATCGCTCAGCCGGCACGGGTTCGATCGCATCGACTCCCGAATCCAGAAGACGCCAGAACGCGTCTGGCGAATTCGCACCGCCGGGAAATCGGCATGCCATGCCGATGATCGCAATTGCACCGTCTGGCACGGTGCGCGCGCGACTTGCCGCAAGCCTGGCTGTCAGCGCACTGCGCTGGGCCGGCGTCAACTGCGCCAGTCGGCTCTCGAGCTCACTCACGAGGAGTGCCCTATGTCCGTCTGACCGAGCAGCCGCAGCAACTCCTCCTCGGTCATCGTCGAAAGGGTGTCGGCCAGCGCGTCCACTTCCGCATCGACACCCACCAGCGCCGGGTCGGTCGCCACGGGCGCGATGGGTGGAACGGACGTCGCCGACGCAGCAGGGAACAACTGCTCCCGAAGGTGATCGGCAATCGCCTCCACCGTGGGATACGAGAACACCAGCGTGCCCGAGAGCCGCAGCGCGGTCGCGCGCTCCAGTCGATTGCGCAGGTCGAGCGCCAGCAGCGAGTCGATGCCCAGCGACTTGAGTGCCTTCGTGGGATCCACGCGATCTGGCGACACGCGCAGCACCGAGGCCACTTCCTGGCGGGCGAACGCACGCATCGCATCGCGCCGCTGCCGTTCGCCCACCATCGCCGCCAGTCGCTCGCGCAAATCGGCGCCGACCGCCGCCGGTGCCGCCTCAACCGCACGCCCCAACCTGGGCAACAGTGCCGCGACACGTCGTGCTTCAGCGGCGCCGTGATGCTGCCGTATCCATGTCACAGCATCCAGATTCGCTACCATCTCGTGCGCGTGCGTACCACCCGCGATCGCATCCAGCGCGGCGTCGGCATGCGCCAGCCGCAGCGCGCGCAGCCCGCCAACACGCAACATCTCGAGGCCGCGGCCATCGGTGGTCAAGCCAGTTCCCGCAAACGGCCCGAACCCAATGCTGGTGGCCGGAATGCCACGCCCACGCAGCGCGTGCGCCTGCGCATCGAGGAACGCATTCGCCGCAGCATAGTTCGCCTGGCCACGCGTGCCCAGTCCCGATGCCACCGACGAATACGACACGAAGAAATCCAGCCCCTGCAGTGGTAGCACTGCCTGCAGGTTCATTGCACCGATCAACTTCGCCGCCGCCACTGTGCGCATGCGTGCGGGGTTCTGCGCCGTGAGCATCCCGTCATCCAGCACGCCAGCGGCGTGAATCACGCCGCGCAGCGGCGGCAGCGTCGAGAGCGTGTCACGCAGGCGTTCGGCCTGCGCGTGGTCGCCGATGTCCAGCTCCACCGTCTGAATACACGCGCCGGTATGGCGCATACGGTCGAGTTGCTCCTGTGCTGCGGCACCCGCCGCCGAACGTCCCACAAGCACCACGGTGCGCGCACCACGACCCACCAGATAACGCGCCGCCGTCAGCCCCAGTGTGCCAAGTCCGCCGGTGATCAGGTACGTCGCATCGGCGCGAACCGTGACCTGCGCTTTCGCCGGCAGCAGCAGCAGGTCGCTGACCGAATGCGCAATCAGCACCTTGCCGACATGGGTACCCGGCAGGAATGCCCGGAACGCATCGCTTAGTTGTGCCGCCGGAAACACCTGCGATGGCAGCAGCGTCAACTCACCCGCCGCCAATTGGCGTAGCAGGTCGCGCAGTGTGTCACCGAGCGCGTCGGCGCGCTCCCGCAGCTGTGCCAGCAGGTCTACCGCCGTCACCACTACCTGCTTCCGCAGCGTCGCCATGCCGATCGCGCGGTCGGCAAAGATGTCACGCTTGCCAATCTCCACGAAGCGGCCATATGGCGCCAGCACACGCAATCCTTCGTCGATCGCCGCGCCCGTCAGCGAGTTCAGGACGATATCCACTCCCCGTCCACCTGTTGCCCGCAGCACTTCGTCACCGAAATCGCCGGTCCGCGAGTCGAACACGCCCGCCGCGCCCATTGACTGCAACAGTGCGCGCTTCTCTGGCGTCCCCGCAGTTGCATAGATCTCGGCACCGGCACGCTGCGCCACCTGGAAGGCGGCCAGCCCCACGCCACCGGCAGCGGAGTGAATCAGCACGCGCTCACCACGCTGCAATCGACCCACATCGATCAGGGCACGCGCCGCAGTCAGGAACGCAATCGGAAATCCCGCCACTTGCACCAGGTCGATGCCGTCCGGCACACGGGCTACGAGTGCCGCCCGCGCCAGTGCATGACTGCCGAGAGCCGTCTCACTGACGGCCACCACCGCGTCCCCCACGGCCAGGCCTTCGACGCCGGCGCCAATGCGCGCCACATGGCCCGCGCATTCCAGACCCAACGGCCCCACACCGCCAGGGGCATCGGGGTACGTGCCAAGTGCGCTCAGCACATTGATGAAGTTCAGTCCCGTGGCAGCGACGGCAATCTCCACCTCGCCAGGGCCAGGCTCCGCGCGCGGCACGCGCCGCCACTGCAAAGTGTCCACCAGCCCCGGTGTCTGCACTTCGGCGCCGTACACCGCGTCAATCGCACCATCAGTCGCACCATCAATCGCCGGCGCGTCACTGGTCGGCACGCGTACAATGCGGGCTGCCAGCATCAGATCATCGCGCACGGCCAGCTCGGCGTCCTCTGGCGTAGCGCGTGCAATGCGCGACAGCGTACGACACTGTTCCTCCTCGGATTGCGTGCCGTCGAGGTCCACCAGTTGCACGGCCAGCTCCGGGTGTTCGCGCTGCGCCACTCGCCCCAGCCCCCACAGCACACCCTGAACGGGCGAGGTCACTTCGGCACTCACGTGTGCCGCAACTGCCCCCCGTGTCACCAGCAGTATGCGCGTCGGCGCGACAGCGGCTGCCAGCGCCAGCTGCAGCACCCGCAGCGGCACATCGTACACCTGACGCAGTGCCACGTCGGCTGCCGCAGCCGGCGCCGCCGTGACACCAAGGGCCGAGAGCACGACGATCGCCGTCACTCCATCCGGCAACGATGCGATCTGCAGGAGATCGCTCGGCGAGCAGGCGGTCACGCGGTCACCAGCGGAACGCAGCTCTCGCTCCGTTGCACCGAGTTCGGCGGTCGATTCGGCCACCACCAGCCACGACTCGGGCCCGCGATCCGGCGCCGCTGACAACACGACCGGCTCCCACACAGCGCGGAGACGGAATGCGGGCAACTCGTCGGCGGGCGCGCCGCGGATTACCGCAAATTCCACCCCGTCGGCATCACAGAGGACCTGCCCGTCGCGGGTGGCCAGCTGCACGCGGCCGCGAAGCCCCGGTGCCGAGTCCGATGTGTTCACGCTCGCCTGCATCACGGCTGAGGCGGGCCACGCCGGCTGCACAACGCGCAGCCGGGCAATCGAAACCGGCACCAGCGTCTCGTCGGCGCCAGCCACCGTCGCTGGGGCCAGATCCAGCAGCACCTGCAGCGCTCCATCCAGCAGCAGCACGTTGCCGACCGCACTGTCGGTCGGAACCGTCAGCACTGCATCGGACTTCGCGCCGAGCATGCGGACATCGCGCACCACCCGGAACGCCGGACCATACACCAGCCGCCGCGCCTGCATCGAGACGTAATGCGAGTCGGCCACGCGATCATGCGTCGGAAGCGCATCGGTCCGCGCCACACACGTCGGTGCCGCTGCCTCGAGCGTACCGGTCAGGTCGACGGCGCGGCCATGTGCCACCGTGCGCCATACCGACGAGTCGCCAACATCGCGGGCGCGCACCTGCATCGCGAGCACGCCAGGCGCCGGACGCGTGGCCGTCAGGCGCAACGATGCCATGCCCTGCGCAGCAAACGGGATCGCTTCCGCGAATCGCACCGACCGCAATTCAATCGTCGTCGCTTGCGACCCAAACAGCTCACGCGCCGCCGCCAACATGGCCTGCACCACGGCGGCCGCCGGCACCAGCGCCGACCCACGCACTACGTGATCAGCAATCCATGGCGCCGACGCAGCATCCAGCCGCAGGTCCCACTCTGATCCGCCGCCGTCGGCCGCGGTGTTGATCCGCGCTCCCAGCAACACATCCGTACCCATGGCTCGCGCGGCCAGTGGCGTGCCCGTCGACGCGTCCTCGTACCAGCAGCGTTCGCGCTGGAATGGATAGGTCGGCAATGCCACCAGCGCCGTGCCGGCTGCAAACGCTCCGGCCCAGGCCGGTGTTACGCCGGCGCTGTACACGGCGCCCAGCGCCTCCAGCATCGCAGTGCGGCCGTCCACGTCGCGGCGCATCGATGGCAGCACCACCGTGTCATCATCGCGGGCCTCCAGCGTCTCGACCAGCGCCGACGTGAGTACCGGATGCGGGCTCACTTCGATGAACAGGTCGATCGACGCGTCCGCCATCGCGATCACCGCGTCACTCAACCGCACGGTCCGTCGCAGGTTCTCGCACCAGTACGCGGCATCGAGTGCCGAGCCGTGCACCACGGCGCCGTGCACGGTGGAGTACATCGGCACCCCTGTGTCCACCGGTGCCGTGGCCGCGAGCGCCTCGGCCAGGGCTGGCAGCAGCGGATCGACATGATGACTGTGCGACGCCATGTCGACACGCACGAGCTTCGCGAATACGCCGCGGGCCGTCAGCTCCGCGACGAGGGAATCGAGGGCGCTTCGGTCACCGGCTACCACCGATGACCGGGGCGAATTCTCGGCAGCCACCGACAGCGCACGACCGAACGGTGCCAGCGCCGCGCGCGCATCGTCGGCCGAGAGTTCCACCACCGCCATACCGCCCGCGCCGCGCACCTCTCGCATCAGGCGGCTGCGGACGCAGATGATCCGGCACGCATCGTCCAGCGACAGCGCGCCGGCCACATACGCCGCCGCCACTTCGCCCATGCTGTGGCCGACCACTCCCGCCGGCACCACCCCCCACGAGCGCCAGAGTGCGGCCAATGCCACTTGCATCGCGAATATCGCAGGCTGCACCACATCGATATCCTCCGACATCGCGTCAGCACGCAGCACGTCATGCAGCGACCAGCGGAGGTGAGGACGCATCGCTGCCGCGCAGGCCTCGATCGCGGCCGCGAACACCGGTTCGGCATCGAGCAACGAGCGGGCCATACCGGCCCACTGCGAGCCCTGCCCCGGGAACACGAACCCGATACGCTTCGCCGTCAGCTGTCGCGGCTGATCATCGACCACCAGCGCATGCAGCGCCGCCGCTGCATCGGCCGCCGTTCGCTCCACCACGCTCGCGCGGTATGTGAAGCGGTCCCGACGCAGGGCGGCCGTGCGTGCCGTCACCTGCAGCGGCAACGATGCGCCAGCACCGCTCTCCAGCCAGGCCGCCATGCCCGCAATCCGGGAGCGCAGCGCATCGCGCGTATGCCCCGACAGCACCAGCAGTTGCGCGCGCGAGTCAACCGGCTCGTCGGCCGGTCCCGCGCCTGGACTCACCGCACCTTGCAGCACCACATGCGCATTGGTGCCCCCGATACCGTATGAACTCACGCCCGCAAACCGCTCATCCTCCGGTACCGGCCATGGCATCAGCGATGTCGGAATCGCCACTGGCAGCGTGTCCCATGCGATTTCGGGATTGGGTGTCACGAAATGCAAGCTGGGTGGAATCTGCCCATGCTGCATCATCAGCGCGGTCTTGATCAATCCCGCCACACCCGCCGCGGCCTCGGTGTGCCCGAAGTTCGTCTTTACCGACCCGATCCACGTTGCTGCTGCGTCAGCCGGCCGGTCATCGGCCAGCACTCTGGCCAGCGTGTCGATCTCCACCGGATCGCCAACCTTCGTGCCGGTGCCGTGCGCCTCCACGTACGTCAGCTGCGACTGGTGCACGCCGCCGTCGCGCAATGCGCTGCGAATCAGTTCCTCCTGCCCGATGCGACTTGGCCGGCCCAGCGCGCCACTACTGTCGCCATCGTTGTTCACCGCGGTACCGCGGATCACGGCATAGACCCGATCGCCGTCGGCAATGGCATCATCGAGGCGCTTCAGTACCACCATGCCCGCGCCCTCGGCGCGCACATACCCCGCGCCCGTCGCGTCCCCGAACCGGCAGCGACCATCAGGCGCCATCATCCGGCTATGCGAGTACGCCAGATGGATGTGCGGCTCGAGGATCAGGTTCACCCCACCAGCCAGTGCCAGCGCGCTCTCGCCCGTGCGCAGGCTCTGCACGGCCAGGTGCACCGAGGCCAGTCCGGACGAGCACGCCGCATCGATCGAGAGTGACGGACCGCGGAAGCCGAAGGCAAACGACACACGACCAGCCGAGGCGTATCGCCCGCTGCCCATCGCCATCTGGAAGTCGATGTTTGCTGGGTTCGCGAACACGCGGTGCTCAAAGTCGCTCAGCCATTGCCCCACGAACACTGCCGTGCGCGATCCCACCAGACTGGCACTGTCGAGTCCCGCGTCTTCCAGCGCCTCCCAACTCGTCTCCAGCAACAAGCGCTGCTGCGGATCGAGGCGCTCGGCGTAGGCGCTGGAGATGCCGAAAAACATGGCGTCAAATTCGTCGAGCCGCTGCTCGATGAATCCGCCCCAACGTGTCGAGATGCGGCCTCGCTTGCCCGGTTGCGGATCGAAGAATGGTGCCACGTCGAAGCGCTCGACGGGAATCTCCGTGATGGCGTCGACGCCGTTGGCCACGACGTGCCAGAACGTCTCCGGATCGACGATTCCGCCGGGAAAGCGACAGCCGATTCCAACGATCGCGATCGGCGCCTTGCCCGCTGGCACGCCTGGTCCACGGCTCATGCCGACATCGCCGCAGCCTCGGTCGCGTCCCATTGCGCCGACAGGTCGGCCAGTAGGACCGAACTCTGCGTGTGCAAGTAGAAGTGGCCACCCGGATAGAGCTGCACCCGCGGAAGCTGCCCAGTCACGTGCATCCAGCCGGGCAGCTGGTCGGGCCGCGGATGCTTGTCATCCGCGCCGCCGTAGACCGACACCGGACAGCGTACAACCCGCCCCGGCGTGTATTCGTATGTCTCGACTGCCGTCAGATCCGCGCGCAGCGTCGGCAACAGGAGCGCGAGCAACTCGGGTTCGGCGCGAATCTCGTCGGGAATCGCGGCGTACCGTCGCTGCATCGTCTCGAGAAATGCGGGCTCCGGCAATCCATGCATCGGGGAGTCCGGATTCTCTTGATTGGGCGCGCGGTGCGCCGACACAAACAGATGCGAGGGCGGGCGAGATCCTCGTACCTCGAGTGCTGCTGCCAATTCAAACGCCAGCAGCGCGCCCATGCTGTGCCCGAAGATGGCGTATGGAAGGTCGGTCGCCGCGTCCACCACTGGCGCAATCGCCGCCACCATGTCGGCGATTGACGTCAGCGGCGACTCGAAGATGCGCGATTCACGACCGGGCAACTGCACGGCCAGCACCTCGACATCCTCGGGTAGTGCCTTGAACCACAGCCGATACGGTGCAACACCACTCCCTGCATAGGGCATGCAGAAGAGCCGACGGCGCGGAGCGGAACGCCGCCCGAGTTGCAGCAGCACGTGCACCGCACTGCCAGCGGTCACGAGCGCCGTTCCGACGGCACGAGCGCCAAGCCCTGCTCCGCTGGGTGGCGCGCCTCGGTGAAGACCATCATCAGCCACGCCGTGACGTCTGCCATCAGTTCACGACGGCTGTCAAGATCGCTGACGGTGTGGTCGGTCTCCGGCATGTAGCGGAGCGTGAGCAGGTCGCGGAAGTCCACATCGGGCAGCAGATCAAACAACTGCTTCTGGTAGTTGTACATGTGATTGACGCCACCCGTGAACACCAGCATCAGCCGCATACCACGATCCATGGTGCGATTCAACTCAGTGGTGACATTTGCCAACGACGCCGTGGTGGCGGCCGCGATCTCCACCCGCCGCTCACTCTGCCCGGCAGCCGCCTGTGCGGCAGCCATGCTCCGCCGATCTCCCAACGTGCGTCGAAAAATCGGGTGCCGGAACGCGATGAACTCGCGCATCGTTGCCATGTGCTTCAATCGACGAGCGAAGTGCACGATGGTGCTGCGTCTGGTACGCGCCACCGAAGGATCGATGGCAAGCACGGCGTCAACGCGAGGCTCCATGAATGCCGTCTGGATGCCGTAGTTGGCGCCAGAACAGAGCCCCACCACCAGGAAGCGCGTGGCACCGCGCGACGCGGCGAGGAAGGCGAAGGCCTGCTGCACATCGTGCAACGCCGACTCATCGAGCGACATCGTGCCGCGCATCGCGGCCGAGTCGCCAAGGCCAGCCAGATCAAAACGCAAAACGGTGAACCCCAGCAGCGCGATCGTTCGCGCGAGGTCCACGTACAGGCGATTGGGTCCGACGCGGTGAATGATACCGGCGTTGATGATGACGACGCACGGCAGTGCCTCGCTGCCGGGCTCGCGACGCGTGGTGATGATACCGGCCAGCCCGTCACCGGGTCCGAAGCGGACGACCCGTTCTCGCAGCGAGAGCATCAGCGGAGCACCTCCACCATGCGCTCCAGCACCAGCACCGACAGCCCGCTGGCGCCGATTGCTTCATCTTCGCGCCACGGTGTCTGCCCCGCGATGGTTTCGGCATGGAACGGCGTTCCCGCCGCGTGCAGCGCGCGGTAGAGATCACTGCTCCCCGACGCGTCGTCCGAGTTGAACACTTTCACGTTCGCTCGTGTTGGTGTCTCGAAGGCCTCCGGCGTGATGGCCTCAATGGTCGTCCGCATCGCGGCGGTCAGCGGGAAGCCGAGCACGTTGTGCGTTCCTTCGGGCGATCGCTGCTTCTTGACGGGCACAACCAGCCAGCGGTCGATCTCCTGCTGTGCTGCCACCATCTCGCGCACGTACGACGTTCCCTGCACGACGGGATCCCAGAGCAACGTGGTGTGTACGTCCGACCGGCGGGTCGCCACGCGCCAGGCCACCACCGCGCCGAGGCGGACACCAATCGTGGCGAAAGTGGCCATCCCTGACATGTCGCGCAGTTCGTCCGCGGCGGTATTGGCGTCCGATTCCCATGACGTCAGATCACCTTCGTCACGCTCACCCGCGGAGTCACCAGTGCCATAGTAGTCGAAGCGCAGCACGTGATAGCCAGCCTCGGACAGCCTGACCGCGAGCCGCCGAAAGATGCGATGCGATACAAGATACTCGAGCCCCCACGGAGGGCACAGCAGTGCGGCGCCACGTGTCGGCACGGAGGCCGGCGGCGCATGGTAGGCGCCAAAGAGCTGTCGCCCAGACGAGCCGAAGAAGAACAGGTTCATGTGTGCAGTGCCCGAGCGGGTGCCGACCGGTCTGCCACGCAGATCGCGGCCAGATCCGACAGCGTCCGGAAGAACAGGAGCCGGGGCTCGACCCGTACGCTGGCGCGCGCTGAAATTTCGGCGGCCGCCTGCATCGCGAGGAGCGAATGACCGCCGAGATCGAAGAACCGGTCGGTGGCGCCGACGCGCTCCACGCCGAGCAACCCGCGCCAGATCTCCGCGATCATCCGCTCGGCCGGCGTCGTCGGTTCGACGAACTCGCGCGTCGTTCCCATCGCGTTGCCAAACGGGTCTGGCAATGCCGCACGATCGATTTTTCCATTCGGCGTCAGCGGAATCGCATCAACTAACAGCAACATCGACGGCACCATGAACTCGGGCAACGACCTGCGAAGATGACGCCGCAATTCGCTCACAGTACAGTCAGCATCGTCCCTGAGGCGCACCCAGGCGACCAGCCGCGGGTCGTTCTCGGCCCCGTTGCGGATACCAACGACCGCGGCCGAAACGGCCGGCTGCGTCAGCAGTGCCGCTTCGATCTCACCGGTCTCGATCCGGAAGCCGCGCAGCTTCACCTGCCCATCCATGCGACCGAGATGCTCGAGGCGACCGTCTGAGCGCCAACGACCGAAGTCGCCCGTGCGATACATGCGCCCGCCAGAATGAAACGGATCCTGAAGAAAGCGCTCGGCGGTCAGTTCCGGGCGGGCATGGTAGCCGTCCGCAACGCCAGCACCACCGATGAAGACCTCGCCCGGCACCCCGATCGGCAGCACCTGCTGTGCTGCATCGAGCACATAGACACGAGTGTTGGCAATTGGTCGGCCCACGGTAATCGGGTCGCCCGGCGCCAGCTGTGCCAGCGTGGACCACACGGTGGTCTCGGTCGGACCGTAGGCGTTGTAGACGCGGTCCACCCGCGATTCGAGCCACTCGGCCAGATCGCGCGGCATCGTTTCGCCGCCGACAATCGCAGTGACGCCCGGCGCGCCGAGCCACCCCGCCTGCATCAACAGGCGCCAGCCCGACGGCGTGGACTGCACGATCGTCGGAGCCGCCGTTCGCATCAGTGCGGCGAGTGCCGATCCATCGCTCTGCACGTCCTTGCCAACAATGATCGTTCGCGCGCCCGTGACCAGCGGGAGCAGGAGTTCGAGAATCGAGATGTCAAACGCGAGGGACGTCACAGACAGGACCGCATCGGTCGCCGTGATGCCCGGCTCGCGCCGCATCGCACCGAGGAAGTTGCTCAGCGCGCCGTGCGACACCTTGACCCCCTTCGGCAGCCCTGTCGAACCGGAGGTATAGATCAGATAGGCAGCAGCATCCGGCGTCGTCAGATCCTGCAGATCGGACGGATGGACCCCATTTACCGCGGTGATGTGGTCGATCGTAAGAACGGATGACGGAAGTTCAGCCTCTTTGAACTCCCGTGATACTGTCTTTGTAGTGACCAAATACTGCGCGCCGGAATCGCGAATCATGAAGCTGATTCGTTCGGCCGGATACGACAGGTCGATTGGGAGATAGGCCGCACCGCTGCGCAGGATGCCCAGGAGTCCGACCATCAGCCCGGCGTCTCGCTCGGTTGCCAGGGCGACCAGCGAACCGGTGCCGGCACCGGCCCCCCGAAGCGCGTGCGCCACCGCCGCGGAGCGTTGATCGAGCTCCGCATACGTCAGTGTCGCACCAGCAGACTGTACCGCAATGGCGGTGGGGAATGTCGTCGCAGTTCGGGCGAACTGCGCGACCACGCTGCTGACGTCGAGGTCGGCTGGCGCCGGATTGAAGCGACCAACGAGCTCCGCCGCGTCTTCCCGCGAGATCAGCGGGATGCTCGAGACGCGCAGCGCCGAGTTGACGACCACAGCCGACAACAGGGCCTGCAGCTGCGCGTCGATGCGCTCGATCGTCTCAGCGTCGTACAGGTCGGCGCGATACTCGATGGACCCTGTCATCGCCCCGTCACGCTCGACGGCGAAGACCGTGAGGTCGTAGATCGCGCCGCCACCGTGAATCTGGCTGGCGCTGGCGTTGGGAGCATTGTGCAGCACAACCGCCACCTGAAACAGCGGCGAATGTCCAAGCGAGCGCTCCGGATTGAGCGCCTGCACCAGCGTCTCGAACGGCACGTCCTGATGCTGGTGCCCATCCAGAATCGCATCGCGCGCACGACGGACGACGGTGGCAAAACTCGGATCGTCAGCCAAGTCGAATCGCAGCACCAAAGGAGTGAGGATCGGCCCGAGCATGTCCTCCAGCTGCGACAGGTCTCGCGTTCCGATGGGACTGCCGAGGGCCACGTCCGTCTGCCCCGAGTTCCGCGCAAGCAGCACGGCCATCGCCGCCAACAGGACCATATACACGGTGGAGTCGGTGTCTCGCGCCAGCGCACGCACGTTGGCGTAGAGTTCCCGTGACCACGTGAAGTCGTGCGCCCCGCCGCTGCCCATGATATCCGCCGGCCTGACGCGATCGGTCGGGAAGGCGCTCATCTCCGGCAACCCCGCGAGACGATCCGTCCAGTAACGAAGCCGCTGGTCCGCCGCTGGCCCGCTCATCAGCTCGCGCTGCCAATGCGCGAAGTCGACGTATTGCACCTCGGGCATCGGGCCGCTCGCGGCACCCTCAGCCAGCGCCGCGTACTGCCGCGTCACTTCCGTGCCGAGAACGCCCAACGACCACGAATCCATGGCGATGTGATGCGTCGCGAACAGCAGTGCGGCCGACGTGTCGCCGACCTGCAGTACAGTGAAGCGCACCGGCGCCTCGCCGGCGAGATCGAAGGGTTCGTGCGTGGCATCGGGCGCAGCGCTCGCCAGCGCCTCCCGCCGCGCATGGTCGGCCAGTCCACGGAGGTCGCGCACTACAATCGACGTCTCCTCTGCCGACGCCACACGAACACTCGGCACACCGTCAGTGAGCACGAAACGCGAACGCAGAATCTCGTGTCGCGCGACAGTTCGGCGGATGGCCGCCTGCAGCAGCGCGATGTCGATGCCCTCGAGGACACTCGAGCACACGGCCAGATTGTACGCCGTGTGCCCAGGCTGCAGCTGTTCCAGCACCCACAGTCGCTCCTGCAGAAATGACAGCCGAAGCGGCGTACCATCGCGAGCCACCGGCGTCAGCGCGGGTCGGCGCGTCGCGGCGTCACGCGCAGTCAGTGCCTGAAGCAACTCCTGCCTCTGGTCAACGAGTGCCGCCTCGAGCGCGGGCGTCAGACTGCCCTTCGGTGCATTGATCCGCAGACGGCCATCTTCGACGCGCAGTCGGACATCCAAGGCGCGCAGTTGCTCCAGGAGCTGGGCGGTGTTGTGATGAATCACAACTCGAATTCCTCGCGCTCGCCATCATCCGGGGCGCTCGACGGGACGGCTACCTGCTGTAGTTGCGCCGCGACTAGCTCACTCAGCTGGCGCAGCGTGGGCGCACCGAACAGTTCGCGCAGCGGAAGGCGCACACCGAAATGATTGTCGATGCGCGCAATCACCCTCGTCGCCATCAACGAATGCCCACCCAGCTCAAAGAAGTTGTCGTGAACGCCGATGTTCGAAACGCCCAGGAGATCCTGCCAGATTGCCACCAGCCGCTGTTCGATATCTCCAGTCAGTTCATCTTTCCCCGACGATTGCGACGGGCGAAGGGTCACGCCCTCGGACACGGACCGTGACTCGGGTACCACCGCCGCGTCGGGCACCCGCCCATTCGCCTGCGTCACGTGACGACGGTGACGCAACTGCCCCGTTTCGATGTCGAATGGCGACACGACCAGCTGCGTGACACGGGCGGCGAGCACGCGTGAGAATGCCTCGATGCCTTCACTCGGACCGATGCCTGCCGCAACCAGTGCCGCACGCTCCGCGCTGATTGGGCCCAGGCGTGTGGCGATTCCGACCTCCCGCCATCCGGCCCACCCGATCGAGACGACGTGCCAGCCAGCGGGGCTCGACGCCGAGGTCGCAAAGGCATCCAGATACGCATTGCCGGCACCGTACGCCGCACTTCCGGCGAAACCCGCGACAGCACTGATCGAGCTGCACAGCATCACGAAATCCAGCGGTCGGTGGCCGAGCAGGCGACGCAATACCTGCGTACCATCGACCTTCGCGCGCACACACGCATCCACGGCGTCCGGCGTGGACACCGCCAACAATGTGGAGCCCAGCGTCCCGGCGGCGTGCACGACGCCGGCGACCGGACCAAACTCGGGTTCTGAAGTGTCGAGCGCGCGCTGCATGGCGGATTCATCCGACGCATCCGCCACCGCCAGCGACACGGCACCACCGGCGTCCTCGATCCGCATCACGGCGCTGATGCGCACGGACGTGTCGTCATCCGCCGGATGCGCTTCCAGCCACGGCGCCCATGCCTCGCGCGGTGGCATCGGCGTGCGAGACGTGAGCGTCAGGCGCGCCTGCACCGTCTTTGCAAGCCATTCGGCGAGCGTCAGGCCGATGCCGCCCAGCCCCCCAGTGATGAGATAGTGGGCCTGTCGCTTCAGCGGCAACTCATCGCCGGACGCTGCGGCCAGCACGACGCGTGTGTACCGTCGAACCCAGCGCTGGCCGCCCCTTCGCGCGACGAACTGCTCCCCGTCCTCAGAGGATGCCTCATACAGAATCTGGCGCGCGAGCTCCTGCACGCTGATCGCTGCGTCGTCGCCACCGGGGAAATCAAGCAGACTGGCGCTCACGCCATCAGCTTCGACCGGCAGAACGAGAACCGGCCCGCTCAACAGCGCGCGCTCCGGATGAACGATGGGCTCGCCGAGGACACTCTGCGCATCTGACGTGACCACCACCACGCGAAGAGGACTGCCACCGGCGGTACTGGCCACCGCCGATGCCAGCGCCATGATTTCGTGCAGCACCGCCACCGATTCCGAGACGCCCTGCACTGGCCCTAAGTTGGCAAGATGAATGATGCCGCGCAGCTGCTTCCCGCGGTGTTTGAGATCACGGAGCACGGCGTCGTAGTCGGCGGCTTCGGTTTGCCGGACCTCGTATGCACCATCGCGCTCAGCGACGCTGCCCGTCGCCGCTGCGCGCATCAGGACAACGTCACCACCGCGTGCCGCAAGCTGGGCTCGCAGTTCCTGCTCGAGGGCAACTGAGCCGCCGAACACGAGCCACGTGCCCTGCTCCATCGAGCCCGGGCGTCCAACATCAGGAACCCGACTCCACGACGGCGCAAAAAACCAGTGGTCGAGTGGCTCGCGCCGTGTGACGCTGCTCGCGTCAAACGTTCCGGAGGCCGCTGGCACCTCCGTCGGTGCTTCTACCCAGTGACGCTTGCGTTCGAAAGGGTAGGTGGGCAGCGGCACGCGGTGCAGTGTTTCCGATGCGTGCATCGCGTCCCAGTCAATCAGCACGCCGTTGGCCCATAGTCGACCGGCAGCCGAAAGCATCGTGTCGGTCTCGCTGCGCGCTTCGCGTGGGTGCGGCAGGGACGCCGAGACGCGTGCCGCGCCGTCGCGTCCCAGCGAGAGCCTGGCCAGTGCGGTGAGGGCGTTGCCTGGTCCCACTTCCAGCAGCTGCAAGGTAGGGTCAGCCGCCAGCGTCGCCACGCCATCGGCGAAGAGCACTGCGTTTCGCAGGTGTGACGTCCAGTAGTCAGGCGAGGTGGCCTGTTGTGGCGTGAGCCAGGTGCCGGTGACGTTGGAGACGAGCGGCAGGCGTGGTGCCGACAGGGGCACGCGCGAGACGATCTCGCGGAACGGCGCCAGCGCTGGTTCCATCATGGCCGAGTGGAACGCGTGGGACGTATGAAGTGGCCGATGTTCGATACCGTCGCGTTCCAGCTCGAGGGCGAGCGCCTCGATCGCGTCCCGCGTGCCTGACACGCTGCAGAGGCCTGGCGCATTGACGGCCGCGATTTCCACGGTGGAGCTGAGCCGCTGGCGCAGGTCTGCTGGCGACAGGCGCACAGCCAGCATATTCCCGGCGGCCATGCCTTGCATCAGGCGCCCGCGCGCCGTCACCAGCATGAGCGCATCCTCCAGCGAGAAGACGCCGGCCAGATGTGCCGCCACGTACTCACCGATGCTATGTCCGAGCATGGCGGCCGGATGTACGCCCCACGACATCCAGAGCACCGCCAGTGCGTACTCAGCGACGAACAACACCGGCTGCGCGAGAGCCGTCTCGCTCAGTTCCGCGTCCGATCCGTGCCACAGCGTTTCACGCACGTCGCGGCCCAGGTGCGGCTGCAGAAGCGCTGCACAACGATCCACCGCCGCACGAAACACATCTTCCGTGCGATAGAGTTCGGCACACATCCCTGCGTGCTGACTCCCCTGACCGCTGAACAGGAACGCAACCGGACGAGGTGCGCCCTCGTGCTGGCCCGTGACGACCGGTGCTCGATTCGGCGCCGCCAGCGCGTGCGATGCCTCACTCGCCGTGACGGCGACGAGGCTGCGTCGATAGGGCCAGGAACGGCGTCCGACCTGCAGCGTATACGCGACGTCGGCGAGTGAGGCAGCGTCAGGGCCGTCCAGATAGGTGGCCAGATTCGCTGTCGCCGCATCCAGCGCAGACGCCGTTTTCGCCGACAGCACGAGCAGCTGCGCCCCGCGCACCACCACCGGGGGAGCCAGCGGAGGCGCCTCTTCGAGCACGACGTGCGCATTCGTCCCGCCAATGCCGAACGAGCTCACACCAGCGCGACGCGGTGCGACACCGGTCGGCCACGATTCGAGCGTCGTTGCGACGCGGAACGGCGAGCGCTCGAGCTCCAGCTGCGGATTTGGTGTCCGGAAGTTCAGTTGTGGCGGCAACTCCCGATGCTGCAGCGCGAGCACGGTCTTGATCAGCCCTGCCACACCGGCCGCTGCATCGAGGTGTCCAAGGTTCGCCTTCAGCGAGCCGATCGTGCAGATGCCGGTTGCATCCGTCGACGCACGGAACACCCGCGTGAGCGCGGTGATCTCGATCGGATCGCCGAGGGGTGTCGCGGTGCCGTGTGCCTCGATGTACGAGATGCTCTCGGGAGCCACGCCGGCCAGGGCCTGTGCCGTCGCGATGGCATCGATCTGTCCATCCACGCTGGGGGCCGTGAAACCGGCCTTGCCAGCACCATCGTTGTTGATCGCAGCGCCAAGAATGACGGCCCGGATGGTATCACCATCGGCCAGCGCCTCGTCCAGCCGCTTCAGGACGACCAGGCCCGCGCCTGCACCGGCACGCGTGCCCTTGGCCTCGACGTCGAACGGTCGGCAGTGACCATCCGGCGAGAAGATCATGCCTTCCTGATACAAATACCCCGTGCGCTGCGGAAACGACACCGACACGCCGCCCGCCAGCGCCATGTCGCACTCCCCACGCTGCAACGCCTGACACGCCACCTGCACCGCCACCAGCGACGTCGAGCAAGCCGTCTGGATTGCCATGCTCGGTCCGTGGAGATCCAGCTTGTACGAGGCGCGCGTGGTGAGGAAGTCCTTGTCGTTGCCAAGCATCAGCTGATAGCCGCCCACGGACGCCAGCAGCTCGCGATTCGGCAGCAACTGGCTGACGACGTAACTGTTCAGGCTCGACCCAGCGTAGATCGCGACCGTCCGGCCGTCGGCCTCACCAGCGTAGCCCGCGTCCTCCATGGCTTCCCATGCACACTCCAGAAAGAGGCGCTGCTGGGGATCCATGATCTGCGCGTCACGCGGGGCGTAGCCGAAGAACGCGGCATCGAAGTGATCTGCATCCTGCAGCACCGTCCCTCGGGGTACCCAGCCGGGCAGCGCCTGCACCGTGGCATCGATGCCGGCCGCGGTGAGCTCTGCCGGTGAGAAGGTGTCGAGCGACTCGACGCCATTGCGCAGATTCTGCCAGAAGTGCTGCAACGAGCGCGCGCCTGGAAAGCGTCCGCTCATGCCGACGATTGCGATCGCCCGCCTGCTGCCGGATCCTGGTGCCGTCATCGCCACTCCATTTCTGTCACGTCAGGCATGCGTTCAGCCCAGCCCCAGGCGTGCTGCGCGCGAGCGTGCACGTTCCAGCGATGCACTGGTGTCGCGTCCTTCGGTTGAGACCAGCGTGGCTTGTGCGGCAATGGTCGTGTGCTGAAAGAGGTCCACCAGCGTCAGGTCCCGCTGGAATTCACGCCGGAGCGCCGCATGTACCTTGACGACCAGGAGCGAGTGGCCGCCGAGGTCGAAGAAATTGTCATCCACACCGAGCGTACCAACCCGCAGGACGTCGCGCCAGATGGCGGCGACGCGCCGTTGTGCGTCCGTCATCACCATCTCGGCCGCCGCCAGCGAGGCGGCAGTCGGTCGCGGCTGGACCGGCGCCGGCAGGGCCGCGCGGTCGATCTTGCCGTTCGGTGTGAGCGGCAACGCTGCGATTTCCTGAATACGCGCCGGCACCATGTATTCCGGCAGCCGCGCCCGCAGCAGCCCGCGCAGCACCTCCACCTCGATGCTGCCACCGTCCGCCGGCACCACATACGCCACCAATCGCTGGTCGCCAGGCGTGTCTTCGCGCACGATCACCACCGCTCGCGAAACCGATGGATCTTCGAGCAGCACCGACTCGATTTCACCCAGTTCGATCCGATAGCCTCGCACCTTCACCTGATGATCGCGGCGCCCCGAGAACTCGAGCGTCTGATCGGCGCGCAGCCGCACCACATCCCCAGTCCGATACAGCCGGACGGGCGCTCGGCCACCGATCGAAAGCGTCACGAACTTTTCCGCCGTCAGCTGCGGCCGGTTCCGGTAGCCGCGCGCCACCCCCTCCCCGCCAATGCAGAGCTCGCCCGCCACCCCGATCGGCGCCGGGCGCCCAGCCGCATCCAGCACATAGACCGTCGTGTTGCCGATTGGATGCCCGATCGGAATCTCCTGGCCGGCATCGAGCACACGGTGCGTCGTGGACCAGATCGTCGTCTCGGTGGGGCCGTACATGTTCCAGACCTCGCGCGTCCGCGAGAGAAGCTCGCGAGCCAGATCCCGCGGCATCGCCTCACCGCCACACAGCACCCGCAGGTCCGGCTTCCCGGTCCACCCTGCATCGAGCAACAGCCGGAACGTCGCCGGCGTTGCCTGCAACACGGTCGCCTGCGTGGTGTTCGCCAGCGCAATCAGCGCCGCACCGTCCAGTACGTCAGCACGCGACGCGATCACCGTGCGCGCACCGCAGATCAGCGGCAGAAAGAGCTCGAGGCCCGCGATGTCGAACGACGGCGTCGTCACCGCCAGCAGCACGTCCGTTGCCGCAAACCCCGGCTCCTGCGCCATACTACGCAAAAAGTTCACGACATTCCGATGCTCCACTTCCACGCCTTTCGGCCGTCCCGTCGAGCCCGACGTGTAGATCACGTATGCCAGATCAGCGGGACCAACCGCCGTCATCGGCGCCGTATTCACCTGTGCCGCGATCGCGGCGCCATCCGCATCCACCAGCAGCAGTGGCGCATTTGCGCTCGCCACCAGCGGGCCAAACCGTGCTTCGGTGATCACACACGCCACCTGTGCATCCGTCAGCGTGTACACCAGTCGCTCAGCTGGATGGGACGGGTCCACCGGGACATACGCCGCGCCCGCCTTGAGCACCGCCAGCAGCGCCACCGGCAGATCGGCGATGCGATCCAGGCATACTCCGACCAGCGCGCCGTCCGTCACCCCGCGCTCGCGCAGCAACTGCGCCATCTGGTTTGACCGCCGGTCCAGCTGCGCGTAGGTGAGCACCCCATCGGACGCCTGCACTGCCACCGAGTCTGGCTGCCGCGCCGCAGTGGCCGCCACCAGGGCGTGGACACACGAGGTACGGTCGTGCGCAAAGGACGAGTCGTTGGCCTGGTCCAGCACCGCCTGTTCTTCGGCTGTGGAGAGGATCCTCAGCTCACTCACGCGCGTCTCCACCGATGCCACAGTCTGACGCAGCAATTCGAGGTACTGCCCATGCATGCGGGCAATGGTCGTCTCGTCGAACAGGTCCGTCGCGTACTCGTACGCCATCCGGAGCCCACCCTGATGCTCGTCGATGTCGAGCGTGATGTCGAAGCGTGACGTGCCACTGCCGTCGTCATCGAGTACGAGCAGGTCGGCCTTCAGGCCCGTTGGCTGCGCCGGATCCATCGGGAAAGAATGCAGCGTGAAGAGGACCTGAAAGATCGGCGCGTGACTCGTGCTGCGTTCAGGGCGCAGGCCCTCGACCAGTCGATCGAAGGGAAGCTCGCGGTGATCGAAGGCGCGGAGTACCGTCTGCGATGTCTGCTGGAGGAACTCGGCAAACGTCGGGTTCCCGTCGAGCCGACCACGCATCACGACATTGTTGACGAAGCACCCGATCAACGGCTCGAGCGCCGGGTCATCACGATTCGCCAGCGGCGACCCCACCACGATGTCCGTCTGCCCGGAGTAGCGATGCAACAGCACCTGCCATCCGGCCAGCATCGTCATGTAGAGCGTGACCCCATGCGCACGACTCAACCGCTTGAGCGACGTCAGCAACTCAGGCGACATGCGATACTCGCGCCGCGCCCCACGATACGAAAGCATGGCGGGCCGCGGCCGGTCGGTCGGCAGCTCCAACAGAGCAGGGGCACCTGCGAGCTCGCGCTGCCAGTAACCAAGCTGCTCGACGAGCAGGCCGGAGTTCAGCTGCTCGCGCTGCCATGCGGCAAAGTCGGCGTACTGGATCTCGAGCTGCGGCAGCGCGGCGGGCACACCTTCTAGATGGGCGTCGTACACCGCACACATTTCGCGTGCGGCCACACTGAGCGACCAGCCATCGGATGCGATGTGATGCATACCGAGCAGCAGGACGTGGTCATCCGGCGTGAGCTCGATCAACAGCGCAGTGATCAGCGGGCCCTGCGACAAGTCGTAGGGACGGACCGCATGTCGGAGCGCCAGACGCCGCGCCTCCGGCAGGCGTGCATCGGGCTGCATGGCAGCCAGCGACACAAACTCCACGACGTTGCCAACCGATTCCATCAGCTCGGCCGAGGGATTCCCGTCCACATCGCGAATGCGCATGCGCAGCGCTTCGTGCCGCTGCGGAAGCTGGTTGATTGCTGCCGTCAAGGCAGCAACGGCCAGGCGCCCTGAAAGACGCATGGCATACGAGATGTTGTACAACGAGTTGCCAGGCTGCATCTGGTCGAGAAACCAGAGCCGCTGCTGTGCATAGGAGATGGGAAGTGGCGCCACGCGGGGCACCCGCCGCAGCCGGCTGCGGGGGACGGCCGGCGCACGCAGCGCCGCCAGCACCTCAGTCTTCAGTGCGGCCAGCCGAGCCTTCAACTCAGCATCCAGCGCTCCCGCCGGAGCATTGACCTTGAGCTTCTCGCCGTCCAACGTGAGCCGGATGTCGCGCTGCGACAGCTCGTCGAGCAACGCCACCACCGACGCCGAAGGTCCGTCAACCGCGAGCTCCGCACGGAGCCGTTCCGCGTGAGGCGGCAGCTGCGTCAGCGGCGTTTCAGCATTCACGACAACACCCTCGGCGAGCGCAAGAAAGTGGGAGATCAGCACATCGATGGTCAGGGCATCATAGAGATCGGTGCTGTACACAACAGCTCCCCCGATCCGCCCATCGCGTTCGCTCAGTTGCAGCGAAAGATCGAACTGCCCCTCCGGTGGCTGGAGTGGATACGGTTGCACCTGCAGTCCGGCGGCTTGCCAGCGACGTTCTCCCGAAGCGCCGGTACGCTGGTCGCCGAACGAAATCAGGTTGAAAAACGTCTCGAACAACGGCGACCGGGACGGGTCACGCGCCACCTGCGCGCGCTGCACCATCAACAAGAACGGGTAGTCCTGCCCGTCAAGCGCCGCGCTGACCGTCGCACCAACGCTGTCGAGCAATGCCGTGAATGGAGCCGCCGGATCGACCCGCACACGCAATGGCACCGAATTCACGAACTGGCCCACCACCCCGTTGTATTCAGGCTGTGTCCGACCCAACGTCGGCATGCCGACCAGTACATCGTACGTGCCACTCAGCCGCGCGAGCAACCCCATCCAGACCGACAGAAGCAGGACGTTGAGCGTCTTGCCGTGCTCATGCGCACACTGTCGAAGGCGGGAGACTTCGGCCGGCCCGATCTCGAGGGGTCGGGTCGCACCCTGAAACGATTTACGCGCTGGCCGGGGCCGATCGGACGGCAACGACAGGTCGGCCCGTGGGGCCATCAGCGCGTGCTGCCATGCGGCAGCAATCCGGACACCTTCCGGTGAGGCGATCCATGACTCCTGCCATCGTACGAAGTCCGCATAAGTGGCCGCTGGTCGCGGCAACGGCTCGCTCGCCGTGCCGCACGACTCGACATACAGTGCCAGCAGCTCATCGAGCAGCACCATGAGCGACCAGCCATCGGCCGCAATGTGATGCATGACCACCAGCAGCACATGATCGGCATTACCCTTGGTCAGCAGCGTTGCCCGGAAGACCGGCCCGCGACCGAGATCGAAGGCCAGCCGGCGCGCAGCGTCGACGCTCGCCTGCAGTGTCGCCTCATCGGCGCCCCGCACATCGAGCTGCTCAAATGCGACCGACACCGCGCCTCGCACACGCTGGATCAGCTGCCCATCGGCATCCTGCGTGTAGGTACTTCGCAACATGGCGTGACGGTCGGTCAGCGCCTGGAGTGCGTCGCGGAGCGCCTGAAGCCGAATGGGCGACAGGATCCGGAACGCCTGCGCAACGTGGTACGCCGTACTCAGCGGGGCTTCCTGGTGAATGAACCACAGCGATCGCTGGTTGTAGGACAGCGGCAGGCACTGTTCGGTCGCCATGGCGCGTGCCCGCAACGCGGCGATGACCCCTTCACGATCGGCCTGCAGTGCCGCGCGCTGTGACGGCGTGAGTGCACCACGAGGCCCACGGAATCGCACCTGGCCACCTTCGACCCAGAGTTCGACGCCCTGCGAGGTCACGTCATGCAGCAGTTGATCGATGCTCATGTCTGCCGCAGCGTCATGTTCGAATTGAAGTTCGTCGGACCAAGGAAAGTCCGGGCCTCGACCACCCGGACGTTCAGGCTTGGCCCAACCAGCAGCTGCGTTTCTCCCGCCCGGTCCCACACACCGATGTCCACGAGGTAAATCCCCGGCTGGACATTCATCTGCAGCTCGACGTCGAGCACGAACTCACCAATCGGGAAGGTGAGGTCAAAGACCGAGGTCCCGGTGGCATACACCACCTCGCCGGTCTGCGCACTGCGCACGATGATGCCCACCGGCTCGACGTGCCGGGCGATCTCCGACAGCGTCATGCCCTGAATCCGGATCCGAAGAGAGCCCCCTGACGGCACCGCGTTGCCATCAATGAGTTCCGCCGCGTGCATCGTCAGCGGCGAGGACTCCGAAGCACCGGCACCGGCGCTGCCCACACCGCGCATGTAGGCGCCAATGACATCGGTCGGTGCGCCACTGCAGACCACGCCACCATGCGACATGAGCAACGCGTGGGTGCAAAGCTCCGCCACGCGATCGAGTTGATGCGACACGACCACCACCGGCATGCCGCTACGCGCCAACACCTGAATCTGGCCGAACGCCTTGCGCTGGAACGCATAGTCGCCGACCGCGAGCACTTCATCGATGACCAGCACATCCGGATCGAGATGGGCTGCGATCGAGAAGCCGAGTCTGGCGTTCATCCCCGAGGAGTATCGTTTCACCGGGGTATCGATGAATTGCTCGATCTCGGAGAAGGCGATGATCTCATCCAATTTCTGGTGGGTCTGCGTGCGACCCATGCCCATGATCGCTCCCTGCAGGAAAATGTTCTCCCTGCCAGTCAGATCAGGATGAAAGCCAGCCGCCACCTCGATCAGCGCACCGATGCGACCATGCACGGTGTATGATCCGGCGGACGGTCTCAGGATGCGCGTGAGGATCTTGAGGATCGTCGATTTTCCGGCGCCGTTGTGGCCGATGATACCGAGGGTCTGTCCCGGGCTGACGGAGAAGGACACGTCGCGGACTGCCCAGAATTCATCCGCAGTCAATGCGGGCGCGGCCGTAGAGCGCCGCAGGACGCGCCGCGCCACGGCCGGCAGCAGATCGCGCAGGGAGTCGTGCACTTCGCCGCGTCGGAACTTCTTCGAGACAGCGTCAAAGACGATCCCGGGAGCCTGTACCGCCATCAGACGTACTCGGCGAACCGGAACTGCGCCCGGTGAAAGACCAGAGCCGCCACGAGCAGCCCGCCGATGGCCCACACCGCGCTGTACGCGAGGTAGAGCGGGCTCCAGATGAGCGCGCCATCGCTCGCGCGCCGGATCGTCTCGAGAAGATTGTGCCCGTCCACCACCGACAATCGGAGCCCTTCGACGATCGGTGACAGCGGATTCAGCATCTGCGGCACGATCCACCGCGCACCGAGCGCTGCCGGCTCGTAATAGATCGGAGTAAAAAAGATCCCGAAGGTCAGCAGGAGCTGGATCACGTACCTGACGTCGCGGAAAAACAGATTCGCACAGCTGAAAAACAGTCCAGCGGCCAGTGTCAGCGAGAACAGAAGGCAGACCAGCAGCGGCAGCCACAGCAGCGCCCACGACGGCGTCCATCCGATGAACGGCATGAGCAGCGCAACGACTCCGGCACCGATCAGCGAATCGAACGTGGAGGCCAGAATCACCGAGAGTGGCAGGACTTCACGGGCAAAGTACACCTTCGTCAGCAGCGCCCAGTTGCTCGTCAGTGAGTGCGTTGCATACCCGATCGCAGCGGCGAAGAACCCCCAGGCCACACTCTTCACCATGATCGCAGCGGCATTTGCCATGCCGAATGGCTGGCCGGCCATGCTGACCATGACCAGACGCACGATCACACCGGCCGCAACGATTACGAGGGGCGAAATGATCGCCCATGCGAAACCGATCGCCGCCTGTTTGTAGCGGATCCGAATGTCGCGCAGCGTCAACTGGTAGATCAGGCCGCGCGCCTGACTGACGTCGGTGAGGATCTCGCCCAGTTCCTGCAACACACCACGGCGCGGCAGAGCTATCGTTGACGGCGTCGTCATCATCAGGTGGTCGAAGGAAGACATGGAAGCTAACCGGTCCAAACTGTCACGGTTAAATTGGCACGGCCGGGTTCGATCGGCTCTTGAAATGACGACCCGGGCGGCCTCATCGTCTCGCCGCCGCGCCAGGCATCTCAGAATGCGCGTGTACCACGTGGGCGAGGGACGTCGGGATCGCAATTTGGGGGGGCGGGGGGCCCTGGCCTGCGGGCGCGCGCCATGCAGGAGTCACTGCCCGCGACGGGGCTGCTCAGGCGGAACACCTTGCCGTGGGACGTGCAATGCGCCGGCGGACGACTCCGCTTGCCATTGCGTCCACGCTGGAGCCCGTCACCAGGGACGACACAGACGCGACGAACGCGGCAGCGCGCCCCAGGCGCGACGAACGCGGCAGCGCGCCCCAGGCGCGCTCACCGTCGCGAGGCTTCGATCAGGGCCGGAATGGTGTCGCGAACTTCGCGCTTGCCGCCACCACCGTGTCGGTGAGTGTGCGCATGAATGCCACCAGCGCGGCCTTGTCGGCGCCCGTCAGCGGCAGCCGCTGCGGCGCACCCCCTGGGCCGCGCAGGCGATTGTCGAGCGCCGGTCCATTCTGGATGCCACTTGCGTAATGCTCCACCACCTGCTCCAGCGTCGCCAGCCGCCCGTCGTGCATGTAGGGGCCAGTGGCAGCAACACTCTTCAGCGATGGCGCCTTGAACGTACGCGTCTCGTTGGCATCGAGTCCGTTGCTGCGCGAGTTTGCGGTCAGTGCAAACGTAGGCGACGTATGACAGGCAATACAGCCGCCGCCACCCTGCGGCGGGGGCGTGATGAACAGTGCCTTGCCGCGGTTCTCCTCAGCGGTGAAGTTCGCAAACGGCGCGTTCAGCCCACGATCGGGCAGTGTGGGGTTGTACGCCCGTGCGAAACCCTGATCGAATCGGCTGTCGGCCGACGCGATGCTACGGACGTACTGTGCGAGTGCCCGCTGCATGCGGTCCTCGGTGATCACCGTGTCGCCATACACGAAGCGAAAGAGTTCCGGGTAGTATCGCAGACCGTTCATCCGTGTGATCAACGCGCGCATGCCGCCATTGGCTGCGTCGAATCCCATCTCGACTGCGTTCTGGATCGGTTCCGTTGCCTGAGCCTCGAGGGACGTGGTGCGGCGATCCCAGAAGGCACTACCTGGAGTGTAGAAGCGCGAGTTGACGAGGCGCATCGAATGGGCGTCGGTGCGGCTGATCGTATTGAAGCCCACGCTGAGACGCGCCGCGTCGGTGAAGCCGTTCGCTCGCTGGTGGCAACTGGCACAGCTGATCGCGCCATTGATGCTCAGCTGCCGGTCATGAAAGAGCACCCGGCCGAGCGTGGCGCCCCTGTCGGTGACTGGGTTGCCGGGAGGGGCGTTATTCTGCGCCAGGACCGCGCCGTCATAGTGCGCGGGCCAGGCCGGGTTCGCATAATTGGGGAGTGCGTTCAGGTTCACGGTGAGCGAAGCCGTGACCCCGGGGTACAGATCGACGACCGCGACCGGTTCCGTCGCGGCGGGTGTGGTGGACGTGGCGCTGGCGGAGCCGTCGCCGCACGCGACGGCGAAGACGACGAGTGAGAGTGGCGCGATTCTGCGGACGGACACGGGGCGTGGCTCCAGGACGGGTTCGGTCAGTTGGACACCGCGGCGGAGCCGGTCATTCCACGGGGTCACAGGCAGGCCGCACAGGGCACCCGCGTACCGTCGCCAGCACGCCGCGGAACAGGTTCTTCGACGCCAGCATTCGCACCCGATGCGTGTCCGACTTGAGGGCCATCGCATCGAAGGTCACCGTCGCTCCGCGAGCGAGCTCAGATCACACGGATATCAGGCAAACGCAAAGGAGGAAGCCAGCGCCGCCTTCCTGGACTCGTGAACGAGCAGCAAGTTGTCGAGCGCGTGCACTTCATCGGGCGAAACGAGAACAAGCCGCCTGTTGGAGTACCTGTACGCATCATAGCCGATGCTCCGCAGCCACGCCTTGAGCTGCGTTGTTGATGAACCCATCCCGGTCAGCCATCGTTCTTCGAATTCGCAGATCACGTGCGGCCGATGCGTCCGCAAAGTCGACTCTGCTCCGTGCAGGACCATGGCTTCGGCCCCCTGTACATCAATCTTGATGATGTCCAGCGACCCGGAGCTTCCGATTCCCGCAGTCTCCATGTAGCCGTCCAGCGTTATTGCGGGAATGGTCACTCCGCTCATCTCAGGGTCGAATCGAAAGAGCGAGTGTTCACCGGCGTTGTCGTTCTTTGACGAGTACAGTGTCACACACCCGGCGTGATCAGAAAGCGCAACAAGGTTCAGAGAAATCGCCTCGAACTGATTCTGCATCACGTTGCCCTGTAGTCGCCTGAAGTTCGTCGCATCCGCCTCAAACGCATGGACGACGCCTCTCGGACCTGCAATCGATGCTGCGAGCAAGGTGTACTGCCCAACGTTTGCTCCAACGTCGATGATGGTCATTCCAGGCTTCGCCAGCGCTCGGAATAGTTGTACGGTATCACTTTCGTACACGCCAAAGTAGAAGATCCATCGTTGAACGTGCTCCTTGATATCGAGCACCATGACCGCGCCGCCGGGAAGCGTGACCCGTTGCGGTTTCGCAGTTGATACGCGCCGGCCGAGGTTCTCCATGAGCCAATGTTTGCCGCGCCGGATTGGGCTATTTTTGATGTATGCTTTGAGCAGGAAACGACCCGCCGACCGTACCATGAGGCCTCCCATCGACATGCACCTTCGTATTCGGATCGCACCTTGGGATTGGTACAGATTGCTCCACTGCAACGCGCTCGCGCATTGCTGCCGCAGTCTCGTTCGCGTCTCGCGTCCCCTCGGTGCCAGCATAGCGGCGGCATCGCCGCTAAAAGCCGCTCGGCGAACTGAGCTTGAGTCCTGATTTGGACCACCACTGTACGACATCAATATCACGTACAATCCGCGTGCACGCCCAACCAGCGGTGCGCTGATCACAAACATCTTTCGGCAGAGTTCGTTTGAACATTCCGCACTGAGATGACGGGCTCGTGAATCAGGCGCGCAGGTTAGCGTTCTCTTCGGTGACTTGTACGTTATCTGCACAGTGCTTCGGTGGGAGACTGGCGGCAGATTCTATGGATGAGTCTCGTTCGAGCACTAAAATTGAGCGGTACGCGCGACAAGCGGTGGTTGTGATGCGCCCCCCTTCAGGCGGATGGCCATCATGTAAGAAGTGAAGCGCTGTTGCCCGCGCCGCGACCGGGGCGATGAGGTTTCAGAACTGTCTCTCTCACTACCAGTGGTCTGCCATACCCGACCCGCGTGCTCCTGAAAGGCCAAGGAGGAACGACCGCACCGAAGCTCCTACGTGGCCCACATACAGACGTTCTCAGTTGAGCGAGTGTGGCCTCACTGATTGCGTCCTTGCCGCGCATGGCAGTGACGGTTGCGATCGGTGAACTCTCGAGGTGGCCGAACGACGATTGCTGCCTGAGCAGTCGGGCATACGCCGACAACACAGTCGCGGGTGGGTGCAGAAACATTTTCAGCGTTCGCCGCGACACCGTGAACCGCACGAAGATCCACACGATTTGCGGAGAGGATCACGCGCGCAATATGCGCTCCGTGAACGTCCGGATCGTGCATACGCGGCCGATCCCCTCACGTCCATTTCAATCGCCGTCGGAGCACTTCGGCTGGCATCAGACTCAGCTCGATTCGCGACTGCCTGAATGTGGCAGTACGTTCTGGATATGCGATCCCGTGACGACGTGTTGTGCAGCGTGCAACGTCTCGCGCCGGCCCCGTACGTACGCCTCGCGATCTGTGGCGCGTTGGTGATTTCGTGCACCGGCGCCGGTGGCGACACGTCGACCAATCCAACCGATGGTGCTCGCGCCAACCTCCGACTGGATCGCGTGACGTTCGCGCAGGCCACGCAGGACGCGTCCGCATCCATCCCGATGATTGAAGGCGCTGCGGCGGTCGCGATTGTGGGCAGTGCGACGGAAGTTCGGTGGTGCACTGACGGGCACGGGAGCCTGCCGGGGAGCAGTCGATCGAGGTTTGCGGCGTGATTCGTCTGGCAAACGAGCAACACGGTCAGGCAGCTATCCGCATGGGCTGCCCCTTCTCATCCTCCCTGGACAGCCAACGGGCGCGCGCATTTTCGTCGGCCTGGGAGGCACCGATTTGACACCACCGCAACCGGCGCGCAACCTGAGGCATCCGACGCTTCTCCCCACCCGCATCCGCCATCCGCATGAATCGGCATTCGCTCGAGAGCCACGCACGGTTTCTGCTCGTCGCGCTCGCCCTGACTCCGGCGGCAGTGCACGCACAGCTCCGCGTCGCCGTCACCCTGCCTGCCGCGCGCGCCTCGGCTCCCCAGGACGGTCGCCTGCTGTTCCTGCTTTCGACGGACTCGACGGCCGAGCCACGATTCCAGATCCAGTTCGGCGCCAACACGCAGCTGATCTTCGGTAGCGACGTGGACGGTTGGGCGCCGGGTTCGGCCAAGGTCGTCCCGGGCGACGCGTTTGGCTTTCCGATCAGGAGCCTGAAGGACGTCCCCGCCGGCACCTACCGCGTCCAGGCCTTTCTCAATCGCTATGAGACCTACCGCCTGGCCGATGGCCGGGTGCTGAAACTGGCGCCAGATCGCGGCGAAGGGCAGCAGTGGGCATCGAAGCCGGGAAATCTCTTCAGCACGCCGCGCACGATCCGGTGGGATCCGGCGCGTCCCGTCTCGATTGCCTTGTCGCTCGACAACGAGATCGCTCCACTCCCCGATCCCTCGACGAAAGAAACGAAGTACGTGAAGCATGTGAAGATTCGCAGCGAGCGGCTGTCGAAGTTCTGGGGGCGCGACATGTACCTGGCGGCATGGGTGCTGTTGCCGTGGGGCTTTGATGAACATCCGGGATCACGATATCCGCTTGCGATCAGCCACGGACACTTTCCAATGTCACTCGGCGGGTGGCGCGAGACACCACCCGACACCACCCTCAAGCCGGACTTCAGCGAACGCTTCCAGCTCGCCGGCTACAACCGCATTCAGCAACAGCTGGCGTTCGATTTTTACAAGGACTGGACGGGCAAAGGTTTTCCACGCGCCCTGATGATCGAGATCCAGCATCCGACGCCGTACTACGACGATTCATATGCCGTGAACTCCGCCAACACTGGGCCATATGGAGACGCAATTCAGTATGAACTGATTCCAGAAATCGAAAAGCGATACCGCGGGTTAGGTCAGGGTTGGGCGCGTTTTGTGTTCGGCGGATCGACGGGCGGCTGGGAATCGATGGCGGTGCAGATGTTCTACCCCGACGAATACAACGGCGCTTGGGTGGCCTGTCCGGACCCGATCGACTTCCGGCACTACACCACGGTGAACATCTACAGCGATACGAACGCCTACTATCTCACCAGTCAGTTCAAGCGCACTCCGCGACCGGCACATCGGAACTATCTCGGTCACGTGGATGCCACGGTGATGGACATGAACTTCTTCGAGTCCGCAATTGGTTCGCGCGGCCGCTCGGGAGATCAGTTCGATGTCTGGGAGTCGACGTATTCCCCCGTCGGGCCAGACGGGTATCCGGCACGCATCTGGAACCGTGAGACGGGCAAGATCGACCCGACTGTCGCCGCGTACTGGCGCGACCACTGGGACCTGTCGTTCATCCTCAAGCGCGACTGGGCCACGCTGGGCCCGAAGCTGAAGGGCAAGCTGCGCATCTACGTCGGTGACATGGACAACTACTATCTCAACAATGCGGTGTATGAGGTGGAGAAGTTCCTGCGCACCGCATCGCCGGCGGCTGATGCGGTGGTGGACTACGGCGATCGAGATGAGCACTGCTGGAACGGCGATCACACCCGCAGCAATGCCTATTCGCGACTGCGCTATCCGCAGATGGTGTTGCCATGGGCGGTGGAGCGCATGCTGACGACGGCGCCGGCCGGGGCGGATCTGCGCAGCTGGCGGTACTGACCGGCGCTCGAGCGCCCAACGACGTGTAACTTTCCGCGGTGTCGTCTGCCTACGATGTCGCCGTCATCGGCTCCGGACCCAATGGCCTCGCTGCCGGCATCGTCGCCGCGCAGCGCGGCCGGCGTACCGTCATTCATGAGGCGAATGCCACCATCGGCGGCGGGCTGCGCTCGGGCGAGCTGACGGAGCCAGGGTTTCTGCATGATGTCGGCGCATCGGTGCATCCGATGGCCGTGGCGTCACCGTTCTTCCGCTCGCTGCCGCTGGCAGACCACGGACTTGAGTGGATCACACCGTCAGCCGCGGCGGCGCATCCACTCGATGGCGGCCGCGCGGTCATGCTCTGGAACGACGTCGAACGGACGGCCGATGAACTCGGCACCGATCACGCACGATACCGGCGAACCATCGGCGAGCTCGCACGTACGTGGGCTCACCTCGCGCCGGATCTGCTGGCGCCGCTTGGCTTTCCTCAGCACCCGCTGTCATACACACGCTTCGGACTGCAGGCGCTGGTGCCCGCGATGCGCTATGCCAGTCTGGTGTTCGAGACGGAGCGCGCACGCGCCCTCTTCGCTGGCGTCGCCGCGCACTCCATCGTTCCGCTGTCGTATCTGGGCAGTGCCGCGATTGCGCTGGTGCTGTCGGCGGTGGCGCATGTACATGGCTGGCCCGTTGCATCGGGTGGTTCGCAATCAGTGGCAGATGCTCTCGCGGCTCACTTCCGGTCGCTCGGCGGTCAGATCGAAGTCGGTAGCCGGATTGACCGACATAGCCAACTTGGCGGCGCATCACAGTTGCTGTTCGACACGTCGCCGCAGGCCATGGCCCGTATCATGGGCGACCGGCTCCCGCGCCGCTTCTCCGAGCGCATGACGCGCTACGCCAACGGACCTGGCGTGTTCAAGATCGACTGGGCACTGAGCGCGCCGATCCCGTGGGCAGCGCCCGAATGTCTCGAGGCCAGCACGGTGCACGTTGGCGGCACAATCGGCGAGATCGCCGAAGCCGAAGCCGCACCATGGCGCGGAGAGTCTGCCGAGCGTCCGTTCGTACTCGTCACGCAACCGAGTCTGTTCGATGCGCACCGCGCGCCGCCGGGCAAGCACACGGCGTGGGGCTATTGCCGCGTTCCGAATGGATCCAGCATCGACATGACCGCTCGTATCGAAGCGCAGATGGAGCGTTTCGCGCCAGGGTTTCGCGACGTCGTCATCGCCCGTCGCACGCACTCACCGGCGGCGCTTGAAGCAAGCAATGCCAATCTGGTTGGTGGCGACATCGGCGGCGGTGCAAATGTGTTGCAGAACCTGATCTTCAGGCCTACCTGGCGGACGTACTCGACGCCGGTCGCCGGTGTGCACCTCTGCTCGGCTGCGACACCGCCGGGAGCGGGAATTCATGGTATGTGCGGATATCACGCAGCAGCACGCGCGTTACGATAGTAGCACGAACCTTCGTCGGGAGCGCCGATGGACCAGGCAGCATCAATGCAAGGACTCGCGCCAGCGACGGCGCCGGATGCACACCGCGAGGTAGCCCCATTGGTGTGGCCTCTCTGGCAGCGCGTCCTGTTCCGGTTCTTCTTCGTCTACTGGCTGCTGCAGATCACACCATGGTCGTGGTTCAGCGACCTGCCCGGTGTGTCGCTCGTCCTCGGGTTCTATGACAAAGTCGTGGACTGGGCGGTGTATGCGAGTAACGAGCGGTTCTTTCATGTCCGCGAGAAACTCGTTCCGACAAACGGCAGCGGCGATACATCTTACGCTTGGGCGCAGCTCTGGCTGTATCTCAGCCTCGCGTTGATCGCGTGCATCGCGTGGAGCCTGATCGACCACCGGCGCCGCGCATATCAGTCACTCAGTTACTGGCTCCGACTGATCGTCCGGTACTACGTCGCAGCGGCCGCGCTGGGGTACGGCATCATCAAGATATTCGGTCTCCAGATGGGGTTTCCAACCACGAGCCAGCTGGCGACACCACTCGGCGACCTGCTGCCAATGCGATTCTCCTGGCTGTTCATCGGATACTCCATGCCCTATCAGGTGTTTTCGGGGGTAATGGAGACGATGGCTGGACTGCTGTTGCTCTACCGTCCAACGATCACGGCGGGATTGTTCGCAGCCACCGGCGCCTTTCTGAACGTAGTCATGATCAACGTCAGTTACGACGTGCCGGTCAAGTTGTACTCATCGCACTTGCTGGTGGCGTGTCTCTTTCTGCTGGCGCTGGATGCACCGCGCCTGTTCAACTTCCTGGTGTTGAATCGACCGGCACCGGCCACGCAGCTCTACGACCAGACACTCACCGTTCCGTGGCAGCTCTGGGGTAGTCGCGCCGTCAAGGCGTTCTTCCTGTTCCAGCTGGTGTTCGCTCCGCTCATGCGCGGGTATGAGCGTTTCCAGGCTGCGACGCTGCCGCCGAAGCAGGGACCATTTCGAACGGGCGTATATACCGTGAAGCGCTACATGGTCAATGGCGTCACGGTTCCGGCAACGCCCGCCGACACCATTCGATGGGAGGATGTGATTTTCGACAACGATGTCGCCGGTAGCATCAACAGCCGTGATCAGTTCTTTCAGCAGCGATATCGACGCGCGTACTTCCGATACAAGCCGGACACGGCGACGCGCACTGCCGTAGTCTGGAAGACGTCGACAATCCCGGGCGACAGCACCTTCCTGTTCACGATGCGCTACGAGGTGCCCGACACGAGCACCATCCGGCTGCAGATGCTCATTCGCAAGGACACGGTCAGTGTCGAGCTGGCGCGGACGGCACGCCACTTCCAGCTGGCCGAGCGACAGTTTCATTGGCTGAGCGAGTACAATCGGTGACGCGGCGGGATCCTGGCGCGAGGCGCCACGAAGGCCGGGTTACACGCGTAGGGAAGCCCTTGGACGCGCTCGGGATTGATGCGCTGGTGCGCGCAACTGAACCCGGTCGAATTGAGCAACGATGACCTCCGCTGAGTTTCAGGTTCTGCTCGACGCGCTGGCGGATGGCTGGCGTCGACGCGACTACGCCGCCGTTGCCGCCCACTTTGCGCTGGACGTGCGGTACGGCGACCCGGTTCGATACCACCTCGATGGGCGCGCTGCACTGCAGGCGTTCTTCTCCGCAGACGACGGATTCGAACAGCACATGACGTGGCATCTGATCCTGTTCGATGAGGCGCAGCAGCTCGGGGCGGCAGAGTACACGTACGAAGGCACCCATCGCTATCACGGCGTCGTCCTCACCCGCGTGCGCAACGGATTGATCACGCATTGGCGCGAGTATCAGCACACCGATTCGAAGAGCTGGCGGGAGTTTGCCGGCGGCACCCTGTTTCCGGAGCAGCAGTGACGGCACCAGCCGACAGACCGACGACGATCTTGCGCGGCTGCGGAACGTATCCGGTGGTCTGAATTTCCCCGACTCAGTTCGATCGGATACACGCCTGAAGAATGCGAGGCGTCAGGCCGAATGACACGATGGAGTCGCGAATTTCGAGCACGCGTTGCCCGTCGCTGTAGACCGTGAATCCCGAACGCCCTGAGACTTGCGACAGCGTGTACGGCCCATCACCATCGATCGTGACCGCAGCGCTGGACGCATCGAGTCTCACGCGCAGCGAGAGCACGGCTGAGCATGCATACGTCACGGTCGGCCGCGGCCCATCGAGCGGCGTACCAACCGCGCTTGTCCGCGGTGCACACGCGCTGCCGGCGCTGAGGGCCAGCACGCCGAGCGCTCTCGTAGCCCGCGCGATCGACAGCGGCAACGTTTCCTCGGGGTGTCGGTGCTCGGTGGGCGAATCAACGGCGCGCTGGGCCCATGGCAGAATGGTGGCTCACTCGCTCCCGCGCAACGCTGCGTTCTTCCGCAAGATGTTCACATTCCCGCGACATGGCAGTAACGTGACTTCGACCTCTACCCTGCCACGCTGTGTCACTGCTCCCCCTGCTCGATCATACACTCCTCGGCGCGGTGCACCGCGCTGCACTGGATGCCGAGTCAGCGTCGGGGGTGGCCACATCGTTCACTTTTGGCGATCTCGAGCTCCGCAGCAACAGGCTGGCGCAGGTGCTGCACGATCGGGGGCTCCGGCGCGGCGATCGTCTGGCGTTCCTGCTGGCCAATCGGGTCGAGATCATCGACATCTGGCTTGCCGCGCTCAAACTCGGACTGATCGTAGTCCCGATCAACGTGCTGTACCAGTCGCGCGAGATTGCGCACATCGTGGGCGACGCGGCGCCGGTCGCCGTCGTGACGACGCCCGACCGAGGGCCTGACCTTGCGGCGGGGGTGGTGGCGTGGGATGTCGCGCAGCTGGCGTGGGAGAGTGACGCGCTGACCAGCCTGCGCGAGCGTCCCGCCATGGTCACCGAGACCGTGTGCGATGCGGACACGCCATTGGCGCTGGTCTACACTTCGGGTACGACCGGTGCGTCGAAGGGCGCGATACTCACGCATGGAAACTTCGCCAGCAATGGCATGGTGCTCAACGCAAGTTGGGGCATGCAACGCGACGATCGCCTGCTCTGTACGTTGCCACTGTTCCACGTACATGGGCTGGGCAACGCGATCCACTGCTGGCTGCTGGCTGGCTGTCACATGAAGCTGGTGTCACGGTTCGAGGCGTCGCGTGCAGCGACGCTGTTCACGGAGTACGCGCCGACCGTCTTCTTCGGTGTACCCACGATGTACATCCGACTGCTGGAGCTCGAAGCGACGACCGCCCGCGCGATTGGGGACAAGGCGCGTCTCTTCGTCTGCGGGTCGGCTCCGCTGCCGGCGCAGGTGCTGGAGGCGTTCTCCGAGCGGTACGGCCACGTGATTCTCGAACGCTACGGTATGACGGAAACGCTGATGAACGTGAGCAACCCGTACATCGGTGAACGTCGACCGGGCACCATTGGCCTGCCGCTGCCCCTGACTGCGGTTCGTATCGTAGGCGACGACCGGATCGATGTCGCCGACGGTACCAGCGGCGAACTCTGGGTGCGTGGACCGAATGTCTGTGCGGGGTACTGGAATCGCCCCGACGCCAATGAGACGGCATTTACCGACGGCTGGTTCCGCACCGGTGACATCGGACGCCGAGCCGCGGACGGCTACATCACGCTCGAAGGACGGCGCAGTGAGCTGATCATCTCGGGCGGCTTCAACATCTATCCGCGCGAGATCGAGGAACTGCTGCTGGAGCAATCAGGGATTCGCGAGGCCACCGTGGTTGGTCGGCCCGACGCTTCCCGCGGCGAAGTACCGGTAGCGTACGTCGTTGGCGATCCGGACCTCGACATCGCCGCCCTCGAATCATATCTCCGGACGCAACTGGCCTCCTTCAAGATTCCACGGAGCTTCGTGCGGATCGACTCGCTGCCGCGCACTGCACTCGGAAAAGTCCAGAAACACCTGTTGCCACCGGCACCGTGACATGACCCCTGCAGTGCTCTCTCTCATGGCATTGCTGGTGGTTATTGCCGGCAGCCTCACGTCGCGCATCAACGTGGGAGTGCTGGCCGTGGCACTGGCGTGGCCGATCGCGATCTTCGCCGCCGGGTGGAAGGTGGACGCCGTGATGGCCACCTTTCCGAACACGCTGTTCCTGACACTGGTGGGTGTCAGCGTGCTGTTCGGCGTGGCGCAGGCAAACGGTACGATGAATGCCATCGCGCAGTCCACGGTCAGTCTGCTTCGCGGCAACGCGGCGGCACTGCCCCTGCTCTTCTTTCTGATGGCCTGCGCCCTCTCGACCGCCGGTCCGGGCGCGATCTCGGCCACCGCGCTGTTGGCGCCGATCGCCATGGGCATTGCAGTTCAGGCACGTATGCCGGTCTTTCTGGCGGCATTGATGGTGGGCAACGGCGCCAATGCGGGAAATCTTTCGCCGATCAGCGCCGTCGGTGTGATCGTGCACACCTCGATGGCAAAGATCGGTCTCGGTGATCATCTCTGGGGCGTGTGGTCTGCGAACTTCACCGCCCACGCCCTCGCCGCCCTCGCCGCGTGGGTTCTCTTCGGAGGGCCGGCATTGCTCAGAGCGGGATCCGTCGATCAGATCGGCACTCGTGAACCGCTCACGGCACGGCACTGGAGTACGATCGGAATCGTCGCGCTCTGGGTAATTGCGGTCGTCGCGTTCAAGCTGAACCCCGGTCTGTCGGCCTTCATCGCAGCCAGCATCCTCATTCTCTCTGGCCTTGGCGACGACGCGGCAACGGTCAAGGAAGTTCCGTGGGCCGTGATCCTGATGGTATGCGGCGTGAGTGTCCTGATCGGCGTTCTCGAGAAGACTGGCGGCATGGATCTCTTCACGACACTGCTGGCACGGATCGCGTCACCGGCGACCGTCAACGGTGCGATTGCCGGTGTCACAGGGCTGATCTCGACCTACAGCTCGACGTCGGGCGTTGTGTATCCCGCGTTCATTCCGGCGGTGCCAGGGCTGGTGCAAAAACTGGGTGGCGGCGATCCATTGCAGGTGGCGATGAGCATCAACGTCGGAGCCGCACTAGTGGATGTTTCGCCACTCTCAACCATCGGGGCCCTCTGCATTTCGGCGCTGCCGCGCGGTGGCGACGACGCCAAGCGCCTCTTCCGGCAGCTGCTGCTGTGGGGTTTCTCCATGACGCTGGCCGGCGCGCTGTTCTGCCAGCTGTTCATCCGCTTCTTCGCGTAAACCGAACCGCCTGCCGGGCACAAGGGACCTGATGCTGCGTTACCGTCGCCGCGCCGTGATCAGAACGTTGATGGCGTCGTCGCGCGGATTGATGAAATCGAGCCGGATACGGCCATCGGGCAGCGTGCTGACCGCCGCCGGCACGGCGCTGTTGGTCAGTACCCAGCCCGCCGGCAGCACCACGGCATTGGCGGGACGACCAAAACTGCGATCCCACACCAGCTCGTCATTCACCACCGTGTATCGCGCTGCATCGGTATAGGTCTCGAACATGCGCAGGCGCAGTGTGGTGCCGGCGACGATCGCCGGAAAGCGAAACACTACCACTTCGGTCTGCGGCGTCACATCGGGCACTGACAGCCCTGCCTTCGCAATTGCGTCTCCCTTCACCGTCTCGTGCGTCAGCGGTTCGCCGGTGTCGAGATTCATTGCCCGGGGATTGGTCACCGTACTTCCCGCTCGCACCACGTTCAGATACGTGCTCGTGCCCGGTCGCGATTCGGTGTAGTCATGGTACAGATCGAACGCATGCGTTTCGGGCTGCTGGAGGAAGTAGACGATTTCGCGATCCTGGTGGGCACGTTCACCGAGCCGCGCTGCGACGGATGACACGGTGGCGCGCAGCGTGCGAGCCGGCACCGCGCGCAGCGTCACGGCGGCTTCAGACGGCGTGTTGTTCCAGAAACTGATCCCGATCCGACCGTCCGATTCCTGCAGCACCTGAGCCGGAAAGCTCGATGACACCAGCTCATATCCCGCCGGCAGCACGACCGCGTTGCGCTTGATGCCGAGTGGACGAGTGAAGACGAGCGTATCGCCGCGAACGAAGTAGCTGGTTGCGTCCTCATATGTCTTGAGGATCAGTACACGCTGCTCACCACCGTCCGGCGGGACGGCTCGCGCCAGCTGAACGCGGATGTAGGTCTGCAGGCTGTCCCCCATGACGCCGCCGGCGCGCGCTACGGCTGCACCCACTTCCGCGAACCGCAGCGGCTTGCCGGACGCCCGGTCGAAGACACTTTCATCAGTGGCAACGCTCCCGCGCCTGATCGGGTTGAAGTACGCCACGGCGCCGGGCGTCGTGGCGCTGACTTCGTAGATGATACGAAACTTGCCGGAGCCGGGCGCGAGCAGTTCGTAGCGCGTGTAGGCGTCAGATTCCGTCTGACGGGGCACTGTCTGGGCAACCAGCACACCGGGCGCGCCGGCGCAGATCAGCGGAATGGCAGAGAGAATCCACAAGCGCATGGGAACACCAGTGACGTGAAGCCCGGTCGGCGGAACCGGAGAATTGTGCTGCGGGTTGTGTGCGCCAATGCTATCAAGCATCCGACATGGAGATTCCGCAATACCCTTCCACTCGGCCCGAGTCGTTTCGCACGAACGGAATCGAGCGGGATCGTGAGACGGTCCGGTCGCCGGCAGAATCGCCGATCACATTGCCCGCGTGGCGCGCGTGACGACATCTACGGCCAGCTGCCGACGGCTGGAATCAGCTGGGAGGGCTGACGCAGCAATGCCGCAATGCCGGAGGCTCCACACACGTCGCGGCAGCGCCATAGACTTCAGGTGGCAGAACCGGGCGGAGCTCCCGTCGTCATATCCACGAGAACCATTGGTACGCCATGCGATCAGAACGGCGCGTAAGTCGAACGATGCCAGTGCTCGTTGCTGCACTCACGTTGTGGCATCCGCTGCGCGGGCTCGTCGCTCAGTCGCCGGCCCGGCCGCCGGAGGTGCGTCAGATCGTCACCTTTCTTTTCCAGCCCGGCCGCACCGCTGAGGCCGTGACGATCTATGAGCAGCAGCTGAAGCCGATTTACACCGAGAACGCGGCGCTGAAGCGTTTCCGCGCCTACCGCGAAGCTGAAAGCCCGGAACCGCTCGATCTCGTCGTCATCAGCACCTTCGACGGTATGGCCGGCATGGACGCGTCGAACGAGGCGCTACGCCGACCCAGTGCCTCGGGGCAGTCTGCCTTCGCACTCTACGGCACGCTCGCGGGCATGACGCAGACGCATCACGATCAGTTCGTGGAAATGCTTCCCGCGCTGAGCGATACACTGACGGCGGGTGCCGGACTGACGGTGTTCGAGTACCTGCGCGTCGTGCCAGATGCCCGCACACGATTCACGACACTCCTCTTCGGCTCGATCCGCCCATTCGAGCAGCAGCGAAAGCTGTTTGAATGGTCTGAAACAGGGCGGATGCTGGTCAGCGACGGCTGGGATTTTGTTCGTATCCATGGCATTCGGTCACTCGCCGACTGGCAGCGTTACCGGGAGGAACTTTCACGTGCGCCGCTGGGACCGCAGATGGAAGCGATGATCGCCGCCAGAAAGACGCTGATTCTCCGGCGCGACCCACGACTCTCGGTGCGCTGATGTGCGGGTGCGGGCCGAGACAGCGGCCGCGCACCGAAACCTGGTCGCTCAGGCCGATCAGCGCTTCGTTTCCGCCGCCACCAGCTCTGCATGGAGAGCCTCGGCGCTGCGAGTGCGACGCTCCGCGTCGCTCGACAACAACCGCATCACGAGCGCTGAGAGCGCGAGTGGCACACCGGGCACACGCTCGTGTGGTGGTGGCACCGGCGCTCCCGCGACGATTCGGCCAATCATGAGTACCGGATTGCTCGGATCGTAGGGCAGCTGACCCGTCAGGCATTCGTACAGCACGGCTCCGCAGGCATACAGATCCGCCCGTGCGTCGACATCGCCATCCATCAATTGCTCCGGCGCCATGTAGCCCGGCGTACCGACCGCCATGCCGATCTGGGTCAGCGCCGTCGTTCGCACGGCGAGCCTCGCGATGCCGAAGTCCATCACTTTCAGGGTGCCATCCGCCTGCAGCATGATGTTCTGCGGCTTGATGTCACGGTGAATGATGCCCTGCTCGTGCGCGACTTCGAGTGCACGGGCGAGCTGACGCGCAATCGAGTACACCGCCGACACCGGAAGCCGGCGATCACGCGCGAGAAGATCACTGAGCACCGTGCCCGAGACGTACTCCATCGTGAGGAAGTACATCCCGGCGCTCTCGCCAAGATCATAGGTCCGCACAACCCCACGATGTGCAATTCGACGCGCAAGCCGGATCTCGCTCTTCAGCCGTTCGACGGCCGCGGGGTCGTGCGCCACCGAGTCGGGATGCAGTGTCTTGAGTGCGACGACTTCACCCAGCTCGCGGTCGAAGGCCTTGTAGACGACGCCGGCGCCACCTGTACCGAGAATGGAGCGAATCTCATACCGTGCCGCCACCACGCTTCCAGGCTCGATCGCCGTCGTTCCCTCCGCGACGCGCGGTGATCCCGACGGCAAAGACGTCTGCAGGAGCGACACCAGCGCCCGTTTCTCGCGCAGGTCGATCAGCATCGTGCGCACCGCAACGGCCAGCTCGCCAACTTCATCTCGAGCGGTATGGGTGACATCGGCGTCGTAGTCGCCCTCCGCCGCGCGACGCGTGGCCGCTGCCAGCTGCAGGACCGGCCCCGCAATCGATCGGGCGACCAGGTACGCCACACCCGCACCAAGGAGGAGGCTCAGCAGTCCGGCGAGGAGAATCCACCGTCGCAGTGAATTGAACGGGGCGAGTTCGGCTGCGCGCGACCGCAGTGCCAGAAATCCACCCAGCGGATCGCCACCAGCGGACCGCAATACCACCGAGCGCCCCACATACTCTTCGGCGGCCAGCGTCACGTCGAACCGTGGCACCGAATCGCCGGATTGTGTGGCGCGTGGAAGGGTAGCTCGCGCAAGCAGCCGCTGAATTTCCGGCGCGCGACCAAGTGTCGACGCGCTCACATGGGGGACCATCGCGGTATCGAGCACGTAGAATACCACTTCAGTCGCAGTCGCCTCCTTCACCTCTGCCGCCAGCGCCGAGTCGATCGCCTGGGCGGCCATGAAGGCGCCAACCGACTGCTGCGCGCTGGCCGACGGCACCGATACCGGGACGGCGATCACCTGCAGCAGCAACGTGTCCGCCGACGCGCCGAAGCCCGTCGCAATGTCACCACCGAGCGCACGGGCAATCAGCGCGGATCCCATCAGCGACACGCGGGGTGCCGCGAGGTCGTCGCTCCTGGCCAATCGGTCCCCGGACGCGCTCACGATCTGGATCCACGTCGCGCCAATGCGATCGGCAGCTTCACTGGCCTGATCGCGCAGGTCATCCGTGTTCTGCGAGAGCACCAGCGACCGGAAGATCGGATTCTGCACGAACACATCCGCAGCGCGAGCGAGGCTCTGTTCACGGTTGTCGAGCAGGACGGTGACGAGGTGGGCGGCACGGTCGAGGGCCTGCGCACTCGCAACGGTCGCGGTCCGCGTTGCGATGACGGCGAGAATCGTCAGCGACAACGCAAGCGCCGCCGTCACCACAGCGCCCACGAGCATGAACAGCCGCCAGGTCAGGCGACTGCCCCGCGCGCCCGGGTGCACCGCAGGCGCGCTAGTACCGTTCACTGCCGCTGGTTGTGTAGTTGGCGCCGAACTTGTTCTTGTGTGGCACGAGCAGATAGCTGCGCGCGTCGAGTTGCACCGTCAGCAGGTTCGCGCCCTCGCCGGGAAGCGCGACCAGTTTCGACCCCATCCCACCACGTTCATGCCACACCTTGAGGGTGTAGTTTCCCGACGGAACATTGGCGAACGCGAATCGGCCATCGGCACCGGGTCGTACCATGTACGGACTCGGTACGGCCAGCACATACGCCACCATCTTCGCGTGAATGTTGCAGAAGATCGGATAGACACCGGCGCGGTCGAACTGGATGCGCTTGCTCTCGCCCCGCGCATACAGCCCGAGATCGAATTCCGCTGGCCCTGAGTTTGAGAAGACATTGTGCCGGAACGGATCGTGATTCGGGTAGTCCACCGCGCCGCCGACCGCCACCACCTGCACATGCGGAATGAATTGCTTCCCCTCCATCGCAATGGTCGCAGGCTCGCGGGCAAAGGCGCCAGACGCCGACTGCGGCTCGAGCCACACCACCGCGTTCGCCAGGTCACCCGTACGCCCGCCGGCCTTCTCCAGTATGGACAGCTGTCCGGACACGCTCTGGGCCCCGAGCACAGCGGGCACCAGACCAAGCGCGGCTGCGCGAATGATGGACGCAATGGAAAATGACACGACGTGACCGGCGTTGGGGAGCGGCCTCAAGATTCGCTTTCCGTGGCAATGCTGCCTATCGGCTGCCGCTACCGCCTGATCGCCTGGAGCAGCGTCGCCGTGCCCTTCTCTCGCGCTGTTTCGCCAGCATCCGCCCCGCGGTATTTGCCGATACGAACGATTACCAAATCATGCGACGGAATGATCCAGGCACTCTGCCCACCAGCGCCGAGCATCGCGTACGCTTCGCGGGGCATCGGTTGTTCTCCATCCCCATTGATCCAGAAGAAGCCGCCACCATAGACCGGGCGGCCGTCGGCGAGCCACCCTGGCGCCAGCGTGCTCACGTACTTCACATACCCCTTCGGCAGCAGGCGCTCTCCGTTCCACACACCATCCTGCAGGTACAGGTTGCCCAGTCGCGCCCAATCGCGCGCCGCAATCACTTCCGCGCCTTGGCCCAGGTAGTTGCCGAAGGGATCGGTGTAGATCACCACATCACGCATCCCGATCTTGTCGAATAGCGCGCGCGTGGGAAAAGCGTGGTAGTTCTCGCCACGCTTCTCGGCACCGAGCCTGACGAGATAGCTGGCGAGCACGGGATCCACATTGCGATACCGGCCGACGGTGCCCGGTGCCCACTGCTGCGGACGCGTGGCAGCCCATGCGTACGAGTTCGCCGAGCCGGTATACAGATAGAGATGATCCGGATAACCAAGTGCCGCGTCGTAGTCCGGATCCTGCGGTGCGCGCAAGCGCAGTCCGCTCGACATCTGCATGATGTCCCGGATGCGAATCGCCTGGCGAGGATCGCCCGCCGTCTGCCACTCGGGAAATGGGGCCGACTGATCGAGCGTGTATGTCCCCATCTGAATCAGTCGTGCCACCAGAGTGCCGGTGAGACTCTTGCCCATCGACCAGCTTTCCAGCGGCGTATGAATCCCGATACCCGGCGCGTACCGTTCGGCGATGATCCTGCCCTTGTAGGTGACGACCAGCGCCAGCGTCATCGCCTCCGGCGGACCGAACCCCTCGGTCATCGCACGCGCGAGAAGCGTGGTATCGATGTTTGCTGGCAGCGGCGCGGTTGGCAGGACATCGCCCATCGGCCACGGTGTCGACGCCGCTGGCGGCAAACTGGACGTGACCACCGATGGCACGAACATCACGCTGTCGGCACCGATCGGCAGCGGAACACATCCCTGACTCCCGTACCGGCGTGCCACGCGCGTGACACCGTTCCGCAGCGTCAGTCGAACGGTCTGTGTCGCACGGTCAATGACCGTATCCACCACTTCAGATCGGGACTGCAGCGGACCGGTGAAGAACCCCACGTTCGCCGCGGCGTCGGCGGGCGTGAGGCCGGTCAGGAAGACCGCGCCGCAGAGCGTTGTCGCAAAGCCAGCGGTGTGGTGCGAGAGCGCGTCACCGGGAGGGGCGGTCCAGCTCCCTGGCAACTGGAGCGAGTCGCCGCGCGCTATCACCTGCGCGATGGTCGCGACGCGCGGCTGCCCAACCGGGCGCTGTGCAGCGAGTGGAGCCACTGCGAGCAGGGTGACGGCAACGATCAGGCGTCGAGTCATTTTCGGCAGGCTGTGCGGGGAGGAGAACCGAAGGCGTGTGACCGGCAGACGCGGCTAACTATCGCCTGCGGGGCGGCCAAGAGCCATGCGCGGTAGCCCAGAGCCCTCCAGGCGCTACCGCGTCGCTACTGCGAAATCGAAATCTCGAGCGCGAACCAGCCACCGCGAATCGGGTCACTGAACCCCTGTGATCGCACGATCGGCCGACCGATGCGTCGCGGAAAACTGGACGACACCGTCTGAGACACCGTGCCGAATGCTCCACCAACTTCCGGCGTCACCGACACGAACCGGCCGAGTGGAATCGCCAGGCCAAGACTCACGCTGCTGGTGAAACCGCTCGCGTTCAGCTGCGTCGTCAGACGGTTGAGCACCACGCCGTTGACGACCGTGCCATTTACCTGCGCTGTGGCGCTGCTCGATTCGCGCATCAGCGAGACGGTTGGCAGCAGCGTCAACTCCCGCACGGGAAACGCACCGGCGAGGGTGACGGCTGCGAAGTCACCGATTGGAATCAATCGCGTCGGCTGATCCGGACGTTCGATGCCGAGGGGGCGCGAGTAGAATGCGTTGGCACTCACGAACCCGGTGCCGTCGGCGCCAACGAACCGCAGCAGCCGACCATCGAGTGTCAGTGCCCCGCCGCCAGGAAAGAGATTCCTGCCGCCGAGCGAATCGGAGAAACTCCGCGTCACTTCAACCAAGGCGCCGGCGGTTGTGCTGATCGTCGCGCGAGAAATACCTGCGCCAGCGCGCAACGTTGTCCCACGCCAGCTCACCACTTCAGCGCCGCCTGGCTTGAGATCGTACTCCACGCCGCCGCGTAACATCAGCGAGACGCCGTTGTCTCCCACCGGCTGCGTGAGGGTATAGCGCGTACCAATCCGCGCTGCGATGCCGATTGCCCCGGCATCCAGATCCACCGTGCTGGTACCGATTGCGCCGAGCGCCTGTGCATCAGCCGTCGAGAGCGCGCCGGGAAACGACGTCGACTGTCCGAAGATCCGAAGCGTGTCGGCCGAGCGCAGTCGAACGTCTACCCGTCCCGTCACGGGCGACACTCCACTGACCGATGCCTGCGGCCGTCCTGCCGTCAACGATGTGTCGCCGGAGTACGACACCGGTGTCAGATCGAGCCGCAGCGTCGCGCGAGGAAAGCGTGCAATCCAGCTGGACGCAGACGCCTGCTCCTCGGCCTTCACGGTGCCGAGGGAGTACCGACGGAAGGTTGGTCGGATGGAAAACGACTGACGGAAGAACGGCATCGTCAGCGGCAGCAGCTCCGCCTCGACCAGATCGGAGGTGTCGGCCAGAATCGCCGCGATCAGACTGTCTCGCACCCGTTGGCGGAGCGTGTCCGACGTTGAGTCCGGCCGCGATTGCGCGCGCAACGGTCCGCCCCACGCGAGGACCAGCGCCACCAGAATGGCAGCGCTGGTCCTGAACCGGTGTGCCGAGATGGGCAGTGTCATGTCGCAGCAAACTGCAGCCGAAGCCACACTGGCGCCACGCTTACGGCGTCGGCTTGCGCGGAGGCAGGTACGTCGGGCGCGACGGACGGTTGGCCTGACGATACGCCTTCAGCTGCTCCGCCATGGCGTCGCGGGTCAAGGTGCCGGCCGTGACCTGCGCCCGCAGCTCACGCGACTTCTCCCGAAGGCCCTGACTGTACGCGCGCTGGTCGCGGAGATACTGCTGCTGTTCTGGCGGCATTGCATTGAACCGCTCCTGGGCCCGGGTGCGAGCGGCGGCGCGCTGCTCGGGCGTCATCGCCTGACGAGCGGCGCGGCGCTGTGCCATGGCCTCGCGGCGCTCGGCAGCCTGCTCGCGCCGCGGCGTGCCGGTTGCCGTTGGGGCCGTGGTCGACTGCCCATAGACAGCGATTGGTGCGACTGACAGGGCAGCCGCGAGGGCGAAGAAAATGCGTGTCTTCATGGATCGGGATCTCGTGGAAGAAGTTGGCCCGGCGCGGTCAGCCTACGGCTGACGACCGCGCCGGCAAGGTGTTCAGGCCGCGATTACGGATTCGCCGGCGCGGGAGCTGGCTTCGGCTTCAGGGCGCGCGCATCGCGGTTCAGGTCCCGGCGGTCGCGGCGCAGGTCCCGGCGGTCACCCCGGAGGTCGCGCTGGTCGCGGCGCAGGTCACGGGTATCTCCGCGGATCTCGCGACGCTCGGCACCGGTCACCACGCTGTCGGACCGGGCGGCCTTCACATCCCCACGGATCTCACGGCGATCGGCGCGGATCTCCCGCTTGTCACCGCGAATTTCGCGGCGATCGCCCCGCACTTCGCGCACATCGCGGCGGACCTCCTGTCGGGGTGTTGCGCCCTGCGCCTGGGCCACAACAGGCGTCGCGAGAAGGGCAAAGCCGGCAAACATCAGGGTCGAGATGCGCATTGGTGAGGTCTCCTGCGGCAGGCGCCGCGCTAGGTCGGTCAGTCGTTGCCATGGTGGCTACACCTCACTGACTCCTCAGCAGGCGCAGCGTTAACCCCGCCCCAGCGGCATGGCATGGCGATAACGTTCAGCGACCCGGTGCCACCCGCCTGACCACAGCATCACCCGATCATATGCCGCTCAACCGCCGCGACTTCATCGCCCGCACCGCCGCTGCCGCCGCCTCGCTCTCGCTCACCGAGCAGCTGCACGCCATGCGGCTGGCGTTGCCCACGTTGCCAGCCGCGACGGCGGGCACCGCACGCGTGGTCAGTTCCACCAACGGCCTGCGAGGCGTGGCACGCGCGTACGAGATGCTGCAGCGCGGTGACGACACCCTCGATGCAATCATTGCTGGCGTCAACATTCAGGAGCTCGACCCCGACGATGATTCGGTAGGGCTGGGCGGCCTGCCGAACGAACGCGGCGTCGTACAGCTCGACGCGAGTTGCATGCACGGCCCGACGCGCCGCGCCGGTGCGGTCGGTTGTCTGGAGGACATCGCCACACCGTCGCTGGTGGCGAAAGCGATCATGGACTACACCGATCACATCATGCTCGTCGGCGACGACGCGAAACAGTTCGCGATCGAGATGGGATTCAAGACGCAGAACCTGCTCACCGAGCGGAGTCGCCAGAACTGGCTGCGGTGGCGCGCGCGGCTCAACCCGGGCGACTTCCGCCTGGACCACGATGACGACGTCGCGATCCGCTTCACCCACGGGACGATCAACATGAATGCGATCAATGCCGGCGGTGACATGAGCAGCGTGACTACCACCAGCGGCATGGCCTACAAGGTGCCCGGGCGTGTCGGCGACAGTCCGATCGTTGGGGCCGGCCAGTACTGCGATCAGACGGCCGGTGCCGCCGGATCAACGGGTCGCGGTGAGGCGAACATCAAGGCGTGCGGTGGATTTCTCACGGTCGAGTTCATGCGGCAGGGAATGGCGCCGGAGCAGGCATGCCTGAAGGCGCTCGAACGGATCGTGGCCATGACGGAAGCCCGGCTGCAGAACGAGCGGGGTCGGCCGCGTTTTGATCTCAACATGTATGCGCTCTCGAAGGATGGTCGTTACGGCAGCGCGAGCATCTATGAAGGCGGAACATTCGCCGTCGCTGATGACAAGGGCGCGCGGGTCGAGAAGGCGGCATTTCTCTTCAAGCGATCGGAAATTCCCGTCGGACCGGTCCCAGCGCAGCGGGCCCGCGCCCGCTGACGCGTGCTGCCGCGCAATCTCGCGTGGCCACGCTCATGATCCCTCACCGTCTCAACGCGGGCATCACCGGCGCCGCGTTCGAATCCTCACCGTCCGACTCCGCTGCCACGATGCGCCTCGCCCACATTGTCGTCATCATTATTGCGGCGGCCTCGCCCATCGCCAGCCGTGCACAACGTCCCAGCGCGTTTCGCGTCGAGGAGACGACCATCGCCAACGTGCACGCGGCCTTCCGCGCGAAGACGCTCACCTGCCGCGCACTGGTGCAGAACTATCTGGATCGCATCACTCGGTACGACAAACAGGGGCCGGCGATCAATGCACTGATCACCATCAACCCGGATGCGCTCAGCATCGCGGATTCGCTCGACCGCCGCTTTGCCGTCGCGGGAGCGGTGGGGCCGCTGCACTGCATTCCAATGATCGTGAAGGACAATTTTGAAACGCGCGATCTACAGACCACTGCCGGATCGCTCGCACTCAAGGGCTGGATCCCAACCCGCGATGCAACCATGGTTGCGAGGATCCGCGTCGCAGGGGCCATCGTACTCGCGAAGAGCAACCTCGCCGAGTGGGCCTTCTCGCCCTACGAAACCGTCAGCTCGATCCTCCCGGGCTATACACGGAATCCCTACGCGCTGAATCGGGTCACGGCCGGCTCCAGCGGCGGTACCGCCGCTGCGATCGCCGCCAACGAAGGTACGGTCGGACTCGGCACCGACACCGGCAACTCGATTCGTGGGCCATCGGCTCACAACGCACTGGTCGGCATCCGCTCGACGATGGGTCTGACATCGCGAGCGGGTGTCGTGCCACTCAGCAATGGCGCAGATATCGCTGGACCCATGGCCCGCACCGTCACCGACGCGGTGGCGGTGTTTCAGGTCGTGGCTGGCGAGGATGCCGCCGATCCGGTCACGCTCAACAGCCGCGGTCATCGGTCGGCGGACTACAACGCGTTCGTCGTCCCGGGTGGTCTGCGAGGGGCACGGATCGGCATCCTGCGTCAGGCATATGTGCGCGCCACTACCGACACCGAAGTGGTCACCGTCTTTACGCGCGCCGTGGACGCGCTGAAGCGGGAAGGCGCGGTCATCGTGGATCCAGCTGGCATTGATTCGCTCGCCGCCGTACTGCGTGTGCCGGGCCCGGGGTGCAACGCGTTCAAGTTCGATCTGGAGCGGTATCTCGCTGCTCGCGCCGAGAACGCGCCGGTGAAGACGATTCGCGAGATCCTTCGCAGCGGTAACTTCCATCCGTCGGCGCAGCTGCGGCTGCAGGCGGCAGATACGGTCGCACTGCCGCCGGAAGACAACCCAGGGTGCACGGCGCGCGAAGTCATGCGCGGTCGATTCCGGACTGCCGTGGTGCAGCTGATGGATTCACTCAAGCTGGATGCACTGATCTATCCCACTTGGAGCAACCCACCACGCCTGATCGGCGACCTGAACACGCCGCATGGTGACAACAGTCAGCTCTTCTCGCCGACCACGGGCTTTCCAGCGATCACGGTACCGATGGGCTACACGCGCGACAACAGCCTGCCAGCCGGCATGACATTTCTCGGACGTCCGTGGAGCGAAGGCCGGTTGATCACACTTGCCTATGGCTTCGAGCAGGCCACGCGCCATCGCCGCCCACCCGCCACCACACCAGCGCTCGGCGCGCGATAGCAACGTCGCGCCACTTCACGTCATGGACGGTCGAGCAGCTCGCGCACGGTGGAAGCGAGCACTGCCGACGTGAATGGCTTGGCGAGAAACTCGACTCCGGGCGCCAGCACACCATGTTGCGCGATCACGTCCGCCGTATAGCCGGACGCATACAGCACGCGCGTCCCGGGTCGCAAGACATTCAGCTGTTCGACCAGCAGCCGACCATTCATGCCCGGCATGATCACATCCGTGATCAGCAGGTGCAGCGGTTCCGTCCAGTCACGCAACCACTCGAGCACGGCCGCGCCGCTGGCAAAGCTGAACACACGGTACCCCTGACGCTCCATCAGTCGCACCATCAACTGCCGCACCGACCCATCATCCTCGACCAGCACGATCGTCTCGAAGCCCCGTGCGAGCGCAGTGTCGCCCGGCGATGCAACGTCCTGCATCGGCGCAGTGTCGACGCGCGGCAGGAGGATGCGGAACGTCGTGCCACGTCCGACTTCCGAGTGCACCTCCACCTGACCGCCATTCTGCGAAACAGCACCATGGATCATCGCCAGCCCAAGGCCAGTACCACTCCCCAGATCTTTGGTAGTGAAGAACGGCTCGAACACATGCGCGCAAATTTCTGCCGACATTCCAATCCCCGTATCCGACACCGCGAGCAGGACGTAGTCGCCGGGCGTCGTCCCCGGATGCGCTCGCGCATCCTCTGCATCGAGACAGACGTGGCTCGTCTCGACTGTCAGCGAGCCACCCTCCGGCATCGCATCGCGCGCATTGACGGCCAGATTCACGAGGATCTGTTCCGCCTGGCCCGGATCGAAGCGGATCGACCCCAGATTGGGCGTGGTGACCACCTGCAATCGGATGCGCTCGCCGAGCAGTCGCGTGAGCATGCCGTGGACACGATACACCACATCGTTCAGATCGAGAATCGTTGGCGCGATGATCTGCTTGCGCGAGAATGCGAGTAGCTGGCGTGTCAGTTCAGTGGCGGAGTTCGCCGCACGATTGACCTCCAGCAGTTCATTTCGCAAAGCGGCGTCCAGCCCGTCGAATTCGAGTGCAAGACCGAGACATCCCTTCATCACCGTCAGGAGATTGTTGAAGTCGTGTGCCACGCCGCCCGCCAGGCGCCCCACCGACTCCATCTTCTGCGCCTGGAGCACCTCCGCCTGCAGCCGCTTCGACTCCGTGATGTCGAGGAACGATCCCATCAGATGGATCACCGTACCCTGTTCATCGCGGACCAGATTGGCGGCCGCCAGCATGTCGAACTGCGAACCATCCTTGCGACGTGCCTTCAGTTCACCCTGCCAGGAACCGCTAGTGAAAACTCGCTCCAGATTGGCCTTCGGCAGCGACTCGCCGGTGGCCAGAAAGTCCATCAGGTCTCGACTGTAGACTTCCTCCGCGTTCTGGTAGCCCCAGAGCTGCACGAATGCCGGATTCACGTACACCGGTTTGCCGGTCGGGTCGCCGATCGCGATCGCCGTCATCGCCGTGCGAATCGCCTCGTCACGCACGCGCAGCGTACTCTCCGTCTGGCGCGCGTCGGTGATGTCAGCGAAGGATGCCAGCATACCGACCGGTTGGCCTGAGGCATCCGGAAACAGGCTCGCACTCACCTGAAACAATCGCTGTGCACCATCGGCGCGAATCGCGGTCATCTCGCCCGTCCATCGCCCCGATCGCTCCAGTTCGGCCATGGTGTGCGCCGTCTCGACGGTGCTTGACCAGAAGGTCTCCACGCTCTTTCCGATCACGTCATCGAGACACGTGTATCCCCACAGCTCGAGGAGCGCCTTGTTGGCAAACTGCAAGGTGCCACCGAGATCGGCGATGGCGATGCCGTTGATGGACGACGTGATCGCGGCATTGAGCCGCGTCAGTTCTTCTGCCGCGCGCGTCCGCTCCGTGATATCGGTAATGCTACCGCGCACCAGCGTACTGCTCACCGACGGCAGTCTGACCAGTGTCACCTCGCACGGGATCTCGCGTCCGGACGAATGCCGATACATCCACTCGAACACTGGCGTGCCGCCCTCCAGTGTCTCGCGGATGCGCGTTTCACCGACATCCGCGCTCGAGCGGCCGTCAGCCTGAGCCGGCGGCGATACCTCCGCAATCCCGCAGGACAACAGTGCCTCGCGCGGCAGGCCAAACAGCTGCTCGGCCTTGGTGTTGCCATCGACGAATCGGCGCTGGTCGGCGTCGTACACGACAATGGCCTCGGGCGCATGTTCGATCTGTACCCGATAGCGCTCCTCACTCGCTTCCAGGGCCGCACGTGACAACTGTCGCTTGGTGCTGTCCTGAATGAAGCCGTGCCACAGGATGCCGCCATCGCTCAGGCGCTCCGGCCTGGCGTCACCACGAAGCCAGCGCACGCCCTGGCGTGGAAGGATCACGCGATAGTCGCAGCGCCAGGGCAGCAGTGTGCGCGCCGACTCCGCGATCGTCGCAACGACCATCGGCTGGTCATCGGGATGCACACGGTCGAACACGATGCCGGCATCGAGGGCGGCGGCGGCGGGTTCGACCTCGTAGATCTCTCGAATGGCGTCGCTCGCAAACGGAAATGCCGTTGACCCGTCGGGCCGCTGCAGAAACTGATAGATCACGCCGGGAACCTGACGGCTGAGGTTCTCCAGCAACTCCGCGGCCTCGCGTGCCGCACGTTCGGCCGTCACCCGCGCCGTGATGTCGTAGATCGCCGCAACGAAGTACTCGATCGCTCCATCCGGAGCCTTGATCGCCTTCACATCCAGACTGACATTGATGATCGCGCCATCTGACCGCAGATATCGCTTGTCACTCTGGTAGCCATCGCTCTGCTCACGCAGGGCGCGATCAAATGCCGCGATATCCGCGACGACATCATCGGGGTGGGAGACGTCCACCCACGATTTGCGGATCAACTCGTCGGACGAATAGCCGAGCAGATCGCAGAGCGCGGTATTCACCCGCACCCAACGCTTCGTGACGGCCGACGTGACCGCCATTCCGATGAAGGGCAAGTCGTACAGCAGGGGGCCGGCAAGTGCGCCGACGCCACCTGCTGCCAATTCAGTCGGGCGGGAAATCAGCCGGTCTGTCATCTCGCCAGAGTAGAGCGCGGACCGGCCTTCCGCGAGTGGAATCAGTCGGAATGAGGGCATCGAACAGCAGCACCGTCCAGCCGTATTTCATTAGCACATTCTTATGATGAGGCCACGACACAAAGCGCCTGTTACGGCCGCGCCGTCGTCACGAGAATCGCGCCAGCGCCGTGATCCAACCCGTATCGAGCGCCAGCCTGAATCGGATCGAGGTAGCGGATCGACGCGATGTTCGTCGGATTCATCTGCCGTAATTCCTCCACGCCCGACAAGCGCTGTGCGTCGAGGTAGAGCTGAATCGGTGTTGATTTCTCGAAACTGTCCGCCGCACGGATACGAAGCCAATTCGCGCGCAGTGCCAGAACCACGTCGTACAGATTGGTGAACTGGGTGGAGCGAATCTCATCGCGATCCAGCACCTGCCGGTCGCGCCGTCTCGGATCGGTCTGCGCTCGCGTCGTACCGCGGATCACACCGAGGGCGGGATCGACCCGCTTCGATGAGTCAGGCGTTGCCGCTGCCGTCGAAGGGGTGGCCGCGCGTGGCTCGACGTTCGCCGGTGCCTTCGACCCGGACGATGCACACCCGACGACCGCAGCGAGTGCGACGGAGATGAGAACGCGAACCGGTACGGTGCAGTGCGGCATCGGGGTCCAGATGAAGAGTGTATCACAGGTACGGAACGGCAGGCGCGACGGTTCACACCGGTCAGAAGCGAACCAGCAAGATGGCGTCGCGCTGACCAGCACGCAGGCAACTGTCACAACCCATACTGCGAGTGCGCTGCACGAGAACGGACGCAGCACGTCGACCGGGCGCCGGAGCTCTGCCCATCGCCGATTACCCGCTACGGTGCTCGCAGCGCTGCCAGTAAACGCTGGCCTGGCCGGCCGGTGACTGCCTGCCCGAGTCGCGCCTGCTCGGCCCGCACCGCCGCACGTGTCGGTGCCAGCAGCAGTCCATCGATCCGGGCAATTGGGTGGCCGCGAGCGATCAGCAGCGCCTGCAGTTCTCGACGGTCTGCGCGCGACAGACCGGGATCGTCAGTGGGCCAGGGGGTCACGAACGGAGCGCCGCCGCGCAGTCGATCGGCGAGGTGCACGACGGCCAGCGTGTAGCTCACCGAGGCGTTGTAGCGGTAAACCGCCTCGAAGTTGCGCGACACCAAAAATGCCGGGCCTTGGGCGCCGGCGGGAACGACCAGCCCGAAGCGCTGGCTGGAATCCCGCGCCCCGCCGCTGAGGGGCGAACCATCCGCGCGCCGGAGCCCTCGCGATTCCCAGACGGCCATCGGATGCCGAACGCGCCGCCAGCTCCGCCCTGCCCCGGTCGCGGCACTGACGCTATCGGGCAGGCGCACCTCGATCCCCCACGGCACGCCAGTGCGCCAACCGGCAATGCGGAGATAGTTCGCGGCGGAGGCCAGCGCATCACCGGTGTTTCGCATCAGGTCGCGACGGCCATCGCCGTCAAAATCGACGGCACGCCCCCAGAAAATGCCCGGCATGAACTGGGTCTGTCCAAACGCCCCGGCCCACGAGCCGCGGAAGTCTTCCGCACGGACATGCCCCGACTGCACGATCCGAAGTGCGGAGAGCAGCTCACCGCGAAAGTAGCGCTGCCGGCGGCCGGCACAGCTGAGCGTCGCCAAGGACGACAGCACCGGATACGCTCCAGTACTGCGCCCGAAATTGCTCTCAATCCCCCATATGGCTGCCACTACAAACGCATCAACATTATACTGTCGCGACACTGTATCGAAAACAGTCCGATACTGATCGATGAATTTTTCACCGTCATCGATCCGTTCCTGATCTGCCATCACCGCCAGGTAGTCCCAGACAGGCAGGGTGAACTCAGGCTGTGCGTTCAACTGCGCGAGCACGGAAGAGTCGGGACGGACGTCGCGCAGGTGTTCCCACGTCGCCGACGAAATCCCTCGCGCCATGGTCGATCCGCGCAGCGTCGCCAGGCATCGCTCGAAGGGATCGGCACGTAGCTGCGCCGGTGACGCCACCGACAACGCAATCAGCAGACGCAGTGTGGTGCTCGAGTGGGGCATACGAGAAAATATCGCCAGCACGAGCAGCAGCGCGCGGCAGCGGTTCCGCGTAGTTGCTTTTACACTCGCTGCCAATGCCCCGGCAGCCGACGCGCCGTTCCACCCACACACTCTCCCCTGCCCATGACGCGCCTCCCCTTGCGCACCCTGGCCCGTCAGCTCGTGCTCGCCGGACTCGGCATCAGCACGCTGACTGCCCAGCAACCCGCCGTCCGACCCGGCACCGCTGCAGCGGCTCCAGGTCCCGCGGAGTTGCTCAAGCGCATCGAATGGCGATCCGTCGGCCCCGCCAACAACGCCGGCCGTATCTCGGTCGTCACCGGCGTACCCGGTGACCCGCTCACGTACTACGTGGCTGGTGCGAACGGCGCGATCATCAAGACCACCAACGGCGGCACCACCTTCACCCCGATCTTCGACGAGCAGAGTTCCGGCTCGATCGGTGCCATCGCCGTCGCGCCGAGCGATCCGAGCATCGTCTACGTCGGCACCGGCGAGGGCAATCCACGCAACAACGCGTCGGTTGGCGATGGCATGTACAAGTCGGTCGATGGCGGTGCCAACTGGACGCAGATCGGCTTGTCCAAGTCGGACAAAATCGCGCGTCTGGTCATCGACTCCCGCAATCCCGACATCGTCTTCGCCTGTGTGCTGGGACGCGAGTGGGGACCGAGCGAGGAACGCGGGGTCTTCCGCACCACCGACGGCGGCGCCACCTGGAAGAAGGTGCTCTACGTCGATCCGCAGACCGCCTGCTCCGACATCACCGCCGACCCGACCAACAGCAACATTCTCTACGCCGGCATGTACACCTACCGTCGCTGGGCCTGGCACCTCGAGTCGGGGTCCGGCAACACGGCGGTCTGGAAGTCGGTCAATGGCGGAAATTCCTGGGAGCGGCTCTCGGGGCCGGATCGCATGCTCGGCCTGCCGCGGACACCCATGGATCGCATCGGCGTCGCCGTGGCACCCAGTGAGCCGAACATCGTTTACGTGCTGAGCGAAACCAAGGATGAAGGAGAACTCTGGCGCAGCGACGATGCCGGCAAGTCGTGGCGCACGGTCAACCGCGATCCAAACATCAACTTCCGGCCGTTCTACTACGCCGACCTGCGCGTCGATCCGAAGAATCCGAATCGGGTCTTCACACTCTCCGGTGGCATGTATTTCTCGGAAGACGGCGGGCAGAACTTCCGCACCATCGCCCGCGATGTCCACGGTGATCACCAGGCCATGTGGATCGACCCCGTCGATCCGCGCTATATCCTGAGCGGGAGCGACGGCGGCTGGCAGGTGAGTCGGGATGGCGGCAAGAACTGGGATGTCGTCAACACCTTCGCCTTCACCCAGTTCTATCACATCAACTACGACATGCAGACCCCGTATCAGGTCTGCGGCGGGTTGCAGGACAACGGCAACTGGTGTGGAGCGAGCAATTCCCTGAGCGGGCAGGGAATCCGCCAGGCCGACTGGCGCAACGTCTCGGGCGGCGATGGGTTCTTCACCGTCCCGGTCCTCGACAAGCCGTGGCTGGTGTACAGCAACTCACAGGGCGGTATGCTGAACATCACGGATATGCGCAGCGGCGTACAGAAGACGATCTATCCGTACCCGAACCGCGTCGGCTCGGTCGGTGATGCAATGCTCGGTCACAAGTACCGCTTCAACTGGAACGCCCCGATTGCACTGTCGCCGCAGAACCCCGGCATCGTGTATTGGGGTGGCAACGTGCTCTTCAAGTCGAAGGACTACGGCTTGAGCTGGGACGTGATCAGTCCCGATCTGACCACCAACGACCCAAAGAAGCAGGTCTCCTCAGGTGGCGAGATCGTGGTCGACAACACGGCCGCGGAGTTTCATTCATCGCTGCTGAGCATTGCCCCCTCGCCATTGGATTCGACTGTCATCTGGACCGCATCGGATGACGGGCTGGTGCATGTGACGCGTGACGGCGGCAAGACGTGGAGCAATGTCTTCAACAACATCGCCGGTCTCAAGCCGAATGCCTGGCTGGCGACGATCGAGGCGTCACACTTCGAGGTCGGTACGGCCTACGTCACCGCGGATCACCATCAGGACGACGACTATGCACCGTTCGTCTACATGACGACCGACTTCGGAAAGACGTGGAAGAGCATCCGCGGGGATCTGCCGGATCGCGCCTGGTGGACACATGTCGTCCGCGAGGATCCGCGCAACCGAAACCTGCTCTACGTCGGCACCGAAGCCGGTGTCTGGGCATCGTGGAATCGTGGCGTGAACTGGGTGTCACTGCGCGGTGATCTGCCGATCACGCCAGTCCGTGACATGCAGATCCATCCGCGCGACAACGATCTGCTGCTGGCCACGCATGGTCGTGGGCTCTACATCCTGGACGACCTGACGCCACTGCAGAAGTTGGCCGAGGCGCAGGCGAACGAGGCCGAACTGTTCGATCCGCGTCCGGCGATCCGCTGGAACATCTGGAATCGCGACGGCAATCTCGGACAGCGGCGATATGCTGGCGAAAACCCGGCCAATGGCGCGATGATCTCGTACTATCTCAAGGCGCAACCCGCTGGCGAAGTGAACATCGAGGTGGCGGACGCCAGCGGTAAGCTGGTTCGCCGTTTCCGCCGCGTGCCGGACGAAGCGGGCGTGAGTCGCATCACGTGGGATCTGCGCTATGACGCACCGGCTGGCGCAGCCGCCGGAGGCCGTGGCGCGCGTGGCGGCGCAGCCACGGCTGCGCCAACCGACACCTCGCTGAAGGCGCTGCGTGAACGTCGTCGCGCTGCGTCTGAGCGCGGCGCCGGCGCGGCTGGCGAAGAGGAGAACTTCTTTGGCCCGGCTTCCGCCGCAGTGCTGCCGGGAACGTATCAGGTCACGCTCATTGTCGGTGACAAGCGCTACACCAAGCCAGTCACGGTCCGCAATGATCCACGGGTCGAGATGACACCAACGCAGGTGGTCGCACAGCACGATGCCGCCAAGGCAATCGAGGCCACCCAGGGACGCGTGAGTCGGGTCATCTCCAACATCGACGATCTGATGCGGCAGTTGACCGCGATGCAGACCACGCTGCGCAGTGCGCGCGCCGATGCGCTGGCTCCGGCACTGACCGAAGTGGATGGCACGATGAAGGATCTGCGCAACTTCCGCGATTCGGTGCTGGCGCGCCCACTGGCTGGCCTCGGCTACCGCCAGTATCCGCGCCTGCGTGAGGAAGTGCAGACCATCAGCGGAATGATTGCGCGGCCACAGTGGCCGATCACTGCGGGTGAGGCGTTACGGTCCGGTGAGCTGACCGTCGAGACGGATGATGCGCAGCGAAGGCTCGATACGATCATTCGCGATCGGATCGGGAAAATCAACGATCTGCTGAAGGGCACTCAGCACGTCATCACACCCAACACACCGAGAGTGGTGCAGTAGCTCACCAGGATCGTTGGTCGTCGCTGCCCCCGCGGTTCGCCGCGGGGGCAGCGTTCGTTACAGCTTGTGTACACGGCAGGCGGCCGCAGTGGAAACAACCATGTGCAAACGTCGTATTCTCAGGAACGTCGTTCACAGGCCGTGTCAGACCACACTTCGCCGCTGTCGCATGAACGTTGAACGCAAAGAATTCAGACCTGACGAGCGTTACACATCTGCCAGCTCCACGGGCAGATCACCATGGGTCCAGCGCCTGACGCTGCTCGCACTCGCCAGTGCAATCGGCATTGCCGCGGCGGAGATCGGACTGCGGTTCGGCGGTTCGCTGGCCCGCGTTGGCGGACTGCATCTGGATGATTCACAGACGATCACGGTGATCGCTGCCTGCCTGATCGCACTGCTGGTGGTATTGCTGGTGCACGAACTCGGCCATCTGCTTGGCGGACGGCTGGTCGGATTCCGGGCATTCCTGCTCATCATCGGCCCGCTGCGGCTCGAACGGTCCCAAGCCGGTTGGGCCATGCATCTCAACCAGGAGCTTGCACTTTACGGGGGGATGGCCGGCTCGGCCGCGACCGACGCCAGGGATCTCGGCCGTCGAACGGCCGTCCTGGTGGCGGGTGGACCGGTGGCTAGTGCGGCCCTGGCGCTGGGCGCCGCCCTCGTGCTCCATGCGCTCGACCTGTCGCCGCGCAACGCAAATGCATCATTCACCAGCCTCCTCTGCTTTCTCACATTGCAGGCGCTGTCACTGGTGTCGGCCGCAATCTGTATCGTCACGCTGGTACCGATGCAGACCTCCGGCTTCCTGACTGACGGTGCGCGGTTACTGCGACTGCTGCGCGGTGGGCCGGTGGCGGAACGCGACATTGCGATTCAGGCAATCATCGGCAGTAGTCTCTCCGGCGTCAGGCCACGCGACTGGGACACCGCGCTGATCGACACCGCACGGGAATTGCGCGATGGTTCACTGTTCGAGTTCATCGCCTTGCAGTTCGCCCAGATGCACGTCGCCGATCGCGGCGATTTCGAACACTCGCTGGTCCTGCTGCGGCAACTGCTGCAAGACGTCGACCGCATACCAAAACTGATGATCGCCGCCATACATCTCGATGCGGCGCGGCAGTTCGCACTCGCCGGCCTTGTGAACGAGGCGCGCGCGCACACCGCGCTGGCCAAGGGTCCGGTCATGGGTGCGCCGTACCTGAAACCCCTGGCCGAGGCGGCGTTGCTGGCGGCTGAGGGTCGCGACGTGGAGTCAGCGGCATTGTTGCAGACGATACGTCCGATGCTGGCCAGGAGTATCGATCGTGGCGCTTCACGCTGGTTGACCGACGCGATCGACGAGCTGCAGGCCCGCATCAACAGCCAGCTCGCTCGTTGATGCGCTGGCCTCGTCAGGCCTCGAGCAGGACGCATGGAATCACCTTGCTCTTCCGTCGCCCGCCCGAATGCCGCCGCGCCGGATCGGTCACCACACACTCGCCACCGTCATCACCGCACCGGAGTCAGCCAGCCAAACGTGTCCGGCGCCCGGCCATGCGCAATATCGAGAAATGCCGTCTGCATGTGCTTCGTGACAGGGCCTACCATACCGGCGCCCACCTTGATGCGATCCACACTGCGAACCGGCGTCAGCTCCGCCGCCGTGCCTGTGAAGAAGACTTCATCAGCGATGTAGAGCATCTCACGCGGAATGATCTGCTCCCGAACGGTCAGACCATCGCGATGCGCCAGCCGGATGATGCTGTCGCGGGTGATGCCACCCAGCAACGACCCGTCGAGCGGCGTCGTGATCAGCGCGCCATCCATCACCAGGAACACATTCTGCCCGGACCCTTCACTGACGGTCCCGCCCGGGCTCAGCGCGATCGCTTCGGCGAAGCCATTCGCCAGCGCTTCCATCTTGATCAGCTGCCCGCCGAGATAGTTGCCGGCAACCTTCGCCAGTGACGGGATAGTATTTGGGGCAAAACGATGCCAGCTCGAAACACACGCATCGACACCGGCTTCGAGCGCATCGGCGCCGAGGTACGCGCCCCACGGCCAGCAGGGGAGATACACTTCGATCGGACTCGCGTAGGGCACCATGCCGGCGGCACCGTAACCGCGTACCACCATCGGGCGCAGGTAACAGGCATCGAGTTTGTTGCGGAGGACGAGGGCACAGCATGCCGCCGCCAGGTCGTCGATGGAGTAGGTGAGCTCCATCCGGTAGATCTTCACGGAGTTCAGCAGCCGCGTCAGGTGCTCGCGGAGGCGGAAAATCGCCGGACCCTGCGGCGTGTGATAGCAGCGAATGCCCTCGAATGCGGAGGACCCGAACTGCATCGAGTGGCTGAGAACGTGCACCTGCGCGTCGGCCCAGGGAATGAACTCCCCGTCGCGCCAGATCCACTCGGTGGCTGCAATCTGACTCATGTCGTGTGTCGTGTAGTGAGAGCGTGAAGAAACGGACTACAACAGCGTATTCACCTTGCCACCATCCACCAGAATCGCCTGTCCGGTGATGAATCCTGCCCGGTCCGACGCCAGAAATGCGATCGTCGCGGCCAGCTCGTCGGGACGGCCCAGTCGGCCCATCGGCGTCTGCGAGATCCAGCCGGCGTACACTTCGTCGCGCGTGACACCGGTGCGTACGGTGGCCGCGTCGGCCAGCATCTCGAGCCGTTGCGTTGCGGTGAAGCCCGGCAACACGGTGTTCACCGTCACGCCATCGACGCCGACCTCGTTTGCCAGCGTGCGGAGGTACCCGGTCACCGCCGCACGCAGACTGTTGCTCAGCACCAGTGACGGCACCGGTTCCTTCACCGCCTTCGACGTGATGCTGATCACCCGTCCCCACTTCCGCTCGCGCATCCCCGGAACGAACGCGCGCGTCAGCTCCACCACACTCCGGAGCAGGAGCTCGCTCGCCTTCGTCCAGGTCGCCCAGTCGTGGTCCATCGCCGGACCGGTGGCCGGACCACCGGTGTTGGCAATCAGGATGTCGACATGCCCATACTCGGAATGTGTCTCGCGTACGACCGCTTCGATGCCCTCGGCGGTCGACAGATCCGCGACCATAGAGAGCACCGGCACCCCACGCGTCTTCAGCCGTACCGCAGCGGCGCCGATGGACTCTGCATCGCGTGAGCAGATCGCGAGCGAGCACCCTTCATCGGCCAGCGCCTCGGCGGTCGCATACGCAATGCCTTTGCTGGCGCCGCAGACGAGCGCCACCTTGCCCCGGATTCCGAAATCCATGGCTCAGCGCGCCCCGCTGCGCAGGTAGGCGTCGCTGCCATCCAGCCAGTCCTGCCGCGGCGGATTGAACACATCCATGTCGAGGGTGTCTTCGAGCGCCTCGGCGCGGTGCCGGACCATGCTCGGAATCACCAGCACATCGCCCTCCTTCACATCGATGAAGGTGTCACCCGGCGCGTCGGCGTGGGCACCAATCCAGAAACGCAGTACACCCGAAAGCACATACGTGAACTGCTCGTTGATGTGATCGTGCGCTGGCACGATTGCACCTTTCTTCAGAATCACGTGCGCCATCATCGTCGTCTCCGACGTGATGAGGCGACGGCTGATCAGGGGTGACAGCTCCTCGAGACGAACGTCGTCCCACGATTGATGGCGGACGTCAGGCATGGACCGGGAGGGGAGGATGGCGGTGGAAAATGTGGTGACGCGGGAAACCTACTGCCGCCGACGCCCGTCCGTTTCGACAACGCTATCGCAGGAGAGGTCGGCCCTGTGCATCAAGGCGCACCTTTCGCCCATCCGCACGGATCATGATCTGCGGCAAGAGCACGTCGCCACTCAGCGACTGATCCACCAACGGCTGCACGGATTGCATGCGCGGCGAGACGACTGTGGAGAGCACGGCATCCGGCAGTTCATAGTCGTCGTACGCCTCTGTCTCGACGTTCCAGCCCAGATCACGGAGAGCCGCCACCGACACGGCCGATGTCGGCTGTGCGGACGCGGTCAGCGACGGGGCCATGACTTCGCCGCCGAATGCATCCGAGCGCCAGTGTCCCAGAACACGAAGCTGGAGTGGAACCGGTCGGCCGGTGAAGCGTGCGCCACGGCCCAGCCGAGAAAATGCCGCGAGTGCGGCCGGACCGACGAAGATCGGGTCAGCTGACGCGGTATCGCCGAGCACGAGCCCGCTGAAAGCCGCGCGCCCCCAGACGGTGCCGATGCCAAGGACATGACCCACTTCGTGCTGAATCAGGTCGTCCAGCTTCCGATCACTCAGCGCATTGTAGGTGAACAGATTCAGCGACACGGTGCCCAGCAGCGGAAGACCATTCGAGCGCACGACGCATGGCCCGCCCTGCCCGGCGATACGCGACGGAAGTGAATCGAGCTTGATCAGCACCCGCACGCCGCTGATGAACTGGCTGACTGGCACGGCGTTGCGGCACTCGCCGATCTGCAGGCGCACCACGTCACCCGGCGGTGCACTCCGAATCACGCGACGCCATTTGATTGCGACGCGCTCCATGCTCAGTAGCACGCGCAGCGGCAGCGGTCGCTGACCATCGCCGTCTACGATGTCGAGCGGGAACTCTGATGGTGCCTGTCCAATGAGCGTATCGCGTGCAATGGTGCCTCCATTCTGGGCCCGGACTACCACCCGCCCTGGCGCCAGCGCCACCAGATGTCCATTCCGAAGGGTCATCGTGCCCGCGGGCTCCAGGCCATACTCAGTGCCACCCGAGGGAATCATGCGACCGAGAGAATCAGTCGCCGTCAACACGAACGGCACGCTGTCACCAACGGCAACCGTGCGTGATTCGATCAGCACGCGGAGTGAGCGCAGTGGTGTCAATCGGACGACGAATCGGCGCCGCGCCGTATCCCGACCGACGATCGCGAGCAGGTCTGCCGCCCCGGGAAGCCTTGTCACTACGCGCGCTCTTCCGATGCTGACCGGCACCAGCTGCGCGACGGCACTGTCCGTCGAGACGAACCGCGGCGCCACCTCCGGCAGCGGGACCCCGTCGGCGGTTGCCACCTCCGAGGTCAGCTGGACGTCGTCGATCAGCTGCGCCGTATCGGGCGCGAACACCCGGAGTCGGAGCGCACGCGGCACGACACGCACCGTCCGGACGGCGACCACGCCGTCACCCAGCACCTCGAGCCGGACGGTACCCACGTTTCGCGCACGGAGCAGGCCGGTTGGCGAGACCGCACCAATGCTCGAGTCCGTCGTCGACCAGACGATGACGGAGAGCGGGAGTACGGTGCCTTCGCGATTGAAGCCACGAACGGACGCAGACACAGAATCGCCGACGAGGACGGTGTCCGCCGCCAGACCGAGGTCCAGTCGGGTGACGGTGGTCAGCGGCAGGGGCGGCGTTGAATCGGTCGCGCCGCGTCCGCAGGCACCAATCGTCAGGCCGAGCGCGCCGAGACTCAGGCCACGACGCAGGACACCACTCGCAGCTGCAGGGGAACAGGGCACGCGGGTAAGTTAGAGAGAGAGACGAAGACTACAGACACACCGAACTGAACAGATGCCCTCCGGCATCCCGACTCCGCCGATGTCCGACACGAACACCCCGCCAGAGCCCCCCGCCTACGACCCAACTGCGGTCGAATCCACCTGGCAGCAGCGCTGGGAAGAACAGGGGACCAACTCCCCGGAGCTGTGGCAGGGAGATGACCCGTACTACCAGCTGATGATGTTCCCCTATCCGTCGGCGGAGGGGCTCCACGTGGGCAACCTGTTTGCCTTCACCGGGGCCGATATCCACGGGCGGTTCCAGCGGCAGCAGGGGCGGACTGTCTTTGAACCAATCGGTTTCGACAGCTTCGGGATCCATTCCGAGAATTTCGCGATCAAGGTCGGGGCGCATCCCGCCACACTGACTCCGAAAAACGTCGAGAACTTCCGGCGTCAGCTGCGCCGCGCCGGCCTGATGGTCGACTGGAGCAAGGAAGTCGTCACCAGCGACCCCAGCTACTACAAGTGGACGCAGTGGCTGTTTCTGCAGCTCTACAAGCAGGGGCTGGCGTACAAGAAGGCGGCGGCCGTCAACTGGTGCCCGAGCTGCAAGACCGTGCTCGCCAATGAGCAGGTGAAAGATGGCCACTGCGAGCGCTGCGACTCACTCGTCGAACAGCGCCTGCTCGAACAGTGGTTCTTCCGCACCTCGCAGTACGCCCCGCGCCTGCTCGAGAACATCGCCACGCTCGACTGGAGCGAGACGACGCGGCAGGCGCAGCGGAACTGGATCGGCCGCAGCGATGGCGCACACGTCACCTTCCGCGTCGCCAACGCGCATGACGTGACAGTCTTCACCACGCGCGCCGACACGATTTTCGGCGCGACCTGGGTCGTACTGGCCCCGGAGCATCCGCTCGTCGCGGAGATCGTCACACCCGCCCAGCACGCGGCCGTCGACGCATACCTTGAACGGACCAAGACGCAGGACGTGGTCTCACGGAAGGTCAGCAAGGAGAAGACCGGTGTCTTCACCGGCGCCACGGCGATCAATCCGGCGACGGGCAAACCGATCCCGGTCTGGGTTGCTGACTACGTCCTGATGGAGTACGGCACTGGCGCGGTGATGGGTGTACCGGGCCACGACGAACGTGACTTCGAGTTCGCCCGGAAATTCGAGCTGCCGATCGTGCGTGTCGTCGCAAGTGCAACCGACGATGCGACGGCACCGCTCGCCGAAGCGTACGTCGCCAAGTCGGACACCGACCTGCTGGTGAACTCGGCGCACTTCAGCGGCATGCCTGTGCCACAGGCGAAGAAAGCCGTCGTGGCCTGGCTCGAGGAACGAAGCAGTGCCCGGCCCGTGGTGAACTACCGTCTCAATGACTGGTGCATTTCCCGGCAGCGGTACTGGGGCCCGCCCATTCCCATCATCTACTGCGACAGCTGTGGTCCGGTGCCGGTGCCTGAGGATCAGCTGCCGGTGCTGTTGCCGCTGATCGAAGACTTCAAGCCGGATGACAGCGGTGTTTCGCCCTTGGCCCGGCACGATGAGTGGTATCGCGTGCCCTGTCCGGAGTGTGGCGTCATGGGACGCCGCGAAACGGACGTCAGCGACACATTCCTCGACAGTGCGTGGTACTTCCTCCGCTACCCCAGTGCCGATCGCAGCGACGTGGCCTTCGATGCGGCGCTGACCCAGCGCTGGCTGCCGGTCAGCACCTACATCGGCGGCAATGAACACGCCGTCCTGCACCTGCTGTACGCGCGCTTCATCACGATGGTGCTGCACGACGCGGGAGTGCTCGATTTCGAAGAGCCGTTCACGCGCTTCCGTGCGCACGGGATGATCATCCGTGAAGGCGCCAAGATGTCGAAGTCGAAGGGCAATGTCGTCAACCCCGACGAACTGATCGACCGCTGGGGCGCGGACTCGTTCCGCACCTACCTCATGTTCCTCGGCCCGTTCGAAGAGGGCGGCGACTATCGCGACAGCGGCATCACCGGTGTGCGAAGGTTCCTCGATCGTATCTGGGGTTCGGTGCATGAGAGCGTGATATCCGGCGCGCCCGATCCGGCCGTGCTGCGCAAGCTGCAGGCCACGATCAAGAAGGTCGGCGAGGATATTCCGGCGCTCGGGTACAATACCGCCATCGCCGCGATGATGGAGTATGTGAATGTGCTCCGCGCGAGTGAACGCACCGTGCACCGCGACGAAGTCCTGCCACTGCTGCAATTGGTGGCACCATTCGCGCCGCACATGGCCGAGGCCTGCTGGGAGTTCTTCGGCCATACGGATTCCGTCTTCGACGCTCGCTGGCCGGTGTACGATCCGGCACTGCTGATCGCCGACACCATCACGATTGCAATCCAAATCAACGGGAAGACGCGCGGTACCGTGCAGGTCAGCAAGGATGCGACGCAGGACGATGTGTACGCCGCCGCACTGCGTGAACCCAATATTGCCAAGTTCGTGGTCGGAGAGCCGAAGAAGGTGATCTACGTGCCTGGACGCTTGCTCAATATCCTGGTCTGACGCCGTCAGCGAACAGCGAATGGCGACGAGCAACTGAAGAAGGCAGCCAACCAACCGATTTTTCACACAGCGGCTCTGTGTGATGCGCTTTTAGTCGCAGTTGCGGTTGGCGTTGCCGCGAATGTGACGGTCACTGCTGACATCACGACCGATCCCACGCTCCCGGCTCGCGAATATCCTCCCAGCCGTTCCAGCTTTACCCGGTTACGGCGTGATGCTGCCGCTTGGCGTCGCGGCAACGGCGTCACAGCGCTGGCAAACGGGACGCCTACCACAGCGCTTCCCATCGCAGCGCGGCCGACCGTGACGACGCCTCAGCCCGTCACCTGATCACCGCCGGCAACCCTCCGCCGGAACCGTGGTGTCAGACCGGCGACCCGCTGATCGGCCCATCTCGCGCCGGCAGCCTGAACACCGGAGACCCAGATGATGACGCGCACGTACCTCTTCCGCACCGCCGCGATGTTTGGACTGCTGACGCCATCAGCGGCAGCCGTAGCGCTCGCACAACCGCTTCCACCGCGCCCGCCAACCGCGCCAGAAGCGCCAGAAGCGCCAGAAGCGCCGGATCTCGCACGTCGCTGGCCCGGTGGAATGATCTACCTGAACGGGCGAACGATTACGGGCGACGGCGCATACCTCGGCATCACACCCGACTACGACAGCGGGGCAGCCGACACCCTCGGACTGCTGGTGCAGGATGTCGAACCAGGAATGGCCGCCGAGAAGGCCGGCATCCGACGCGGTGACAGGCTGGTGTCGATCGACGGCATCGATCTGCGCGTTGATCCCGGAGATCTCGGTGACTCGGCCGGCGAAGTGCTACCCGAAAGCCGGCTGCGGCGCTTCCTGGCGAAGAAGAAGGCGGGGGATGCAACAGACGTCGTCGTGTATGCCGACGGCCGAAAGGAGACCAGGCGCGTCATCCTCTCCGAGTCGCCGCTCGCGCGCACCCTCGGCTCCATGCGTGAACGCACCGGTCGCCGAGTGCTCGGCGTCAGCTTTTCGCAGCGCGGTTCCATGCGTGACACGGCCGGACTCCTGATCTCGTACATCTCCGGCGGCAGTGCGGCCGACCGGGCTGGCTTGAACGAGGGTGACCGGGTCGTGAGCATCGATGGCACTGATCTTCGAGTCGCTGCCGCTGATGCCGGTTCATCTGAGGGAGTCGAAGCACGGATCTCCCGTCTGCGACGTGCGCTCGATGCCGCCAAGGACTCGCAGCCCGTTCGGCTCGAAGTTCTCTCAGACGGCCGGCGACGCACGATATCCGTGACACCAACACTCGAAGCAGGCTTCGTCTTCAATATGTCTGGGCTCGAGGGCATGGCCAACGACATTCGTGCATCGGTGCGCACCAATTTTGACTGGTCTGGCGAACGGGGTGAGGCCGTCCGCATTCAGGCAGAACGGGGACGTATGCAGGCCGAGATCCGGCGCGAAATGACGCGGGCGCAACGCGACGCTGAACGCGCGCCGCGCCAAGGCTTTCGGATGCGATCTGATGACATGAGGGGCAGTTCGTCGCGCGACGACGGCGAGGAACAGAGCCGGGTTCGCGGCACGATCCGCGGTCGTACCGAGGATGCCACGCTCATGCTCAACGGCCTCTCACTGGCGGCCGTCGATCGCGACTTTGCACAGCAATTCGGACGCGGTAGTGAAGATGGTGCGCTCGTGGTGCGCACGCGCAGCGAATGGGAGCCCATTCGTACCGGTGACGTCATCCTGTCCGTCGACGGGCGCTCCGTGCGCGACGGTAACAGCCTCGACATCACATTTGATCGCCGGCGGGATCTGCGCATCGAGATCCTGCGCAATGGCAGGAAAGAGACGATCACGCTGCCAGCGTCACGCTGAAGCAGAGGTCTCCAGCAGGCTCGGTTGTACGCGGACCGAGCCTGCACTGCGAGCAGACATTGACGCTCAGTACCGAACCCGGTTCCGCCCCTCTTCCTTGGCGCGATAAAGCGCCGTGTCCGCGGCCGACAGCAGATCGTCGACCGACGTGATGCGTGGTCCGGGAAACAGCGACACACCAATCGACACCGACAGCGTCAGGGTCACGCCAACACCACCCTGATAAATCGTCGTGGCAATCCGCTCGCGCAGGCGCTCCGCGAATGTCACTGCGCCATCAAGCGAGGTTTCTGGCAGTACGATCACGAACTCCTCGCCACCATAGCGCGCCACGAAGTCCGCGCTGCGCACCGCGCCACGAAGAATCTCTGCTGTCTCCCTCAAGACGTCGTCGCCCACCAGGTGGCCACGGGTGTCGTTGATCAGCTTGAAATGATCCAGATCGAGCATCAGTACCGCCACCGAATGCCCATAGCGCCTGGCACGATCCAGCTCGGAGACCAGACGGTCGGTCAGCGCGCGGCGATTGAGCACCTGTGTCAACGGGTCGGTCTGCGCGAGCGCAGCCAACCGCACATTGTCCGCGCGGGCCGTTTCCAGAAGATGCGCGCGCTGGATTGAGGCGACTGCTGCCTTCACCACCGCATCAGCGAACGAGACATCCTCATCGTCCAGCGGTGGCTCACCCGCACCACGACGCAGGAGAAACACTCCCGCCTGTTGCCGATCGACAAAGAACGGAAGGGCGATGACGCTGCGCGTTGGCACCACCGTCCCTTCGCGTGCCCACCGCTGCCGCAGTTCCGCAAACAGCGGATGAACCATCACATCAGGGATCAGGACGGGCCGACCCGCTTCGAGCGCCACCCGGATTTCCGGATACTTCGTCAGATCCAGCGGTAGATTGCGCAGCGTTGGATCGTCGAAGGCGGCGGGGACCACGGCCGCGTTCTCACCCGGTCGCGCCAGAACCACCGAGCACCGGAACAGGCCGATTGCGCGCGCCACCCGGCGAACCAGCACGTGATAGATCTCCTCGCTCGACAGATCCGCGCTCACTTCGCGCATGATCGCCATCAAGGTGCGACCGGTATGCGCCTCTTCGCGAGCCTGCGCCAGCGCCTCCTGCGTGCTGTGCAACTGGCGCCGTGTCATGTCGAGGGCCGACCGCGTGCGCAGATTCGCGCCGATCCGCGCCAGCAGCTCCCCAGAACGCAGCGGTTTGCGCACCACATCGGTCGCGCCGCTGGCAAGGGCGCGCTCGACGATTTCGTCCGGCGCACGCGTCGACGTCACCAGCACCGGCAAGTCGTGCCAGCGCAGTTCTTCCTTCATCGTGGTGAGGACGTCGGCGCCACCATCATCCAGCAGCTGCGCGTCCAGCAGCAACAGATCGGGTGCGAAGTCGCGCGCCGTCTCGACCGCCGCCGCGCAGGTGAGGACGCCGCGTACGTCGTAGCCATGCTCGCGCAGCACCCACGAAATGGTCTGCTGCACTGCCGGATCGCTATCGGCGACGATGATTCGTGGCGCGGTCATCGCCGTGCGTGCCTCGGCGGGCGGGAAGGATTGGACATCAGGGACCACAGTGAGGACGGCCGGATGTGCCGCTGCGTCACGTACTCCGGCCGTACCTGCACTATGTCACCGATCATGCATCAGAAGTACCGCCGTCCCCGGCGTCACCCTCTCCACCTGGCTCGCCATCATCGGCACCGCCGTCCTCGCCATCCTTCTCTTCCGGCACCACACGCGCCACGGTGATCACTGAGTCGCCGCCATCGAGCGCCACGAGCTTGACACCCTGGGCGTTGCGCCCCGTCTTGCGCACTTCCGCCGCCGACGAGCGGATCAGAATCCCCTGCTTGGTGATCAGGATCATCTCGTCTTCCGGCAGCACCTCCATCAGGGCCACCACGTTGCCGGTCCGTTCGGTCCGGTTCAGCGTCAGAATCCCCTTGCCGCCGCGCTTCTGCACCCGGTACTCGGACACATCGCTCACCTTGCCGAGGCCCTTCTCCGTCACCACCAGCAGCGTCGCATCACGCTTGATCACGACCATGCCGACCACCAAGTCTTCCGGGCGCAATTCGATGCCCTTCACGCCGGTGGTATCACGGCCCATCTCGCGCACGTCGCTCTCGTGGAAGCGGCAGCTGAGACCAAAGCGGGTGGCCAGCACGATGTCATTCGTGCCCGACGTCTCCTGCACGTCGATCAGCTCATCACCCGCTTCGATCTTGATTGCCTTGATGCCGTTGTTGCGCACGTTGGTGTAGTCCGACATGCGCGACTTCTTCACCGTGCCGGCACGGGTGCTGAAGAACAGGAACCGCTCGTCCTCCTCGGTGATCTTCTCGAGGTCCTTGACCGGCACCACCGCGCGCACCCGCGTCTCGGGCGACACGTTGATCAGGTTCACCATCGGCTTGCCGCGAGCACTCGTGCTGGACTGCGGGATCTCGTACACCTTGAGCCAGTACATGCGCCCGTCGTCAGTGAAGATCAGCAGGTAGTCGTGCGTGCTGCCGATGTACAGGCGGCTGACGAAATCCTCGTCCTTCAGCCCCGTGCCGGTCTTCCCTCGCCCGCCGCGACGCTGCCGCTTGTACAGCGACACCGACGTCCGCTTCACATAGCCCGTGTGTGAGATCGTCACCACCACGTCTTCTTCGGCGATCAGGTCCTCGACGCTGAACTCACCCTCGTCGCTCACGATCTCCGTCTTGCGCACGTCACCAAAAGTCTCGGCCACGTCCATCAGCTCGGACTTCAGGATGATCATACGTCGCTCGCGGCTGCCGAGAATGTCGCGCAACTCGGCAATCAAGGCGCGCACTTCGGCCAGCTCGGCTTCCAGCTTGTCGATTTCGAGGCCGGTCAGCTTGGCGAGGCGCATGTTGAGAATCGCCTCGGCCTGCCGTTCCGACAGCGCGAACCGCGTCTGGAGGCTCAGGCTCGCCGTCGGCGTGTCATCCGCCGCGCGGATGATCTTGATCACCTCGTCGATGTTATCGACGGCGATCTTCAGCCCCTCGAGGATGTGCTCGCGCTCGAGTGCCTTGTCGAGATCAAACTGGGTGCGGCGGGTGATGACTTCGTGACGATGGTCGATGTAGTGCTGCAGCACTTCGCGCACCGGCATCACCTTCGGCACCAGCTGTCGCGTCTTGCTGTCCGGCACCAGCGCCAGCATGATCACACCGAAGGTCGTCTGCAACTGCGAGTGCTTGTAGAGCTGGTTCAGCACCACGCGCGGAATGGCGTCACGCTTCAGCTCCATCACCAGCCGGATGCCTTCCTTGTTCGACTCGTCACGCAGCGCGCTGATCCCGGCCACCTTCCCTTCACGCACCAGATCGACGATCTGCTGGCGCAGCCGCTCCTTGTTGACCTGATACGGAATCTCGGTGACGACGATCTGGCTCTTGCTTCCGCGCTCGTTCTCCTCGATCTGCGCCCGGGCCCGGACCTGCAGACGCCCGCGCCCCGTCTCGATGTAGTCCTTGATACCGGCGCGACCATAGATGAAACCCGCAGTCGGAAAGTCGGGGCCGGTGATGATCTTCCGGATTTCATCCGTCTCGATCTCCGGATTGTCGACCATCGCCACGATCGCCGCCGAAACCTCGCGCAGGTTGTGCGGCGGAATGTTGGTCGCCATGCCGACCGCGATGCCCGTGCTGCCGTTCACCAACAGGTTCGGCAGCCGGGATGGCAACACCTTCGGCTCTTCGCGCGTGTCGTCGAAGTTGGCGCCGAAATCCACCGTCCCGCGGTCGATGTCGGCCAGCATCTCCATCGCAATCCGCGTCAGCCGAACTTCAGTGTAGCGATAGGCCGCCGCGTTGTCGCCGTCGATGCTGCCGAAGTTGCCCTGGCCATCCACCAGCGGGTAGCGGAGCGAGAACTCCTGCACCATGCGTACGACCGCGTCGTATACGCTGCTGTCACCGTGCGGGTGATACCGGCCGAGCACATCGCCAACCACCGTCGCCGATTTGCGATACGGTCGCCCGGCGGTCAACCCGGCTTCGTTCATCGCGTAGAGCACGCGGCGGTGCACAGGCTTCAACCCATCCCGCACATCCGGCAGCGCGCGCGATACGATGACGCTCATCGAGTAGTTGATGAACGACTCTCGAATCTCTTCGTCGATGAGCCGAGGAAGAATTCTCTCGCGCTGATTGGGAGCGGTCATGAGGCCGAGTTCGGGTGCAAATTGTCGAGGGGGAACCGCCCGGAAAGCTAGCCGGACGATAGACCGAAATCAAACCGTGAACGCAATTCGTAAAACATTGCCTAGCAGGCACTTGCGCGACTACCGACCGGGCCCCTGCCGCGGCGCGGGCGACGCTCGGCTTCGGTTTATGTTCGCCCACCATGTTCGGTCGCGCTTTCCGGTCGCACGATACGGGTCTGCCGCGCGGCGCAACCGG
>JBBQRH010000006.1:0-118476 GCA_038215035.1 Gemmatimonadales bacterium | reverse complement strand
TCGTTGCTCGTTGCAAACGAACGCCGCGGAGACGGTCAGCTCTTGATGGGCGGCGGGCCGATGGCGGCGGTAGAGTCGCCGGGGGCGTTCTCGTCATCGAAGGCGCGGAACGGCAGAAAGAGCGAGATGCGCCGATTGGTGGGGTCGAACGGGTTGTCCGGATTGCGCAGATCACGATCGGCCAGGCCACGCACCTGCACGAGGCGGTTGTTCGGCACGCCTGCCGCGCTCACCACGCGCCGGGCGGCGTTGGCGCGGTCGGCACTCAGCTCCCAATTCGTGTACGACCCCCCCTCGCCGAACGGCGCACCGTCGGTGTGGCCCTCGAGAATGATCGGGTTCGACAGTAGCGCAATCTCCTCGGCGATCAACGCGATCGCAGTCACGGCCCTGGGGCGCAACACCGCCGAGCCGGTCGGGAAGAAGTCATCACCACTCCCCTTCTCCACCAGCTCGATGCGGAGCCCATCCTTGGTGATGATGATCTCGATGGAACCCTTCAGGCCTTGGAGCGATGGATTGCTGTCGAGCCGTGAGGCGATGCGCTTCTTGAAGTCGCGGAACTGCTGCTCCTCGACTTTGCGTACGATCAACTTGAGGGCATTCTTCGACACGCGCGCTGGCGATGAGCCGGACGCGACGGGCGACGCGCCGCCGCTGTAGGCATTCTTGGTGCCGACGGGATTGGCGAAGTAGCCCTCGACGGCCTTCTTGGTCTGATCGTCGAGGCCAACGATCCAGAGCACCATGAAGAAGGCCATCATCGCGGTGACAAAGTCGGCGTACGCCACCTTCCATGCGCCGCCGTGGTGGCCACCATGGCCGCCGCTCTTCTTCTTGACGATGATGATCTTCTTGCCGTCCTTTGCCATCACGCCGCCTTTGCGGCTTTCGCGAGCTCTTCGAGTTCCGCAAAGGTCGGACGATCACCGGGCTCGATGTTGCGGCGCGCGAACTCCACCGCCGTCATCGGTGCGTCACCGCGCGCGAAGCTGAGCAACGCCGTCTTGATGCACATCAGATAGGCATGCTCGCTGGACACGCGTTGCTCGATCGCCTTCGCGACCGGGCTGAAAAAGCCGTACGCGAGCAGAATGCCGATGAAGGTGCCGACGAGGGCCGCGGCCACCTTGCCGCCGATTTCCGCGGGCGACCCGCCGATGGCACCCATCGTGATGATCACGCCGAGCACCGCGGCAACGATCCCGAAGGCCGGCATGGCATCACCGACGGTCGCAATCGCACCTGGGACGAGGCTGGCTTCGTGATGATGCTGCTCGAGATCAAGATCGAGGATCTCGGCCAGGTTGTGATCTTCGATCGTGCCCGTGAGCAGCACCTTGAGCGTGTCGGCGAGCAGTGCGACCGCATGCGGGTGATGCATGAACCCGGGATACTTGGCGAAGATGTCGCTCGTCGACGGATCCTCGATGTGCGATTCCAAGCCGACCAGCCCGTCCTTGCGGGCCTTGTTGAAGATCTGGAAAAGGACCTGCAAGAGTTCGCCGTAGGCTTTCTTGTCGAACGGGTTCGGTTTCAGCAGTCCGAGCATGCCGGCGGCGATGTGCTTCAGCACCGCCGGAGGATTGCTGATGATCATGGAGCCGATGCCGGCGCCCAGAATGATGATGAACTCCGTGGGTTGCCATAGCACCGCAACCTTGCCATGGTGCATCACGTACCCGCCAATGACGGAGCCGATGACGACCACGAGACCGATGATCAGGAACACAGGGAGTAAGTCCAGGCAAAAGGTCAGCGGACGACCAAGGGTCGCCTTCCGTGTGGGAGTATCGGCCGGAATCGCCGCGGGCTGGACTGTGGACCGAGCCCGGCGCTCGTGACGGCCCCTTTGGGGAGCGGACGAGAGCCAACCTGGGCCGATGTGCTGCTCTGGTTCGAAACGATCGACGCCATCGTCCGCGGGTTGGGGCATTCGCTCAACAACCGCGCCCTGGCCCTCGGCGCGACGATCGAGTCGCTCGATCCGAAGCGCCCGGTCGGGAAGACGATCGCGACCGGATTGTCCCACGAAGCCGAGCGTCTGACGGAACAGCTACGGCAATTCCGCGCACTGCCGTTCGCGATCGACCGCGAGCCCATGCCCCTGCTGCTCCGTGACGTCGTGTCGACGGCCATCCAGCTGCACCGTTCACACTCCAGTCTCGGCGACATCCCGGTCTATCTGGAGGGGGCGCTGGACGCGCCGCCGGTACTGGTACCCGAATCGGCCCTGATGCACGCGACGCTGGTGACACTGACGGCGTTGAAGGGGTTCGCGGCTCCTGGTGGCGTGATCCGGGTGACCTGCTCCGGCACGGCCGATCAGGCGGAGTTGTCGTTCCGGGCCGAACGCGAAGCGGGCGCAGAGCCAACCGCCACTGCAGCGAGGGCGGTGATTCCGCCGATGGCGTTGGCGGCGGCGCTGTTGGGGAGCGCGGCGCTGGAAATCGAGCAGGCGCTCGGGCCCGATGCCGCGACCGTCACCTGGTGGCTACCCAGCCTGAAGGAGATGCGTCGCCGGAGTCGCGAGGCGCTCGCCGGGGTGTGAAACTGGCGGCCGAGATCGGCGCAACCTGCCGCTCAGGCGGCAAGTCTGGCCGAGCGGCGCGCTCAGCGGGCGCCGCCGATATCACATAAGTCGTTGCTGTAGAATGTTTTACGTCTAGGCATGAGAGGTGCTTTGGGTTGGGGGACACCCGATCGCTCACGGATCAGAGGACTCCTCATGTCTATGCCCCAGGTAATGCACCCGTGGTCTCAACCGTCTGCGCCAATGCTGCAGGCGCTCCCGTTCACGACCGACAGGGACCAGGCGCCGGTAGCGCTGGCACTCTTCAATGCCGGATTCATTGCCGCTGCGATTGCGGCAGCCGAGTGCTGCGGGGACCCCGACCTGATGGCGCAAGCCGATGGCTGGCGCGAGACGCAAGCGACTGACGCTGCGCTCGCGGGCATCATCACGTCGGCGGGTGCCCCGTTGATTCCGTCCGTGTCGCTCCGTGGTGACGGCACGCCACGCTTCGTGCTGCGCATTCCAGATGCAGTCGTGGCAGCAGACGCGATGGCGAGTGAGCACGGCGCGCACGGAGCCGATGCCGAGTTGCGACTCTTTCTTGATGAGGCGCTGCGTGATGGCGATCGATTTGTGGACGCCACTCCCGGTGTCGGGTTTGCAGCACTGAGTGCTGCCAGTGGGTCGGCGAGCGTGGCTGTCATCGCACTCTGCGATGACGCGGCGCAGCGCGCGGCGCTCGAGACCAGTGCACAGTGGAGCAATGTCGCGGCGAACCTCGTCTGCCGAACGCAGACCACCATCAACGAGCTGTCGCTGACACCGGCGATGCCGGGTGGTTCGACGATCGTGCACGCCGGAAGTGCCGCTTCGGTGGCGCCGATGCTCAGTGCGGTTCTCCCCGCGCTGGAACGGCGAGAGATCGGCGCGGTGGCCTGGCGATGTGGAACGGCGAACGAGACCGGGCGTGATGCGGAGAGTATGCAGGTGGCAGCCGCAGTGCTGGGCGTCTTCGGTTTTCAGCACTTCGCGCTGGCGCACGGCGCCGATGGAACGGAGCTGGTCCCGGCCGAGGCAATGGCAAGCAACGAGATGATCTTCTCGTTGAGTATTGCATTCCAGGAGCGGTTTACGTCATGAGCGCGGCTCCGCTGCGTATGCCAGTGGCCGCGGAACGAACCGACATACATGACGCGGCCACCGCACTCTTTTCGGCACTGGCAGACGCGGAAGCACCGGATCGTATCCAGCAGGATCGGTTGCCGACGGCTGGCGAGACTGCCAACGCACAGATCGATGTGGCGTGGCCACTGGCGCGCGTGGTGAGTTTTGATGTCTTCGATACGCTGCTCGTGCGAAAGGTGGCCAATCCGCGCGATGTGTTTCTCCATCTCGCAACACCGGCTCCGTTCGCCGAGTGGTCGCTCGATCCGCAGGTTCTGGCGCGGCAGCGGCAGGAGGCTGAGCACTCGGCTCGTCAGGCCGGCCGGACGGCCCGACGGTCTGGCGAAGTCACGCTGCACGAGATCCATGCCGCCTTGGCCCAGCTCCTTGGCAGACCACTCTCCGATGTGCCGGCGATGGTGCGCGCAGAGCAGATGCTCGAGCGCGCCTTATGTGTTGCGCATCCGCATCTGCGAACCGTCTTCGATCGTGCGGTGCGGGATGGGAAGACCATCTGGTGTGTGAGTGACACGTATCATGATGCCACCTTTCTGCGTGAGCTGCTGGATGGGTGTGGTTTTGTAATGGATGGTGTGTCGGTCGTGAGTTCGGCCGACCGTCGGATGAGCAAAGGGGACGGTGCGCTGCTCAAGACCGTCGCAGCGGAATCGAACATTGCGCACTCGACAGTGCTGCACATCGGTGATCATCCGGTGGCCGACTTCACCCTGCCAGCCAAGCAGGGAATTCTTGCCGTGCTTCATCCGTGGGCGGCGAGTCGTCACGACGATCCGCCGTCGCAGTCGCCGGGCGATGCGATTGCCCTTGGTCTGGCACAGATCGGGTCGCGCACGGTGGAACCGGCATTTCCGTTCTGGTGGCGCTTCGGCTACAGCGTCGCCGGCCCCATGTTGAGTGCGTTTGCGTACTGGTTGCATGCACGGCTGGTGACGGACGGGGTGCAGCGCGCCTACTTCCTGTTGCGCGATGGCGAGATCATCCTCGATGTGTATCGTGCGGTGATCGGCGATCAGCCCGGCCCGGTGACGACGCTGCTGGAGTCATCGCGTCGGGCCTTTGTGCTTCCGGGGATCGAGTCGGGCAGGAACGCGCTGACGTCGCAGCTGCTGGCGTGTGAGAACCCGAGGCCTGCGCGTGAGTTTCTGGAACGCCTGGGCGTGCCTGCGGCCGATTATTCGCGGGCGTTTCGCGCGGTTGGTTTTGCATCGCTGGACGACATCGTGGCACCCGATGACACGGTGGGGATGCACCGTATCCTGGCGCTCTTCGGTCGGCAGGATGTGATGACGGCAGTCCTGGTGCGATCACAGAGCGAGCGGCAGCTGCTGTGGCGATTTCTGGAGCAGGAAGGCGTGCTCGCACCGGGCCGAATCGGATTGGTGGACATCGGCTGGAGTGGAACGATTCAGAAGGCGCTGGTGGCCTCCGCCGCACTGGAAAAACACCCACTCGACGCAATTGGATACTATCTAGGCACACTACCGCCGATCCGTGAGGATCTGGCACCGTCGGCAGCGTTCGGGTTCCTCTTCGACGCGGGCCATCCAGCGGAGAATGCCAGGGCAGTGATCGAGCTGCGCCAACTGGTGGAGTTCATCTGCACGACGACGCGTGGCAGCCTGCGCGGTTTCCGCGCGGACGGGAATCGCGTCCTCCCGGTGCACGCGACGGTCGATCATTCGCCTGCGCAGCAGCAGCACATCGGGCAGTTGCGCGACGGCGCGCTGGCGTACGCGCGCGGGCTGTCGCAGGAACGACGGGTGTTCGGGTCGCAGGTGGTGGGACAGGATGCGGCATTGCGGCACCTGGCGCGCACGATCCGCCGCCCGACGACCGAAGAGGCGGAGGCGATCGGCGAGATCCGGCACGGTGAAGGACTGGGGGCTGACAGGCTCCGGACCTTTGCGGCGTTTGGCGAGGCGCCGCACACTCGTGCGTCGCTGCTGCGTGACTACCGAAATGCCTACTGGCCGACAGGATTGCTGGCACGGCGCGAGCCGGCGGCGCTGGCGCTGCGATCGTTGCTGTGGATGCAGGCACAATGAGTCCGCCGCAGGGAGGGATGGTGCTGTCGCCCGTCACGACGGGTGGTGGTGTCCGCTCACAGGTACTGCCGACGTCACCCGTGCCGGACGGCAGTCCGGCTCCTCCGCATCGCATTCCGGTGCTGCTGATCGGGGCAGGCCACGATACGCCCACGTCGCGCTCGACGCTCGATTCGCTCGCCTGTCAGACCGTCGAAATCGACGTCGTGCGCGGTGCTGTTTCGCTGCGCCGACTGACGTCGGAGTATGTCGTGCTGGTGCTGTCCGGTGTGGTACTCGATGCGACCGCGTGCGAGCGCGCCGTGTGGTTGCTGGCGACGCATGGCGACCTGGCGTGTGTCACGGGAGCGTTCGCGGGCCAGCAGGTCGCGCCGGGATTGGTCAACGCCGCGCAGTTTCTGGTGGCACGACGTGCGCTGGCGGCGGAGGTGTTGACGGACGATGTCTGCCAGCAGTCGGTTGCAGCTGCGGCGCTGGCCATCGGCATGCGCCGCAACACGGGCCGGAGCGCCGGTTGGCTGGCGGAGCCTGTGATCCGGACGTGTGCGCCAGCCGAGGGTCTCGCGTCGGTGCAGACGTCGGGGCAGGCTGCCCTCCGCACGATAGGGCTGGACGAAGGGCTTCTCGTCGCCGACGGATTGTCGCTATCGGCGATCCCGGTCCAGCAGCTTCGGCGCGTGACTCGCCCTGCGCTCACGGTGCGTCCACCGGCGTGTGCCGGCATGCGCATTCTGGCGTTGTTTCAGGGATTTCCGATGGGTGGCTACACCGCCTTCAACGCAGAGCTGCTGCCACACCTCGCGGCGCTTGGGCACGCAGTCACGACCTGCACCACCGAGTGGTGGCGATCCGACTGGCGCCTCGACCGCGTCCGCGCGAGCTCGCCGGACATCCACCATGCGCATGCGATCGTGCCGCCGTCGGCCGTGCCAGCGTACATCGACTGGTTGATCACATCGCGCAACATCAAGGTGGTGCTCCTCAGCCACACCTTCCTCGGGCTGCATACGCTGCCCTATCTGCGTGCACGTCATCCCAGCGTGGCGTTCGTGGACTATGTACACACGGACTGGTTCGAGACGGGCATGTATGGCAGCTACGCGGCGATGGCAACGCACTGGGAGGGTCAGCTCGATGCGCAGCTGGCCACCAGCGACGCACTGGTGCAGCAGTTGACTGACGGTGGGTGCGAGCCGGCGGCGCTTCGCGCGGCACACATTGGCATCGATACGGTAGCCTGGCAGCATTCCGGACCGCGACATGCGGCGGTGCGTGGCTCGATTGGTGCGTCAGCCGACACACTGGTGCTGCTCTTTTCCGGGCGCCTCTCAGCTGAGAAGCGTCCGCATCTGGCCGTGGATGTCGCGGCGCGGCTGCGCGACGAAGGCCACGACGTGATGCTGATCTTCGCCGGCAACGGACCGCTGTTCGATGCGACGCGCGCGCATGCCGAGCGCGCGGCGCTCGGTGAGCGCTGTAAGTTGCTTGGCGAAATCGACGAGTCGACGCTGAAGTATGTGTATGCGGCCGCCGACGTGTTCATCGCGCCATCGGAGATCGAGGGCATCGCGCGTTCACTTTACGAGGCGATGTCGATGGGCTGCGTTCCCGTCGTGTCGGATGTGGGCGGGCAGCGCGAACTGGTGGTCCCTGGCACGGGCAGTCTGGTGCCGGCTGACCGCGACGATGCGACACGGTACGTGGATGGCGTTCGACCGTTCTTCGACCGCGCGGTACGCGCGCGTGCCAGTGCGGCATCGCGCGCGCACATCGTGGCGCACTTCGACAGTCGCGTGACGGTGACAAAGGTCTGCGAGACACTCGCGCTGGCACGCACGCGACGGCGCTCGCGTCAGGCCGTCGTGCCGCCGGCGATGGCAGAGGAACTGGCCGTGATGTCGATCGAGATCATGCGGCGGCATGTGCTGCGGAGTGTGGGGCGTTGAGCGCCGCGCGTCCAGCGCTGCGGCGTCGCGTGTGTTTCGCATTGCCCTTCGCGGCGCGCTTGATGAACGGAGGGGCCGGCTATTTCGGTGGCGCGGAGGTGCGTGGCATGACGTTCCTCCGCGGCATGGCGCAGGACGCATCGCTGGATATCCACGTGGTGGTGAACGGTGCGTCGGTGGCGCCGCTGCGGCGGGCGGATGGCATCACGGTACACTTCCGCCCCGACGTTTCGTTCTTCGAGGGCCATCAGGACGATCCGGTGCGCTCCGTGTGGGCCCACGTCGACGCGGAGGTGTACGTGGCGTTCGGGTCGAATGAGGCAACTGCGGAGCTGGCGCGATTCTGCCTGGCACATGGGAGTGCACTGGTCGTGTCGCTGGCCTCCGACATCGTGTTCGATTCGTTCGTGTACGAGGGATCGGTGGAATGTGATCCCTATGGCGTTCCGGGCCACTATACGTGGCACGGCATGCGGCACGCACACGAGGTGGTGGTGCAGACGGAGCGGCAGCGCGGGATGCTCTCGGCTCGGCTCCAGCGTGAGGCAACCCTGATTCGTAATCCGGCCCCAGCGATGATGCGCGCCGCGCCGCGGCAGGCGCCGATGTTCGGCGGCCGGATGTTGTGGATTGGACGCATCGACCCGAACAAGCGGCATGAAGAGGCGCTGATGCTGGCCGCCGCCCTGCCGCATCGCCCGATGATCATGGTGTGCAACCAGATCCGGACACTCGGCGAGGGCCTGCTCGATGCACTGGCCCGCCAACTCCCGAATCTGATGGTGGCTGATCAGGTGGAGCTCCCGGACATCGACGCCTTGTTCCGTTTCTCCGATGTGCTGGTGAATACGTCGGTGCTCGAGGGATTTCCGAACACGTTCCTGCAGGCCGGGATGCATGGCATTCCAATCGTCTCGATGACGGTGGACCCCGATGGGATGCTTGGCACACACGGGTGCGGCCGCGTGGCCGACGGCACGTCGCCGGGGCTGGCGCAGAGCGTCGACGCCTTGCTGACAGAGCCGTCGTCCTACGCCGCCGCCGCCGCCGCCAACGTCCGATGGCTGCACCAGCGTCACGAGCCAGCTGATCGGATCGCGGAGTTTTCGGCCGTCGTGCATCGCGCACTCGCAACGCACCCGCGGCAGATGCCCGCGCGTGCATCCTGATCTCACTCCTCGCGACCTTCATCTCCATGTGTGGCATAGCCGGAATTCTCGCGCCATTTCCCGAGGAGCGCCTGCGGGCAGGCGCGCTGGCGCTGGCCGGCGCGCAGCAGCATCGCGGCCCCGATGGTGCCGGCGTGCACGTCCAGGGCCCGGTGGCGCTGGCGCATCGGCGTCTCTCGATCATCGATCTGGAGGCAGGAGCCCAGCCCCTGGCCAACGAAGATCATACGATCTGGATCACGTTCAACGGCGAGATCTATAACTACCGCGAACTGCGCCGCACCCTCGAAGACCGCGGCCACCGCTTCCGAACGCAGTCGGACACCGAAGTCATCGTTCATGCCTACGAGGAATGGGGCGATCGGTGTGTGACGCACCTGCGTGGCATGTTCGCCTTTGCGATCGGCGATGCCCGTCGACAGCGCCTCTTTCTGGCGCGTGATCACTTCGGCATCAAGCCGCTGGTGTATCTCGAGCAGCCAGGCTGGTTTGCCTTCGCATCGGAGCTTCAAGCATTTCACGCGTTCGGTGACGCCGCGCTCGATCTTGATGTGCGAGCCATCGACGAGTACCTCGCGCTTCAATACATCCCGGCACCACGCACGGTGTACCGTCAGGCGCGCAAGCTTCCCCCGGGGCATACGATGTCGGTGGACTACGACGGTCGGGTGCATGGCCCGCAGCGCTACTGGCGGCCCGAGTTCCGGAGCAGCGAGTTTCGCACCAATGAAGCGTGGCTCGATGCGTTCGACGTCACGCTGCGCGATTCGGTGCGCGCGCACATGGTGGCCGACGTGCCAGTCGGGGCGTTTCTCTCAGGCGGGCTGGACTCCACCGGCGTGGTGGCAATGGCGCAGGAGATCGCGACGCAACCGGTGCGCACCTACAGCATCGGATTCAAGGACCCCGCGCACGACGAGTCGGCGTGGGCGGCGGAAGCGGCCGCGCGCCTGGGAACGCAGCACACCTGCGAGATTCTCGAAGTGGATGCGCTGTCGTCGCTGTCGTCGCTCGTCAGGCACTATGGCGAGCCGTTCGGCGACAGCTCGGCGGTCGCTACCATGGCCGTCTCGCAACTGGCGGCGCGTGAGGTCAAGGTCGCCCTGACTGGTGACGGTGGCGACGAAGGCATGGCCGGATATCACTCGCACATGCTCTGGTTGTCGTGGGTGTCACAGCAGGGCGAGGCCGTGCTGCAGCGTCCTCCGGTGGAGGCGTGGCAACGGAGTATCCAGTACTGCGATCCACACACACGCTCGCGGCTCTGGTCGGGCAACCACCGCGGTCAGACGCTGCTGCCGATCGAGTCGTTCGAGACCGCCTGGGCCGAAGCCCGTGATATGGGCGTCGTCCAGCGCGTGCAGTACATGGATGCGATGACGTACCTGCCGTACGACATTCTGACGAAGGTGGATATCGCCAGCATGGCGCACTCGCTCGAGACGCGCACACCGCTGGTGGATGTCCGCGTATGGGACCTGCTCACCCAGATGCCCGAAGGCGTGAACGTGGGCATCGATCCGCTCGGCCAGCTCACCGGCAAGCATGTACTCAAGAAGCTGCTGTCTCGCTATTTCCCCGACCGGTTCGTGCATCGCCGGAAGCAGGGCTTCGGCGTACCGCTGGCGCGGTGGTTTGCGCCGGATGGTGAAGCGCGTGCATTCGTCGAGGAGCGATTGCTGGGACGCGACTCGATGCTGCGGTCGCTGTTCGATCCGGAGCCGGCGCGCGATCTGCTGCGCGATGGACGCCATGGCCCGGTGTGGGTGTTGCTGGTGCTCGAGGAGTGGCTGCGACAGGCGAACGCGCGCGCACAGTCCACGCCGTCGGTGCCGCTGGCAACCGACAAAGTGACGGTCGTTTCCGCGCCGCGGCGAGTCAAGCCGCGCATTCTGGCGATTGCGGACGTACCCAACTGGATCTTCGAGCGCCACGCGCGCACGCTGCAGGCCGCGCTGGGCGACGAGTTCGAGATCGTGGTGCAGTATCACACCGAGACGTTTGACGAGAGCGCCTGGGACCTGATCTACGTGCTGGAGTTCGGCCTGGTGCCGGCGGATCGGATCACGATGCCGTGGAAGTACGTCACGGCGCTGCGATCGCATGTGTCGTGGGGCAACGTGGCGGCGCCAGAGTTGGCGCGGTACCTCAAGACGCACTTTCAACGCACACACGTGGTGTCGGAACGGCTCCGGCGCGAACTTGCCCCCTGGCTGCCCGAGGTGGCGTATGTGACGCACGGGATCGATGACGCGCGCTTCGGATATGTGCCGCGAGTGGCACAACCCTCGCGCACGTTGCGCGTCGGCTGGGCCGGAAATCGTGACACGGCCGTGAAGGGATTCGAGGAGTTCATCCAGCCGATCGGTGAGCTGGCTGGCGTGGAGCTGCTGTTCTGTGGCTACGCGGATCGCAATCTCACGCTCGACCAGATGGCGGCGTGGTATGCCGACGTGGATGTGTATGTCTGCGCCTCGTTGAGCGAGGGCAGCAACAACGCGCTGCTCGAGGCCGCGGCGCGCGGGTGTGCGATCGTCACAACCGACAACGGGACGGTGCCGGAATATCTCACCGATGGGGTGAGTGCACTGGTGGTACCGCGTGAGCGCGACGCGTTCCTGCAGGCGATTACAACGTTGCGCGATGATCCGGAGCGGCGTGTGCAGATGGGCGTGGCGGCATCGGCGGCGGTGCTGCCGGCGTGGACATGGGGGGTCAAGAGCGAGGACTACCGGCAGTTCCTGCGCACGGCGCTGATGACGCGCGAGGCCGCACGGCGGGTGATGGCGACCACCACACCAGGGGGCCGACGGTGGATGGCCACGCTGACGGATAAATTGCGGCAGGCGGTGCATGAGGGACGCGTGGACGAGGCGATGGCGACTCTCGAGACGCTTCTGGATGTGGACGGCGACAATCAGGGATTTCGCGAGATTCGCGCCTTGCTGATGCGCGATCGCGAGCGCATTGCGTACGACGTCGATCACATCCGTCACCACGCCACCGCGACTGCGAATAGCCGCTAACGACGAGTAATGCGTGGCAACTCCGCCTGCTCGCGGCAGGTTCTTCCTTCGTCTGGTCATCTCTTCCGAGCACCATCGCCCGGCGAGGGTTGCAACATGTTGTAGCGCAACATCTTACGAGTGGCATGTGGATTGCCACTGCACGTACTGCACACCACGACGGAATTGCGCGCGCGTTCTCGACGCGTGCGGGACCCACGCCCCTCTCAGTGCCTTTCATGACGACTTTTGCTCCGGCGCCTGCGGCATTCGACGAAGATCGCATCGATCGTTTCGGCTTCGGCCAGAACTGGCTCGATTATCAGACGTCGATCAACCAGGCGCGCCTGATCACAGCGCGCGAAGACATCGAGTTGTGGCTCGGACAGAAATCGCTCAGCGACTGCAGGGTCCTCGACATCGGCTCCGGGTCCGGCATTCACTCCTACTGCATGCACGCGATGGGTGCCCGGGAGCTCGTGTCGTTCGACTACGACGCGAACTCGGTGGCTGCGACCCGGGAGTTTCACGAGAAGGCGGGCAAGCCCTCCTCGTGGAAGGTCATTCGTGGGTCGGTGCTCGACAGCGAGTTCATGGCGTCGCTTGGCACGTTCGACCTGGTGTATTCCTGGGGTGTACTGCACCACACCGGTCAGATGTGGCAGGCGATCGCGAATGCTGCGGCGCGTGTTGAGCGGGGCGGGCGCTTCTTCATCTCGATCTATGCGAAGGGGCCGCAGTTCGCGGCTGATCTGCGGCTGAAGCAGCGCTACCACAACGCGTCGCTCTCAGGGAAGCGTCGGATAGAATTCGAGTGGATCGTCCAGCAGTACGAGCACCGCGTCAGGAACGGCCTGCCACCAGAAGGGTGGTGGACGGAGAGCTGCGAGCGCGGCATGGATCCGTACTACGATCTGGTAGACTGGCTGGGTGGGCTGCCGTATGAGGTGGCCACCATGCCGGAGCTCACGCAGGCGTTGCGCGGCATGGGGCTCGAGACCCGTCGCACGCGTGAATGTCCTGCCGATGGCGGTTGCCATATTCTGGTGGCTGAGCGCACGTCGATGCAGGCGATTGCCACGTCACCGAGTGCGAACCCTGCCGCAGCGATCGTCAGGAACTCGTGGCCTCAGGTCGCGCCCGTGATCTGGATCGGGGCGTTCGACAGCGCCGATGGTCCGGAGCGCATCGTGCCGATTGCGCGCAGTCTCCCGCAGATTGCATTCGTGATGGTGGCCAAAGGTTTCTCGGAACTGGATGCGGCGACGCGCAACAGTCTCGAACGCGTTGCGCCGAACCTGCGGATCGTGGATCATCCAGGTGCGGCATCCGATATCGACGTTCTCGCGCGGCATGCCGGCGTGCTGTTGCACACTGGAGATGCCGGACCGTCGCCGGAGTGGCTCGCCATGGCCGGGGTCGCAGGCGTACCGGTCGTGAGCCTGCACGCTGATCGTCACGGCACGATCAACGAAGCGGGGCTCGGTATGGTCGGTGCGGGTGACTTGCAGGCTGTTGCGAATGCGCTGGCCTCACTCCAGCGGGACAGCACTGCCTACTCCCGCGTCAGCCTGGCGCTCGTGTCGTGGTCTGCCAACCGATGCGCGACGACCTGACGCATCCGGCGCCGAAATACGTACCTGATTTGCTGACGCTGGTCCGCTGAGGTCGTGGCGCCCTGAGCCGTCAATCCGGCGTGGAGCGCGTTCGCGGTGCCAGGGCTCCACCGGTACCCATCAGGGCCGGTGCGACGCCGCCGCCGACGCTGGCGCGCTTGTTCTGCGCCGCCACCTGATCGACCAGTTCCGCCCGCAGGATGGTGGTTTCGGCCGGCGCTTCGATGCCGATGCGCACACCACCACGATCACACTGCACCACCACGATCCGGATTCCACCGTCGATGACGATCGCGTCACCGGCCTTCCTGCTCAGGATCAGCATCCTTGCTTCCCCATACGCGAATTGTGAGTCCTGCCAGGCGCCGGCTCCGCGCCGCCTGTCGAGTCTAGTGCACTGTCGTCGAAGTCCGTAGTCCAGTCGCCGGTGGCGAGTTCGATTCGGTTTGATTCTGCCTGCACCTCGACAACACACCGCTAGCTATCGGCCCAGATTGATCAACGTCTGCGACATCTCATCCACCACCGACACCAGTCGTGCGGCAGCAGCGTAGGCCTGCTGGTACTTGATCAGATTCACCATCTCTTCGTCGATCGAGACGCCTTTCACGCTCTCGCGCCGCGCATCGGTCTGCGAGGCGAGGGTGCGTGCGGCGGTCGCGGTGCCATTGGCGCCGTTCACCCGTGTTGCGATGGTGGCGACGACGTTCCGGTATCCCTCGCTGATCGAGACGGTCTGCCCGTTGATCGGTACGGGAGTGTTACGGAGCTGCGACAGCGAGAGTGCGACCGAGTTATCGCCCGGTTCATTCGCGATGCCCGAGGCCGCAACACGGTTCACATCGGCGACGATCGTCGCATCGAGCTGGATGGTGCGTGCAGTGGTCCGACCGGCATCGAAGAAGTCGCCGGCCGGCGCGCTCCCGATGAAGCCACTGCGATGGCGCGAGTTCGTCGCCGTGACGATGGCGCTGGCGACGGCATCGAGATTGGCTTGCGCCTGCGGGTAGGTGACGTTGTAGGCGTCGATCGTTCCCGCCATCTGTCCGCCGATCTGGTACATCGTCTCGGTGGGAGCGCCACCCGCCGGCAACGTCCCGAGCGCGACGCCAAGCTTCGTCGGGTCATTCCGTACCGCCTGGATCCGCACCGACTTGAAGTTCGCTCCATCGACGAGTGAATCGCCGCCGACATTGACGTTGACCGATCCATCGGCTTGCGGATAGGCAGTGGCGCCAATCAGTGAGGCGAGTTCGTCGACCTTGAGATCGCGCTGATCGCGCATGTCCGGTGCCTGCGTCCCCGCTGCTTCAGCGGAAACGATGCGCGCGTTGATGTCCGCCACCTGCGACGCCAGTGCGTTGACACGATCGGCGGTCTCGAGCAGCCGCGATCGTGCCACGGTTCTGGCATCTTCGATCTGGTTGCCGAAGCTGTTGAGTTGCGCTGCGACCTGCGCGCCGCGCTGCCGGACCACACCGCGTCCCGCGCCGGCGTCGGGATTGGTGGACAGATCGCTCCATGAGGCCCAGAACTGTTCCAGCGAATTGGCGAGTCCGGAGTTTGACGGCTCACCAAGTACACCTTCGACGGCCTGCAACGCATCGCGACGCTCTTCACTGGTTGACGCGGCCCCGGAATCACGCCGGTAGCCGGCATCGAGCAGTTCATCGCGCAGCCGGACCACGTTGGATACCAGCACACCGGTGCCGAACGTGCCGTATGGCTTCTGTTCCGGATATCCGGGCGTGAGCGTCACGCGCTGGCGGGAGTATCCCGGTGTCTGCGCGTTGGTGATGTTCTGCGACGTCGTACTGATCTGCGCCTGGCTGGCGGTGAGGCCAGACCGCGCGATGCTGAGGAGACCACCAATGGTTGGCATAGGCGCTCAGACCGAACGATCGAGAAAGCGCGGCGCCGTCGGCACCATCGCCGGCGTCAGCCGGGCGGTGGTCGGTCGGAGTGCCTGCGCGGCTAGTGATGTCGTCGGCGCGACATACGTCGCCGACGGGGGTTGCGAAGCACCGAACAGCTTCTGCACGTAGTCGTTGCCGTTGTCCATCGCGGTGCGCAGCACCTGCTTGTTGATGTCCACCTCGTGACTGAGCGACACGGCCGCATCCTGCAGCGCGTTCCGCGCGTCGATCACCGTCGGGGTGGCCCGATCACCGAGAATTTCCTCGAGATCGTTCACATTCATGTCCTCCGCACCGCCAAGCAGCCGGTTGACCGTCTTCCGACGACGACGCGCTTCACCGAGTGTGGCGAGGACACGATAGGTGGCAAAGACACTGTCGTCGAGTGCCTGCAGGTCATCTGCGGCAACCGCCGCGCGCTGCTGCTGCATCACGTTCATCAGTTCCTCGAGGAGCCTGCGTTCCGTGCCCAGAACGTCCGACAGCACCTCGATCGCGGTTTCGCGTCGGGGTACGGCGGGGGCGTACTTAGGTGCGTAAGTCGGGAGCATGTCGAGTCTCAAGGGAGCCGGGCGGACGACGCGCGAGGCGTCTCGGACAGATCGGACACTGCGGGGGAGGGTACGGGTACTGACGCGACTGATGCCTGCTCGGTGAGCCCTGCCTTCTCCCGCAACGCGCGGTAGATCGCGTCGCCCAGTCCGCGATGCCACCGCGTACCAGTATCGGCGGCAAGGCGCTCATCCATGAGGCCGGCGAAGACCTCTTCGCCCTGACTCCGCTCGACCAGCCCACCGTCGGTGGGTACGGTCTCGCGCATCGTCTTGAAGAGCTGCTGAACAAAGAGCCCCTGGAGGTCGGCGGCCGCCTTCCGCATCGAGGCCTCTCGCGGATCGGTCGGAACGCCGCCGGCGCCGGAAACGGATGGCGTCATCATCGGATCACCACCTCGGCTGAGATAGCGCCAACTTCGCGCAGCGCGCTGAAGATGGCGGCGATCTCCTGCGGCGACGAGCGGACGCCATGCAAGGCACTCGCAATCCGCTGCACCGAGATGCCGGCCAGCAGGCGCACCTCGCCAGCACTGACGGCCGTGCTGTCCGCACCACCACCGATCGACAGTGTGATCTGGCCGTGCGTGACAACCGCTTCACCCACCGACACATCACCACCGGCGACCACCGTGCCATCGCGGCCATCGATCACCACCTTCGCGCCCCGCACGATGCGGATCGGCAATTCACGCAGTTTGGCGATTGCAGCGCTGCGCGCCGAACCCGCCGAATCCTTCAGCGTCAACGTGACTGAGCCCGGATCGTCGACACGGGCGGTGCCGGTGCCGATCGCGCTGTCGATCACTGCCGCGATGCGGCTGGCGACCGCAATGTCCGGCTCGCGCAGGAGCAGTGCCGCGGACGACGACGCATAGCTGGCGCGCGGCAAGTCGGTTTCGACCACACCGCCGGCGGGTACCCGTGCACTGGTTTCGACGCGCGTGCCGTAGGATCGGGCGCCGCTGCGATCACTGCCCTCGGACAACACCACTCCGCCCTGCGCGGTGGCCATTGCCGTGCCGCCGACTTCCGCGATCAGTGGCGTCATGTACAGCACGCCGCCGCGTAATGACGGTGCGTCGCCGATGCTCGAGACCTGCACATCGAATCGTCCGCCTGGACGGAGGTAGGCCGAGACTTCGGCGGTGACCAGCACGGCGGCGACGTTGCGTGTGCGTAGGACATTGGCTGGCACCGTGATGTCGAAGCGTCGCAGCAGGTTGACGATGCTCTGCACCGTTTGTCCTCCCTGCGCGCCGCCCATGCCGCGATCGCCGGTTCCATCAAGGCCGGCCACCAGTCCATATCCGACCATCCGAACTGGCGCCGCACCATCGGCCAGCACCAGATCGCGGATCCGCGATTGCCCGGAAAGTACCGAGGCACTCAGCATCAGTCCCATGGAAATCAACGCGCACAGGACGCCGACCCGTCGCGCCGAACGATCGGCACGCATGTTTGCAGGCTCGGGCGCGCTCATGGCCAGAGCGCGCTGATGATCTTGCCGAACAGGCCCTGCTTCGCTTTGCCGAGGCTTCCCTTGTTGGCGATGTCGAGCTTGGCGTCAGCCACGCGCGATGACTCGATGGTGTTCATCCCGCCAAGGTCCTGCGGTCGGATCGCACCGGAGAAGTTGATCAGCTGCTGCTCCTTGTCGACACCGATCGTCTTGGTGCCCTTGATGGTCAGGACGCCGGTGACGGGATCGATGCTCATGACCCTGGCGGTGATTTCACCATTGAGGCGGAGTTGGCGTGAGCGGTCGCCTCGCTGGGTGCTCTCACCATTGTTGCTCGTACCAAAGGCCGCGCCCGGCGCCGCCCCCGGGGCCGCGCCGGGCAGCTCCAGTTGAAAGTCGGTGGCCTTCTTGCGGCGCTGCGACGCGTTGTCCGACATGTTCGCCGACGCGAGGGTGTACTCGTCGATGCGCACGATGATGAGGTCGCCGACAGCGAACGCGCGCCGATCGGAAGTCCAGTTCAGCCGCGCGGGCCGGGCATTCAGTGCCGCGGCGGGTGCCGCGGGTGCGATCACCACGCTGTCACGCCGCGCTTGCGCGTGCGCATGGCGCGCCACCAGCATCGAGAGCCCGAGCAGGGCTGCGGCACGCATCAGGTCCCGCGGAGAGATCGTCATCAGTCCAGCCTCACAGTGTTGCGCCCAATGGCGACGCCGGCAAAGCGCCGACCCCCATTGAGGCGAATGGCGACGCGCGCACCAAGCGACGCGTTGTGTAATGCGGTTCCGACCAGTGCGACGCGAACGCCGCCGCGAACCAGTTCTGCGGTGACGGAATCGCCGGCGTAGACCAGCGGCGCCGGTGTGACGTCGTTCGGATGAATCGGCTCGCCGTCGCGGAGCACACGACGAGCCTCCGAGCCAATGAGGCGTTCGGCGGTTGGTGCCGCGACCGAATCCGGTGCGCCCCACACGAGCATATGCCGCACCAGCACGTCCTGTTCAGCCAGCAGGGTGCCGCGCGCGATCTGCCGGGCCGCCACCGGTTCCTGTCGTTCGTACCCGAGGCGCAATCGACCGATCAGCACCGGAGCGGCGAACCGCGCGGCGCGCACCGTGATGGTGTAGATGCCAGCGCGATCACTGCCACTGATCTCGGCCGCGTCGGCGCGCAACGCACTGCTGTCACCGCGCACGATGCTCCACTCGACGCACCATCCGCCGCGCGGCGCCAGTCCCCAGGTGCGCGTGATGCGGGCGACGATGGAGTCGACCGCCACGTGTCGTTGCGCCACCAATGGCGGGGCGACGAGCAGGGCAGCCAGCAGCGGCGCACGGAACATCAGCGTACCAGTCCGTTCGCGATCTGCAGCATGTCGTCGCTGGTCTTGATCGACTTCGACGTCAGTTCGTACGCGCGCATGGTGGTAATCATGTCGACCATCTCGGTCACGACCTCGACGTTCGACATTTCGAGCGCGCCCTGCATCAGGCGACCGGTACCTTCGTCCTGCGGAAAGCTGACCATCGCTTCACCGCTGGCGGGTGTGGCGGTGTACATGTTCTGTCCCATCGACATCAGGCCGGCGGGATTGGTGAAGCGCGCCAGCTCGATCCGCCCGAGTTCTTCGGGCACGCTGCTGCCGGCACGCATCACACTGACGATGCCCGAGGGGCCGACGCTGAGTGCGGACGCCTGTGCCGGCACACGAATGTTCGGCAACACCGGATTGCCTTCGGCGGTGACCAGCACGCCCTGGTCGCTCAGCTGCAGCTTGCCATCGCGGGTGTAGGCGATCTGGCCGCTGGGCAACTGGACCTGCAGAAAGCCATCGCCCTCGATGGCAATGTCGGTCGGATTCTGCGTCGTTTCGATCGAACCCTGTGCATGATCCTTCTGCACACCGGCCAACCGCACGCCGCGCCCGATCTGGACGGCGGGCAGGGTGTTTGCCGCCGGTCCACCGATCACCTGCGGGCCGGTGACGGTCTGATAGAGCAGATCTTCGAAGTTGGCGCGACTGCGCTTGTACCCGGTGGTGTTGACGTTGGCCAGGTTGTTGGCAATCACTTCCTGGCGTGTCTGCTGTGCGCGCATGCCACTGGCAGCGGCGCGGAGTGCTGGATCCATCAGAGAGCTCCTGTGCGGGTCAGACCGGCTTCCCGATCTGGTTGGCGGCAATGCCGCGGATGTCGTCCATCACGGAGATGGACTTCTGCACGTCGGCATAGGCGCGCACGGTATCGATCATTTCCGTCAACGACTCGATCGCGTTGACGTTGCTGGACTCGAGCGCACCTTGCATCACTTTGCGCTCGCCTTCCACGGCCGGCTTTCGTGCGGCATCGGGCATGAACAGTCCACCACCAGCGTGTTGGAGCACGGCGTTTGCCGGTACGGTTTCGATGCGCAGCACGGCGGCGTTCAGCCGAGTGGCGATGGCGTTCTTGGCGGTACGATCGGTACCGGTCGACGGCGGCTGGACCGTGATCACGCCGTTGCTGCCGATGCCGATGTCGCCGTTTGGCAGCGCGATCGGGCCGTCCTGTCCAAGCACGAGATGCCCCTGTGGCGTCACCAGGCGCCGCTGATCGTCGAGCCGCAACGATCCACCGCGCGAGAGTCGCTCACCGTCGGGAGTCTGCACCACCAGAAAGGCATCACTCTGCACCGCGACATCGAGGGCGTTGCCGGTCGGCGTGATGTCGCCCTGTGAACGATCGGTCATCGACTCGGCCGCGGCCACGGCGTCGTCCACCATGCGTCCGAAGATTCGCTCCTTCTTGAAGCCGGTGGTGTCGACGTTGGCGAGGTTGTTCGCAATCGCCTGCTGGCGCCGCTCGTAGAAATGGAGGGCGGCGGCGGCGGAGGTCAGACCGGAATTCTTGAGGATCGGGGGCATGTCGTCGGGGCTGGGGTCCAGATAGGCAGGGCGCAAGGCGCGAGCCAGTTGTGAACGCCGGTTAAGCTGTTGCCGTGCAAAGGTTTGCAGAGTTCTGCGCATACGGGTCCCGGGAGGCTGTCCCGGCAGGAGGTGCCGCGCTCGGCAGGGGGTGCCGAGCGCGCGGTCAACTGAGTCGGGCGTTGAACTGGGTGCCAAGCGTTCGCCCACCCTGGACCGTCTGCGTGCGTGGCGCGGCAGCGTAGGCGCCAGGAGCCGTCATGGCACGTTCTTTCGATGCGGTCTTGGTGCTGGGTTGCGGTGCAGCCTTTGCCGCAGACGTGCGCGTGGCGTGGGCCTTTGGGTCCGCGTTCGCCATCATCATCACGACCGCATCCCGTGCCAGTCCGGAGCGTCGTGCGATCTCCAGCGGATCGGCATTCCGTGCCCGCAGAGCGCGGGCCGGGACCCTGGACACCGGTGTCGACACACGGATGGTCTTGTTCGATCCGGACCGGCGAGGTGCCCGTGTCGATGCCGCCTGCTCAGCCGGGATCGACTTCATGCCCAGTGGTGTCAGCCAGCGACGAAATCCGCTTCCGGTGGAAGGGGTCATGGCCGGGACGTGATTGCGGGCGCGTCCGCGCCAGATCGTCAGCAACGACATGGCCAGGACGATGATCAGCAATGCGCCGACGATGTACAGGGCCAGATCCGGGTCGCCGGCCGCGCGCTGCAGCGTCGCGGTCGCCTGCGCGCGCAGTTGATCGAGGCTGAGCGTGTTCATCAGGCGACTTCCTCGCGCAGCGGGCGCAGCTCGGTGCGCAACTTCTGCAATGCCTTCGAGCGGATCTGCGAGACGCGGCTTTCCGTCAGCTGCAGGATGTCGGCGATCTCGTGGAGCTTCAGCTCTTCGAAGTAGTAGAGGCTCAGCACGGTCCGCTCCTGTTCCTTCAGCCGCAGAATCGCATCGCGCAGGTGATGGACTTCCTGTTCGCGTGTGAGGAGATCGTCGACGGAGTCGTTGTTGTCATCGGCGAGAATCTCGATCGGCGTCGGTGCCAGCGTTTCTGTTTCACTCGGGCTGCGGTCGAGCGGGACATGGTGTGCCCCTTCGACGTCGGAACGCCACTTCCAGAGCGTTGGCAGATCGACGCCAAGATGATCGGCCACTTCCTTGTCACTGGCTGTGCGACCGAGCACGCGGCCGAGCGTTTCACGAGCCTGCCCGATCTCGCGCGTCTTGCGTCGAATGGAGCGGGGCACGTGGTCCTGCCGTCGCAACTCGTCGAGAATGGCACCGCGAATCCGGGGTGCGGCGAAGGTACTGAATGCCAGCCCGCGTGACACGTCGAAAGCCTCCAGTGCCGACATCAGCCCGATTGACCCCGAGCTGACCAGTTCATCGAAGTCCGCCTTGACGGCCAACGTCTTCGACATCTGCCGGGCGACGTGGTGAACCAGTCCGAGGTGCTCCTTCAGCAGTTGTTCGCGGGCGGTCGGATCGCCGGCGGCCATGGCGTGCCAGAGCGGTACCTGCGGGTCCATCGTCGGCTCCTTGCGCTTGGTGGTCATCGCAGCACCGCTGCGCGTCGTTGTCGTGAGCGTCGCGCGGGGGGAGCGGGCGACGGCGGCAGGTGTGGCGGTTGGGCTCATGAGTGGCAGGACGGCGTTGGCGGCGGCTTCGATCACGGGTTGTGCGACCGTGATCCGGGGGCGTTGCGGGCGTGCGACTGGGGTCATGCGGCCACCTGTCCGGCCAGCCGGCCGAGCGAAGCGAGGATGCGCTGGGGGGCGGGCTTCAGATCGGCCGGGACATCGAGTCCATCCGTCAGCCAGCGCGAGGGAAGGGCGAGCACCGCCGCCAGATCGGCCAGGCCGATGTCGTCGGGTACGTCATCGAGTTTGGTCAGCAGCTGATGCGTCGGGCGCATGGCGACGTGAGTGGTGTAGGCGGTGGTGGCGACGTCAGGACGCAGCCCGGCCGGTACGACGAGGTGTATCTCATCGGGTTGCAAGGCGCGGAGGATCGGCCACCACTCCTCGTCGCGCGCCCCGGCCTTCGGACTGCGCCCGGGAGTGTCGACGAGGATCGCATCGACGCCGGTCAGTTGTGCGATCGCACGTACGGCATCCGCCGCATCGTAGGCCACTTCGAGCGGACAGCCGGTGATCTCGGCATAAGTGGCAATCTGCTCGAGGCCAGCGACGCGGAAGGTGTCGAGCGTGATCATCCCAACACGCCAGGTGCCGAATGCCTGCACATTGGCGGCCAGTTTGGCGATCGTGGTCGTCTTGCCGGCGCCGGTCGGACCAACCAGCGCGACGACGTACGGGCGATTGCCGCGGCGTGCGTTTGGATTCGGAAGATGTGCTGGCGTGAGCTGCGCGCGGAACGCGTCGACATCCGACGCGGACGCGGCCACCACTTCCACCACCTGCTCGGCGCCATCGCGCACGGTGCGCGTATGGAGCACCACCGCCTCGTCGCCGAAGAGCGCTTCCGCGCTGCGGGCAACCGAGCTGAGATCTCGCGCACGAAATGATTCAAGACGCATGTGGCAATTCCCAAGTGGCAACTGATGTGAGATTGACTGTCGCCGGCAACTCGGCGAGGCTGATGACCGGCACGTTCGGGAGCACGGGTTCGATGAGGCGACGCACGCCGACGCGCAGCGTGGGTGGTGTGATCAGTGGCAACGGACGCCCTTCGACCGCATGCATGGTCGCAATGCTGTTCAGTTCGCGGAGTAGCGTGGCGAGCGTGTCCGGATTGAGGAGCGACATCCCCTGCTGTGTGCCGCGCGGACTGAAGAGGCCCATCAGCGACGCTTCGAGGCGTGGGCCGATGGTCACGCCGCGCACACTACCGGTCATGTCGAGGAAGAGACGGCTGATCGGATTGGCCAGCGACCGTCGGACGACTTCGGTGAGTTGTTCCGGATCCTTGGTCTGTTCGGCGGCGTCGCCAAGCGACTCGAGAATCGAGACGAGGTCGCGGATCGGCACACGTTCGCGCAGCAGTCGCTGAAGTACGCGGTGCAGGGTGCCGAGATTGATGCGACCTGGAATGATCTCCTCGACCAGCGCCGGGTGACTCTTCTTCAGCGTGTCGACCATCTCCTGCACATCCTGGCGTCCGAGCAGATCGGCCGCGTGTGTCTTGAGCGTCTCCATCAGGTGCGTGGCGATCACGGTGGACGGTTCGACCACGACCCAACCCGCCGCTTCGGCCTCGACGCGCGATTGCGCGGTGATCCACTTGGCCGGCATGCCGAAACTCGGATCGACCGTGTCCATGCCGTCGATCTCCTGCATCACCCCGCCTGTATTCAGTGCCAGCAGGAACCGGGGCATCACTTCTGACCGCGCCACTTCTGCGCCGCGGATCTTGACGATGTATTCGTTGGCCTGCAGCCGGATGTCATCGCGGATACGGATCGCCGGCACCAGAATGCCCAGCTCCTGCGCCCCTTGCTTGCGGAGCAACGAAATGCGCTCGAGCAGATCACCGCCCTGCTTCTCATCGATCAATGGAATGACGGCGTAGCCGACTTCCAGTTCGATCGGATCGATCTGCAGCAGGTCCTGCATCGGATCGGTCGTCGCCGGCAGTGCGGGCTTCGGCATGTCGGCAATCAGCTGCGCCGCTTCGGTGCGAACTTCCATGGCGCTGGCGCTGCGTGCGATGAAGGCCATGGTGCCGGCGAGTGCGAAGAACGGAAAGGCTGGCAAGCCGGGCATCAGACCGAAGCTGCCCAGCACGCCGGCGGCAATCCACATCGCGCGTGGCTGGCGGGCGAGCTGCCCTGTGATCACGTCGCCCATGCCATTGCCGTTGTTGGCAGAGTTGGTGACCATCAGGCCGGCGGCCACCGAGATGATCAGTGCCGGGATCTGGCTGACGAGTCCCTCACCGACGGTCAGCATCACGTACTTGTTGGCGGCGGCGGCCAGCGGCAGTCCCTTCTGCATCACACCGATCACGATGCCGCCGATGATGTTGATGCCGGTGATGAGCAGCGCTGCAATCGCATCACCCTTCACGAACTTCGACGCGCCATCCATGGAGCCGAAGAAGTCCGCTTGCTGCGACACACGCTCGCGTCGGGTGCGGGCCGCCTGCTCGTCAATCAGTCCGGCAGACAGGTCGGCATCGATCGCCATCTGCTTGCCAGGCATCGCGTCCAGTGTGAAGCGCGCCGCGACTTCGGCCACGCGCCCTGCACCCTTGGTGATGACGACGAAGTTGATCGCCAGCAGAATCAGGAAGACGACGATGCCGACGACGTAATTGCCGCGGAGAATGAATGTGCCGAACGCCTGAATGATGTTGCCCGCATGCCCTTCGCCGAGGATCAGTCGGGTGGAGCTCACGTTCAGGCCAAGCCGGAAGAGCGTGAGGATGAACAACACCGCCGGAAACGACGAGAACTCGAGGGGATCCTTGGTGGAGAGCGCGACCAGCAGCACGACCAGCGCGCTGGCGATACTGGCGGCGAGGAGGAGGTCGAGAATGACGGCTGGAAGCGGAACGACGAGCAGCGAGATGATCGCGACGACGCCGATGGCGAGCGCGATCTCCGCAGTGCGCGCCGGCTTGTCAGCGCCATCGGGCAGCGCGGCGGCGACAGCGCTCACGCGCGGACCCTGTTGCGTGTGTGCGCCTGCGGAGCGTCATAGGCCGTGCCGATGCGGCACGACGGGCCACGATACTGCGTGGTGCGCGCGGCGGGCATGTCGAGCCGGCGCGACGCACCACTGGTCGGTGCATCGTAGCGCGTGATGGCGCGGGCGGCGGGGGCCTCATAGCGACGGGTGTGACCGGCGGCCGGTTGGGCGCCGTACCCTGCGCGATGGAGCGTGTGCGAAGCGACCATGGGTGTGAGCCTCAGGCCGCGAACTGGGGCAAACCGCGAAACAGCTCGCTGGTGAACTTCACCAGGAGCTGTACCATCCACGGCAGCGCGACGAGGAAGATCGCCGAGACGCCGACCAACTTCGGCAGGAACGCCAGCGTCTGTTCCTGGATCTGGGTGACGCTCTGGAAGATCGAAACCGCCAAGCCGATCCCGAGGGAGACGGCGAGCATCGGCGCCGACACCAGCAGCGAGAGCAGGATGGCGTTTCGAGCGAGGTCGACGATCTGTGCGTGTGACATGAGCCGTGTGGGTTCGGGACGGTCTCATGCAGAAGCACGGGGAGTGCCATCGCTGACTGATGCAATTGCCTCGACATAAAGCGTTGTGCTGTATACGCTTACGGCACTTTATTGTCGGGCTTGCCTATTCGCCCTTCGCGAGGAAGCGGCAGGGATTGCCGAGCGGTGGGGCGGCGCGGATTGCCGCTGTCAGGTGCAAGCTGAGCCGCAGGAGAACGCGAGCATCATGTTGGGTCGGCTCCTCGGCGCACCAAGCCGGCCCGCAGGCGAGCGATGTCCTGCATCGCAGACCGCAGCCGGGTCAATCGTCGATCGTATGCGTCCCGGCCCAGCTGCGTCCGAACTTCGCCTTCTGGCGCATCACGAAGGCCAGCACTTCAGCGACCGCGACGTACATCTCGATCGGGATCTGCGTGCCAGGCTGCGCCTTGCTCGCCAGCAGCGCGCGCGCCACCGGAATGTTCTCTACCACCGGCACGCCGTGCTCGAATGCCAGTTGTTTGATCTTCTCGGCGATCTTGCGCTGACCGATTGCCACGATGATCGGAGCCGGTGCTAACGTCGGGTCGTACTTGATTGCGACCGCAATGTGAATCGGGTTCACGATCACCACGTCGGCCGTCGGCACCGCCGACATCATGCGCTTCCGCGTCATGGCGCGCTGTGCGCTGCGGATCCGCTGCTTGATCATCGGATCGCCATCAGCGTTGCGCGCTTCGTCCTTGATCTCCTGCTTGCTCATCTTGAGCGACTTGTGCCACCGCCACCACTGAAAGCCATAATCGGCGCCAGCGAGCGCGACGAAGGCGATGCCCGTGCGGCGCAGGAGGCCGATGGCATGTTTCTGAAACAGCACCGCAACGCCCATCGGGCCCTGTTGCGCCAATCCGAGCACATCGCGCCACATCGCGTCAACGGCGCTGTAGACCATGCTGCCGATGATGATCAGCTTGATGATGCTCTTCACCAGATCGGCGAGTCCCTGCGTGCCGATCACGCGCTTCAGGTTCGTCAGCGGATTGAGCTTCGCGAACGATGGCTCGAGTGGCTTGACGCTGAGGATGCCCCGGGCCTGCACTGCCGTTGCGATGAATGCGATCGCGGTGAAGGCAGCCAGCAGCACCGATAACTGGCTGAGGGTTCGCCAGCCGAGCGCGATCATGTCAACGAGGAGGTCCTGCGGCGAACCGAGATTGGCACCGGCGTTGTAGAGCGAGGCGGCCATCGTGTCGGTGAGGTACTTCCCCATCACCGGGGCCACATTCGTGAAGATCACCGCCGCACCGAACAGCATCGCCGCGGTCGTGAGCTCGGCGCTCCGCGGGATGTTGCCCTTCTGCCGTTCGTCTTCGAGACGTTTGGCGGTCGGGTCTTCTGTCTTGTCCGTATCGTCAGCCACGCGGCGTCCCTACCGGACCGACGAGAGCATGGGGCCGAGAATGCGCTGCATCAAGCCGTCGTGATACGACGCCCATCCGGTCGCCCAGACGGACGTGAGGCCGAGGGCCGCGGCCAGGGTGAAGAGCCCCGCCACGATCTGCAGCGGGAATGCAACGGTGATGATCTGGAGCTGCGGTGCCGCGCGAGTCAGGATTGCAAGCGCAACGTTCGTCAGCATCGTGGATGCCATCACCGGGGCGGAGAACATCACGCCGAGCGAGATCAGTTGCCCGCCAAGCTTGGACATTGCCAGCATCCCGGCACTCAGATCGGGCACGGTGCCCACCGGCAGGATGTCGAGTGAAGTGCCGAGGCTGTCGATCATCACCAGGTGGCCGCCACTCGAGAACAGCAGCAGCGTGACGAATGCGGTCATGAACTGCCCGAGCACCGGCACCTGAATGTTGGTCATCGGGTCCAGTACACTCGCGCCGGCCAATCCCATCTGCACCGACATCAGATCGCCACCGGCCGACGCGGCCCCAAGAACGATGGCGGTGCCAAGGCCAAGGCCGAAACCGATGATCGTTTCGCTCAGCATCGTCAGCGGCGTGAGGATCGGTTGCGTGTGCGCATGCGCGCGAGCCACCGGCACCAGCACCAGTGTGAAGATGATCATTGCTGCGGTGCGCAGTTTCATCGGCACCGCCTTCGAGGAGAAGACGGGTGCAATCAGGATCAATCCACCGATGCGCGCCGCGAGCAGGATGCACGTCGCCGCGCCAGCACTCGTCAGCAGATCGGGAATGGCGACCGTACCCGCCAGTGTCACCGGAAGCTCTGGACAAGGCCAGTGACAACCAATCCCCAGCCGTCCACCAGCACGAACAGCAGTAGCTTGAACGGCAGCGAGATCATCGCCGGTGGCAGCATCACCATGCCCATGCTCATCAGCACCGATCCGACGACGACGTCGATCACGATGAAGGGCAGGAAGAGGGCGAATCCGATCTGGAATGCTGTCCGGAGTTCACTGGTGACGAAGGCGCTCATCAGGATCGTGAGCGGCACCGCTTCGCGCGACTCCGGCTGTGCGATTTCTGCCAGATCGACGAACGTCTGCAGATCCTGATCACGCACCTGGCGCAACATGAATGCCTTGAACGGTACGACGGCGCGCGACATCATCTCGACCTGCTCGATCTTGCCGTCCATCCAGGGCTCGAGCGCGTTGCGATTGACGTCCTTGAGTGTGGGCCCCATCACGAATCCGCTCAGCAGCAATGCCATGGCCGCGAGCAACTGGCCTGGTGGTGCCGACTGGGTGCCGAGTGCCTGCTTCAGGAAGTGCAGCACAATCAGGATGCGCGTGAATCCTGTCATCATCAGCAGCAGGATCGGCAGCATCGAGAGCAGGCCCATCATGATCACGACACCAACCGTGCCACTCATGCGGAGCCCTTCGCCTGAAACACCACCGCCAACCTTCAGCTCCATCTGCGGCGCCAGCTTCGAGATTATGCTGTCTGCGCGTCCGGAGATGCGTTGGGCCTCGGCCGTTGTCAGCGGTGCATTGCCTTCGGCACGCTTCTGCAGCGCTGCGATATCTCGGGCCTGCGGCGCGGGCAGGAGCGGCGCAATCGTCGCTTCGCCCCCGGTGCGAGAACCGGTCGCGGCAGGCTTCGACGGGCGCGGTGCGGTGACTTGTGGATCGAGTCGTTGCGGCAGATCGCGCGGGCCAGGCTGTGCCGCCGGTGGCGGCAGTGTGCGCAGCCCACCGGGCGCTGCCGGCGCGGCGGCTGCCGCACCAGTGCGCGCCGGTGTTGCGCCAACCGGCTGCGGCGCCGGTCGAGCTGGTGCCGCGGTCTGCGCAAAGAGCGAGGTGGCCCCGAGTGCGCCCAGCATTACGATCAGACCGCGACGCACCGAACCACGGATGGCGTCGCCGAGGACCTTTCGGAAACTCGAGCCGATCGCAATGTCATGCGGAGCGTCTGCCGTCGCCGCTGCCGCGATGCCCGGGAAGTGCAGCGCACCAGTCGCAGTGACGTCGGAGCGCTGCTCGTGATGAGCAGGACCCAGGTCCGACGGCGTCGCACTGTCGCGTGAAGGAATCGTGTGCGGGACAGTGAACAACGTGCGTACACCACCATCGCCCACACTGACGCCAATCAGCAGGTCTCCGCGCTGGACAATTGCGATGCCCTGTCGCTGACCCAGTGGAATCCGTTGCACGACGCTGAACGCCTCCCCGCCTCCGGTCACGACAGCACCCGGCAGAAAACGTCGTGCGAGCTTCGCCACCAGCAGCACGAGACCAAGCACGAAGGCCAGTGTCCCGATCATGCCGGCGTAGCCAGCACCGGTCATCCGACGAGCTCCGCCCCGGAAGTGCGACTGACGATCCGCGTCACGCGCACGCCGAAGTTTTCGCCCAGGACCACCACTTCACCTTCGGCAAATCGTCGATCTCCGACATAGATGTCGATTGGTTCCCCTGCCAGCCGCTCCAGTTGTACCACCGATCCGCGTCCAAGCTGCAGAATCTCCTGCACCGACATGGTGGTGCGTCCCAGTTCGATGGCCACCGGCAGGGTGAGATCCATCAGCATGCCGAGCGGCACTTCACCGTTCGCGCCGATGGTTGCATCGAGTTCGGAGAAGTCCCCGCTGAACTCGTCGGCGCCGGTTTCGGTGCCGGCATCCTGCAACGGAAGTCCGGCATTCTTGGCAGCGATCAGCGCTGCAATCTCGTCCTGATTCATGGTGTGTCCTGGTCTGCTGGCGTGAGGGTGCCGATGATGCGATTCGGTGCGATGCGCCCGTCAGTGATGCGGGCGGCCAGCTTGCCGCCGCTTCGGCCGGCGGTGGCCACCAGACGGGGTTGCCCCGAGACGGTGACGTTGAGCAGTGAGTTCGCGCTCAGGCCGGTGTTGATCACCGATCCGGGCGCAAGCTGCGTCAAATCCCGCATGGTGAGTCGGAACTCCGGCAATCGTGCCGCCACCGGGACACTCGTCCGGCGGAGCGAACGCTCGGTCTGTTTCCGTTGCGTGAGCAATTCTTCCGTGCTTTTGGCCGTGCTCGAAACGCGGCGCGTGTCGGCTGTCGTGAAATACTCTTCCAGTGCCGCGAACGGCAGACAGATCATGATCAGGGACGCCACGTTGGTGGTGGACACCTCGATGTTTGCGACCAGTACGGGATCCTCCCGCGCGCTGACCTGCAGGATCTCCGGCGCTGATTCGAAGCCGCTGGTGGCGAGTGCGATCGGCATCACCTCGCACCAGGTATCGCGGACGATCGATGCCGTCCGATCGGCAATGATCCGGACGGCGTCCTGTTCCAGCGCGCTCAGTGGACGCGACAGCATGGTCGGCGCGCTGCCACCGCCAAAGAGGCGATCGACCAGAAAGAAGGCGAAATCGCTGCCGAAGTCGATCACACCCTGCAGGCCATTCCGGCCGTTGATGTCGACGATGTAGCTGCAGCAGGGTGTTGGCAGCGAGAGCGTGAACTCGCCGAAACTGAATTGCTCGACACTCTGCAGGCGGAGTTCGATCTGACCGCGCACACGCGACATCAGATAACTCTCCAGACTCTTCACCATCCGTTCGTACATCGCCTCGATGGTGCGCAAGCGCTCCTTCGAAATGCGGTGCGGCCGTCGGAAGTCGTAGCGCTGCGCCTCGTGCTGCATCACGGAGGGTTTCCGTCCCGAGGCAGCCAGGTCGAGGGCGCTGCCGCCGCCGCCACCGAGGAGCCGGTCGATCTCGCTCTGATTGAGGGTGTCGTTCGCCATCGTCAGTTCATCACTGAATGACGAACTGCGGAAAGCTGACGCGCTTGATCAGCTTCTTCTGCTTCACGATCGTCGAGACGAGCGTGTTGATCTCGGCCTTCAGCGGTTCGCGCGCGGAGACTTCCGCCAGCTGCTCCACCGTCTTGGCTCCGACGAGCGCGAGGACTGCATCCTTGATCTCGGCATCGCGCTGCTTGAGAAGGTCGACGGCGGCCGAGTCCTTCATGTCGAAGGCAACCGAGAGCATCAGGAAGCGCGTCCCGCCCGAGCCGGCAGGGTTGAGAACGAGGTCACTGATCGTGTACAGCGGCGGCGGTCCATGCTCGCCGCCCTTGCCGGCGCCGTCAGCGTGCTCGGCGTCCGCTTCGCCATCGGCCGTGACCTTGGGCGGAACGTGTGCAGCGAGCTCGGCCGGCGTGAGATTCCCGATGATGCTGGCCGTGAGCTTCGGGCCGAGCACCTTGGCACCAACGAAGCCACCACCGCCGACCCCGACCAGCGCGAGGACGAGGGGCATCACAAATGGTGGCAGGCTCTTCCTTTGCTTCTCGGTGCCTTCGTCCGGAGCAGTTTCTTCTTCGGCCATGGATCGATCCTGATGAACGTGTGGACGGATTGCGTCTGTCCCTGTTCAAAGCAGTGGCCATGCCAGCCATCGGCGCACCGGTCGATGGTATCGAAGTATATGTGAAATAGGGACTTACGCATTTATCTCGACGCCTGGACTGGGCGGAGAAAGCAGCTGGTCGGCAACTCCTGCCGCCGACGAGTGGCCCATTATTGCCGGGCGCGACAGTGAGTCGGCGGCCACCGCACCCGGGGCCGCCGACTCAGCTCATGCGACTATCGCTTCAGGTTCACCAACTCTTCGAGCATCGAGTCGCTGGTGGTGATCACTCGGCTGTTCGCCTGGAAGCCGCGCTGCGCGACGATCAGGTTGGTGAATTCCTGCGCCAGATCGACGTTCGACATTTCGAGTGCGCCGCTGGTCATGAAGCTCTGGCTGCCTTCCAGCGCGTAGCCGAGCACTGCACCACCAGAGTTGCCGCTGAGGGCGTACATGTTGTCACCCGTGCGCAGCAGGCCAGCCGGGTTATTGAAGTCTGCCAGCACGATCTGCCCGAGCGTCTGGTTGACGCCGTTGGTGAAGGCGCCGCTGATGATGCCGATGCGATCGATGCTGAAGTTCTGGAGCTGTCCGCTGGTGTAGCCGTCCTGATCGCGGAGGACGGCGGTGCCGTTGCCGGCGAACTGTGTGATGCCGCCCAGCGTGCCAGCCACGGCACCGCCACTGACCTCGGCGCCAAGGTTCATCGTCACGGACATCGACGCTCCACCAGGGCCGTTGATCCCCAGCGTGGGGCTCGCAACACCAGTGCCGGCATCGGGACCTCCAATGATCGCGGACTGCGTCAGCAGCGCCGTCCCCGGATCGAAGTTGAAGCGCCCGGTTACGGTACCACCGCCCACGATTGGTGCGCCTGGTGTTCCTGCGTCGAGCGTGTAGCCAGCGGGCAGCGACGATTCGTCGATCTGCCAGTCCCACTGGTTCTGCGCCGTTTTCCACATCCACATCTTCACATCGACTTTGTTGCCAAGGGCGTCGAACATGCCGATGGTGCCATTGGTGAACGTGCCGCTGTTGGCAGTCACGGCGCGAGTGTCGGGACCAAAGCCACCGAGCAACGGTCCGGCGCCGTCCGGATCGGCTGGATTGAAAACGCCAGCCGACGAATTGAGGTTGCCGGCCACCGTCACCTTCGTCGTCGCACGCGCCGCGACCTTCTGTCCGAACGGCAGGGTGATGTCGGTGATGGTGTCATTCAGCACGCCATCCTGCGCCATCCGTCCCTGCACGATGAAACCGTTGGTCGGCGATACCATGCGGCCCTCGGCGTCGAGCTGGAAGTTGCCGGAGCGGGTGTAGTAGGTCTCGGTGCCCTTTCGCACAACGAAGAAGGCGTCGCCCTGCATGGCGATGTCGGTGCTGACGCCAGTGGTTTCGACGTTGCCCTGCGTGAACAGCTGGTCCACCGATCCGATCTGCGACCCGAGGCCGATCTGCACCGGGTTCACGCCGCCCTGATCGCCCGGTGGCCGACTGGCACCCTGCAGCAACTGCGCGAAGCCTTCCTTGAAGGCCACGCGACCGCTCTTGAATCCGACCGTGTTGACGTTTGCAATGTTGTTGCCGATGACGTCCATGCGGAACTGATGGTTCCGAAGACCAGAGACGCCGGCGAAGAGAGAGCGAAGCATGTGTGGAGTGGGATTGGAGGTGAACTGCGGCCTGCAGGAGAGTGGTCGGTCGGCGCGTGCGCGCCGCGGGTGTGTTCGGTGTCGCGATGCTCAGCGTCGCAGCGTCAGCGCGTGCTGATGCCGGTGATGGCGTTCAGCGGAATGCGGAGGCTTCCCATGGCGTACTGCAACCCAGCGGGCGTCGATTCGAGTCCGGTGACCAGGCCGCGAACGCTGGTGGTCCAGTTCACTGGATTGTCCGTGTCGACGGCGGTGACCGAGACGCGGTAGACACCAGGCTGCAGATCCCTCAGCGCCTGGCCAACCACGACATCGCTGGTGCCGCCAGACAGATAGCCCATCGCCTTGGTGGCGATCTGCCGGCCGGTGCGCGCGTCGAAGACATTGAGTTGCGACGGCCCACCATTGCCGGTGACGGTCAGAACTTCAGTGCCGCTGCCATTCAGTTCGATCAGGTCGCTCGTCGCGGTAATCGTACGCCCGATGTTGTTCACCGCGGTGCCCGCGGCAACTTCGTTCACCAGCGCCGACTGCGCGGCGCCCTGTGTTTCGAGCGTCTTCGAGATGTTGGTCAGCTGTTCGACACTCGAGAACTGCGCCAGCTGCGCTGCCATCTGGTCGGCATTGGCGGGGCTCTGCGGATCCTGATTCTTCAACTGTGCCACGAGCAGCTTGAGAAAGTCATCCTTGCCCAACGCTCCCTGGGCCTTGCGTGCGGGCGGCGCACCAGGCGTGCCCGGCTCACGAACGGCGGGCCCAACCTTGATGGGTGACGCGACGGTTGTCATCGACGATCCTCCGGCTGCTCGCGACGCGAGCGTTGACGCGTGTCGTCGGACGACGACCGCGGAGTGTGACGCGACGAATCGCGCGCGAACGCTTCGCGCTGCTGCTGGTCGCGACTGGATTGGTCACGCATGTTGCCCTGCGCCTGACTGTCGGATGCCGCTCGCATGGCGGCGAGTTCGACGATCGGTGCCGTGGTGCGAGCGAGGGTCGCGCTGTCGGTGGTGCGCATCGTAGAGGTGGACTGGACGCGTACCCCGTCGGCTGTCAGTCCGCGTCGCTCCAGTGCCTCGCGCAATTCGCCCAGCCGATCGGTGAGCGCGGCCGCCTGCTGCGCATTCCCCAGCCCCAGACGCGCATCGACCGACGTCCCGCGCGTGTCGATGCGGATCTGATCCTCCATGCCACCGGCGTTCTCCATGCGCAGCATCACGCTGCTGAGCGGTTTGGCGGATTGCGTCGCCTGCAAGTCCATCAGGTGAGTGATGCGATCGGCCATACTCATCGACGACACCGGCGCAGCGACACGCACCGAACCGGCGAGATCGGTCGCGCCAGCCATCGGTACCACACTGCTCACCGCCAGTGGCGATGGTGTGTCGCTCCCCTGTCCGGCATCGCGAGCGGATTCACCCGGACGCGCCACCGTCGCGACCTGTGCAACCGATGCGACGGTGGCCACCCGGGCCACCTGCGCCACGTTCGCAACGCGCGCCATGGTCGACGCGTGTGATTCATTGTGCGCGCGTTCGGCGACGTTGGCCCAATACTGCTTGGTTCCGTCGCTCTCCTGACCCTGCAGATCCTTCAGGAGTGCTCCGAGCGTCTCGCCTGACACCGCCCCCTCGCTGGGCAGTTCGACGTGCCCCGGATCCCGGGCGCCAAGCGTCCGCAGCCCCTCCTGCTTCGCGATTTCCGCCAGATGTGCATAGCCGAGCGGGTTCTCCCACGCGCCGTCCACCATCAGATCGGCGGCGCGGCCCTGCGCATGCTTCGAGGTCCGCGTCCAGGTGACGACCGGGCCCGGCGCAGTCCGGCCCTGCGCGTAGAGCGCATTCTGTCGCGCTTGCGATCGCACCGTCTCGACGACGGTGACGTCATGTCCAAACTCCCGCTGCATTCGCTCCATCACACGATCGAGCCGCTCGCGGAACGCGGGGTCGAGGTCGGCAACACCCCGTGCCGTGGTGCCGCCGTCACTGCGACTGGTCGCATGCACGGCAGCGCCCGAACTGGACTCGGTCGACGGATTGATCGTGGTCGGTCTGTCGGTGTCAGGTGCCTCGGATCTCGCCTCAGGCACCGCCGTCAGGCCACTCGAGCGAGGGGCGTTATGGAGAACGATACCAGGCGCATCGAAGTGATCCTCAACCAGCGTCGTGTAGTCGTCACCCGATGGTCGGTCGGGGAGCGACATCGAGAATCGATCGAGTCGTGCGGTCGGCACGCCATCACCAACTGACGCGCGCTCGCTGGTTGCATTGTCCGGAAGGTCCGGGAGTGATACCAGCGGCGGCATCAGTGGCAGGGTCGCCACCAATTGCATGGCGGCAGCGTTTGCGGCGGCCGGATCGATCACCAGATCTGCCTCGGTGACGGATTCAGGAAGCGAGTCAACGACGGCATCATCCGGTAGCGTCATCGTTGCCAGGTCGGATCGCGGCACCGGCAGCTCAGTGGCGACGTCCTCCGGAATCGCGATCGGTGACATGGCGACGATCGTGTCATCCGCGACGGTGTCGCGGCGCGCGTCTGCCTCAGGCGTCGCTGGCAATGACGACACCAGTCCTGGGAGGACCGCGGTCTGCGGCGGCGCATCGATCCGCGTCACCGCGAACTTCATCGCTCCGCTGAGCATCATCGCTCGCATGTCTGCGAGCTGCTGTGCGGCCAGTCGCGCCTTGGCGAGTGCCGCGCCATCTGCGACGCTCTGCCCCTCGTCCCCGCGTGCGGTCGCAAGCGAATCCGCAAAGGTCTCTGTTGGCGCTTCAGCGCCACGTCGTTCTGGCGCCACATCGCTACGTGGACGCAGCGCCTGCGTCACGACGGGAAGCAGACTGCTCACTTGTCACCCCCGGTACGGCGCGGCTGCACCTGACTCAGTGCGGCGGCGCGTGGTGCGGGCAGATTGATGAGAATTGCCGCGGTCTGCCGATCACTGAGCAAGCCGAGGATGATGCCCACATCGTGATCGGTCATCTGGCCGAGGACGCGCGCGGCGTCTTTCGGGCCCATCGTGCCGAAGATCTTCGCCAGTCGGCGCTGATGTGCCTGCGTGGCTGCCTCGGTCGCCGCATCATCGTTTGGTGGTGCGCCCTGCTTTGTCGAAGCGACAGGTACGGTGACGGTGGGCGTCGCGCTCGGTTTCGTCATCGCCGGGGTGTGCGTGTCTGCCACCTGGGCCGTAGGTGCATGGGCCGCGGGTGGATGAGCGGCGTCGGCGGCAGGTGCGGCGGCCATGGCAGTGGTCGGCGTTGCCGCATGTGTTGCCGCGGCGTTGTGATCGCCCCCGCCGTGCGCCGTCGTATCGCTGGTGCCGGCGCTGTCGGTCGTGGCATGTGTCGAATCGCGGGCGGGTTTCAGTCCGCGCTTCTGCGCGTCGGCAACGGCACCGGCGTGTGCCTTGCCTGCCTGATAGACGGAAAAGAATCCGCCGCCACTGACGCCCATCAGCAGGCCGATGATCAGTGGCACGATGAGCTTACCCATTGGTGGAGCGCTCCGGATCGGTTGGAGTTGTATCGGCGTGGTGGAAGCGCGTGAGCGCGATCTCGTCCATCGCCACGCGGTCGGCGGTCAATTCTGCGGTGCGATGTGCTTCCGCCTGCTTCTCGCGCAACGTGCCGAGGGCATGTCGCGCCTGAAACGCCAATCGCAACTCGTCCTGCGCGCGGCGCACCATGCTTTCTGCCGTGATGACACTCGTCGTGGCCAGCTGCAGCCGAATATCGAGGGCGCCGAGGACGTACTGCAGCTGTTGCAGGGCACCGACGCTGCTGCCGGCGTTGCTGGCGTCAGTGAGTGACGCATGTCCAGCGGTACGTGCCGTGTCGATTGCTCCACGCAGCTCGCGTGCAGCGGCCGCCTCACCTTCGGCGGCATTGAGCGCTACTGCGCGCGCACGCTCCGCCTCCTCGCGAAGTTCGAGCACCCGCTGCAGACGGAACGTGAAGCGACTCATGGCACGGCCCGCTGCTGGAGGAGGTGATCATACCGCGCCTGCAATTGCTTGAGCCGCGCGACACTGTCATCCATTCCCGTGCTTTCGCTCGGTGGCTGGCGCAAGAAGGCGAGCAGCTGGTCGCGGAGTCCAATCGCTGCGTCCACCAGGGGATCGCTCCCCTTTTGATAGGCGCCGACGAGAATCAGATCTTCCTTCTCACGCCACGACGCTTCGAGCCGCAGCAGCAGGTTGGCCGCGTGACGGTGTGCGTCGGTGATGAGCAGATCACGCACGCGACTCTTCGAGTCGAGCACGTCGATGGCCGGGAAATGACCAGCGCTGGCCAGCTTCCGCGTCAGGACGATGTGACCGTCGAGGATGGAGCGGGCAGCATCGGCAATCGGCTCGTTGAAGTCATCGCCATCCACCAGCACGGTGTAGACGCCCGTGATGCCGCCGACCCGTGCATTGCCGGCCCGTTCCAGCAGGCGAGGCAATGCCGCGAAGACCGACGGTGGATATCCCTTGGTGGTTGGCGGTTCGCCCACGGCCAGTCCGATCTCGCGCCACGCCATGGCCACCCGCGTGATCGAGTCCACCATCAGCAGCACCTGCTTCCCCTGATCGCGGAAGTACTCGGCAATCGCGGTCGCCACCAACGCGCCCCGCGCCCGAACCAGCGCCGCCTGGTCACCGGTTGCGACGATGATCACGCTCCGCTTCAGTCCCTCTTCGCCGAGTGAGTTCTCGATGAACTCGCGCACTTCGCGACCGCGCTCACCCAGCAGCGCAATCACGTTCACGTCGGCTTGCGCCTGGCGTGCAACCATCCCGAGAAGCGTACTCTTGCCGACGCCGCTGCCGGAGAAGATTCCGATACGCTGGCCATGCCCGATGGTCAGCAAGCCATCGATGGCGCGTATGCCGGTGGCCATGGTGCTGCCGATCACTTCGCGATGCAGTGGATTCGGCGGCTCGGCCAGCAGCGGCGCGCGTTCCTCGACATCCAGTTTGCCCTTGTCATCGATGGGATGACCGAGGCCGTTGAGAACCCGACCCAGCAACGCCGGTCCCACATCCACTCCGAACGACCGACCGAGGGCCACCACACTGGCGCCCGGGGCGATGCCATCCAGTTCACCCAGCGGCATCAACAGGCAGCCGTTCTGATGAAATCCGACTACCTCGGCCAGCACGGAACGGGCGTCGTTGGTGTTCGTGATCCGCGCCAGTTCGCCGAGACCCATTTCGAGGCCACTGACTTCGATGGCCAGCCCCACCACGCGCGCAACGCGCCCGAAGGTGTGTGTGCGTGGCATGTCCATGATGCGGCGCGTCATTTCGCGAGCGACGAGTGTGTCAGGCATTGGTGTACGTCAGCCGGCGATAGAGGCGTTCGAGCCCGGTATCCACGCGCCCGTCCACGATGCGCTCACGCCCTTCGACCACGCAGCCACCCTGTTCGATGCGCGCGTCGCTGACCCAGCGGACTTCGCGCCCACGCGTGATCGCCGTCGCGCTCGCACCGTCGCGCTCGGCCGAATACAGCGCTTCCAGATCGCCCGGATTGACTCGGATGGAAAGCGCCTGGTCGAGTCCGAACTCCTGCACGCCGCGCGTCACCAGTTCGACCACGGTATCCGAGGCAACGGTCACCTCGCGGGTGACGATCTGGTGCGCGACGGCGACCGCGATTGCGGCGATGTTCTCCTCGATGTTCACCAGCCAGCGGGCCTCGCCGACACGAAGGTCGTCGAGCGCGCTTTCCGCCGCCATCATCGCCCCGCGCAAACGCGCCTGCTCGGCCAGCTCACCCTGTTCGCGTCCGTCCGCAACTCCGCGCAGGTACGACGCATCGAGTTCCGCCTGACGGGCCTGTGCTACGGCGAGTTCCGTCGCAGCCTGGGCTGCCGCTTCGACCGTCGCGGTGGTGTCGGGCGCATCGTCGAGATCTTCGCCGAAGACCGACGTGGTGCGCGGTGCCGCGGTACCGAGCTGCCGTGGCATCCAGCGTACCGTGGTCGACACGGTTGCGATCGGGCGCGGAGTGATCCGTGCGCGATGTGCGGGCGCGAAGAGTGGCTCAAATGAGGACATCGTCGCCTCCCTTGCCGCCGATGACGATCTCGCCCATCTCCTCGAGACGACGGACCTGTGCCACGAACGCCGTCTGTGCCGCCTCGACATCCTTCAGGCGCGCCGGCCCCATCATCTCCATCTCCTCCTGCAGCGCAGCCACGGCGCGCTGCGACATGCAGCCGAGGATCTTCGCCTTGAGCTCGGGGCTGGCGGCCTTGAGTGCCAGGGCGAGGCTCTTCGCTTCGACTTCGCGCAACACACGCTGGATCGCCTTGTCGTCCAGCGAGTTGAGATCCTCGAACACGAACATCAGGTTCTTGATCACTTCGCAGAGTTCCGGATCGCGCTCCTCCACGCCTTCGAGCAACTCCTTCTCGAGGGTACCGGAGATGAAGTTCATCACCTCAGCGACGGCCTTCGGGCCACCCGAGACGGTGCCTTCCGCCATGATCGATGATGCGTCGGAACCGATGTGCTTCTCGATCAGCATCAGCATCTCGGGCTGCACTTTCTCCATGCCGGCCATGCGAAAGACCACCTCGCCGCCCTTCGATGACGGAATCTCCTTGAGGATGCTGGCTGTCTGCTGCGGGTCGAGGTGCGCCAGCACCAGCGCGATGGTCTGCGGGTGCTCATTGCGCAGTGTGTTGCCCAACTGCTGCGGGTCGGCGCGACGCAGACGGGTGAGGCCGGCCGTGTCGGCCAGCTGCCCCTGCACGCGCTTCAGGATGCTGGAGGCCTTGGCGGGGCCAAACGCCTTTTCGAGCACTTCCTTGGCGTATTCGACACCGCCGTTCGACAGCGATCCGATACCGATCGCGGACTCGATCCACTCTTCGAGCACCTGATCGATCACCGGACCGGCGACATCGTCCATTCGCGCGATCTCATACGACAGCATGTCCACTTCGTCGGTGGACAATTTTTGCGTGACCTTGGCGGCCGCATCGGTGCCGAGCGCCAGGCACAGCAGTGCTGCCTTCTGGCGCCCACTGAGCGATTCGAAGGTGATTTCCCGGGGCATACGTGCGACGGCGTTAGCCATTCCGCATCCAGGTCCGGAGAATCTTGGCGGAGACGTCGGGATAGGCGTCGGCGGTTGCGACGACACGTTCCTTGAGCGGGTTCACCGGCATGCGCAGCGCCTGGTAGATCGGCGAGTTTTCGTCGCCCTCGTCTGATCGTTCGGCGAGTTGCCCCATCGGTTGCCCGGCATTGTTCAGCTGTGGTGCTCGTGCCGCGGCAATCGCCATCGCGCGCGCGTCGGCCGACTGTGCCTTCAGGTTCTTCATCACGGTCAGCGCGATCAGGACCGCCAGTGCCAGACCCACCAGCCCAAGCGCCGGACGCTGCACCTGCTGGATGGTGCGCATCGCCTTCTCGCCCGTCGTTTCGGCGGGAATCGCGGTGATGCCTTCGAACGGTGTGCTGACCACCTTCACCAGGTCGCCGCGGGTTGAATCGAAGCCGACCGCATTGCGCACCAGCGCGGTGATCTGATCCAGCTCGGCCAGCGGGCGCGTGGTGCTCACACCCTTGGCGTCCATCCGATCCTTGACCAGGACAGCCACGGTAAGCCGCTTCACGACGCCGGTGGCGGACTTGATGGTTTCGACCGTGCGTGAATTGTCATAGCTGCTGGCCACGTTCGTCGATCCGGCGCCCCCGTCGGTGCCTGGCGTGATTTCCGCCTTCTGCTCCGTGCTGAGCGCCTGCTTCTCCGGGTCGATCACCTGCGACATCCGTTCGACCTGATCGAAGCTCAGGTCGGCGGCGACGGTCACGGTCGCGTTGCCATTGCCTACGATCTGGTTCACCATCGCGGCGGCCTTTTCGGCCAGATGATCTTCCACCGCACGCTGCTGTTCGAGCTGGGCGCTGCTGAGCGACGCGGGGTCGTTGGCGTCCAGCATGCGAGACAGCAGGCGCCCGCCATCATCGAGTACGGCCACGCGCTGTGCCTCGAGGTTGTCGATGCTGCTGGCCACCAGCTGCGAAATGCCGCGCACCACGTCGGCTTCCGGACGCTGCCCGTTGCGCAGCTTCACGACGACGCTGGCTTCGGCCGGTGCATCACCCGCACGGCGGAACGCCTGTGTTTCCTTGATCGCGAGGTGGACCTGCGCCCTCTCGATCCCCTTCATCGTGCTGATCGTGCGCTCGAGCTCTCCTTCCAGCGCGCGGCGATAATTGATCTTCTGTGCGAAGTCGGTCATTCCCCAGCTGGGCTGATCGAACAGTTCCATGCCCGGGCGACCCTGCGCCGGCAATCCCGACGATGCGAGCACGACGCGCGCGCGGGCCAGGTCGGTGGTGGCGACCATGATGTCGCTTCCGCCGCGCTCCAGCTGGTACGTCACGCCGGCCGCGTCGAGCGCGTCCGTCATCTTGCCCACACTCTCCAGCGGGACGCCGCTGAAGGCCGGAACGAGGTCTGGCCTGGTGGCCCAGCGTGAGACGCCGAGGATTGCGACGAGAGCGATCACGCCGATGCCGAGCATCGCCACGCGACGGATACCGCCGATCCGGTCGAACAGTTGTTCAAGTGCGGGAGGCATCGCGATCAGTTCTGCATGGTGATGACGGTCCGGTAGGCCTCAACGACCTTGTTGCGCAGCTCGATCATGGTGTCCAGCGCGATGCCGGCTTCACTGGCGGCAGCCATCACCTGATGCAGCTCCACCTGTTCACCGTTGAGGAATCGACGCGTTGTCTCTCCACTGATGTCCTGGGCGGCGCTGACTTCGTTGACGGCGCGTGTCAGCACATCGCCGAACGCGCCACCGCCGCTGGGTTCGGGCATCACCGGCACGGACCGGCCGCCCTCACCAGGAAGGCCGAATTCTGCTACGCGCTGTGCGAAGGCACCGAAGCGATCGATCGTCATGTTCAGCCCCGAACGTCGAGATGGGCGCCGCGCATGCCAATCGGCGCAGCGGTGCGGTCGTCGGATGACGCCATGCGAGTTCCGTATGTCAGTGGACCGAGTGCCGCGCGGCGCGCGAGCAACCGGGTGATGTCGTCAGAGGCGCCTGCCGAAAGCGCGCGCCGTTCTTCGTGCGTCGAGGTCGCATCACCGGCACCGGGCGAGGCGGTCGATTCGTCACTGCGCGTGGCCAGCGTGTCATTGCGCCGGAACAGATCCGGAAGTGCGCCTGCGGTTGCCGGCAACTGTGCCGTGAGTGAGGAGATCGGCATGATCAGAGCTCCAGCGACTTGCGCAGCAACTGCTTCACCGACTGGAAGACCGTTGCGTTGGCCTCGAAGACCCGGCGGGCGTCGAGCAGATCAACCAGTTCCGTCGTGCGGCTGACATTGGAGAGCGTGACGTAGCCCTCGGCATCGGCATCCGGATGGCCGGGCATGTGCACGCGGGCGCCCGGCGTGGTGTCTTCCTGAATGCTGTCGACCACGACGCCGAAATTCGGGTCATCGACCGAACGCGGTGACGATGGTGCGGCACCGGCAGGGACGTCGAATTGCGATGTGCCGAATGGGGCGGTGGTGAAAAGCAACTGATTCGGGAAGCGGAAGCTCGCTTCACGTTCGTCGCTGGTAGCCGTGCGCAGCTGCACCACGCGCCGATTGTACGCCTTGCCGTCTGCGCCACGAGTGACGTCAGCGTTGGCCAGATTGCTGGCAGCAACCTCGATGCGGGTGCGCTGTGCGGACATGCCGCTGGCGGCGATGCCAAGGGCGCGGAACATCGGCTTGATCGCGGGGCCGCCAACGAACGGCAGCAAACCTGGAAGCTTTGGCATCGGCTTCAGCGATCCCGCAGCGCGCGGCGGATCGAGTCGTACGTCCCCTTGAGCCGTGTTGCCGCGGTTTCGAAATAGAGCTGCTCGTTCGCCAGCGCAGCCATCTCCTGTTCGGTATCCACCGGTCCACGCTCGCCGGAGACGGCCGCCGCAGCCGTACTCCCTGCCGGCAGGGCAAAGCCATCCTTGTTCACGAGTGTCGCGTTCGCGACGCGATCGGCGATCTGTCGATGCCGGAGCGCACTCTGATCCATGGCTTCCTTGATGGAGCCAGCCGAGGAGACCCGATTGATGAAGTTGAAGAGCGCCATGATCCGGAACCGAGGTGAAAGGACACGCGTCGGGATCAGGAGAAAGCACGGCCGGTGCCAGTTGAGTCCGAAGCGGATGCGATGCCGGGATGAATCTTGGAACTCGTTGTTTTATAGAGTGTTGCGTGCTTTCTGTGCTCCGCGCCTTGTCGTCGATTGGGCGATTCGGCACACGGCAGAGCTGGCTGTTCCGGCAAGTTGTGCCGTGCGGGATGTGGCGTGTCTTGCCGCTCCGCCCACCGAACTCGACGATTGGCCCGGTTGGAACCAGCCGATGGCGCGGCGGTTCTACGTGAGACGCCCGAATCCGATAGCTTCGGCGGTGCGTGACGAGGCGCAGGCGCGGCAGTCATTTGCCGTGCAGTGTGGCTCGCACCCGCTTCCGCTCTTCCCGCCCACACGTTTCCCGCCTGCGCTGCCGCAGGATTGCAGAACATGGCTACCGAGATTCTCTCACAGACCGAACGCCTGACGCAGCTCGATCCGCGCGTCGCAGCTGTCGTCGCCAAGTTGTCCGACCGGCCTGAGCTGGCCCCTGTGCTCGAGCAACTTCTGGCGCTCGACGGCCCTGCACTCGCCAGGGCCAAGCGCTCGCTGGCGAAGGCGAAGGTTGCCGCGCCTGCTGCCCCCGAGATCGATGTCGATTTTCTCCACCTGTTGCGCGATCTGCCGCCGGAGCTGGAATCAGCAAGGCTGCGCGCGCGAGAGTTCATGGAGCGTGAAGTCGAACCGATCGCGAACGACTACTGGGAGCGGGCGGAGTTTCCCTACCATCTGATTCCGGCGTTCGCGTCGCTTGATCTGCTGGCGTCGATCTTCCCGATCTCCGAGTACGGATCAGTCCGTCACGATTCGGTCGCAGAAGGCGTGCTCACCATGGAACTGGCGCGCGTCGACTGTTCGTTCGCGACGTTCCTCGGTGTGCACGGAGGACTCGCCTTCGGGTCGATCTTGCTCTGTGGCTCGAAGGAGCAGCAGGATGAGTGGCTCCCGAAGATGCGCCGGTGGGAGTCGCTTGGCGCATTCGGTTTGACTGAACCGGACGTCGGATCAGGCGTTGCTGGCGGCATTACGACCACATGCCGGCGCGATGGTGACAATTGGATCATCGACGGCGAAAAGCGTTGGATTGGCAATTCGACCTTCGGCGACTTCGTCGTCGTCTGGGCCCGCGATGTGGCTGATCAACAGGTCAAGGGATTCATCGTCGAAACGAGCCTCCCTGGCTACTCGGTCAGGAAGATGGAAGGGAAGATCGCTCAGCGAACTCTGCAAAACGGGCACATCACGCTCAACCATGTTCACGTCAGCGAAAAGAATCGGCTGCAGCGTGCCAACGGCTTCAAGGATGTTGCGCGCGTCCTCGGCATGACCCGCGTTGGTGTGGCATGGATCGCCGTCGGATGCGCCGCCGGCGCGTACGAGCGGGCGCTGGCCTATACCCAGCGTCGCACGCAGTTCGGCCGTCCTCTGGGCAGTTTCCAGCTCATTCAGTCGATGCTGGCAAAGATGGTCGGCAAGCTGTCATCAATGCAGGCGATGGCGCTGCAGGTGAGCCGGCTTCAGAACGCCGGCCGCTGTGAGGAACATCACTCCGCGCTGGCCAAGCAGTTCTGTGCGGCGCAGTGTCGCGAGGTGGTGGCGCTGGCCCGGGAGTCCATGGGCGGCAATGGCATTCTCCTCGACCACTCGGTCGCGCGTTTCTTTGCGGATGCCGAGGCGATCTACTCGTACGAAGGGTCGAACGAGATCAACACTCTGATCGTCGGGCGTGCGCTGACTGGACACGGGGCGTTCGTGTGACAGGCCCTTCTGGCCGCCGGCACTGGTTGGTGTGCGACGCGGCTGGGGCGTTTCCGTAGCCTCGGGCGGTCGCAGATTTCCCTCAGCCCTCTTCCGATCGCTGGATTGGGTCAGGTCATGTGGCGCCCGGTTGGGCGATGGCGGTCCCGACGGCCCGGAAGCTGCTACAGATTGATCACGACGTGGACGCCGGCCTGAGTCGTTGGTTGGCGTCTGGTGTGTCCTCGATCCGTCTCGTTCAGCCCATTCGTCCGTCCCATGCCGCTGCCGGTGCGTCGTTCGATTGCCCTGCTGGGCGTTGCCCTCGCTGCCTGTCGCTCGCAGGGCGGCGGTACTGTGCAAACCACCGAAGCCGGACGGGTGCGCTCTGCCCCGGCCGAGCTGCCGTCAGCCGCCGTTGCCGCCGCGCCGTTCGGGGCGCCCGCCACCGGCGATACGCTGGAATACACCGTGCTGATGGCCGGTCGCGCTGCTGGCAGACTGCGGCAGTGGCCCGACAGTGGTGGCACCGTCACCACGAATTACAGCTTCAACGACCGCGGCCGCGGCCCCTCGCTGACGCAGACGCTCAAGCTGGACAAGGCGGGGCTGCCGGTCGGCATGCAGTTGGCTGGCGTGAACTACCTCAAGGTGCCGGTCCGCGAAATGGTGCAGATCGCGGGGCCTCTCCTCACCTGGCGAAATGAGTCGGCGGCGGGCCGCACGACTCCCGGATCGGGTTTCTATCTCCCCACCGAAACGCTGCCAACGGATGTCGCGTCCCTTGCCAAGGCGATGCTCCTGACGAAAGCCAAGGCGACGGCTCTGCTACCCGAAGGGCGCGCCTCGATCACCAGCGGTGAGTCGCGGACTGTCACCGCTGGCGAACGATCACTTCGCATCACGCAGTACGAGATCAGCGGACTGGGGTTGGCGCCGGAAGTCCTCTGGCTCGATGCCGAGGGTCGATTCTTTGCGAGTGGCGGCTCCTGGCAGATGGTGATCCGCCGCGGCTTCGAGTCGGTGCAGTCGGAACTGATCGCCGCCCAGACCGCGGCCTCGCGTGGCCGCGACTCGGTGGCCGCGCGCACCCTCGCACGCACGCCACGCGCTGCCGTCGCGATCATCCACGCACATCTGTTCGATGCCGCCACGCGGCAGATGAAGCCGTCACAGACGGTGATCGTCCGTGGCGACAAGATCGTCGCGGTGGGTGACGACGGCGCGGTCCCGTTGCCGTCTGACGCGGAGATCATCGACGCCGGCAACAAGGCGTTGCTGCCCGGGTTGTGGGACATGCATGTTCATGTTCAGGACGACGACGGATTGCTCCACCTGGCGGCGGGTGTCACGACGGTGCGCGATCTGGCGAACGACGGCGATGAATTGCTCGCGCGCCGGAAGCGTTTCAGCGACGGCACACTCCTTGGTCCCCGCGTGCTGGCGGCAGGCTTCATCGACGGCCCAGGCCCGTTTGCCGGACCATCAAAGGTGCTCGTCTCGACGCGTGACGCGGCCCGCGCTGCCGTCGAAGCGTACGCGGCGCAGGGCTACGAGCAGATCAAGGTCTACTCGTCGCTCGATCCGCAGCTTTTCCCGACCATCGTGCGCACCGCGCATGACAAGGGGCTGCGCGTTAGCGGGCACGTGCCGTACGGCATGACGGCCGAGCAGATGGTGCGCGCCGGCGCCGACGAGTTGCAGCATGCGAATTTTCTCTTTCTGAATTTCCTTGCCGATTCCAGCATCGACACCCGGACGCCAGCGCGGTTCACGGCGGTGGCACGCGGTGCCGCGTCGATCGATCTGCGGAGCGACCGCGTCGACCGCTTCATCGCACTGCTCAAGGAGCGCGATGTCGTCGTCGATCCGACGCTGAACGTCTTTGAGCATATGTTCACCGCGCGTGCCGGCTCGCTCGATCAGGCGTCGCTCCCCGTGGCAGTGCGCTTTCCGCCGATTGCGCGTCGTGGACTGCTGACGGGTGGATTGCCCACCACGGCGGCACTCGAGCCGGTCTACCGCACGAGCTTCATCGCGATGGAACGCCTGGTGAGGAAGCTCCATCAGGCCGGTGTTCGTCTGGTGGCCGGCACCGATGCGGCGGCGGGGTTCTCGCTGCACCGTGAGCTGGAGCTCTACTCCGAAGCCGGCATCCCCAACACCGACATTCTCTACATCGCCACGCTCGGCGCCGCCCGCGTGATGAAGCACGATGCCCAGTGGGGGAGCATCGAGGTTGGCAAGCTGGCGGATCTGGTACTCGTCGACGGCGATCCATCACAACGCATGCGCGACCTTCGTCGCGCCGAACTGGTGATGAAAGGCGGGGTGATGTATGTCCCCGACTCGCTGTATGCGTCAGTTGGCGTGAAGCCAGCGCCGCGCAAGGGTGCGATTCCGACCCGTGAGGTGCGCGCTGAGGATGTGGTATGCCGCGGGCCGGCGGTGGCGGTGAAGAAGGGCACAACCGGGCCAGTGCCGTTGAACTGTGTGGTCATGGACTCGACGACCGCTGCGGGTCGGAATCGACGGCCGGCGGCTCGGACGCGTCGGGCCCCGACGAAGCCGAAGCCCAAAGCGCCGCGCTGATCAACCGATGCGCTTACGGCGCGTCCAGTTCGTCGTCCACCGCCTCATGATCCCCCGATCGCCCCGGGCCATTCAGCTTGTTGCGCAGCGTGCGCACGCTGATGCCGAGCATCTCGGCCGCGCGCGTCCGATTGTTGCCCGCCGCCTCGAGCGCGCGCTGAATGAGCGCGGTCTCCGCCTCGTTCACGTTCAGCGTCCCAAGCCAGACTCCGTCGGCACCGGCGGCAACCGGTGCCGAGCCGGATGGCGTGGGTCGGAGCAGGGCTGCGCCGCCGCGTGGCGTCGGTGACATCACGCTGCTCGCCACATCGAGCCCGTATCGCACCGCGTCGAATGCATCCGGCGACAGCATGGTCTCGTTGGAGAGAATGACGGCACGCTCCACGGCGTGCTGCAGTTCGCGCACGTTGCCGGGCCATGGATACCGCTGCAACATCGCGATCGCTTCCGGTGTGATGCCCTTCACATCCTTCTTGATGTCGGCAGCGGTGCGCATCACAAAGCGATAGGCGAGCAGCGGAATGTCTTCTGGTCGCTCGCGCAGCGGTGCGATCAGGATTGGAATGGTGCTCAGCCGATAGTACAGGTCCTGCCGGAAAGTGCCATTGGCGGCATCCGCCTGCAGCTTCCGGTTGGTCGTCGCAATGATGCGCACATCGACACGGATCGGGCTGGTGCCGCCCACGCGTTCGAACTCCTGCTCCTGCAGCACACGCAGCAGTTTGGCCTGCAGGTCGAGGCGCATCTCGCTCACTTCATCGAGCAGCAGCGTTCCGCGGTGCGCGCGCTCGAAGGCGCCCTCCACGCGCTTGAGCGCCCCGGTGAATGCCCCTTTTTCATGCCCGAACAGGGCACTTTCGATCAGTCCTTCTGGCAGCGCAGCGCAGTTGAGCTGAATGAACGGCTTGTCGCGCCGCTCACTCTGGTCGTGCAGTGCGCGTGCCAGCAGCTCCTTGCCGGTGCCCGATTCGCCCTGCAGCAGCACGGTGGCACGCGTGGGTGCCGCCATCGCCACCGTCTGCATCAGGCGACGCATTACCTGTGAATCACCGATGATCTGCCGTTCATTCCGGAACTCCATCACCTCGCGACGGAGTGCGTCGTTCTCGCGTCGGAGGCGCACCAGCTCCAGCGCCTGCTCCACCGCCAGCTCGAGCTGCTGCGGACGCACCGGCTTGGTGATGTAGTCCACCGCGCCCGCCTTGATGCTGGCCACCGCATGCTCGATCGAGGCGTACCCCGTCAGCATGATCAGCGGCACGTCGTAGCCCTCGCGACGAAGCAGCGAGAGAAACTCGAGCCCCGAGAGCCCTGGCATGCGGTAGTCGGAGATGACGAGATCGACGTCGCCCCGCGCCAGTACCTGCAGCGCCTCCGGCACGTTGCGCGCGCCAACCGGCGTGTGTCCCGCTTGCTCGAGCGTATCCTCGAGAATCAGGCCGACACTGGGCTCATCATCGACGTACAGGATTGTGGCCATGCAGGGGAGCGGCGAGGTGGAAAGGCGACGATTCGTGCCCTGTCGTCGCGGGGACAAACGCCCGCCGCATGGGGCACACCGGCTCAAGCGGCAAAAGCTTCCGTCCGATACCTCACAAGAGTAGAACCGCAATTCGCGGGGGCAAGGCGCGTCAGTCAGGATGTGACAGTTGCCTTGGTTGGAAAGCTCTCATTCATCTGGGACGGATCCGATGCGGGTCACCACATCGCAGGCTCAGCGCTCACAGCTGGACTACATCCAGGGCAATCTCCAGCGCCTGGTCAAGGCGCAGGATCAGGCGGCGACCGGTCGGCGCTTCGAGCGGGGCTCGGAGGATCCGGCGGCAACCGCTGACGTGCTCCGCGCGGACGGAGCGCTCGCCGCCTACGCGCAGTACGAGCGAAACGGGAATCTCGCCATTGCCCGGGCCAGTGAAGAGGATCGCGTGCTGAACAACGTGCAGCTCATTACCGAGCGTGCACGTGAACTGGCATCGCAACAGATCGGGTCGACCGCGTCAGCCGAAACCCGGCTGATTGCGAAGGCGGAGGTGGACCAGCTGATCGAAGCGGCCATTGGTCTTGGCAACACGCGCTTCAACACCGGCTACCTTTTCGGTGCGTCGCGCGTGACGGAAGAACCGCTGGCCAATACGCCGAACTCGTCACCGCCATACGTCGTCAATGCCGCCCCACTCACCAATCCGCGGTATGAAGTCCAGGCGAGCGTGATCTCGTCGCCGAACCACAATGCGCACGAGGTGTTCATCGACACTGGCGTGCTGGTCGCACTGCGGGATCTGTCGAATGCGCTGGGGTCGAACAACGTCCCGGGGATCTCGGCGGCGTTGCCGGCGCTCGAGACGGCCAGCGACCGGATCGGTCGCCTGCTCGGTGAGACCGGTGCCAAGGTCAATCAGTATGAGACCATCCAGACGCAGCGACTGCAATCCACGCTCGACACGAAAGTGCGTCGATCCGTCATCTATGATATTGATATCGCTGAGGCTTCGGCGAATTTTGCGCAGGCGCAGACCGCCTATCAGGCCGCCCTCAGCGCCGCCAACAAGCTGCTCAACCTCAATGTGCTGGACTACCTGCGATGAGCGCACTCATGGCGTCGGCTGATCTGCTGCAACTGTCGTCGATTCTGCTCGGACCACTCGAGATTCGTCCGGACACGATTGTCACCTTTCCTGCCGGCCTGCCGGGATTCCGGTCGTTGCACCGATTTGCCCTGGTCGAGACCCAGCGCGAGGAGCTCGTCTGGCTGCAGAGCGTCGATGATCCGGAGCTGACCTTCCTGCTGGCCGATCCGTTCGTCATCGTCCCTGGCTTCGAGGTCGACATCCCAGTCTCCGATCTCGCGGCGCTGGGCGCGGCGGAAGTGCAGGAGGCGCTGCTGGTGCTGGTCGTGGTGCAGCTCGAGGCTGGCATTCCGGTTGCCGCCAACCTGCAGAGCCCCGTCATCATTGCGCGCGACCATCGCCACGGACGTCAGGTGGTGTTGCCCGACTCGCGATACGGCATGCAGCACCCCGTCACGATCGCCTGAGTCCGCGCCAACGGCAGCCAGCGAAGCCTGTCCGCACCGGCCACGCTGAGCGGCGCTACAACACCGCGCCGCTCAACGCGGCGCTGACGTTCGTCAGCACCCGAGCCCAGTCACCGCGCACCGGCTGCCGGAACAGCCGTGCGGTCGGGTACCACGCGGTACGGTTTCCGCTGCTTCCCCAGCGCCAGTCCGGCACCTGCGGAAGCAGAATCCAGACTGGCATTCCAAGCGCGCCCGCGAGGTGCGCGATGCCGGTATCGACTGTGATCAGCAGATCCAGTGCGTTCAGTTGGCTGGCGGTTGCGAGCCAGTCGCCAGGCGCTGGTCGCTCCCAGGTGCCGGATGGCATGGCGTCATCAGCGACGCCGTGCTGCATGCAGACAAACTGCACTGCGGGATGTGTGTGCAGCAGCGAGTGGATGAGCGAAGGCGCAATCGAGCGCACCGCATCGTTGCGATGTGCCGGATTGCCGGCCCAGACCACGCCGACACGGCGGACGCGCTGCGGATCGCGCCGGTCGGCACCTGGCAGGCGGAGGTATGGCTCGCTGGCCGAACGCCACGCCACGTCCTCGCCGAGCAGCATCGGCAGCGAGAGCAGTGGGGCATACACCTCCGACTCGACGATCGCGCCGCGTGCCACGGCGTCGAAGCCCGCCGCGCGCAACAGCGAAACTGCCTCTGCCTGACAGGCGATCACCACGCGATCGGCGGCCAGAATTCGCGGATGTTGCGCGTAGCGAAGGAACTGGAACTGGTCGCCAACACCCTGCTCACCGAGCAGGAGCAGCGTCCGGCCGACGAGTGACTCGCCAGCCCACAGTTGCGCATTGGTCTCGGGTCGGGGGAGCGCGCGTGACTCGAAGTCGCTCCATCCGCCACTCGCATCCCCCAACAGGTGTCGCAGATAGCCACGTGTGACACGCGCGGAGGAGGACTCCGGGCGCACGGTCAGGCTCTTTTCGCAGAGCGAGAGCGCATCAGCGAAGTCGCCAAGGTCGTGGCGAATCAAGGCTGCCGTCAGGAGCGTCACAGCATCGGACGGCGCCAGGCGCAGCGCATGCTGTACCTCGATCCACGCGTCATCTGGCTGCTGCGCGTCGCGGAGGGCAGCGGCGAGGGCGGCAGCGGCAGCGGGATCACCGGGGTGCGCCGCTCGTACACGGCGAAAACAACTGACGGCGTCCGCCCCCGCCCCGGCCTCGACGAGCGCCTTGCCGAGCGTGAACTCGGCGTCTGCATCTGGTCGGTCTGCCATACGAATGGCGCGTCGCAGCGTCGCGCGAGCCTCGAGCACCTCACCGTGCAGTTGCTGCGCGTTGGACAAAATGATGTGCAGTGGCAGCCGTGATGGAGCACGTTCAACGGCACGCTGATAGCAGGCGATCGCGCCAACCGCATCACCCGCCTCGGCCAGCAGCGCGCCTTCGGCGCAGAGCGTGATTGCGGTGGTGTCGTCGGACAGCAGTGTGGTCATGTGCATGCTCTGGTGAGTGTCGCGAGATGGTCGCGCGCGGCGCTGACGACCGGTGCCCACTCGAACACCGTCGCCTGGCGGAGGAGTTGCACCGAGCGATACCAGGGCGTGTCTCCCCGGTTCACCATCCATCGCCAGTCGGGCACGAACGGTACCAGCAGCAGCGTCCGAACGCCGAGCGCTCCGGCCAGATGCGCAACGGCGGTATCGACGGTAATGAGCAAGTCGAGCTGCAGCAACGCGTGCGCGGTATCACTGAGTGTGTCGAGGGCGGCGCCAAGGTCGCTGACGCGGCCGCGCAGCGGCGTCGGTAACGGCAGCGTCCCATCGTGTCGTTGCAGTGCGAAGAACTGTACGGCCTCGAGCTCGAGCAGTGGTGCAAGGAGTGCGGGATGCAGTGATCGCCGCGCATCGTTGCGATGTTGCGGGTTGCCGGCCCACACCAGGCCGACCTTCGGCGCCCGTGTCGACAATGCGGTGCGTATCGGTTCGGGGCAGGTACCGGAGGGGCGCAGGTACGGTGCGCCGCTGAGCATGTCCGGGGACGTCACACCCAGCAGCGCCGGCAGCGACATCAGACTGGCGTGCACGTCGTGCGCGGGAACCGCGCTGCCTTCGATGCTCACCGCGTCCACACCGCTCAGTGATTCGAAGAGTGTCGCCAGCGGTGCGCTGCATCGGATCGTGACCGTGCCGCCGCGTGCCGCCACGTCGGCAGCAAAGCGGGCGCACATGATCTGATCGCCCAGCCCCTGCTCGTGGTCGAGTAGAATTCGGCGTCCACCAAGTGGCGACCCATCCCACACCGGTGATGTCAGCGCCGTACGCCGCAGGAGCTGTCCGGGCACGTGCGACCGCGCTTCATGCTCACGCCACCCCTCTGCCCACTTCCCCAGCATCAGCAGATGCAGCGCCCGACCGAACCGAATGGTGGATGATTCGGGCTGGAGTGACAACGCAGCGTCGTAGCTCTGGGCGACTGTGTGCCAGTCGCCGAAATCCTTGAGAATTTCGGCCGAGTTGAGCAGCGCCGCAACGTTCGTCGGATCGAGCTCCAATGCGCGCGACACCGCCTGCAGCGCATGGGTCGGATGCCCGCTGGCCTGCAGCATCCCGGCGAGGTTGTTGCTGGCATCACTCCGATGGGGAAAGGCACACGCGATGGCGTGAAACGCGTGCAGCGCCTCGGTATACGCGCCCTTGAGGCGCAGCGCATCGGCGTCGGCGACCTGCCTGTCATAGCTCCGCGTTGATGCTGTCACCTCACGACGGCGCGCGACGTGTTGATGGTGCGTCATGCGCCGCCTGCGTCCTTCGGTGGTAGCGCATCGATCGCCTGGCTGATCTGCTGAATGACACCGGTCCAGTCACCAGGCTGCGGTTGCCGGAAGACGCGCACGGTGGGATAGAATGGTGAGTCACTGCGCGCGATGCCCCACCGCCATTCGGCGGGCTCGGACACCATCACCCATGTCGTGCATCCAAGTGCGCCAGCGACATGGGCAACCGACGTATCGACGGTCAGCACGATATCGCAGGCCGTCATGATGTGCGCGGTGTCTGCCATGTCGCCACACTCCGGGGCGACATCGAGCAGCGAGGCACGGATGGCCGGCGTCAGCTCGTCGAGCTGCGCTCGCACGCCACCCTGTTGCAACACCACGATCTGCACATCACGTCGCGCCAGCAGCGGCAGCATCGTACTGAGCGGCATGGAGCGTGACCGGTCCTCGGTGTGTATGGGTGTGCCACCCCAGACGACGCCGATTCGTGTTGCGCCTCTCGGTCGGTCGGGCACGGTGCTCATCACGGGCGGCGGGTCGCTCGGCGCATGCAGATACGGGACCATGCCGGCCAGCATGTCGTTGCCGGTGCCCAACAGATGCGGCAACGACATGACATCGACGTGAACGTGGTGCGGCGGTGCGGGGCGGTCGGAGGCGACCACGTCATCGAGGAACGGTGCTGTCCTCAGCAGACGCACCAGTGAGGTGGCGGTCTGCACCGTCACGCGCGCCGCACCGCGCTCACGCAGCGTGCAGGCCCAGCGCACGAACTGCACCTGATCGCCCAGCCCCTGTTCGGCGCGGACGAGAATGTGACGGCCCGTGAGCGGCTCTCCTTTCCAGCGCGGCGTTGTGGGAGGATGCGGTCGCTGCGTCAGCTCGGGCAACTCGAGGCGCCGCTCGTGCAGCGCCCACCCCCGAGTGTAGTCGCCGAACGTGCGCAGCAGCATTGCATGTGTCAGCGCCAGGTTCTGGTCATCGGGCGCCAGTCGTCCCGCCGATTCACAGAGTGCGAGCGCCGCGTCCAGTTGATTGTTGCGATGCAGCAGCAGCGCGAGCGTGTTGGCGATCGATGGATCCGCGGGAGCCAGCGCTGCGGCGTGACGCGCGGTCTCCAGACCCTCGGCAAGGCGACCGCTCAGGCGAAAAGCTTCGGCCGCGTCGCGCCAGGCGATGGCGTTCTCCGGCTGGAGCGTTGCCGCCGCGATGTAGGCCTGCGCTGCCTGTGCGCGGTCACCGACCATCACGTACGTCTGCGCGAGTTGCGTATAACTGTCGGCGCGACGCCCATCGAGTGCGATTGCGCGAATCAATTCGCGCTGTGCCTCCTTGAAGCGTCCGACGTTGCGCAATGCGACGCCGTGGAACGCGGCAACGTCGGCATCCTGTGGCGCCACCGCCACCGCAGCGGCGTATCGCAGCATCGCCTTGTCCGTCTTGCCCGCCTTCAGTGCGTGGGCGCCCGCAAGGCATTCCGCCAGCGCGCGTTCGCGCGGTGGCGTGGTACCGGGCCGGGTGGCCTGTCGGAGGTGTGGGAATGCTGACATGCAGGGTTGAGGATCGGCACGCAAACAGATGCCGCTGAAGCAGTCCCGGCCATTCGCTCAAGTCCGTGGTGTTCGTGCCGAGACTGGTGGGGGAGCCGGAGACCGATTCGCGGTGCCGGTTTGGAGCACGGATGCTCCACAGTCAATCACGGAGGATTTGTCCCATGCGTATCAACACCAACGTTGGCGCTCTGAACTCAGTCAAGAACGCGTTCGTCAACACCATGATGACGGACAGTTCGATGCGGAAGTTGTCATCTGGCCTGCGGATCAGCCGCGCCGCCGATGACGCCGCCGGTCTCTCCATCGCCAACAAGCTCCGCGCGCAGAGCCGCTCGCTGACGGTTGCGGCGGCGAACGCCGAGCAGGGCAACGCGATGCTGCAGATCGCGGAAGGTTCGGCGCAGACGATCCAGCGGATCCTCGAGCGTCAGAAGGAGCTGGTCATCCAGCGTGAATCGACGGGTAACAACAGCTCGGTGACCGGCACGCTGAACACGGAAATCAGCACCCTCAGTTCGGAAGTCGAGCGCATCATCTCGTCGACCAACTTTCAGGGGTCCTCGGTGTTCACCTCGCTGGCGTTCCAGGTCAGCGACGGAACGGCAGGTGCGTCGGTGACGGTTGATGCCTCGCTCGCCGCGAGTTCGGTGACGCTGGCCGGCACCGCCTCGATCGCGAACGTCGACACGGCGCTCGACAACATCAACGCCGTGCTGGCCAAGATCGGTGCGGGTCAGAACCGCCTTGACTACACCGTGCAGAACCTGAAGTCCGCCGTCGTGAACGTGAAGGCCGCTGAATCGACGATCCGCGATGTCGACATGGCGGAGGAAATGGCCAACTACACCAAGAACAACATCCTCACGCAGGCAGCACAGGCCATGCTGTCGCAGGCGAACCAGAGCTCACAGAGCGTTCTGAGCCTCCTGCGCTAAACCTGACGGACCGTGAATAACGCTGGCCGGCCGTAACGTATCGCACGTCACGGCCGGTCCGCGCACTGGGGGAGGAGACGATCATGGGGACGAGCATCAACGTTGGAGGGCTGGCGTCAGGCGTGCAGTGGCGTGACCTGGTGGATCAGCTGTCGGCCGCCGACACGGCGCGCACGGTGACACCGATTCAGACGCAGATCACCGCGGCGGAGAAGCGCAAGACAGCATGGAATGAGCTGACTGGCCTGGTGACGAAGCTGCAGGATGCGGGCAATGCGCTCAAGCTCGGCACGGCCTTCACGAACTTTCTGGCATCCGCATCGCCCAGCTCGCAGACCAACCGGACCCTGCTCTCGACATCGGCCAACGCTGCCGCCCGTCCGGGCTCCTATCGCGTCGAAGTGGTGGATCTGGCGCGCGCTGAAAAACTGAGCGGCGCAGTCGTCAGCGATTCAACCATCGCCCTCGGCCTCAGTGGTTCGTTCGCCGTTGCCGGACAAACCGTCACGCTCGAGGCCACCGACACGCTCGATGGCGTGCGTGACAAGATCAATGCGCTCAACACCGGTGCGACCGCCACCAAGGTCTCGGCGTCGATTCTCTCGAGCGCTGCCGGTCAGAAGCGACTGGTGCTGTCGGCGGATACCGTTGGCGGTGCCGGCACCGGGCTGACCGACGGCAGCGAAGGAGTGCTACGCAACCTCGGCTTCATCGATTCGCGGTCACGTGCCGTGCCGTCGTCGGGGCTCGCAATTGCGGCGGCCCTGGGTGTGACGGTGCCTCCCCCGAGCAGCATTCGCGTTGGCGACCGAACCATCAGCGTGGACCTTTCGGTCGACTCGATCGCGTCGATCGTGGCCAAGATTCGCGCAGCGGGTGGTCAAGCCGAGGTGCAGCGCGAAAATGTCGGCGGTGTGGCGTCGTATCGGTTGAGCGTTGGCGCTAACGTGACAGCGTCGGGCGACCCGGCCAGCGATGCCACGATTGCAGCGCTGGGCTTCGCCGCGGGCGCGCAATCGAGCGTGCAGCAGGTGATTGCGTCAGGCCTCGCCTTCCAGAATGCGACGAACAATGTCGCCGACGACACGACCCGCTTGACGGATCTTCGCGCCGGCGGTGTCTCGCTCGGCGTCACCGTGGGCGACACCCTGACGTTCAACGGCCTGCGCGGTGATGGCACCGTAGTTACGACGTCCTTCGTCGTCGGCGGTGCCGACACGCTGCAGACGCTGCTGTCGAAGCTGAACGACAGCACCACGGGATTCGGCAGCGGCGCGCGTCCGGCGGCTGCATCCATCGACAACGATGGCAAGCTGCGACTCAACGACGGCACGGGCGGCGATTCGCGACTGAGCCTGTCGATGACCCTGGCGCCGGCGGCCGGCGGCGCACCGGTGGCACTCCTGGGCGCATTCGGCGCGGAGACCATCGGTCGATCACGCGCCATGGTCCGCGGCAGCGATGCGCAGGTACGCGTCGACGGCGTGCTGCTGACACGTCCGACGAACTCGATCAGCGATGCGCTGGACGGCGTCACGCTGAACCTGCTGCAAGCGGAAGTGGGTACTGAAGTCGATCTCACCGTGACGCGCGACCTCGAAGCGGCGGTGAAGGGTGTGAAAGACTTTGCCAAGGCGTTCAACGACATCGTATCATTCGCCAGTGGTCAGCAGCTGTCGGGCCAGCCACTGCAGAGCAACAGTACGCTGCGTCGTCTGGTGAATTCCTTCACACAGTCATTGCGCACGGAAGTTCCGGCTGGCGGTGCCTACACCAGGGGCGCTCAGGCAGGATTCACGCTCACCCGCAGTGGCACGGTCGAAGTAAGTGATACCGCACTGCGAACGGCACTTGGCGCCAATCTTTCCGGCATTCAGGCGCTCTTCGGTACGGCCGGTATCGGCAATGCGATGGTCACTGCCACCGGCGCCGCGTCGCGTGCGGTCGATGGGACGATCACCAACGCGGTGACCACCATCAACGACTCCAGTACGCGACTGAACAAACGCGTCCGCGATCTGCAGGCTCGCGTGGAAGCCCGACGTGAGGCGCTGGTCGCGCGGTTCACGTCGATGGAGCTGGCCATCAGCCGCTTTCAGGCGCAGGGCAATTCACTCCAGTCGTCGATCGCCGGAAGCACCCGTTCGCGCTGATTTCGCTGATCAACCACCTTTTGAGTCTTCGACCACCGTGACCTACCCATCACGTGCTACGCAGTACCGGGAGCTGCAGGTCCTGTCAGCGTCACCTGCACGCCTGACTGTGCTCCTGTTCGAACACCTTGAAGTGGTCATGCGGCGCGCGCAGACCGCCATCCGCAACGATCAGATCGAGCCGCGCGTCGCGAACCTGGGTCGGGCACGCGAGATTCTCAGTGAGCTCCTCGGCACACTGGACATCGATCGCGGTGGAGAAATCGCCATCGATCTGTCGATGCTCTACGGGTTCGTGCTGGCTGAACTGGTCGACGTCGGCATCCGACGTGACGCCGTACGCCTTGGCCGCCTGATCGGGATCGTGAATACCCTCAGCACCGCCTTCGCGCTGGCGGCGAAGCAGCTCGACGAGGAACAGGCGTCCCCCCTCGCGGTGTCGGCGTAAGCACCCGATGCGATACGAGGTCGTTGAGCCCGACGTCGCCGTGCTCGACCTGCTTGCCCGAGCGAACGACCTGGCGGCTGCGGCCGTCGCAGCCATCGAGCGCGGGGACGATACGGCGTTGACCGAGCTGCTCGAGCAGCGTGGTCGGGTCGTCGACGCCGCCGTTGCCGCCTGGCGCGAGACGCTTGCCCTGGCGCCGGCAGCCGAACTGGTCTCGCGCGTTGCCGCGGCGGCTCAGGTCAGCATTCGGATCGGGCATCAGGCAGGCGCGGTCGCCAACCGAGTCAAGGATGAGGTCGTTACCGAACTCTCGCTCCTGGAGGCCCGGCAATCGGCGTCGCAGGAGTATCAGCAGAGCTCGGTGCACACTGCCATCAACGTGGTGCTCTGACGGCCGGCCGGGCGAGCCCCGACCGAACACCGCACCGGACTCGGCCGCAAATGTTGCACAGTACCGGCTCGCGCGTCGACATCACGATGTCACAGACCTCATCGATTTCCAGCCATATGCTGACGCCCCGCTGGACCCGCGCGATCGACGTGCGTGCGGAATCACGGCGCGAAGATTCGCTTTCACTCATCGCGGCGGGCCTTTCATTGCTCGCGGCGCTGCGCGATCAGCCGGTGCCATTGGCACCCGTTCCACGGGCGGACCTCCCGCGGCGGCTGACACCACGCCCGATGCGGCCCGTGCCAATGAAGGGCCCGACGCCGCTCAACGTCCCTCAGGAGATCGAGGACAGGCCTGAGCAGCAGGCCGGGTCGCCAGCGGATTCTCGCGCTGCGGCGACAGATTACTAAAGTTTCATCCGTTCCCGCCGATACCCTCCCTACGGAGGTAGACAACTATGCAAATCAATGGAAAGGGCAGGATCGATCCGAACGCTCTGAGCATCGGCAAGCCCGGTGCCGGTGAGCGCAGTGCGCCAGCGCGTCGCGCCGAGACCGAGTCGGCCGCGAAAGACCGCGTCACGCAGGACTCGGTCTCGTTCAGCGATGAAGCACGGGCGCTGGCGGACGGTTCATCGACACGTGCCGCGAGCAACACGGAACGTGTCGAGGACGTGAAGAAGCGGATCATGATGGGTGCGTACAACACCGCGCAGATGGCGGGCGAAGTGGCGAAGCGCATCCTGGATCGCGGCGAGCTCTGATCGCCACACCGCTCGCGGTGTCGCCTGCTGGGTAGCACCAGGTTGTAGTTCGAACGGTCGTGTGGCTGATGCCGCACGACCGTTCCTCGTTCACGATCGCGGTGAGCTCGCTGGACCGGTGGAACACCGCTCGCGATCGCTGCACCGCGACGCTGACGCATCGTGCTCAAGACGCGCGCGCATCGGACGACACTCCTACGCGGGAAGACATTCTCCACCCCGTAGTCAGAACGGCGTCTCCGCCGTTCTCCCGCCTGGGATGTGCGCGCGCCCGCGCCCGTCCTTCACTCGCCAACGGCAGAGACGCGACGATGAAGTTCCTGGTTGTGGATGATTCAGCAACGATGCGCCGGATTGTGGTCAACTCGCTCCAGCGCATCGGGTTCACGAACAGCGTCGAAGCCGCCGACGGCGTCGAGGCGTTGGCGCGATTCGACAGTTCCATCGCCTTTGTCATCACCGACTGGAATATGCCGAACATGTCCGGCACCGAGTTCGTGCAGGCGCTCAGGCAACGTGAAGATGGCCGGACCGTGCCGGTCTTGATGGTCACTGCCCGCAGTGTACGGGAGGACATCATCACGGCGCTCGAGGCAGGTGTCAACAACTACATCGTCAAGCCCTTCACGCCACAGGTGCTGAAGGAAAAGATCGATAGTCTCATCGTCGCACCGGCAGCCTGACCATGGCCAACGAACGGGCGTCCGACCTGCTGTACGAAACCGCCTCCACGCTGCGACTCCTGGATGCCGAGCTGGGCGAGCTGGCGCCGCGTCGATCGGCCGAGTCAACCTCTGCGTCGCCGTCCTCACTGGCCGCTTCACTGGCCGCTTCGGATCGCGTGTTGCCCCTCCTGCCGGCACTCTTCCTGAAGGCGATGGGCGAGGTGCAGGCCATGCTGGCCTCGATCCGGACGGGACGGGAGAGCATCCGTGCCGCCACCTCCGAGCGTCTCGCCCACACCAACGAGAAGCTCGACGAGGTGTCCTCGGCCACCGGAAAGGCTGCGCTCGACATCATGGACGCACTCGACCGCGCGATTGCCAAGGTCGACGACCTCGAAACGGAAGAGGCGCTGGCCGACAGGGCGAAGTCTGCTGCCATCCGCACTGACCTGCGAGATGAGCTGTTCGCAGTGATGGGTCACATGCAGTTCCAGGACATCACGTCGCAGCAGATCATGCACGTCCAATCGCTGCTGGCAGAAATGGAGGGCCGCCTGACCGAGATCTCGAATCTGTTTGGCAATCAACCCGGCGACACGAATGAGGCGCCGACCGACGCCGTGGTGGGCGCACGCAAGCAGAAAGGCGCCCACTCGTTCGATCCGAACGCCACACTTGCGGACGCCGCCTCGCGTCAGGCGCTTGCGGATTCACTGGTCGGGCGCGGCACCGGCAATGCCTGACTCGAGCCGCATGCCCCGCCTGTCCATTGGATCCCGATGATTCCGGCGGAACTCAATGATGCCGCGTTCATCATCGTCCAGCTACAACCAGATGAGCACGACGACATCAAGGCACTGCGTGATACGCTCCGTCAGTTCGCAGTGTTCGATGCCACGGCCTCGACGCAGGTGCGCGCGCACGCGCATCAGGCGGCGACAGTCCTGAACCTGATCCTGCTCGGCGGATCAGCGGACGCCCCCGCGCTGCTGGCGAGAGCGGGGGCGTCGATTGAATCCGCGATGACGGCATCGGAACAGGCATCCCGCGGAGAACCGCGTGCCACGAAGACGGATCTGATCGCAATCGTGCACGAGGACGGCGATGCCGGTGCGTTGAGTGACGCGATGGACACTCAGGCTGCGCCTCCGGCCCGTTCCACCGGCGCCGCAGCATCTGGCGAGCGATCGCTCGCACCGACGACCGTCGCGCCGTCTCCCGCCGTCGCCGTAGCACCGACCGTCACCACACCCGTCATCGTGCATGCCACCGCCGCTGACGGTGGCACCGTGCCGGACGATGCCGATCGGTCGCTCCTCGGTGACTTCATTGCAGAAAGCCGCGAATCGATGGCCGGTGCGGAGGCCGCGCTGCTCGAGCTGGAATCGAACCCGGACGACATCGAAGCGATCAACACCGTCTTCCGGGCATTCCACACCGTCAAGGGTACCGCGGCCTTCATGGGCCTCGACCGACTGGCGGAGTTCGCGCATCACGCCGAGTCACTGCTCAGTCGCGTTCGTGATCGCGAACTTCCGTATACGCAAGCCGTCGCCAACCTCTCGTTGCGATCTAATGACGTGCTGGGCGGGTTTCTGGTCGCGGTCGAGACGTCGATTCAATCGCAGCAACCAATCGCGCTACCGTCGGACTACGCCGACCTGATGCACGATCTACTGAACGTCGACGCCGTGCTGGCGGGCGTCGAGACGCGTGTCGCGGTCCAGAGCGCAACGGCGACTGCCCTGCCATCTGCCGCGACGACGCCACCTCGCACGGACGCAGAGCCGTCGGTCGATACGGCGGCGCGCAGCTCGGCCGCGCGTGCTGGCCCGAAGACGGAAGCCGACCAGTCCGTCCGCGTCCGCACCGACCGTCTCGATCGGCTGATCGACATGGTTGGAGAGCTGGTCATTGCGCAGTCGATGATCGCGGCCGACCCTGCCGTCGCCGACAGCGGTCAACACGAGCTGGTAAAGAAAGTGTCGCACGCTGGCAAGATCATGCGTGAACTGCAGGACCTGAGCATGTCGATGCGGATGGTGCCGCTCAAGTCGACCTTCCAGAAGTTGACACGACTGGTGCGGGACGTGGCGCTGAGGGCCGGCAAGGTCGTCGAGCTCGTGACCGATGGTGAGGAGACGGAACTCGACCGCAACATGGTTGACGCGATCGCCGACCCACTGGTGCACATGGTGCGCAACGCGGTTGATCACGGAGTCGAAGGGCCCGCCGATCGCGAACGCGCCGGCAAGCCACGCGCGGGACGCGTGACACTGGCCGCCTTCCAGCAAGGCGGCAGCGTCATCGTCGAGTTGCGTGATGACGGACGTGGCCTGAATCGAGAGCGAATCCTGGCCAAGGCCATCGAAAAGGGACTCGTTTCGCCGCATCAGATGCTGACGGATTCGGAGATCAACGGACTCATATTCGCGCCGGGTTTCAGCACCGCCGAGACGGTGACGGACATCTCCGGGCGCGGTGTCGGGATGGATGTAGTCCGTCGCAACATCGAATCGATTCGCGGACGGATCGATATTCATTCGGTGCTTGGCCAAGGAACGACCTTTCAGATTCGCCTGCCGCTGACGCTGGCCGTGACCGACGGCATGCTGGTTCGCGTCGGTGACGAGCGCTACATCGTGCCGCTGACCAGCATTTCGCTCAGTTTCCGGCCCGAGCCCGGCATGCTCTCGACGATTCCGCCCGGTGGCGAAGTGGTGATGCTGCGCGCGGAAGTGCTGCCTGTGGTTCGTCTGCACCAGCTGTTCGGTATTCCCGCCGCCGTGACGAATCCCAGTGACGGCATCCTGATGATCGTTGGCGATGGAGAACACCGCGTGGCCCTGCTGGTCGACCAGCTGCTCGGCCAGCAGCAGGTCGTCGCCAAGGCCCTCGGCGAAGGTGTGGGTGAAGTGCCAGGGATCTCTGGCGGCGCGATTCTGAGTGATGGGCGCGTCGGGCTGATCATCGATATCGCGCGCATCACGCAGCTCGCACGCACCGGCGACGCGCGCCCGATTGGCCTGTCGCAGGCGGCCTGACACACACTTCAGCGGCCGCAGCCCGCCGACGATACTCACTGAGACGGGTGGACCACGCCGACCGTCCGTACCCCTGACTCATCTGGAGACCGAATGGCCAGCACCGTTGACCGCACCACGTCACTCGGCGGCAAGTACCTGACATTCTTCCTCGCCGGCGAGGAGTACGGTGTCGAGATCCTGCGGGTGCAGGAGATCATCAGCATGATGCCGGTGACGCGTGTGCCGCGCACGCCGCCATACATTCGCGGCGTGATCAACCTGCGCGGCAAGGTGATCCCGATCATGGATCTGCGCGAGAAGTTCGGCATGCCGCCGGCGACGGAACCCGAGCAGGTCATGATCGTCGTGCAGGTCGACGGTGTGCAGATCGGCGTTGTCGCCGACAAGGTCTCCGAAGTGGCGAGCATTGCCTCGGCAGACATCGATCCCACACCGGACTTCGGCACCGACTTTCATACCGAGTTTCTCCTCGGTCTCGGGAAATCGAACGGCCGTCTCCGGCTGCTGCTCGACATCGAGCGAGTGCTCTCGACTGATGAGGTGGCCGCCGTCACTTCGATACCGGCGCTCGCGCAGGGTACCTGATCGCAGCTCGATTCCTCGCGGGGCCTCATGTCACCCGCCTGCCACGACCGCGTCTGTGGTTCAGCCGGTCAGGTGCGGCATCATGCGGTAGACCCCGCGCTTCCCGCTCCTTTCGCACCATGCCGTTGCGCTCCAGCGCCGACTCGCTCTCCAGTACCCCAGATCTCTCGCCCGATGACTTCCAGCGCGTACGTCGCATTGCCTATGCGCAGGCAGGGTTGGCGATTCCTGCTGGCAAGGAAGGCCTCGTGCGGTCGCGGGTCTCGAAGCGCCTGCGTGACCGGCGCATTCCGAGCTTCAGCGCCTATCTCGACGCCGTCGAGGCAGAGGACGGCGATGAGATGGTCAGACTGATTGATCTGCTCACCACCAACAAGACCGATTTCTTCCGTGAGCCCGCGCATTTCGAATATCTCCTGAAGCGGATCCTGCCGGCGGTGCTCGCGACGGGCAAGCCACTGCGGATCTGGAGTGCTGGCTGCTCCAGCGGTGAAGAACCCTACACTCTGTCGATGCTCCTGCGGGAAGCGCTTCCGCCGCGCTATGACGTACGCATTCTCGCGACGGATATCTGCACGGACGTTGTCGCTGCAGCCAAGGCGGGCACCTACAGTGCGCAGCAGCTGACCGATGTATCGGAGGCGCGCCGGAAGCGCTGGTTCACGCCAACACCTGACGGGGGTGGCACCGTCGTGCCGGAGGTGCGTGCGCCGATCAGCTTTGCGCTGCTGAACCTGATGGCTGACTGGCCGATGCAGGGACCATTCGATCTCATTCTCTGCCGCAATGTGATGATCTACTTCGACAAGCCAACCGTCACACGCCTGGTCGACCGGTTCCGGCAGCTGCTGTCGCCCGGAGGCCATCTCTTCATCGGCCACTCGGAGAGCCTGACCGCGATCGAGCACAACTACCGCTATGTCCAGCCGGCGGTGTACGCGACATGAGCATCGGTGAAGCCAGTATTGTGATGCGTCCGGTCATCATCGGCATGGCGGACATGAAAGTGTCCGACAATCCGGACGCGACTCTGATCACGTATGCGCTCGGCAGCTGTCTTGGCATCGTGGTGCATGACCCGATAGCGAAGGTTGCCGGTTTGCTGCACGTCATGCTACCCAGCTCGCAAATCGATGAAGGGAAGGCCAGAGCGCAGCCCGCGATGTTCGTGGACACCGGTGTGCCGTTGTTGTTCAAGGAGTGCTACCGGGTCGGGGCGCGCAAGGAACGGATGACGGTCTGTGTCGCGGGAGGTTCATTCTCCGGCCGCGCCGAATCGGAGGACACGTTCCAGATCGGCAAGCGCAACATGCTCACGCTGCGCAAGCTGCTCTGGAAGAACGGCGTACTGATTCATGCGGACGACACCGGCGGCATGGGGCAGTCGCGCACCATGTCGGTCAATGTCTCCACCGGTCTGGTCCAGTTGCGCACCAACGGCACGCTCCGCGTGCTGTCGCCTGAGGCGTCGTCATTTCCGGCTGCGCCTGCCGTCGTTTCTCTGAGGTAGAGTATGACACTGAATGTGCTGATCGTCGACGATAGCGGTGTGATGCGGGCGATGATTCGTCGCACGCTGTCGTTGTGCGGAGTTCCGCTGGGTGAGGTCTATGAGGCTGCCAACGGGGTCGAGGCACTGGAGCAGCTTGGCCAGCACTGGGTTGATCTCGCGCTGCTGGATGTGAACATGCCGGTGATGGACGGTGAAGAGTTGTTGACGCGAATTCGCGCCAGTGAAGAATGGCGTGCGCTGGCCGTCATCATCGTCAGCACCGAGAGCAGCGATACCCGTCTCGCGCGGCTGCGCGCCCACGGGGTCGAGATCGTGCACAAGCCGTTCACTCCCGAACAGCTGCGCAATACCATCCTCCAAGTCACCGGACTTACGCATGCAGCAGCCAGTAACGACATCTCTGTTCCAAGCGGCGACTGCGACTTTTGAGTCGTTGGCGCTCCTGTTCCCGGAGCAGGGCAGCGTCGAGGGCGCCGAGTTCCTGCCGCTGGCGGCGACCGTCAGCGTGGCCTATCGAGGCGCGGGCACCGGACGCGTGGTGGTTGGCGTGACGGCAGGAATCCTCCCCGCACTCGCGGAGAACATGCTCGGCGCGGCCGCGGCACCCGACGTGCAGGTACAGCGCGATGCGCTCGGTGAGCTGGCCAACGTGGTCACGGGCAACGTCCTGCCGCTGATCAATGGCGCCAGCGCGGTCTACCGGCTCGATGCGCCTGGTGACGCCGGCGTCATGCCATTCGGCGCCCGTGCTGGCGAAGTGCGACAGGCATTCACCCGACTGCAGATGGATGAGGGTGAGGCGCTGCTCGCGCTCTTCAGTCACGACGAGACCGCAGCGGTTGCCGACGCATCGGTTGCGGTGATGGGCAGGGCGTGATCAAGGTTCTGGTGGTCGACGACTCCGCCCTCGTGCGGAAATTGCTCACGGAAGAACTGTCGCGATACGACGATATCACCGTCGTGGGCACGGCCGTCGACCCCTACGCAGCTCGCGAGAAGATCGTCGCCCTCAAGCCGGATGTGATCACGCTTGACGTCGAGATGCCGAGGATGGATGGACTCTCGTTCCTTGCCAAGCTGATGAAGCATTATCCGGTGCCTGTGATCATCGTCAGCTCACTGACGCCGGCCAACAGTGACGCCGCAATTCGCGCCCTCTCGCTTGGGGCGGTCGACGTCATTGGCAAGCCAGGCTCGGCGATGTCGGTGCCTGACATCTCGCGTCAGCTGGTGCAGAGCATTCGCGCCGCGTCGCGCGCCAGGTTGCAGAAGCGCGTCGAACCGGTGGCCAGCGGACCGAGTGTCACCCGAGAGGTACCGGCGCTGGCGGGACTCTCCATGACGCACAAGATCATCGCCCTGGGGGCGTCGACTGGTGGGACGCAGGCCCTCGAAGCGGTGTTGACGCGGCTGCCCCCTGCGATGCCAGGCATCGTCATCTGTCAGCACATGCCAGAGAAGTTCACCGCCTCGTTCGCGCAGCGGCTCAACAGCTGCTGTGCTCTCGACGTTCGCGAGGCAAAGGATGGCGACGCCGTGGTGCCTGGTGTCGCTTTGGTCGCCCCCGGAAATTTCCACATGATGCTGACGCTCTCCGGGGCGCAGTATCAGGTGCGGGTGAAAGATGGACCGCGCGTGCATCATCAACGGCCCGCCGTCGACATCCTCTTCTCCAGCGTCGCGAAACACGCCGGACGGAACGCCATCGGTGCGATCTTCACCGGCATGGGCGCTGATGGCGCAAAGGGGTTGCTGCTGATGCGCGAAGCCGGCGCCCACACCATCGCGCAGGATGAAGCGTCATGCGTGGTCTTCGGCATGCCCAGGGAAGCGATCAAGGTCGGCGCTGCGGTCGAAGTGCTCCCACTGCACGAGATCGCCGATGCGCTGCAGCATGCCGTCACACAGCACCGGATGGCCACGGTCTGACCTGGACCGTTGGTGGAGCGCCCGCAGAATTGGGGCGACCCCTCCGAATTCTGCTGAAATTCCCTAGATTGGATGCATGTCCGATCTCTCCCTCGAAGGTCACCTGCACCGCCGCTGTGGTGGGCACTACGCGCTTGCCGTCGAAGAAGTCACCATTCGCCTGAGTGGCATGACAGCGCGTGTGGATCGCGGCATGTACAAGTGCAACAAGTGCGGCGATAAACAACACACGGTGGAACAGCGCGAAGAGGCAGAGCGCGAGGCCATTCTCACCATGCGCACGCAGCACACACTGCTGACGGGCAAGGAGATCAAGCACTTCCGCGAATCGGTTGGCCTGAGCACCGCGCAACTGGGCGAGCTGCTCCACGGGCTGCCGAAAGGCATCGTCGAGGGGTGGGAAAAAGGGCGCTACCTGCAGAGTCCAGTGGTCGATACCATGCTGCGATCGCTCGCAGATCGCGACGAGCGGGAGCGGCGCGCCGCGCGTGCCGGTCTGCTGTTGCCGCCCGTTCCGGGCGAGCTCGTCTCAGGCGCACTCGCGGGTGAACCACTCGTCGATGCGGTCGCCTCCGACGGCGGCTCTGGCCCCAGTGCCACTGATTCGCTGCGGGATCCGGCACTCGCGGAACCCGAAGCGGTCACCAGCGGCGTTCAGCAGTAGGAGCTCGCGCGGCGTCGCCGCCTGAGCCGACTGCCTTTCTTCCAGGGGTTCGCCGTGCCGCAGTTTGTCCGTCGTAGCCCAATGCCGGTGTCGGCACGAGCCCTTTTCGACTGGCACGAGCAGCCTGGTGCATTCGAGCGCTTGACCCCGGGCTGGCAGCGCACGCGGGTCCTGTCTCGCTCTGGCGGCATCACCGACGGCAGCCGGGTCGAGGTGGAAGTCCCGATTGCAGGTGGTCTCATCCACCAGCGGATGCTGATGGAGCATCGGGGGTACGTCGCCGGGTCGCGATTCACCGATGTGCAGGTGGAGGGGCCATTTGCCCGGTGGGAGCACTCGCATGTCATGGAGTCGGCACCCGACGGAACGAGCGTGCTGCTGGACCAGATCGACTACGAACTTCCGCTGGGCGCACTCGGCGACATCGGCGGCGGCTGGTTCGTGCGTCGGCAGCTCGAGCAGCTCTTCGATTACCGTCACGCCCGGACGCGCGCCGATCTCGAACGGCACCTCGCCTTCGCGCACCAGCCACGTCGCACGGTCGCCATCACCGGTGGCACAGGCATGATTGGTTCGGCCCTGACCTGGCTCCTGCGCACGGGCGGACACACGGTGCGCTGGATCACCCGGCGGCCGGATGCGGCGCGCGGTGACATTGGATGGAATCCCGAATCAGGCGCCCTCGACGAGTCGGCGATGGAGGGGGTGGACGCGGTCGTGCACCTCGCTGGTGCGAATGTCGGCGAGCGTTGGACAGTCGAGCACAGGCGCCAGATCATCGAAAGCCGCCGGCTCGGTACGCGCACGCTGGTGGCCGCCGTGCGCCGGATGTCTCGTCATCCGGAAGTGCTCGTATCTGCGTCAGCAATAGGCTACTATGGCGATACTGGCGCTATGATGATTGATGAAAGTTCCGAAAAGGGGATTGGATTCCTGTCCGACGTCTGCAAAGTGTGGGAGGATGAAACCAAGCCGGCCGCCGCCGCCGGCATCCGCGTCGCAATCGCGCGAACCGGGATCGTGCTCTCGCCCGCCGGTGGTGCCCTGGCCAAGATGCTCCCCCCATTCCAACTCGGACTCGGCGGACCACTCGGTTCTGGCAATCAATGGATGAGCTGGATTTCGCTGGACGATGAAGTCGGCGCGCTCTACCACCTGCTCATGAGCCCGGATGCCTCAGGCGTCTACAACCTCTGCGCACCCGCGCCGGTGCCGAACAGCGAGTTCGTCGCCACGCTTGGCTCCGTGCTCTCGCGACCTGCGATTCTTCCGGTGCCGGCGTTCGCTCTGCGGACCCTGTTCGGCGAAATGGCCCAGGCGACGATTCTCGAAGGACAACGGGTGCTGCCGAACCGGTTGCTAGGCGAAGCCTTCCGGTTCCAGCACCCAAACCTCGAGTCTGCGCTCCGCTTCGAACTCGGGCGCTGACGACAGATGGTGTCCGGCTGAACGAGCCACTGCAGAATCCGGAGGCGGCCTCTCCGAATTCTGCAGAGATTCCCTAAAGCTTTTGCGCCCGGAAGTTCACTGTCCCCGAGTAGCCGGTCATCCGTAATTGGACCGTCCACGTTCCCGCGACGCCAACCGTCGTAGGCTCGTTCAGGCTCGGTACCAGCCCGCGATCATAGACCACCGCGCCAGCCGCATCGCGGACCGTCAGCTGCGCCGAGCCCGCACTGGTCGTCGTCGAATGGTTGATGGTCGCGCGTGTTCCGGTGTTGGTCCACGTGTATGACTTTGTGCTGCTCAGTCCGCTGACGCCAGTAGCCTGTAGCGCGAACGAATCTGTGGTGTTCGACACCTCGGGCTGGAACGGTGCCAGCGGGTCGGTGCAGGCGACGAGCGCACCGAGTGCGACGGCCATGGGTGCGAACCGAATCCGGGCGAATGAGAACATGGACTGAACCCTCAAGTTGTTGCGATCGGCCACGCTGCGTGCGTGGCGATCAGGATCGGATAACGGCAATGACTTGCTTACCCCAGCCCATGAATTGCGTTCGACTTGTAACGGTGAGGCGGTCCGAGAGTAGTGGCAATGTTCAGACGTTCTCGGCAGTTGATCTGTCACATCGTGAAACAGAGAACTCCTCTGACCCTGATTGCCGCTGCCTGACACACCGCTTTGACAATCCCTCGAACGCGAAGCGGACGCGTGATCGTGCGAACCCGCGCTCGTACGGATCCGTGCACGTACGAATCCGTGCGCGTATGGCGACATAGGCCGCGTTGCTCGGGTTCCCTGGTTCGTCCACGGGCAGGGCGTCGAACTGCTTCGATCGCTGAAGCGTCTACCGTCCAGCGAGAAAGTGTCCCCCGGGGGAAAAGGCCTCGGGCGCGAACGGCTCGACGATCGCGGCGCTGCAACGTGACTACGCGATGCGGGGGGAAACATCACAGCGACCCTCTGACAACGAGACCATCGCTTGCTCAAAAGCCGGCGATCCTCACACCGAACTGGTGCGCAACCGACCGCGACGACGGAATTCGTCATGTCGCAGACAGAGGATTGCAGTAGCATTCCAGACGAGGCGAAACATCCTTTCAAGCCGTCCAAGGTCACGAAGGCTGGATCTCACTCGTCGTCGGGCGGGTCGACGGTCGTCTGGAAGTCGGCGGCAGGAGGCTCGGGTCTGAAACTTTCTCACAGGCCACGTCGTCTGTACAGTGCAACCGGACAGGTCGCGCCCTCGCGTGAACCCGAGCCCGGACGGAGCCTGAACCAGTGTTCGTAATTCTTCTCGAAGGCGTGTTGTTCGTCGCGGCAATCGCGGCGTGCACCGCCTTTTTCTTTTGGGGAGTCAAGGCGTTCACGCCGCTCGGCACCCGCTTCCGACAGTCGGAGAACCGCCGCCTGATCGACGAGCGCGCCGCACTCACCTGCCCCATACATGGCTGGCAGGCGCCTGACTCTCTCGTGCGGCTCCCCAGCGGAGAGCCGCTCTGTTCAAAGTGTTACCAGGAGACTCTATATGGGCAGCTCGATCGGTGATCGCATCTCGCAGATGGGCGCCACGGCGGCCGGAGGCGGTGGCGGTGCCCGGAAGGCCGTCCTTGCGATCGGCATCCTCATCGGCGCACTCTGGCTCTCGTCGTCGATTGTCACGTACATAGAACCCGGTCACGTCGGCATCATCATCCGACGCACCAGCGGCGGTGTCGATCCGGTGCCGCTTGGGCCCGGGTTGCACCTGCGCAATCCATTGACGACCGGCATCAAGGAGTACCCGACCTTCATGCAGACCATCGTTCTCACACAGGGCTCCACCGAAGGATCGGCGAACAATGACGAGATCAATGTCAACTCCATCGAGGGGCAACCGATTTCGCTCGACGTGTCAATGAGCTTCGAGTTGATGCAGTCGAAGGTGCCGTTCCTGTACTCGACCTTCCGCACCGACATCGATGCGATTCAGAAGGGGTACCTGCGCCAGACCATCCGGCAGGCGCTGCAGGAGGTGGCGGGCCAGGAAGAGATCGCCAACATCCTCGGACCAAAGAAGGCGGAGACGGTGGCCAAGACGCAGGTGAAGCTGGCCAAGGCGCTCGACCAGTACGGCATCGAGGTGAAGCAGTTCTCGATCAACGAGATCCGCGCGCCGCAGGCCGTGATGGCAGCGATCAATGCCAAGAATGTCATGCAGCAACAGGCGCTCACTGCGCAGAACGAGCTGCAGAAGAACACCTATCAGGCGCAGGGAGACAGCATCAAGGCGGTTGGCCGAGCGAAGGCCATCCTCGCCGAAGCGCAGGCGCAGGCGCAGGCCAATGAACTGCTCGCCAAGAGCATTTCCGGCAGCCTGGTCCAATACGAAATGGCAAAGAAGTGGAACGGTGTCATGCCGCAGGTGAGCGGCTCTGCCATTCCCATGATCCAGATGCCCGGCGCGGCCAAGCCGTAAAGTCGAGCGCCGCCTTCAGCTGCGGCAGATCCAGAGCAAGGGGCACCCGATCGAATACAGTGACGTATTCGATTCGGGCGCCCCTTTTGCCTTTTGATTACAATCGTCTAAGCTTCCTGCTCGCCCCGCACGATACGTTGCGGTGGTTCTCACTTTCACGACATACTCGGGAAGTCTCCATGAGCATTTTCAGCCGCCTGAAGGAAAAGCTCTTCGGCGCCAAGGCACCGGAAGCCCCCGCCGCACCCGTTGCGGCAGCACCAACCGCGCCGGACGCACCTGCGCCCGTCATTCCGCTGCTCGATGTCGAAGCGGTGCTCACGTTCATGGCGACGCAGAACAAGCAGAAGCTGAATTGGCAGACGTCAATCGTCGACCTCATGAAATTGCTTGGAATGGAGAGCAGTCTCACCGAGCGACGCGAGCTGGCCGACGAGCTTGGGTTTACCGGCGACAAGCACGACACCGCGACGATGAACATGTGGTTGCACAAGGAAGTGATGCGTCAGTTCGCTGCCAATGGCGGAAAGGTTCCTGCGTCGATGACTGACTGAGTACACGAACGGCAAGACGTGCCGGTGTCTCATCATCCGCTCGGAGCCGAGGATTGCTCCGAGCGGATTTTTCTTACCTCTCTTCCCGCCACCAGATGCCGTCACACACTGCACTGATCGTGACAGTCGCGCTCAGTCTCGGCATCGCCTTCCTCCTCGGCCTCGCTGCTGCGCGCCTGAAACTGCCACCGCTCGTCGGCTACCTGCTGGCTGGGATCGTCGTGGGGCCTTTCACGCCTGGCTATGTGGTCGATAGCGGGATCATTGCGCAGTCCGCGGAAGTCGGTGTGATCCTGCTGATGTTCGGCGTCGGGCTGCACTTCTCCCTCAGCGACCTGATAGGTCTGCGCCGAGTGGTGATTCCCGGGGCTGTGATACAGAGCCTCATCACGGGAAGCGTCGGCGCGGCCATCGGTCGCGCGTGGGGCCTCGAGTGGGGCGCGGCGATCGTCCTTGGGGTCTCGCTGTCTGTCGCCAGCACCGTCGTCCTGCTGAAAGGACTCGAGGCGCAGGACCGGCTCGATTCGCCTGATGGCCGGATGGCTGTCGGGTGGCTGGTGATGGAGGACTTGATGATGGTTGTGGTCCTCGTGTTGCTACCGGCGCTTGCACCCATGCTGGGCGGCACGAGCATGGCACCAGCTGCGCCTGTCGGATCGCTTGGCATGGTGCTCGGGATCGCATTGCTCAAGGTGGCGGCATTCGCGGTCCTGATGGTTGTGGTGGGACGACGTGCGGTTCCATGGCTGCTCGAACACGTGGCGCGGCTCGGCTCGCGCGAACTCTTCACGCTCGCGGTGCTCACAACCGCACTTTGCATCGGGGCTCTGGCTTCCGAAGTATTTGGCGTCTCGTTTGCGCTCGGCGCGTTCTTCGCCGGCGCTGTCGTCAGCGAATCGGAGCTGAGCAAGCGAGCCGCGAGCGAGGCGCTTCCGATGCAGGATGCCTTCGCGGTGCTCTTCTTCCTTTCGGTGGGCATGCTGTTCAATCCCCGCGTCGTCCTCGAGTCACCGTTTGCCGTGCTGACGCTCGTCGCGGTGGTCCTGATTGGAAAATTCGGCACGGCGTACACCGTGCTGCGTTTGCTCCAGCCGTCGACGCGCACGGCACTCACCATTGCAGCCAGCCTCTCCCAGATCGGCGAGTTTTCGTTCATTGTCTCGGCACTTGGGGTGGCACTCGGACTCATCACGCTCGACACACAGGCACTGGTGATTGCGGCGGCGCTGATCTCGATCACGGTCAATCAGCCGCTCGTCGCCGGGGTGAATCTGATCATGGCACGAGCGGCGGACCGCCGTGCCCGCTCACGCGTGACCCATGAGCCGAAGTACAGCGCCGGGCATCTCCGGGCCGACGTCTCCCTCCCCGACACCTCGCGGGCGACCCGCGCACCGACCGAGAAGGGGCAAGACCCCTTCGACTTCTCTCGCTTCCATGACCATGTCATCCTCGTCGGTCATGGCCGGGTCGGCACCATAATCTCCGACGCACTCGCGCGAGATTCCGCGCGCTTCGTCATCGTCGAGGAACAGGAGCGACTGGTGGCCGGACTGCGCGCACGTGGTGATCGGGCGGTCTATGGCGACGCAACCCGAATCGACGTCCTCCACCGCGCCGGTGTCGACAATGCACGTCTGATCATCGTGACGGCGTCGGAACCGATTCGTGCACGCCGCATCGTGGAAATCGCGCTGGCAACGAACCCCGCGATCGCATTCGCGGTTCGCACACACAGTGCGGCCGAGCAGGCCTTCTTTGAAGAACTCGCGAACGCGCTGGGTTGCACGGGTCGTGCGATCTATGCCGAGAGGGAAGCCGCGCTCAGCCTGGCGCATTTCGCGTTGCAGACGCTTGGTCGCAGCAATGACGAGGCCGACGTGGTCGTCGACGCGCTGCGGAATTCGAGGACGCTGCCGACCGAAACCTTCGCCGCGCTGCACACCCGCGAGTTTCGGGCGATGATGGACCCCGATCCGAATCATCCGGCGGTGGAGCAGCCGAAGTAGTCCGCACGGTCACGTCACGTGGGTGCGGAGGCCGAGGTCACCTGCACGGGCACACCGCTAAACCCCGCGTTCCCCGTCAGCATATCAATCCGCTGATCGTCAGTCAGGTCGTTGATGCTCACGCCAGCATGGGTATTCGCGATAGTCAGGCGGGTGCCGCGCTTGCCATGTCCCCAGCCGTGCGGCAGGCTCACGACGCCGGGCATCACACTGTTCGTGATCTCCACGGGCACAATCACCGAGCCGACACGCGACGCAACACGAACCGAGTCACCCTCGATCAGCGTCCGTGCAGCCGCATCGCTTGGATGGATCTGCAGCGTGCATCGATTTCGACCGCGCACCAGGCGCTCGCTATTGTGCATCCACGAGTTGTTCGATCGGAGTGCTCGCCGGCCGATCAGCGAGAGGGTGTCAGTCACGGCGACGTTGTCATCGAGCGATGCCTCGAGTCGTGCGATGTCGTCAACCAGCCGCGCTGGAGCCAGCTGTAGTCGCCGATCGGCGGTGCGAAGCCGCGCCGGAAGCGCTGGCTGCAGCGGGCCGAGGTCGATGCCGTGCGGCGCAGATTCCAGCGTGGCCATGCGCAGCCCGGACGCGAACGGGGCGAATCCAGCACCGTACGGCCCCTGTCGCAACGCGATGTCGAGCATCCGGCGCGGGGTCAGCAGTGACAGGGCCACCGCCTTCGCGCGCGCGATCGTGGTGCCACGCATCCGCCAGGTGAGTTCATTGAGAATTTCCCAGTCGTGACGCGCGTCGGCCTGTCGCGGGAAGATGGGGGCTGAGTACTTGGCCGTGTTGCGCACCGCGAGGGTGTGAAAAACGAGATCGTAGTGATCGCGCTCGAGTGCGAAGGTCGGTGGCAGGATGATGTGGGCGTGCCGCGTCGTTTCATTGAGGTAGAAATCGATCGCGACGAAGAACTCCAGCCCGGCAATCGCCTGTGCCAGACGCGGCCCGTTCGGTGTCGAGAGGACCGGATTGCCGGCGTGCGTCAGCAACGCACGTATCTGCCCCCGGCCGGGCGTCTCGATCTCCTCCGCCAACGCGGCCACCGGTAGTTCACCGGCAAACTCCGGCAGCCCGCGAACCCGGCTCTTCCATCGTCCGAATCGGACCCCATCCGGCGACCGCTGGTCAGCCTTCAGAATGTCGATGGCTGGTTTGGTGAACATCGCACCGCCGGTCACGTCGAGCCGTCCGGTGATGACGTTCAGCGCCGAAATCAACCAGCAGGCCAGGCCGCCATACTCCTGCATCGACACCCCGACGCGGCCGTACGCGACCGCGCGTGGTGCGCTGGCGAAATCACGCGCCAGCGCTCGGATGGTCGCGGCGTCGATGCCCGTTGTGCCCGCCACGCGTTCCGGCGGAAAGCGCATCGCGACGGCACACAGCTCATCAAAGCCGGTCAGGAAGGCGGCGTAGCGATCGGTACGTGTCAACCCGTCGCTGATGATGACGTGCAGCATCGCCAGCAGGAGGAAGGCATCGGTACCGGGGCGGATGAAGTGATGTTGATCCACCAGCCCCGCCGTCTCGGTGCGGCGCGGGTCGATCAGCACCACGCGTCCGCCACGATCACGAATGGCGCGGATGCGATCGGTCACGCCGGGCGCCGTCATCAGACTCCCGTTCGACGCCGCGGGGTTGGCACCGAACATGAGCAGGTGTTGCGTGTGATCGATATCCGGAATCGGGATCAGCAGTGCGTGGCCGAACATCAGCATCGCCGCGACGTGATGCGGCAACTGATCGACCGACGTGGCCGAGTACCGGTTCTTCGTTCGAAGCGCGCGCGCAAGATCGGGCGCGAACAGCATCGCCCCCGAGGAGTGTACCGTCGGATTGCCGAGGTAGGTGGCCACCGCGTCGTTCCCATGCGCACGCTGAACCTGCTGCAGGCGAGCGGCCACCTCGTTCAGCGCCTCGTTCCACGACACTTCCGTCCAGACATCGCCAACGCGACGGAGCGGACGCCGGAGCCGATCGGGATCGTCGTGAATATCCTGCAGCGCGACGGCCTTCGGACAGATATGCCCTTTGCTGAACGGATCGTCCGGATCGCCCCGGATGTCGGTGACCTTCGGGCCGTCGGTGGTCACGACGATTCCGCACATGGCCTCGCAGAGGGTGCACGTACGGAAATGGCGGGTGCCTGGCATGCGGATGCTCGAAGGGGGGGCGGCCGGACGCGACCGCCTTGATCCTAGTGGAGTGTCGGAGAGTTGATATGCATGAGACCGCTAGATCGTGACCACGCCACACCTCACTTCGCTCTCGAAGCTTGCCGCGGCCGTCCGGTTCATGGTGGATTCATTCCCGCGGCCTATTCTCCAGCAAATGCGCCTTCTACTGGTCGAGGACGATCCCGAGATGTCCCGCGTCGCGGCCGAGTATCTGCGGCGTACGGGCTACGCCGTCGATGCGGTACATGACGGTGCGTCGGCACTCCGATCGCTGCGCCTGGCCACCTACGATGCCGTCATCCTCGACGTACGCCTCCCTGACATTAGCGGCTTCGAAATCTGCCGACAACTTCGCCTGATGGGTTTGCAGACTCGTGTCCTGATGGCGACGGCGCGCGACGCGGTCGAGGATCGCATCGAGGGGCTCGACATCGGTGCCGATGACTATCTCGTCAAGCCGTACGCCATGGCGGAGCTGTCCGCGCGAATTCGCGCATTGCTGCGACGACCACCCACCGCCGTGGGGACGATACTGGCGGCGCACGACCTGGAACTGGACACGCGCACGCGGACAGCCCGGCGCGGAACGCGTCAGATCGAATTGACGACCAAGGAGTTCGCGGTGCTTGAAGTGCTCCTGCGTCATGCCGGTGAAGTGGTGACGCGTGAAACCATCAGTGCCAGCGCCTGGGACGAAAACTATGACCCCTTCAGCAACGTGATCGACGTGTACGTCAGTCGGCTGCGCCGGAAGATCGACCTGCCGGACGAAGTGCCGCTGGTGACCGCCATTCGCGGGGCTGGCTATCGAATCGGGGCGTCAGTCTCCGAGTCACGGCCGCGGGCGTGACGACCGTTGTGCCCTCAGGCGGGATGTCGATCCGCGCGAAACTGGCGCTCTGGTACGCGGCGTCGGTCCTGCTGGTCTTTCTCCTCTTTGCGCTCGCGCTGCGCGTCACGGTCCGGACGGCGCTCCGCGCTGAATTCACCAGCGGTGTTCGCAGTTCGTCTGACGCCATCCGCTCGTTCTTCCGACTCGAGTACGCCGAGTATCGCGATGTGAACGCCACGCTCGTGCACATCGCCAACGAGGTGATGGTTCCAGACCGGCTGGTGGAGTTTCAGCGACCCGACGGAGAGATTGCGTTTCGGACTGGTCAGGATCGAAATGGATCGATGCGCGCTGCCGCGAAGGCCGGCGGCATCGCGTTGCGCGAGCCGGTGCGGCAGCTGCTGGCGCCGCTCGACAGCGCAATTGCACCGGGGTGGACGCTGCGGGTGTCTGCCAGTGCCGCGCCGCTGGAGCGTACGCTGGCGCTGATCGACCGCTGGTTGCTGATCGGCATTCCGCTGGGTTTTCTCTTTGCCGGCGGTTTGGGTTGGTGGCTCGCCGAGCGCACACTGCGGCCCGTTGGCGTGATGGCGGAGGCGGCCGCCCGGATGGCGACGGAACGGCTCTCGGGTGCGGTCGGATCACGCGAGACGACCGCCCATCGGCTTCCAATCGAAAACCCCGCCGACGAACTGGGCAAGCTTGGCACACGCTTCAATGCCCTGCTCGATCAGTTGGATGGCGTGCTGGCACAGCAGCGCCGATTCCTCGCCGACGCGGCGCACGAGCTGCGCACACCGGTCGCGCGAATGCTCGGCACCGTCGACCTGGCACAGCTCGATCCGGATGACGCCGCCGGGCAGCGCGATGCCCTGAGGCGCGTGCGCGACGATCTCGATCGCACCACCCGACTGATCGATGAGCTGTTGCAGCTGGCGCGGGCGGATGCCGCCGGAGCCGTGCACGCAAACACCGGCTATATCGACGATGTGGTTGCCGACGTCGTGCACGCGTGGCAACCGGTCGCGCACCAGAAACAGATTCGCCTCGCAGTGACCGCGCTCGAGGAGGCGCAGGCACAGATCGATCCGGTCTATCTGGAGCGCTTGATTGGTATCCTCCTCGACAACGCCATCCGGTATACTCCGGCCAATGGATCGGTCGAGGTCAGCGTCACGCTCTCGGACGGTGTGCCCCTGGTGCGTATTGCGGATAGCGGGATCGGCATCCCGGCAGACGAGCGGACGCGGGTCTTCGAACGTTTCTATCGTGGGACGAGTGCGAGAGCGATGTCGCCCGATGGCAGCGGACTCGGACTCCCGATCGCCCGCTGGATCGCGCAGGCACACGAGGCGAGGCTTGAACTCACCCCGAACATTGGAGGTGGCACCGTCGCGACGCTGACGTTTCCTTCATCGGCAACCCGGCCGGTCCCTCCGTCGCCGATCGCCACCTCGTGATGTTCTCAATAGCCATTCGTCCCGATCTCCGCTTCCGTCATGCCCTCTGCAGTACAGCTGTTCATGCGCTGGTCACGAGTGTTGCCGCTGGCCGCGACGGGATTGCTCCCGATGTGCGTGGTGGAGGGCCAGGCGGGCGCGCCGAGCGCGGCATCCGCAGCACCGAAGCCGTTCTCGCTGGCTGACGCGGCAGGGCTCGCGCGACGGCAGCATCCGTTGCTGTCGGCGGCGGGTGGCAGGCGCCAGGTCGCGACAGGCAGTGCGCGCCAGGAGGGCGCCTTGCTGAATCCCGTCTTCGAATGGCGCAAGGAGAACTACGGCAGTCCGCTGGCGCGCGATGAGTTTCTGAGCGCGACGCTCCCGGTCGATGTGTATGGGCGACGCGTTGCGCTGCGCTCCGCCAGCAGCTTTGCTGCGGCGCGCGCCCGGTCGGACTCGTCGACCACCGCGCGGAGCGTTGAATTCGATGTGGCGCGTGCCTACTGGCGCACGGCACTTGCGGCTGCGCTCCGCCAGGCTGCTGCCGACCAGCGGGCGCGTCTCGACACCATCGCGCGCATCGAATCGGAGCGAGCAGCGCAGGGTGCAGTGTCCAATGGCGCCGCTCTGCGCGCGCGGCTGGAGGTGGATCGCGCGCGGCTGACCGATGCCGCGGCGCGCGCCGAGTTCGAACGGGCGCGCGCCGATCTGGCACGGGCACTGGCGCTGCCATTTGACAGTGTCCCGGCACCTACGGACGAGCTGCGCGTCGATGCGGCGGCCGTGGTGCCGCCGCTGGCCGAGCTCTTGACGCTGGCGCGCGCGCGTCGCTCCGAGCTGAGCGCCGCAAGGGCGCGCGCGCAGGAAGTGACGAAACGACAATTCGCCGAGCGCCTCGGATCACTGCCGGCGCTGGGCGTGCAGGTCGGCAGCAAGCGGACCTCGGGGTATCAGACCGGCACCGTGCAGGTCGGGGTGTCGCTGCCGCTCTTCGATCGCAACAGCGGCAATCGCGAACGCGCGGAAGGCGATGTGCTGATCGCGGTTGGTGAACTGCGCGCCGCCGAAACAGCGGTCGACGCGGAGGTGGCCGGTGCGTACCACGCGTTCGGCACACTGCTCGCCGAGTACGCCAACGCGGTCGGCATCGATCGCACTGGCATGAACGAGATTGATACCCGGGGCGCAACCGTCGCCGGGATCGCCGTCTCCGCATACCGCGAGGGCGCCATCCCGCTCTTCGAGCTGCTCGACGCGCAACGCCTTCGCGCCGACATCCGGATCGCGGCATTGCATGCGGCTGCCGACGTACAGATGGCCCGACTTGATCTCCTGCGCGCGATTGGCCTGCCGATCGACAGCGCACGCTTCCTTTTGCCAACGCAATGAACATGGCTGGAACGCTCGCTCTGCTTCATCGCGCGTCACGCGCTGCAGTACCCCGTCTTGCACCGATCGCGGCGTGCGTCATGATCGTCGCCTGCGGTCGCGCCGAAGCACCGGCATCTGCGGCCACCGCGCTGGGCGGTGCGGTCCAGCGCGACACGGCATTCCTGACGGCAGAATCCCTGGCAATGTCCGGTGTGACCGTCCAGCCAGCGCTGCGTGTGGCGTGGCGCGATGCGTGGCAATTGCCGGCGCGCCTGGTGCTCGATCCGACGTCGACGCAGGCGCTCGGCTCCATCGTCGAGGGACGGGTCACACAGGTGCGCGTGCAACCTGGCGATCGCGTGCGCCGCGGTCAGGTGCTGGTCACCATTCACAGTCACGAACTGACGTCGGCACACAACGCGCTGCAGCAGGCGCAGGCCGGTCGTACCGAGGCGGACAACGCGGCGCAGCTGGCGGTGACGGCAGCGTCGCGCGCAGAGCGGCTGTACGCAGCGCAGGCGGGATCGCTGGCGGAACTCGAGCGCGCACGAGCGGCGCGCACCGCGGCGGAAGCCGGACAGCGGCGGGCCACGGCCGAGTACGAGCGTGCCGCAGAGATGGTGTCGCATCTGCGTCCGCCCGGTGCCATCCAGACCGGGATCGATCCCGAAGATGTCCTCGTGCGCGCGCCATTCGATGGTGTGGTCGTGGCGCGGCATGCGGAGCCGGGTTCGGTGGTGACGCCAGGCGCATCGCTGGTGACGGTCAGCCGTACTGGAGAACTGCTGCTTGCGCTGCACATCCCCGAGGCGGCCCTCGGTGCGGCACGACTCGGCTCCGACGTGCAGTTCGTGGTACCAGCGTACCCGGGGCGTGCATTTCGGGCGCGCGTGACGCGCGTGTCGCCGACACTCGACTCACTCACGCGGACGGCCGAAGTGTTTGCCACGGTCGACAATCGCGGCGGCGAACTGCGCGGAGAAATGAGCGCGGCCGCTGAAGTCTTTGGCGTGGCACGAGACAGCGTGACTGCGGTGCCGATCGGCGCGATTCAGGATTTCGAAGGCGACACGATCGTGGTCACTGGCGTGCAGCGTGCCGGAGGCATGCTGCTGGAAGCGATGCGCGTGCGTGTCGGACGGCGCGCCGGCGGCCTGGCGGAGGTCAAGAGCGGCATCGGCGCGGGCGCACCGGTCGTGGCGGTCGCCGCTGCAGTCGCCCGCGCTGAAATTCTGCGGCAGCGCGATGCGCGAGCGGCCGCGGAAGAAGGCAGTCCGCAGTGAAGCGAGTCATCGAGTTCGCGCTCCGGCAGCGCGGGGCGGTCACGTTCGGGGTTGGCCTGTTGCTGCTCTTCGGACTGTTCTCGCTGTCGCGCATTCCATTCGACGCGTTCCCCGATCTCACCGGCGTGCGCGTGGATGTCGCAACCACCGCGCCCGGCCTTGCACCCGAGGAAGTCGAGCAGTTGGTGACGTATCCCCTCGAGTCCGCGCTGATGGGATTGCCGGGCGTGACGGGGGTGCGCTCTGTGTCCAAGTCGGCGCTGTCGTTGATCACGGTGCCGTTTCCTGACGGCACCGACATCTACTTTGCGCGAACGCTGGTGCAGCAGCGACTGGCCGAGGCGAAGGGGGCGCTGCCGATAGGTGTGGAGCCACAGTTGGGGCCCGTCGCGACGCCGATGGGTGAGCTGTATCAGTACACGGTGTCGAGCGACTCGATGTCCCTGGCCGAACTGAAGGCGTTGCACGACTACACCATTCGGCCGCGACTGCGTACGGTGGCGGGCGTGAGTGAGGTGAACACCTGGGGCGGGGAGATCGAGCAGGTGCAGGTGGTGGTGGATCCCGCCAGGCTGGCCGCGCGAAATCTGACGCTGACGGATGTGCATCGAGCACTGGCGGCCAACAATCTCTCATTCGGTGGCGCGTATCTCGAGAACGCAGGCACGCGATACACCGTGCGTGGCGTTGGCCGATTCGTGATGCCGGCCGACATCGCGCTGGTGGCCATCGCCTCGCCAGGCGGCGTACCAGTCAAGATCGGCGATGTGGCGGTGATCCAGCAGGGCGGCATGCAGCGCTACGGTGCCGTGACCGAGAATGGCACGCACGAAGTGGTGGCCGGCATGGTGCTCAAGCTGCAGGGCCAGGACTCCAAGAAAGTCATCGATGCCGTGCTCCTGCGCCTCGATGAGATTCGCGCGGCGTTACCGAAGCACGTCCGGATTGTGGCATTCTACGATCAGACGGAACTCGTCGGCCGCACCACGCGCACCATCACCAAGAACCTGATCGAGGGCGGGCTGCTGGTGATCGTGGTGCTGTTCGTCTTCCTCAGGAACGTGCGTGCGTCGCTGATCGTCGCGTCGGTGATTCCGCTCTCGATGCTGGTCGCGTTCGGCGGGATGTACGTCTTCGGTTACTCCGCCAATCTGATGTCACTGGGTGCGCTCGATTTCGGCCTGATCGTGGACGGTGCGATCGTGATGGTCGAGAACTTCGTGCATCGACTGGAGAAGGCTGAGCATGACGGTGTCGGCACGTCCACCTACGCACAGCGGTTCACGCTCTTCCGCGACGCGGCCATCGAAGTCGGTCGTCCGGTTCTGTTCGGCATTGCGATCATCGTGGCGGTCTACATCCCGATCTTCGCTCTGGAGGGAATGGAAGGACGGATGTTCAAGCCGATGGCCTTCACCGTGGTCTGCGCGGTGCTTGGCTCGCTGCTGCTGGCGCTGGTGTTCGTCCCAGCCGCATCGCTGACACTGCTCCGACATGTTGCCACCACACCCAGGCCGGTCGAGGTGCGCCTTCGGGACCGCTACCGGCGCGCACTCGAATGGACCTTCAGCCGTGGCACACCGATCGTGATCACGGCGGTGTTGATGGTGATCGCCGCGGTGTACTCGCTCAGCCACATCGGCAGTGAATTCATGCCGAAGCTCGATGAGGGGGCGATCCTGATCAACACCCGGCGCACACCGAGCGTCTCGCTCGCGGACGCCAACAAGCTGTCACTCCTGGCTGAAAAGGTGGTCCAGAAGTTCCCCGAAGTGCAAACCGTCGTTACCAAGGTCGGTCGTCCCGACCTGGCCACCGAAGCGATGGGGCTGTTCGAAGGTGACCTGTACGTCATTCTCAAGCCGCGTGACGAATGGACGACGGCCGGTGATCCTGAGGGATTGGTGGCCGCATTCGACTCCGCGTTGAAGGTCGTGCCGGGTCTGTGGGTGTCGTTCACGCAACCACTGGCGATGCGACTCGACGAGGCGGAGAGCGGCATTCGCACCGATCTTGGTATCAAGGTCGTCGGTCCGGATCTCGAGCAGAATGGACGGATTGCAGCACGGATCCGACGGGTTCTGGCCTCGACGCCTGGCAGTGCCGACGTGGCGGTGGAAGTGAGTGAGGGCACCGGACAGGTGCGGATCACGGCGCGGCGTGATGCGCTGGCGCAGTTCGGCCTCTCCGTCGCGGATGTGCGTGATGCGGTGAACCTCGCGCTCGGTGCAGAGACGGCAACGGAGATTGTAAAGGGACCGCGACGGATCGGCGTGGCGGTGCGGTACCCGGATGCACAACGGAACGACCTGACGGCGCTCTCGCGACTCACGGTCAGATCGTCGTCAGGGGCGCTGGTGCCGCTGTCGTCGGTTGCCGAGGTCGAGCCCGGAACGGGGCCTGAGCTGATCGGGCATGAGGATGCGCAGCGCAGAACGCTGGTGCTGTCCAACGTCCGCGGGCGCGATCTGGGGGGGTTCGTGACGGAGGTCCAGGCGCGTGTCGCGAAGGAAATCGTGCTGCCGGGCGGCACCTTTCTCGAGTGGGGCGGACAGTTCGAGAATCAGCAGCGCGCCATGAAGCGACTCGAACTGGTGGTACCGCTGGCGCTCTTGTTGATCGTCGGGCTGCTCTACTTCTCGTTCCGTGACGTCTGGCAAACCGCGCTGATTCTCACCAACGTGCCCTTTGCGCTGGTGGGCGGTGTGGCCGCGCTCTGGGTGCGAGGACTGAATCTGAGTCTCTCAGCCAGCGTCGGCTTCATTGCGCTGTTCGGTATTGCCGTGCTCAACGGTGTTGTCCTCATCTCGGCCATCAATGCACTCCGGGCGTCCGGGCGATCGGTTGATGATGCGGTGCAACAGGGCGCTGCCGATCGTTTGCGGCCAGTGGTCATGACGGCGCTGGTAGCGAGCCTTGGTTTCGTCCCGATGGCGCTGTCGACATCACCGGGCAGTGAAGTGCAGCGTCCGCTCGCCAGCGTGGTGATCGGTGGATTGGTGACCTCCACCGCGCTGACCCTGTTCGTGCTGCCGCTGTTGTACCGGGCGCTCGGGTTGTGGCGGGAGCGTCGCGGCCACCGACCGCAGGACGCTTCAACCGCCATGCCCGAGGCAGCCTGGCCGAAGCCCGCATGACCGAAGGCAGCATGTCGGAAGGCCAGACCGGATCCAGTCCGGTGGGACGCCGGTCCAAGGTGCCGGCCTGAGGTGCCGGCCTAAGGTGCCGGAGGTGGGACCGTCGGCGGCACCACCCGGTCCTTCACCGCGGCCCAGGTCGGACACTGCGGTGTAGGCCCCCTTTGCGGCGCCGACTCGCTGCGACTGAGCGTATCAGCCACGGCCATCACTTCGGTATCAAAGATGAGCTCGGCACGTTCCGGAATTACCGGCGGCCGCCCGGCTTCACCGTAGGCGAGCGGGAAGGGAATGAACAGGCGTCGCTGCCCGCCAACCCGCATCCCCTCGAGGCCCAGGTCCCAGCCGGCGATCACGCGGCGCAGGCCGAGGGGGAAGCCGATCGGCGTGCGCGGTGTGCCGTTCGGCATCGTGTCGCGCGAGGAGTCGAACTTCGTCCCGTCGCGGAGCCAGCCGGTGTAGTGCACGAACACACACTGCTTTGTGTTGAGGGCTGGTCCGGTGCCCACGATCCCATCGATGTAACGGAGTGCCAAAGCGATCTGCTCCGGGCCCGCCATCGGTGGTATCGATTTCGGCAGACTGGGCACAATCGGCACGACGGGCTGATGGCGACAGGCGCCGAGGGAGGCGGCAAGTACGACGGTGAGTCCGAATCTCATGCGCGATAACGTAGAAGCCCCAGGCCAAGCCGTCTACGCTTCCCAGCGCGCGACGGCCGATCTGCGTCCGCCATGTGGCGTGAGTCGCATGCCGTGCGCTGGTATCTTCATGAGCGTATCTCGCTACGACTGAGAACCTGACGCGTTGCGACTCAGAACGTCACCTGCTGCGCCGCATGAATCGAGACGAATGAGGGGCAGAATCGTCATTCTTCGCGTCGTGTGTGCTCCGGGGTGGTTGCACGCTGACCCTTGTGTATTTTGCTGAACTCTCACTTGCAACGATGCCGAAAGCGACCCGGACTGAAATTCAAGAAAGTGACTCGGCGGGCGTGCTGACGGATTTGCGCGAGATCCAATTCGATCTCAGCCATTCGCGTGGGCTGATTTCAACGTTGATTTTCCGCGACAGCCGTGTCCGTTGCGTGCAGGCCGTGATTCGCTCATCACGGGCAATGCCACTGCCGCTGTTGATGGTCGGCGCCGGTGTTGGGTTGCGCGTTGTGATGCCGCGCATGTCCGCGCAGCAGCTCACTGCGGTCGAGTTCGGCTCGGCGATTCGGCAGCTGCCGCCGCCGCCGCGTGCGTTCGAGCACGAACTCCAGATGACTACCGAGCCAGCCATCCATCCGCTCGATGTCGATGACCGCGCTCGAGCGACGCGGGAACGAATCCTCGAACGGCCGAGGATGACCAACGCCGGCGTGGACGGGGACGTCTGTCTCGGAATGACGAACCACGCTGCGCGACTCGCTGCGCGCGAACGCGATATGGCGCTCGTCTCGTGACCACTCTCACCCGCTTCTGCCTCCAGTGGATGTCCGTCACGCCGACAGCGGCCCGAACGTGCAGCTCGCATTCGTCATGACGCCTGATCTGACCGCCGCCATCGAAGGGGACACGCCAGCCGTGGACGTCGCGACAGATCATGCCGCGTTCCGTGCGACACTCGCGGCACGCGACATCCGGCTCTCGTTGGATGGAGACACGCTGCGCGTTACGGGTCCGAAAGGGGCGCTCACGGACGAACTGAAGGCGGCGTTGGCGAGCCGGAAAGAGGGCCTGCTCGAGCTGCTTCGCGGGAATGCGCAAATCACTTCGGCCCTACCGCACGGCCGAGTGCCACGGACGCCGGCGCTGCGTCTGTCGTTCGCGCAGCAGGAGATGTGGTTCCTCAACCAACTCCATCCGGAGAGCAGCGCCTACAACATCGCAGCTTCGTATCGCGTCTCCGGACCGCTCGATGTGGCGGTTTTCGTACGCGTGCTCGAGAAACTTCCCGCGAGGCATGAGGCGCTCTGGCTCCGGTTCCGTGACGCAGATGGGACACCGGTGGCCGATGTGTCGGCGCCTGTCGCTGGTGAGGTGCAGGTGCTCGACCTGACATCGCGTGCCCCAGCGCTGCGCGAGACTGAGGCGTGGACGCAGCTGGCCGGGTTTGCGCGTGCGCCATTTAATCTCGAGCAGGGCCCGCTACTTCGTGCGCTGCTGATTCGCCTCGCTCCTGACGAGCAGCTGTTCCAGCTCTGTGTCCACCACATCGCCGCCGATGGGTGGTCGATGAGTGTGCTGCTCAGTGAAATCAGTGAACGGTACGCCGCCGCAGTGTCGGGGCGTCCCGCGCAACTCTCCGAGCTGGCGCTGGAGCATGTGGACTACGCCGCGTGGGAGCACGAACAGGAGCGTGCGGGCCTGTTCGAACAGGATCTGGACTATTGGAGGACGGAGCTGCAAGGAGCGCCGTCGTGCATTCACCTCCCGCTGGACCGAGCGCGGCCCGACCTGCGATCCTATCGTAGCGCACGATTGGTGTACTCGGTTGACGCCGCGACACTCGAAGCGTTGCGGGCCTTCGCGAACGCCAACGAGGCGACGTTGTTCGTGTTCATGCTCGCCTGTTGGCAGATCCTCCTTCACCGGCTGTCGGGTGATCGGGACGTGCTGGTCGGCACGCCGGTAGCGAATCGCGATGATCCGCGTTTCGAGCAGGTGGTCGGGTGTTTCGTGAATACGATGGTGTTTCGCGGGCGCCTCGACGGCAATCCGACGTTTGCAGCGTACCTGGCGCAGACGCGCGAGACGGTGACGGAAGGATTCCAGCATCGGCTGGTTCCCTTTGATTTGGTCAGTCGCGCCCTGCGCCCCGATCGGAGCGCCGCCTTTTCGCGGCTCTTTCAGGTGATGCTGGTACTGCACTCGTTTCCCGCAGCGTCGTTGCGCGCCGCAGAGGTGACGTTCGAACCGACGGAACTGCGCGATGACGCACGCAGCAGCACTGGACACGACCTCAAGCTCGAACTGGAGGAAGACGCTGGCGGGCTTCGCTTCACGTACGAGTATGCAACTGACCTGTTCGACGAAGTCACCATTGCCCGACTCCACTCGCACTATGTCCAGGTACTGCGGCAGGTGATGCGTGATACGGCGCAGCGGATCGAAGAGATTCCCCTGCTCACGGAGGCAGAGGAACGTACGCTGCTCGATGAGGTCAACGACACCGCCGCGCCGCTGTCGGGAAACACGACAGTCCACGAACTCGTCTCGAGTCAGGCGCGACTGCACCCCGAGCACACCGCGATCCACGCCACCGACGCCACCCTCACGTACGCTGAGCTTGAACGACAGTCGAACCGCCTCGCGCAGCGGCTTCGCTCGCACGGCGTCAGCGATGGTGCGCTCGTCGGTATCTGTCTCGATCGATCAGCGGTGTTGCCGATGGCGCTTCTCGCCGTATGGAAAGCTGGAGCAGCGTACGTTCCGGTGGATCCCGCACATCCGGCGGCGCGCGTTGCGTACACCCTCACCGACGCTGGTGTCGCCTGTGTGATCACGGACCCGCAATTGGCGCACGTCGTCGATGGCGTGGCACCATTGGTGATCATCGACGGGGCAGCAGCGGACGAAGACGGCGAGTCGATGCCAGCGCCCGATACCGCAGTCGGGCGAGACGCGCTTGCGTATGTGATGTACACGTCGGGATCCACCGGCCGGCCGAAGGGTGTTGAAGTCACGCACGGCAATGTGCTCAACTTCCTCCGGTCGATGGCCGCCGAGCCGGGATTTCGGCAGGACGATACGCTGCTTGCCGTCACCACACCATCGTTCGATATCGCGGGCCTCGAGCTCTTCCTTCCACTCAGCTGTGGTGGCACGACGGTCATCGTTCCGCGCGAAGACACGATCGACGGTGCACGGCTCGCGCAGTATCTCGTCCAGCACCGCGTCACCATGATGCAGGCGACGCCAGCCACCTGGCGTTTGATGATCGCCACCGGCTGGCAGGGGAAGGCTGATCTTCGCGTACTATGTGGGGGTGAAGCGTTCCCGCGAGAACTGGCGCGTGCGCTGATGCCGATGGTTGGCGAACTCTGGAACATGTACGGCCCCACCGAGACCACCATCTGGTCGACGATCCATCGCGTGACCGATGCGTCCCGCGAGATCGCGATCGGGCACCCGATCGCCAACACCTCGGTCTTCGTGGTCGACGCCCATGGAAAACCAGTGCCGCAGGGTGTTTCTGGCGAGTTGTGGATTGCGGGCCTAGGGGTGGCCCGCGGGTATCGCGGTCGTCCGGAACTGACGGCGGAAAAATTCGTCGCCCTGTCGCTCCCTGGCGGGCGGGGCACGGTGCGGGCGTACCGAACGGGAGACATCGTCCGTTTTCGGAATGATCGGAGGCTCGAGTTCGTGGGCCGACGGGATCACCAGGTGAAGCTCCGTGGCTATCGGATTGAGCTCGGGGAAATCGAGGCGGTCCTTGCAGAGCAGGACGTGGTGGGGCAAGCGGTGGTGATTGTGCGGGAAGACTCGCCGGGCGACCAGCGGCTGGTCGCGTATGTCGTTCCTGGCTCTGGCGAGCGGTTGGACGTGGCAGCGATCCGTCGTGCGCTCCGGGTGCGACTTCCGCACTACATGGTCCCGAACCTCTTCGTCGAACTGACCGAACTGCCGCTGACGCCGAACGGCAAGATCGATCGCAAGGCACTTCCTGCGCCGATGTTGTACTCCACGGCGCCTGCACCAGTCGAGCCAGGTGCCGGAAGCGCACTGCGCGTTGATGCCGCATCAGCCGCTTCGGCGAGCCAGACGGCATTGCCGTCCGCCCACGAACAGCATGTGTCCAGCGTAGCGTCGGCTGGCACCGGTGTAAGCGTCTCGCCAGGGACTGTCGAGGCGGTGCTGGCTACGATCTGGTGCGAGTTGCTCGCCGTGAGTTCCGTGAACCGCGACGATGATTTCTTTGATCGCGGTGGGCATTCGCTGTTGGCCACGCGTGTTCTGGCGCGGATTCAGGCGGCGTTCGGTGTGCGCCTGCCGCTGCGCGCACTCTTTGATGCCCCGACACTGGCACAGATGGCGGCGCTGATCAGCGTGGGTCCGGCCGCTCCACGCCGGGAGTTCGACCTGTGAGCCAGGGGGCAGAGCAGCTATTGGCGCGACTGCGCGCACTCGATATTCAGCTCCGCGTCGAAGCGGGCCGATTGCGCGTCAATGCGCCAGAGAATGCGTTGACTCCAGAACTCGAGGTGGAGCTCCGGGCCAGCAAGGAAGCGCTGCTCGAATTGCTCGAGCCCGCGTCGGTGCTACCACAGGCGACGGAGCCGCTGTCGTCGACGATCCCGCGCGCCACGCCGCCCTTGCCGCTCTCGTATGTGCAGCAAGGGATCTGGCTCCACGGTCAGCTTGACCGGAAGAACACGGACTATAATCTCGCGATGTTGTCGCCGGTGCGACGTGACATCGGGAGCCTGACGCTGCTGATTGATGCCATCGGCGACGTGATCGACGCGCATGAAATTCTCCGGTCACGATTCCTGCTGCGAGGCTCGGCACCGGTGGTGGAGCTTGGTGCACGTGACGACACGCCAGTCATCACAGTTGACCTGCGCGATCTGCTGGCCGCTGAGCAGCAGCCGGCACTGGAGGCCGCGGCCAAGGCGGCCGCGCGGGAACCGTTTGATCTGGCCATCGATGCGCCGGTTCGCTTCACGGTGTTTCGGGTTGAGACGAATGCCTATGTGATCCTCACCGCCGTGCACCATATCGCGGCCGACGCGTGGTCACTCGGGTCGCTCGACGCGGCGATTGTGCACGCGCTGCAGGCGCGTTCCGAGGGCGGCCGTCTCCCCGCGCCGCGACTGCAGTATGTCGACTATGCGCAGTGGCAGCGTACCACCGTCGATGGCCCAGAAGCGACGGCGAGTCTCGACTACTGGATTGCACGCCTTGCCGGACTGCCTCAATCGAGCACGTTCGTCCCCGATCGGTCGCATTCGCACGCGTCGTCGGCTGATGGCGCATCATGGAATTTCGTTCTGCCGGAGGTCCTCTACGATCGCATCCGCACCATGGCGCGCTCGTTGAACGGCACCGTCTACATGGCGCTGGTGGCCACCGTCGCTGCGGTATTGTCGCGTCACACGGGGCAGACTGATCTGGCGATCGGCAGCCCGTTTGGCGCCCGTGAGACGGTTGAGCTCGAGGAGATGCTCGGCCCCGTGCTGAATGCGCTCGTCCTCCGTCTGGATCTGAGCGACGATCCATCGTTCGCAACGCTGTTCGCGCGCGCCCGCGATGCCGTGCTGGATGCGCATGAGCATCGGAGTGTGCCGTTCGATCGCCTGCTGCAGTCGCTGCATCCGAACCGGGCCGCTGGCCAGTCCCCGCTGTTTCAGGTTGCTACCGTACTGCATAACGCACCATCTGACGATGCAGCGCAGGTGTTCAGCGGGGGCGCCGTGTACGACATGACGCTCAATGCGCATGAAGCGGACGGAGCGCTGCATTGCGGCATCGAGTATCGATCGGATCTCTTCGGCGAACCCACTGTTCGGCGGATTGCGCGGCAAATGGAAGTACTGCTCGCTTCAGCCGTGCGCGATCAGAACACCCCGTTGTCCACGCTCGAGATGCTTCCATCCGAGGAAGTGGCCGAACTGCTCGCGTTCAATCCGCCACCGATCGCGCTGGATACTCGGACGGTTGTCGAGCAGTTCGAGACGGTGGCCGCTGCGATGCCTGATCGGGTCGCGGTCATCGCCGGCGATGAATCATTGACCTACGCTGCCCTTGCACTGCAGTCCGCTCGCGTCGCCGCGGCACTGACTGCGGCGGGGGTGACGCGAGGATCGACCGTCGGGCTCCTGACGCACCGCTCGCCGGCCATGCTGGTCGCGCTGCTTGGCATTCTGCGTGCTGGCGCTGCCTGTATGCCAATCGGGACCGACTGTCCGGCAGAACGCATGGCTTTCATGTTGAGTGACGCCGGTTGTCTGCACCTGATGGTCACGCGCGCTACTTTGGCCCTGTCCCAGAATTCGAGCCAGCTTCTGACGCCGCTGATCGTCGAATCGATCCTCGAGCGCGAGGCGACACCTGTCGTCAACGCGGTCGCGAGAGATCGGCCCTCCCCATCGGACGTCGCATATGTGATCTATACGTCCGGGCCGGCAGGGCTGCCGACTGGTGTCGACGTTGAACATTCGGGCCTCAGCAACCTGTTTGGCGCGCTGCGTCATGCATCGATAATGGATAGGGGTGATGCCGTCCTCGCGGCGGCACCGCTGTCGTCTGATCGCGCCATCGTCGAAACCCTGCTGCCGCTGGTGACTGGAGCACGCATCGTGGTCGCATTGTCCGACGACCTTGCCGACCAGACCCGGATCGCAGCACTCATCCGGCGTACGTCGCCGACAGTGATTCAACTCATGCCGTCTGCCTGGCAGGCACTCCTCGCGTCGGATTGGGCTGGAGGCGACTCGGTGGTCGCAATTTCTGGCGGCGAGGCGCTCACTGGCGAACTCGCGCAACGCCTGCGCGCGAAGGTCGGCAGGGTCTTCAATGCCTACGGTGTCACCGAAACGACGGTGCACGCATCGATGTCCAGCGGCGTGCTTCCAGATACCTCCGTGAGTGTGGGCCGCCCCTTGGCCAACACTGCCGTCTACGTCCTCGATGCGCATGGTCGACTTGCGCCCATCGGAGGGATTGGTGAGGTGTACGTTGGCGGAGCCGGCGTGGCGCGCGGATACCGCAACCGGGACAGGCTCACGTCGCAACGCTTCATGCTCGACCCATTTGCCTCGACCGCAGGCGCACGAATGTATCGCACCGGCGATCTCGGTCGCTGGCGTGCTGATGGTGAACTCGAAATCATCGGTCGCCGCGACGGACAGATCAGTTTCCGTGGATACAGAATCGAACCCGGTGAGATCGAGTCGGCGCTCGAATCGCACGAAGCCGTCCACGAGGCGGTCGTTGGCGTGCGAGAGTTGGCAGCAGGCGATCCACGTCTGGTGGCGTGGGTCGTGTTACGTGACCGGATGAGCTGCACGGCCACCGAGCTGCGGCGTCACCTGCGCACACGGCTGTCGGAGTACATGGTGCCCTCGATGGTGTCCTTCCTTGACGCCCTTCCGCGTACCGCTTCGGCAGAGGTCGACCGGCGTGCGTTACCGGATCCCTTCGCCGTCGGGCGGGTGATGGTGGTGGCGGATCCACCACGGACACGCACCGAAGTGCTGATTGCCGACGTGTGGAAACGCCTTCTTGGCGTGACTCCGGCGTCCCGCGCGGACATGTTCTTCGAACTGGGGGGCTATTCCCTGCTGGCGATGCGCGCGGCACAGGAGATCGGCGCGCAGATGGGTGCTCAGGTAGATCCTCGGGAGCTGTTCTTCCGGAGTCTCGGCGACATCGCCGCGTCCTGTGATGCACGAGAGGCCCTCCGGTCCGGACCGCGAGCGTGATTCAACTGTTCTTCGGAGCAGGGGACCGTCAGCTGTTCGGGATCTACCGGATACCGTCACCGGCGGTTGCGCCGCGTGGTGCGGCGTTGCTCTGTCCGCCGTGGGGACAGGAGTATATAGTATCACATCGTTTCTATGCTCGTCTGGCCAACCGACTGAGTGAGGCGGGCTATCACGTCCTCCGCTTCGACTACTTCGGGACGGGCGACTCCGCCGGCGACCGACGCGAGGGCGACCTCGATTCGTGGCAGCGTGATGCCACCGTTGCGCTCGAGGAGCTCAGCGACATGGCGGGGGTGTCGAATCTCACCGTATTCGGGCTGCGTCTCGGCGCCTCTGTTGCCTGGCGCCTTGCGTCGAGCCGAACCGATGTGCGCACGGCCGTGCTCTGGGACCCGATTGTCTCCGGACGTGCCTATGTCAGGGATCTTCTTTTGACGCAACAGGCCATTGATCGGGCGTCACTGATGGAGCCGTTGCTGCACCGCGGCAATCCGGATGGGCTGCACCTGCTTGGCTTCCCAATGACGAATGCGCTCCGCGCGTCCATCGAGCAGGTGCGGCTGGACGAATTCCGAAAGCGCTCGCCGGCACAGGTCAAGCTGTTATTCTCGCTCACGGGTCCGGACGGGCCTGATCTGCAGGCCGCCATGCTCGGGGCAGGCACGTCAGTATTGGTCGAGACGTTGCCTGGTGAGACTCCATGGCGCGAAGATGAGGACACCGGTCCTGGGAGCGTGTCGGTGCCCGTTCTCGAGCGCATGATCGAGATGATTTCGTGAGCCGTGCGGAATACTCCGAGCGCGTACTCCGTTTCGGGCCCGATAATCGGCTGACCGGAATTTTGACGCTGCCCGTTTCCGAGCTGGCGGGGGTGCCGCATGTCATTCTGGTGAGTGCCGGGATCGTGCACCGTGTCGGACCTGATCGGCTCTACGTCGACCTGGCGCGTGCGTTTGCCGCGATGGGCTATCCGGTGTTGCGCTTTGATCTCGCGGGGCTCGGCTATTCGCGGCCGGCCACTGGCACCCTGTCGCTGGACGAGCTCGTGCTCGATGACATCGCAGCCGCAACCGATCTGCTCACGGAGTCGTATCAGGCAACCGCGTTCATCATGTGTGGACTCTGCTCCGGCGCGAACTTCTCGATTGCGGCGGCGTTGCATGATCCGCGGATCGCTGGCCTGATTCTGATCGACCCTACCGTCGCTCGCACGTGGAAAGGGTCGCTGATTCATCTCGCGCGACGGCTGATGCATCCGAAAACGCTGATTGATCTTCTGTTGCTTCGGCACCCGGTCTTCCATCGCCCGGTCTATGGTGGCCGTAGCAGTGAAGTCGTCGAGGCCGCATCAAGCCAGGTCGGTGGTCGAGCCCCGCTCGAAATTCCCAAAGAGTTGCGACGCCGGTTCTCGATGTCCATTCGGGGCCTCGTCGATCGAAACCTGTCGATCTTGATGGTGTTCACCGGCGGCGTCAATCACGTCTACAACTATCGCACCCAGATCTTTGATCTACTGCCGGAGATCGATTTCCGAGACCTGCTGCAGGTCGAATTCATGCCATCCGCCGATCATACCGTGAGTGACGTACCGAACCGCGAAAAGCTCGTCCGCACCGTGGGCGATTGGCTGACTCGCTGTCGTACGGACGCGGAAGCGCGCGATCCTGTCGACGCCAATCCGCCGAGACGAGAGGTCGTGTTGTGACCTCAGGGCACGCACGGCGCGGGGTATTTCCTCCGGATGCAGCGCTCGCGCTGAGTCGCACGAAGTGAGCTCAGGTGACGAGATCACGCTGACGCTGCTGCCACTGCCACCGGTGGCCGCTGCCAGCGATAGTGCGTTGCTCAGTGAGGATGAACTTTCCCGTGCGATGCGCTTCGTCTTTGAGCGCGATCGGAGCGCCTTCATCACGACGAGGGCGGCACTCCGTCGCCTGCTCGGGGCCAGCTGTGGTGCGGCACCCGAAGCAGTCGAACTCGCGACCGATTCGTTCGACCGCCCACACCTCGCTGCTGTGGCACGTCTGGCCGCGCCGAATCTGGACTTCAATGTGTCACATTCTGGAAGCCATGCCGTCATTGCGCTGTCGCACATCGGCAGGATTGGCGTTGATCTCGAGTGGCATGACCGGATGCACTCGCTTCGCGACCTCGAGCCTGTTGTCATGGGTTCGCGTGAACGACTGTTGCTTGCGTCCCTCACCGGCGACGACCATGCGCGCGCATTCTTTGCCTGTTGGACGAGGAAAGAGGCGATCGTCAAGGCAATCGGGGTCGGCCTGAGCTATCCCGTCGATACCATCGACATCCCGACGCTACCACGCGGTCGCGCGATTGAATTCAAATCGGAAGACGGTCAGATCTGGACTGTAGCGACCGTCGCTCTCGAGGCTGGTGTCACACTCTCGATGGCCCTCGAGGGACAGAGGTCTACCCTCGCCGAGGCCGCATTGCGTCGTGTGGCTGCGACAATGCCGTGAATCGTGCTGTTGCTGCGCTACTCTGACCGACACATCCTCATCCTCCGCGCTGCTGTCAGCGCGGAGGATGAGTTGCTGATGTGTATCGGTCCCGGGCGACTACGGCGGTGGCGGTAGGGCACTCGGCGCCGCCGCCCCGCGTGACGAGAGTGTGTCGGCAGGTGCCAACGGCGGCAGCGCGTGCGTGAAAAAAGCGGCGACGCGAGGGCCGTAGGTCGAATCGACCTTGAGGTACTCGCCGTGGCCGGCGCCGTGAATGGTCCAAAGCGAAGCGGTCGATCCGATCGCCGCGGCGAGCACGGCGCCCTCGCTGGGTGGGACCGAACGGTCGGCATCCCCTGCAACGACGACGACCGGACGTGGCGCCAATTCACCAGCCACCGCGCGGCTGTTGAGCTCCGCCAATGGGAGACCGCGGCTCCGCCAAAAAAAGTCGGCGCCCATCGCTGCCATGCGCCCTGCGCTGGCGTACTCGTATGCCAACTGCCTTTCCAGATCGACCGGGCTGCTCACCAGCACCAATGCGCGGAGCCGTTTCTCGGTGGCGGCGACCGGCACCGCAACCACGCCACCCATCGAAAAGGCGTAGATCCCGAGCCGGCTAGCGTCCACCGCGCGCCATGTCGCGAGCGTGTCTACCACCGTTTGCAGCGCCTCGCGGGATCCGACTCCGAAATCGACACGCCCATCACTCTCGCCGTGGCCCGGCCAATCGAACATCCACACGCCATGTCCCGCGGCAATCAGGGCGCCTGCCACGTCGAGGAGGGATCTGCGGTCAGCGCTCGACCCATGGCAGAGAATGATGGTCGCGCCGCCCTTCGGCGGGACAAACCAGCCCGCAACCGCACCCTGACGTGTGGAAATGCGGTGAGCGGTCGCACCGAGCGCGCGTACCTCGTCCGTCATCGGCACTGGCCCGTGCGGGGGCGTCACCACAACTCGCTCGGCACGATACCCCCGCACGAATTGCAGCGCCGGCCATGCGCCGAGCGCCAACAGCACCACCACCAGAAGCCAGATCGTCTGTCGTTGCATCGCGTTGGCTGCCACAGGATGATTGACGTATCGGACAGGGCCCAAGCGCAAAGAGTCGCCCGTCGCGTGAGCGACGGCTGACGAACGGGTCAGGCGTCGAAGCGCCTGACCCAGGCGACGAGTCTCGCGATCAAGTCCTCGCGCGCCGCAACGCGGTGGAACACGTGGTCGCTGTCATCGAGCTTGCTGACGGTGATTCCGGCGGGGTCTGCCCCGTGGCCGAGCATCTCCATGAACTGTCGCTCGCTGTTGAAGTCGGCGCTCACGGTGCCGGTGTAAATGAAATAGAGCTTCACCCCACGCGCCTGCAGGCCACGAATGTCGCGGGCGAACGTTGCGCGCGGTGGATAGGTGCGATCAAAGACCGGCCATGCAGGATTCAGTCGATGCTCCGGACTGGTCAATCGGTTCCACCTGCGCTTCAGAACCCGGCGCCACAGACCAGGATCGACGTGCCGACGCAGCAGGTGGCGCACGCGATATCCGGCCGTGGGATATGTGTATCCATCGATGAAGACGGCCCCCGTGACGCGCGTATCACGAAGCGCCACCTGATGCCCGCCGTCGACACCCGAGCAGAGCCCTACCACCACGAATTCCTCGATGCCCGCCTGCTCGACGAGGAAATCCATCGCGTCCACGAAATCGCGCGTCGCTGACTCCACGACGTCGGACCCGTCCGTGCGTGATGCGCTGTCTCCGATGCCCGAATGATCGAAGCGCAGCACCCACCATCCGAGGGCCGAGAGGGCGCGAGCCATTTCGACGTACAGGCGGAATGGGCCGACGTGGTGGTGCATCCCGACATTGCTGGTGAGAATGGCGCGACGTGGCCCTGCCGACGGCACGTCAGGCACGCTCAACACACCGATCATCGCGCGGTTCGGGCCAAAGGTGACCGCCTGCTCGTTCATCAGCGGCCCTCCGACAGAAACGCCGTAATGGCGCGAGGCCCCGCGTGCGCCACCAGCGTGTCCACGGGATAGGTGCGCTCCCAGTACAGCATGGGATCGTCCACGATCGTGTAGGTCACCGGAACGCCTGCGGCAATCGCGCGATCGACAAATTCCTTGTGCGCGGCATCCTCGATCGGCGCCACCACGAGCATGCGTCGCGGCTGCGCCAAGGGTACGGTCAGCAGGTTGATGGCCTGGAGATCTGCCTTCATCCGCTCGGTCACGGGATAGCCAAGGATCTGACCTGCCACCGCATAGTCGGCCACCGGATACGGGTGCAGCTTCGATACCCAGTTCTCCGCCTTTTCGATCTGGTTCAGATAGCGCGTTCCGTCCATGATCGGGTCCCAGAGCACCAGGTCACGCACCGCCAATCCCTCGGCTGCCGCCCGCAGTGCGAGCATTCCGCCGAGTCGCATCCCGACAAGGCTGATGCGACGCGCACCGGTGCTCTCGCGCAGTTCGTCGGCAGCCATCCGAATGTCGTCGACCCATTGGTCAAGGGTCGGTTCGTCGGACCTGCCCTCCGAATCGCCGGTTCCGAAATAGTCGAACCGGAGGACCGAAAATCCATTCGACGCGAGGGCCACGGCGAGCTTCTGATAGGCCCAGTGCACCATCCGGTATTCCTGAGGCGACGGATAGCAGAGAATCACACCCGTGTCGCGCAGGGTATCGCCGCGACCAGAGTGATGAATGCCGAACAACCGATGGGAGGCAGGTCCGAAGAAGGTCGGACGGATCCCGGTGTCACTCACGATTTCGTCTATCCTTGAGTTGCCGTGAGTTGTGCCGCCGCTTGCGACAACGTACCCGTCAAAAGTGCGCGTGGACTGATGCGAACGCCGGTTCGCCGACGGACCGTTTCGATTGCGCGGAAGCAGAGCAACGACGTGCCCCCCAGACCAAAGAAGTTGTCGTCGCGACCGACGCGGACGAGACCGAGCACCTCCTGCCAGACATCTGCCATCACTCGTTCATTGTCACCCTGCGGGGTAGCAGACTCCGCCTGTGCCGCATCGGCGGTAAAGGGTGAGGGTAACGTGTTTCGCTGTGGCGCGCCGCTGTCGGCCCGCGCAATGACGGATGACATGACGATTCGGGCAGGGATGTAGTCCCGTGGGACGCGGCCACGAAGCCGCGTGCGTACCGATGCGGCATCGGGTGAGGCGCCCGGCGCCGGCGTCACGTACGCCACCAGACTGGGGACGCCGCGTTTATCGCGATGGGCGACGACCGCGGCATCCATCACCCCCGGCACCTCGCGAAGCATCGTCTCGATGACGACAGCGTCCACTGGCGATCCCCCGAGCCACACGGTCGCGCCACCATCGGGCAACATCTGGATCTGCCCAGTGGCGCTCCGACGCGCCCGCCCGCCCGACCGCTGCCAGGCGGTGTCGCCGGCGCATGCCCACCACAGCAACCCGGGCATCCCGAGCGGAAGCGGCTGCTGCGCGTCATCCAGCACCCGCAGCGCTGCTCCACCAACCCCGGCGCCAGCAAACCAGTTTTCGCCTTCCGGTGCCACGCGATGCAACGTTGTGATCGCGGCGTCTGCCGCGGAGCCACTGGTCGCCACGCATTCCGTTCCCCGCCCTGCAATCGTTCGCAGTTCATCGGGTGAGAGTCCACCGCCCACGATCACGCCGACCGGAATCACACCCGACCGCCAGTCGGCATCGAGGGTCCCCCGCCACGCCTCCGCCGTCCCGAGCAGCGCAGTCGGGGCGATGGTCCGCGCCTCATCGGAAAAGTCGAGCGGATCGTTGATCACGGCATCGTCCACCAGGGCGACCGTTCGCCCTGCCGCCAACGCGGTGAGAATCGTTGGCACATATGCCACCGAGAGCTGCTGCACGGCGTGCAACACCGTCCCTGCTGGCGCCGACGTGACGTGCGCGACCAGAGCGGCGACCTGCGCATCGACGCGTGCCATGGAAACATCGGCACGCTCCAACCCGCCGGTTCCATCCGGCCAAGTCAGTGCGAGCCCTGCGCCCGCCTGAGATGCCGGTGCCGTGTCGTCGACGGTCTGGCCAGCTTCAGCCAGCGTGAGCGTCGTTGCCGTGTCCGTGAGCGGCGCGGCCGCAATTCGCGCTCGGGGGGCGATGGCAGCGCGCATGAGCGCCTGATACTCGGCAGCTTCGTCAGTCGGGATCACGGCCACGCGCGCACCGGCGCGCAATGCACCGACAATCGCGATCAGGCGATCGGCCGAAGACGTCAGCTCCACGGTGACTGGATCGCCCGGGTGCACGCCACGCGCCTGCAGCGCGGCGCCCACCTGGCCGCTGCGCTGCCACAGCGCCGCGAACGAGATGTCGTCTCTACCTCCGCGAATCGCCGTTGCCGAAGGCGTGGCCGCCGCAAACTGCGCGATGTGCTCGAGTACGGACGGTGCCGCGGCGTGAGCCGGTGGCAGGGTACGTTCCGCTGCGGCCTCGGCTACCTCGAGAAGCCCGACGGACTCCAACGGAACATCCGGGGTTCGCATGACGGCGTGGAGCAATGTGCGCAGTTGGTCCAGAAACGCCTGCGCCGAGGGCCGGTCGATGACATCGCTGCTGAAGTTCAGCACCGCCGTCAGGTGTTGCGGAAACTGCACCATCCAGAGCGTCAGATCATTGCTGGCAAAGCGCAACGGAACGTGGACCTGGCGAACCGCCAGAGGACCCATCGTCTTCGGTCGCTCGCGGGCATCCTGCATCGAGAACACCGCGCCGATGGTCGGCATCCGCGCGCCAAGGAGTTCGAACGGCAGCTCCTGATTGCCATAGGTGTCGAGCGCCCGTTCGCGGACGGCACGAATCAGATCGGCGAAGGTGCTCAACGGCGGTATCGGCGTTCGGAAGACGACCGTGTTGACGAAGGGGCCGACCACCCCTTCCAACTCGGGCCGCGTCCGCGCACGCATGGGCGATGCGATGAGCAGGTCCCGCTGTCCGCTGTATCGCTGCAGCAGCACACTGAACGCCGCAAAGAGCACCATGAAGAGCGTGCCGTCATGCGCGCGCGCAAGCTTGTAGAGCTGGTCGACCTCATCGGCGTCAAAGACCAGCGAGAGCTGATCACCGACGTGCGTACTCGAGAGTGGGCGAGGATGGTCGACCGGCATCGAGACTCCATCGCGCACACCGGCCAGCTGCTCTTGCCACCACGCTCGCTGCAAGTCGGCCGCCGGACTCGTGAGCCAGCTTTGCTGCCAAGCGGCGAAGTCGCCGTAGTCGACGGTCAGCGCCGGCAGGAGCTCCGGGCGCCGCTCCACTGCCGCCGTGTACAACGCCGACAGGTCGTGAAGAAAGAGATCAAAGGACCACCCGTCCCACACCATGCCGTGTTGCAGCGTGTACAGCCGATGGGTCGTCTCGCCAAGTCGAATCAGCGTCGCGCGGAACAGCGGCGGCGCGTCGAGATCGAACGGAACCGCCTGCGCATCGATGAAGAACGCGTCGAGCGCCACCCCCTGTTCGGCCTCGGAGAGCGCAGAAAGGTCGAGCTGCTGCATCGTGAACGCCACGTCGGCATGCACCTGCTGGCGGCGTTCACCATCCTGCCAGTGGAACGACGTGCGCAGCATCGGGTGTCGCAGGACGAAGGCCCGCAGCGCGGTGGCCAAGGCCTCGGTGTCGAGAGGCCCCGTCAGTTGCCAGGATGCCGGATGACTGTGGGCTGGGCGACGGCTCGGCTCGAGTTCTTCGAGAAGCCAGAGCCGTTCCTGCAACGCTGAGAGCGGCGACCATACGCTGTCGGGACGATGCGGAATGCTGGCCTTCGGTGCGGTGCCCGTTCCCGCGGCCAGATCCGCGTCCAATCGAGCGGCCAGGCCGGCGACGGTCGGCGACTCGAAGATGCGTCGGAAGGTGATCTCGATTCCGTGATCGCGTCGTAGGCGCGAGAGGATCTGCGACGCCAACAGCGAGTGCCCACCCAGCGCGAAGAAATCATCCTCGACGCTGACGCGAGACACTCCCAGTGCCTCGGCCCACAAACCGGCCAGCAATTCCTCGGACGGCGTGCGCGGAGCGACGAACGTGGTCGCCGGTGCCGCTGCCGCGGCATCCACCGCCGGCAGGTTCTTTTTGTCCACCTTGCCGCTGGGCGTCAATGGCAGACGCTCGAGTCGCACCACCGCTGCCGGCATCATGTAATCGGGGAGCGTGCGACGCAGCTCTGCGCGGAACGCATCATCAAACATGACCGTGTCGTCTGCCACCACGAACGCGACCAGTCGCAGGTCGTTCGCGCGAAGTTCACGAGCCACGACAACCGCCTGTCGTACACCGGGCCAACGGCTGATGACCGCCGCGATTTCTCCAGGCTCGATTCGATAGCCGCGAATCTTGACCTGATCATCCGTTCGGCCAAGACACTCGAGCTCCCCAGATGGCAGCAAGCGCACCAGATCGCCGGTGCGGTACCATCGACGCGACGGTACGTCCGGATCCGTCGAGAATCGCTCCGCGGTGAGATCGGGGCGTCCCAGGTATCCGGTCGCCACGCCGCCGCCACCGATGAACAGCTCGCCGGGAACGCCAATCGGAACCTGTTCCCCCTGACGATCCCGAATCGCGACCTGCGTATTCGCCACGGGTCGGCCAATGAGCACGCGACGCACCGGCGCTTCGACGCGGGCAAAAGTCGACCAGACGGTCGTCTCGGTAGGCCCGTATCCGTTCCACAGCTCGCGCGACCGGGAGAGAAGCTCCGGCGCCAGCTCGCGCGGTAACGCTTCACCGGTGCAGATCAATCGGAGACGGCTGCTTCCGCTCCACCCCGCCGCCAGCAGCAACCGGTAGGTCGCCGGCGTGGCGTCGATGAACGTGATGCCGCGCGATTCGATCACCGCCCGCAGCAGGGCACCATCCGAGGCCGTGTCCCGGGTCGTCAGGACGATTCGTGCGCCAACCGTCAGCGGCAGCAGCAGCTCCGACACGGCGATGTCGAACGAGAGCGTCGTGATCGCGAGCACCACGTCCTCTGATGACATCCCGGGGGTGGTCCGCACGCTCATCAGCAGATTCACCACCGATCGGTGTGGCACCAGCACACCCTTCGGACGACCGGTCGAGCCGGAGGTGAAGATGACGTACGCTGGATCGTCCGGCATCGCCGTCTGGACATCCCGCGGAAGCGGCGTCACTGGGTATGCGGCCAGCGACTCGACGTCCCCGTCGAGTGAGACGATCACGGGCGCCGTGAGCGCCAGTTCGCGACGCACGGACTCTTCCGTGATCAAGGCGGCGAGCGATGCATCCTCCGTCATGTGACGCAGGCGGTCCGCCGGATACGACGGATCGAGCGGCACGTAGCCCGCACCACTTTTCAGAATGCCGAGCAACGCGACCAGCATGGCAGGGGTCCGCTCAACGCAGAGTCCCACAAGTGCACCACGGCCGACGCCCGCCGCGCGCAGGGCGCGTGCGAGCTGATTGGCACGCGCGTCCAGGTCGGCGTAGGTCAGCGTGACGTCGTCGGCCTCCACCGCAACGCGGGCGGGCGTGGCGGCCGCCTGGATTTCCACCAATTCATGCACGAGCCGCCCGGATGGCACGACCAGCGCTGTGTCGTTGCAGCGCGCCAGCGTTGCGTCGTCTTCAGCGGTGCGGATGGCGAGACGGCCGATCGCCGCCGACGGGGTTTCCGCCGCGGCGCGGAGCAGCGTCTCAAACGATCCGAGCCATCGGCGCACCGTACTGCCATCGTACAGGTCGGTGTTGTACTGACACTCGAGCACCATGCCGTCGGCCACTTCGATCGCGTTGACGAAGAGGTCGAAGTTTTCGGCCACACGGGGCACACTCTCGAGCGAGACGTCGAGTCCGCCGAAGGCCAGGGCTTCGGCCGTGAGCGCACGGTCCAGATTGAAGACCACGGAGACCAGCGGCACTCGGCTCGGATCACGCGGAATTGCGAGTCGCTCCACGACGCGTCCGAACCCGACGCTTTGGTGGTCAAAGGCATCGAACGACGCTGAGCGCACGGCAGGCACGAACTCATCGAACGGCAGCTCCGCCGTCGGTTGCAGCCGGATGGGCAACGTGTTCACGCAATGTCCCACGAGCTGTGGGCGCTGCGACGCCGATTGGCCGGCGGAGGCAATACCCACAACCAGATCGTCCTGTGACGTCAGTCGATACAACAGCGAGGCGAAGCCCGCCAGCAACGTGGCAAACAGGCTGCTGCCGGTCTTGGCACCAAGCGCCTTCAGCTCTCGCACCAGCGCCGCTGGCAGGTGCACATCTTCCCGTGCCGACGGATACGACTTGAGGACCGGCCGTTGCCGATCTCCAGGAAGCTCGAGCGGCTCTGGCACTCTCGCAAAACGCTGCACCCAATACGCTTCGTCGTCAGACCGTGCAGTGGCAGCATCGCCGGATATCAACGCGGCCGCGTAGTCGGTGTAGCGCTCCGGCGCAGGCAACATGGCCGCACGGGAGGCGACGGCCGCCTCGTACAGCGCCCCAATGTCGGCTGCGATCACGCCGAATGACCACCCATCGCAGATGATGTGATGGGCGCTGATGCACAGCAGGTGTTCGTCCGGTTGGACCGTCACCAAAGCAAAACGAACCAGCGGGCCGGACGCGAGGTCGAATGGTATGCTGACCAGCGACGAGAAGAGTGCGGATTGCGACACGGTGCGCTCGTCCGCGGACTCTCCGCTCCAGTCGTGCCGCGCAATCACCGGCGCGTCCGCCTCGGCGACCAGCATCGTCAGGCCGTCGCGGCTGAACGTGGCACGCAACGAGTCGTGACGGGCCACCAGCGTGCCGACGGCTGACTGCAACGCGGCGACATCCAGCGCACCGCGGAGCCGCAGTGCCACCGCCTCGTTGTAGGCCAGTGACGCGTCGGAGCCCATCTGCACAGCCGTCCATATCTCGCGCTGCCCATCGGTGGACGCCGCACTCCGGTCGATGGCTGGCCCGGCGAACGGATTGAACGGAACGGTCACTGCCCCACCATCACAAAACTTCCTGCCTCGGTGGGATGCGGCGCGTACCACGCCGGATTGCCTTCCGGATCACGTCCCAATCGTGCCCCCGGTACCGGAGGAAGGTTCGCATCCATGGTCGGCGCTGCGAGCCGAGCCGGGACGGAGCCTGGCAGGAAGCCCGCCTGCTGCATTTCGACGACGCTGCTCCGCAGCGCCGCCAGAATCGTCTGGATGTCCGCGTCGGTGAACGCGGTCGTCAGGAAACAGGGGAAACCATCCCAGATGTGAATGCCGCGATCGCGCATGTGCGCGAAGAGCAGATCACCGTGCGCCTGATCTTCGGTGTAGACCAGTTTCCAGAGTGACCCGGCGTACTTCATCTTCATCGGGACACCGGCGTCGTGCAGGAAGGAATTCGCATCCGCCGCCATCGCCGCACAGCGCGCGTTGAGATCATCCTGCAGCGCGGGGCCGCGTTCCTTCATCTCGGTGAGCACCGCTTTCGCGGCCGCGAGGGCCAGCGGATGGCGCACGAAGGTGCCGGCGAAATAGGTCACGCCGACGGTCGGCGTGGAGGCATCGCCAAACTGCCAGTGCCCGCCGTCGAGGGCGTCCATCCACTCACGCTTGCCCGCGACGACGCCAATTGGCTGGCCGCCGCCGACGATCTTGCCATAGCTCGCCAGGTCGGCGCGCACACCGAAGATTTCCTGTGCCCCGCGCTGATGCATGCGGAAGCCGGTGATCACTTCATCGAAGATGAAGGCGCAGCCGTGCTGCTCGGTGATGGCGCGAACCTGACGCAGGAATTCGCCGGGCTGGAAGTCGGGGCGGCGGCTTTGGATCGGTTCCACCATCACGGCGGCCAGCTCGTGGGCGCGCGCGCGAAGAATCTCCAGCGTTTCGTCGGTACCGTAGTCAAGCACCAGCACATTCTCGACCGATTCCTGCATGATGCCCGGCGAGGCAGGCACACTGCGCAGCCGCTTGGTTCCGCGAACGATGACTTCGTCGAAGATGCCGTGATACGAGCCAGAGAAGATGGCGATCAGACTGCGTCCGGTGACCGTGCGGGCAATACGCATGCACCCCATCACCGCCTCTGACCCGGTGTTGCAGAGACCGGCGCGATCGAAGCCAGTGATCTCGCACATCAGCGCGGCCACCTCCTGCGCGAGGGGATGCATGGGGCCGAGTTCGTAGCCTTTTTCCAGCTGCGCGCGCACTGCGTCGAGAATGAAATCCGGAGAGTGCCCGAAGAAATTCGAGCCGAAGCCGTTCAGCGCATCCACGTACTCATTGCCGTCGATGTCCCACAAGCGCGCGCCCTTCGACCGGTCCACCACGAGGGGATAAATCATCTCCTTGATGAGCGGGCGGAATCCGGTGACCACCCTCGGATCGGCGAGCACGCTCCGGTATTGCTCGGTCCGCGCCTTGGACTGCGCTGTTCGCGCGGTATAGCGGCGCATCAGGCTGTCGAGCGACGCGCGCTGCAGCGGTGTCAGCACATCGGGGCTCGACGTGCTGATTCGCGCCATCGCGCCAAACGCCTTCTTCACATCGTACGTGGTATGCGCTTCCACGTCGGTCGATGGTGCGACCGCGGTGGCGGGCGCGGTCGCCTCCGGGGCAAGGACCGGCGCAGCGGGCGCGGCATCTCCAGTCGGCGCGACTGGCAACTCCGCCGGCAGCGCTGCCGATTGGCCCCCGAGCAACTGCAGTTGCATCGCCATCACGCGCAGCTGCTGATCGATCACCTCCCGCACCATGGAGGGAGCGCCACTGCCGGACGCGCCTGGCGGTGGCGCCAACGGTATCGCGAGCGGCTGGATCGTCGCCAGGTGAGTCGGCGCACTGCTGGCCGAGACGGCGGGCGCCACGCTCGGTGCCGGTGCCGCTGGTGTCACCGGGTCGGGCGGGAGCTTGCCGTCGAGGTAGGTGGCCAATGCCGCAATGGATGTGTGTTCCTCCATCAACATGCGGAACGTCAGCTTCACGCCGACCTGCTTCTGCACCTCGGTGGCAACCTGCGTCAATGCCAGTGAATCGAGGCCCAGTTGGACGAACGAGGCCGCATCGTCGGCCTCCCCGAGCGTGAGTCCGGAGAAGTCTTCGATGCTGCGCCGGACCACGGGAAGGAGGCGAGCAATGCGCTTGGGCGCCACGGGAGCAGAGGTCGGCATGAGAGGAGCGTCAGCAGAAGTCAGCAGGGCCGGCGAGTGCGCAGGCTGCGCCGGTTCAAGCCAGTGTGATACATGGTCAAACGCATAGGTCGGTGCAGGAATGCGTCGCCGGCGTTCATGTTCGTGGAAGCGCACCCACTCCACTGTGCTCCCAGACGCCCAGAGACGCCCAACCGTCTCAAGCAGCGAATCCCACTCTCCCTCTGGTGTTGCCACATCACCAAGGGTCGGCAGGCAAAGCGACGCCCGATCGGAAATGTTCTGGCGCAGCAGTGTGGCCACTGCAGTCCGCGGGCCGACGCCAATGAAGTTGTGCCGCTTATCAGCCAGTGTCGAGACAGCATCACGAAAGCGCACCGGTTCCCTGAGATGGCGCGCCCAGTAGCCAGGGTCGGTGGCGTCGGCATCCGACAACCGCTGCCCCGTGCAGGACGACACGATCTGAATCGTTGGTGCGTGGAGCGTGATGCCTTCGAGGGCCTGCCGCATCGGCTCCACCACCGGGTCCATCATGGCCGAGTGAAACGCGTGCGACGTCTCGAGCCGTCGGGTGACCAGACCAGCGTCCATCAGCGTGCGTTCGAGAGACGCGATATCCGCGACCGGTCCGGAGACCACGCAAAGCCTTGGCGCGTTGTCCGACGCCAGCGACACCGTCGGAGGGAGCATGGCCTGCACCTCTGCTGCTGGGGCCCGCACGGAAAGCATCGCGCCCGCGGGCTGCGCCTGCATCAACTGGCCTCGCAGCGCCACCAGGCGCATCGCGTCGGCAGGCGCCATCACACCCGCCACCGCCGCGGCGACCCACTCGCCGACACTGTGGCCAATCAGCGCGGCGGGTTCGAGACCCCACGTCATCAGCAGCCGCGTCAGCGCGTACTCCACCGCGAACAGCGCGGTCTGCGCGTACGCCGTCTGCTTCAGCAGCTCGGCGGCCTCGGTCGACGCCCCGGCCGCTGGGTAGAGAACCGCCCGGAGATCAGTGCCCAGGACCGGCAGCGCCCACTCGGCGCACTGGTCGATTGCGACGCGAAACTCCGGCTCATCCGTGTAGAGCGCCGCTCCCATCCCGACGTGCTGGCTCCCCTGTCCAGGGAAGACGAACGCCAGGGGCGGCGGCGACGCGGCCGTGTCGGACACAGTGCGCGCACTCGTGGCGAGCGCCGTCGCAGCATCCGCCACATCGGTAACGACGATGGCTCGCCGAAGCGGCCATTCACGCCGGCCCACATGCTGCACAAAGGACAGATCGGCGAGATTCGCTTGCGGGTATGCGACGAGAAAATTCGCCAGGCGCTGGGTCAGCGCCTCCAGACTGGCCGGCGTACGTGCCGACCAGGTGAGCAGATGCCGCGCCCGGGCCGGCCCAGACGGTGCGGACACCGGCGCTTCCTCCAGCACCACATGCGCATTCGTCCCGCCCACGCCAAACGAACTCACCCCGGCTCGGCGTGGCGACGCCGTCCACTCGGTCCGCTCATGCACGACGTGAAATGGTGTCGCCGCAAAATCGATCGCCGGATTCGCCGCCGTGAAATGCAGCGTCGGTGGCAAGGTCGCCTCGCGCACCGCCAGCGCAGTCTTGATCAGCCCCGCAACTCCTGATGCCGCAGTCAGGTGCCCGAGATTGCTCTTCACGCTGCCCAGCGCACAGAACTGCCGATCCGCGGTGTGCAAGCCGAAAGCCTGTGTCAGCGCTGCCACTTCAATCGGATCACCGAGCGGCGTGGCGGTGCCGTGCGCTTCGACGTAACTGACGGACCGCGCGTTCACGCCTGCGACCGCCAGCGCTGACGCAATCACGGCCGCCTGACCATCCACACTTGGCGCGGCGAAACTGGCCTTGCGCGCGCCGTCATTGTTGATCGCGGCCCCGCGTATGACGGCGTGGATGGTGTCGCCATCGCGCACGGCATCGGGGAGTCGCTTCAAGGCAACCACGCCGATGCCATCGCTGAACATGGTGCCGGTCGCCTTCGCATCGAACGGACGGCAATGCCCATCGGCCGAGAGCATCCCGCCCTCGTCGTACAGATGACCGCTGGCCTGGGGCAGCGTGATGCTGGCACCGCCGGCGAGTGCCAGATCACAATCGCCGCGGCGCAGGCTGTGAAAGGCTTCGACCACGGCCACTAGCGAGGTTGAACAGGCGGTGTGAATGCTGAGCGCCGGTCCGGTGAGTCCAAGCCGATGCGCCACACGCGTCGCCACGTAGTCCTTTTCGTTGGCGACCATCGCGTTGAACGCCCCCAATCGCTCCACCGCGTCGGGATTCGCATCCACATGCAAGCGCGCGTAGCTGTTGTTGTGCGTTCCCGCGAAGACACCTGTCACCGGGGCCTGATCGCCGGGCAGATAGCCGGCGCTTTCCATTGCCTCCCACATCACCTCCAGCAGCAGCCGCTGCTGCGGATCGATCACGCGTGCTTCGAGGGGAGGAATGCCGAAGAATGCCGCGTCGAAGCCCGCCGGATCGGGAAGAATTCCGCGCGCTGCCACATAGCGGGGATCCGTGGCGAGTCGCGCTGGGATGGAAGGATCGAGCGTCGCAAACCGGGTGATGGACTCGACCCCACCGGTGAGATTCTGCCAGAAGGCGTCGATGGAGTCGGCGCCCGGGAATCGCCCTGCCATCCCGATGATGGCAATCGCGGGCGCCTCGCCATCGGCGGCGCCGCGCAGCCGCGCGGCCCAGCCTGGGGCGTTGGCCGTGGTGCGCTCGCCGAGGGCGGCGATACCCGCAATGGTCGGCTGGGAGAACAGCGCCACCACCGCCAGCTCCAGACCCAGGTCGCGTCGCATCTGCGCGACGGCGCGCAACGCCAGCAGCGAATTGCCGCCCAGCTCGAAAAAATTGTCGTCGATTCCGATTTCATCGAGCTGCAGCAGCGCGCCCCAGAGATGCACCAGCGAGGCCTGCAGCGGTGTGCGCGGCGCGGCGTAGATCGTGGCCAGCGCAGGTCGCTGCCGGGAGGGCGCCGGAAGGCGCAACCGATCGACCTTGCCGCTCGGTGTGAGCGGAATGGCCTCGAGCACGACGATCGCCGACGGTACCATGTAGTCGGGCAGCGAGGCGATGAGACGCTCGCGCAAATCGACCGGCATTGATGCCGCATCGGCACGCGTGGCAACGTATCCGACCACGCGTCGATCGCCAGGCACATCCTCCAGAACGACCACTGCGGCGCGCGTCACCCGCGGGTCAGCCATCAACGCAACTTCAATTTCGCCCAGCTCGATGCGATAGCCACGTACCTTGACCTGCCCATCGCGGCGGCCGAGAAACTGCAGCTCCCCAGAGGGAAGCTCGCGTACCAGATCGCCCGAGCGGTACGCCCGCCCACCGGCAATGTCTGGATACGCAATGAACCGCTCGCGGGTGAGGTCATCGCGCCCGAGATACCCACGGGCGACACCGAGACCACCCAGCAGCAGTTCCCCCTCGTGCCCGGCAGCGACCGGCACAAGGTGTTCGTCCACGATGGCGACGGCGGTCCCGGGGATCGCGCGGCCGATGGGTGGGAGGCGCGGCCAGTCAGCTGGTGGGCCGATCAGCGTGTACGCGGTGATGACGTGCGTTTCCGATGGACCGTACTGGTTCACCAGTGAACACGACGGCAATCGCTCGAAGAATTGCTGCACCTGCGGTGTGACCTGCAGTTGCTCACCGGCGGTGATCACCTCGCGCAGCGTCGTCGGGACTTCGCCCATCGTGGCTGCATCGCACAGCGCCTGCAGTGCGATGAAGGGAAGAAAGACCCGCGCCACGCGGTCCTGATGCAGCCGGGCGAGCAGGCGGATCGCGTCTCGCCGCTCGTCGTCGTCGATCATGATCAGTGTGCCGCCAGCCCACCAGGTCGCGAAAAAATCCTGGAAGTGCACGTCGAACGATATCGGCGCGAACTGCAGCGTGCGCCCGCCAGCGGAGTCGGACAGCTGCCAGGCCAGCAGGTTCAACAACGGTGCCCCGTGCATGGCCACGCCCTTCGGAGTTCCCGTGGAGCCGGACGTGTAGATGACGTAGACCAGATCATCGGCACCCCCCCCGTCCCACGCCTCATCGTCTGGCGCTGTGGTGTCGTCGATCAGCGCGCGAGCGGCAAGGACCGACACTCCCTCGGTGGTCCACCGCGCCTCGGTGCCCGCATCGCAAAGCACCAGTGTCGCGCCCGAGTTCTCGAGCATGAAACGCACGCGCTCTGCGGGATACGCGGTGTCGAGCGGCACATAGGCGGCCCCCGCCATCAACACACCGAGTATCGCGACTGGGAGGGCGAGAGAGCGCTCCATCGAAATCGCGACGATCGCACCGCGCGAGACACCTGATCGCCGCAGTCCCGCAGCGACGGCAGCGGACTGCTGCCACAACTCGGCATAGGTGACGGTGGACCCGTGATACTCCACCGCCGGCGCAGCCGGTGTACGCACGGCCTGCGATCGGACGCCATCCACGATCGACCCATGCGGCGGCAACCCACCAATGATTCCGCCGCTCATCGCAACGTCGTCACTGTGTTCTGATTCGCGCTAGGAAGAGCAATCACTGGAACGGTTTGGAGCACAGGGAGCCCAAACGGGCGGAGCGACGAGAAGATCGGTGAGCACATGGACCGCGTGACGACTGCGCTGCGTCAGCTGCGGCAACGAGTCAAGGAGGGCAATCCACATGCCGGATCACTGACTGCGAATAGGCGAACTTCTACCGCTCATCAGCTGTTCCAATTCACCTATCAGTGTAACGACCTGCAATCCCCTCGCGGCGGAGCGAAAGCCAACGATCGAAACTCCGCGCTGGACGGCAGTCGTCTCGCCGCGTAGCACCCCTGACGTTATCCAGCCTCGAGGTGAGATGGTAGGGTAAAACGCGATGCTTTTCGCGTTATGCAACTCGCTGCGGCAGCAGCACTTGGACGGGCGATCGCCTTTCGCCGACGTGGCGCGTGACGGAAAGGTCTCCGAAGCGCTCTATGTGACTCGGGTCAGCGCGACCTGCCGTCGGGTCGCGTGTCACACGGTCGCAACCCCCAAACACGGACGCGGCCTCTGCGGACCGCCTTCATTCGCGGCCAGGGGTTGGCTTTCGCGCCGCAGTCACGCTGAAGCCAGAAACGCCGCACGATTCTTGCGGTATAAAATGTTGTCCGCTTATCCGACGTTTGTGATCATCGCCTTTCGTCTTGCGCCGCGCGCCATCTGGCACGGTGAGGTGGTGACGGATCGACACGATCGGGCTCGTTCCACCGCGGATCGGCAACACCTGTGCGGAACGTACCGCCGTCTGACGGTCGAGCGGGAGCGCACTAGCTCGGGATGCGTACGAGATGGAGCAGCGTCGCCCCATCTGGTACACGCGGCTACCTATGCCGAACGCCGACGCCGTGCCAAGACCGCCAAGCCGGCCAGACCGCCTGCCAGCAGCGCCATCGAGGCGGGTTCCGGCACCACATTCAACTGTCCACGAATCTCACCGGCAGGGAAGGTCGTGCTGTGCACATTGAAGTACATGTTGCCAGCCAACAGCGAGGTGACTTGTGCTTCTGTCACGTTGAACACGGCGTTCGTCAGCACGCCGCTGGTGCCGCCAACGCCAAGCACAACCTGTGAGCCGAAATCGAAGCGCACCGGGCCGCTCACGCCGAAGGGGGCTTCATGGATGTGCGCGACGGTGAACGGGGTCAGCAACCCGCTGAACGTCAGGTTGAGAGTGATCTGCGTGCGCGCGGCGTTCAGCACAACCGTGCCGTTGCCGAACGCCGGCGACACACGCGGTGTTGGCGCTTCCTGCGCGCTGTTGAGAAACGCGATCAGCGTGGTTTGTGCCTGAACGGCGCCCGCCGAGACGATCATCGCCGCGGCGATGGCCGCGGATCGGCGGAGGGACTTGGCCAGCATCATGGGCAGCTCCAGATGGGGGGTGGCGTAGGCGCGTGCGATACCGAGTGGCGTCGCGGAGACGAACCTCCGTGAGACAGACGGCATGATAAGCGCGGGCATTCCCGCACCGAGCAGCCGTGGGGGTCAGCCCTTGGGCCGGGCTTTGGTACGGCCCTGCTTCATCGGCCGCGTCCCGCCCGGTTTGGGAGCGCGGGGTGCCCGTCGCTTGGGCCCTTTTAGCCTCTGTCCGGGGTCGGGACCTGTCGGCGCTGACTCACCCGGCTGGTGTTGTCGCCGCAGGACGACTGGCACCGCGAATCCCTCCATCCCCTTGATCGAGAACTCGCCGGCGTAGCCAACGCCCGGCTCGAGCGTGTCACTCACGACGACCGTGACCTGAATTACGCGTTGCTCGCCTGCGCCAAGCTGCACGGAGGGTGGAGCGAAGACGGGCGCGGCCAACGCCACCATGTTGGCGTGATCCCTGAAGTCGGAACTGACGAATGTGCACGACAGCGCGCGCTCGAGATCGTTGGTGACGAGGAACGATCCCATCGCCCGCGCCCCCGACTCTGCTTCGAGTATCAGTGCGCCGGTGCCGGAATCCATCTCCGGCATGGCGTCACTTGTCGCACTTGGCCCACCAATGATCTCGGAGATCCCGCGGATGTATTCCAGCGAGAGATCCATCCACCCCTTGTAAAACTTCGCGTTGGCCTGCACCGCGCGTTTCATCATCTCGGAGATATCCAGACCGTCAGCCATCCCTGTCTCCAACCGTTCCTGGCACACGAGCGGTCCGGCAGGGCCGCGCGCAGTAGAAGTGGTCGTACCAGTGATGCATGTTGTCAGCGCAGTCACTCACCGCGACGTCGCAGCAGGACTTGCCTGCGCAGTCAGCCACAGAAAGCTCGATGCGCACGAAGTGATCGACGCAGCCGCGTATGATGATCGGCGCTGCGAACCGCTGGCCCATCGAGGCCGTCGGTGCGAGATGGACCGTGACGGTGATCGTTGCGACTTCCTGGGGATCAAGAAAGAGGGAAGTCGGCGAGAATGTCATCCAGCCGGCCATCTTGCCCATGGCGGTGATGGCGACGACCTGCCGCGACCAGCCGCAGTTGCTGACGTGCACACGCACCGTGGCTGCACTGCCCGGCGTCATTTCGAGTCGGCAGGTGCCGGCGTGACGCGGCTCCCAGCAGGGGGCGGGAATTTCGCACCCGGACGCGAATGAGCGTTGCGCCAACGTGCCCGCCATCGCGGCGGCCAGCTGCGTTGGAGCCTGAAGCAGTTTCGCGATGGTGTCGCTGATGGCTTTCGCTGTCGCGGTATCCTTGTCGTCGATCATCGGGTCACCCGGGCCTTGGTTGGACGTTCGCTCACCATGATGTCCGCCACGATCAGGTGCGACACGCTGCCCAGCTGCCACGCGCCGACGTAGGCTCGCCCGGGCTGCGCAGACTCGGGAACGTCGAGCACACAGCTCACGATCCGTGACTCGCCCGGAGGCAGTGGACCCGCGCCACTCCGAACCGTGATGCGCCCTTCGCCTCCATGTGTCTGTCGCAGCTCTTCGAACAGTCGGTCAACCCTGCGCTCGTCCTTCTCCAGCAGGGCGCGCAGCGTTCGCCCGAGGGCGCGATCCTGACCCGCGGCATCATCCAGATCCAGCGTGTCGGACTTCGGGATTAAAAAGGGAACGTTACCGCCATTCGTCACGGTGACCGCGAACGGTGTGCTGGAGGATGGTTCCGCCGTCACCACCGTTTGACGCGGGTCGATCCGGATGCGCGTCACCGTCTGCACCTCGATGATGACTGCTCGCGGCTTTCCATACAGCGTGGCTTCACCGCGGTACGTGGCCGGAGAAAAATCATCCGGCAGTCGGAGTCGCAGTTCAGCGTTGCCGATCCCAATCGGCCTCACAACGGCGCGATAGATCGTCGCCTGGCCCGCACGCGTGACGGAGATCGGTACCACGGTGCTGCGTGCCACATCCATCGAGACGATCGCGGTCAGGTTGCGTGGCGGTCCGGCGAGTGTGATCTCGTCGCCGCGGCGGACGGCGTTCATCCGCCGGTGAGGCGCAGTACCGCGCCGACATCGGGGGACTGCGGCGACTGTCGGGGCGGACCACATCGCTCGCAGGGATTCGGCACATACGGTTCCGTGATCAGCTGCGCCTCGCCGCACAGATGCAGTGCCGCCAATTCGACGCCCAGTACCGTCAGCCCCAGGCGAAAATTTGCCGGGATGTGCACGCGCACCGATGGAATCTCCCTGATGCGCAGATTCACGTCGGGCAGGCTTGTGACACCGACCGTGTAATTGCTCGGGATGCCCGCCAGCGTCACTGGCCCGACGGGGCCGATGTTGGTGATCCGCATGTCCGGCAGCGAACTCACATTGACATCGACCGGTGGCAGATCGAGCACGTTCACATCAACCGTCGGCAACGTGTCGACATCGACGGGGACCATGCTCGTCACATGAACGTTGTACGCCATGAATTCATCCGAGTCTGCAGGGCTGTCGGCGTGCGTTCTGTCTGAATGACCTGTGCGCGATGATACGTGTTCTGACCTGCGAACGTCAAGATCGCCAGATTCTCAATGCTACTATGGCTCCTGAGCTCGCTGGCACCGAACGCAACTGGTACACGAATGCATGAATTCGTTGTGATGTACGCGTCGAATGCGCGACTCTTGTGCGACTCTTGCGCGAATGGCAGCGCACCGGCACAGTGTACTCGTCACAGAATGAAATCATTACACGAGGTGTACCATGTCATCCGCACATTGGAACGCCACCGTCGTCGACGCTCCCGAAACCGAACCGTTTGCGTACGTTGGCGATCTCGTGCTGGCCGTGCGAACACCGCGCTCACGAGACTTCGTCACAGTCGAAGTTGCTTCGTCGACGAGCTACGTTCGTATCCGACCTCGGCCGCCTGGCGTTTCCTTCGCGGCAAAGCCTGCACCGTGGCTGGCTGATCAATGGCATGGTGAGGTGCGCCTGGGCGATCCGGTCTCCTTCAGCGTTGAAGGCGAGCACTACCGACTGACGCTCGCAAAACTGGCGGCGCACGTCTCCGGCCTACCGTGGGTGACCTGCGATTTTCTGCTCGAGCGCGACTGAGCGATGCGTAACCCAGCACCACGGCGCGCGCGCGCCCAACGCCCACCCGCATGGGACACCATCGTCGTTGGCGGCGGTCCCGCGGGGGCGGTCATGGCGTGGTCGTTGTCACGGCGCGGCTTGCGTGTGCTGGTGCTCGATCGCGCGCGGTTTCCGCGCGAGAAGGTCTGCGGTGATTTCGTGGAACCGCGGGGACTCGCCATCTTTCAGGAAATGGGTTGCCTTGGCGAGCTCGAAAGCACCAGTCCGCTGGCAATCACGCATGTGAATCTTCTGCTCAACGGCAGAACGGCGTATCGCGAACACATCCCGTTCTACGCCAATCAGACTGAGCTGCCGCAGCACGGCTACATCATTCCGCGATCACAGCTCGACCAGCAGATTCTGGCCTCTGCCGCCGCCGCTGGCGCAGAGGTGCGTCAGGGTTGCCAGGTAACAGGCGTCGAGCGGATCGATGGCAGGATGGTCGTCAGCTTTCGTGACGGCACGGCGGAACAGACCGTCACCGCGCCGATCGTAGTCGGTGCGGATGGCACGCATTCGATTGTCGCCCGTTCATTCGACCAGCTCGTTGACGACCCACGCTACATGGCAATCTCGCAGCGGGCCTACGTTGATGGAATCGAGAGTACGCACGGCGAAGCGGCATTCGTTTTCGACCGCGATCTCTTCCCGGGATACGGGTGGATGTTTCCGATGGCGAACGGTCGTGCCAATGTCGGCGTGGGTATCCTCGCTGAAACGCGCGATCGCTACAAAATCAGCGTACCGCAGCTCTTCGCCTCATTTCTCGAAAAGCTGCAGCGTGTGCATCAGGGCTGCCGCGGTATGCGGCCCGCATCCAAGCCGATTGGCGGGATCGTGAAAACGTACGGCGGGCACGGTCCAAACCACTTCGATGGTGGCATCCTCATCGGTGATGCGGGATGCTTCGTCGATCCGATGACCGGCGAGGGGATCACTCCGGCGGCTGAATCCGCACTGCTCGGCGCCCGCGTCATCGCCGAGGCGCTCGACGCCGGTCGCACCGATGCTGCCTTTCTTTCCGCATACCGCAAGAGCTTCCGCGGCTACTTCGATCCGGCCATGTGTTATCTCGACTTCGTGGCCTGCGTGATGCGGAATCGCCACTTCGGCCCGTACTGGCTGGGCATCGTTGCACGCGGCTGCGAGATGGCGATGAAGGACCGATCCTTCGCGCGGCTGAGCGGTGCGGCATTTGGCGGGCTGGATGTGCGACCGGTGGACATCGTCAGTCGCATGTGGGCAAAATCGGCGGCGCAGATTGGTGCGGACTGGGGACGCATCGCGACCGGAATCGCGTCTGGGCGACTTCACAATGTTCCGGTCGTCGCCGATATCGGACGCTGGTACACGGGTTGGTGGGCGTCGCTGGCCGAAGATCCGGCGTTTCACGCTCGCTGGATGGGCGATGTCGGCAGGAAGTGGCTCTCGCTGGCCGGGACCACCAGGCTACGCGATCCGCGAGCGCAGGGAACCGTGCACCTTCGCCTGAAGGAACTCAGCGCGTCAGGCTGACAGGCGCCGCGTGTTGCGCACGAGCTTTATCAGCCCATCCGGTGCGCGCGCCACGCGCGCCGCTTCGGCCTCGGCCTCGGCGGCGATTCCGTCCAGATACTTCTCGGCAACCGGCAGCGCCGCCTCCATCTTCTCCAGCAACACCTGCAGCCCTTCCGGCGTGGGGTTCCGGAAGAGCAGCGCAACCTCGGGATCACGAATTGCGATGGCAGCCGGCAGTGTGAGAATGCCATCGCGCAGATCCTCCTCGCCACCGCCGCCGAGTGCGACAGCGCCTTTCACGTCGCCCACATCGTCGCAGCCGTGATAGAGCATGCCGAGCAGGCGTCCGTAGTGTCGCAGCTTCTCATCACCGGTACCAAGGCAGGCGGCGGCTTCGAACATGCTGCCGGTATCCTCCGTCGCGATGATGCGCCAGTCTTCTACGCCGAGAGGCTGTCGGCGCAGCCGCCACTGCAGTGTCTCGGCGGCGGCCAATCGTCGAAACAGTTCCGCAATGCGCTGAATCGCGAACGGGTCGCTGTCGACCAGCTCGAACGCCTCGGCCGTGATGTATCCTGATGCCATCAGCGCCGGCAGGTGTCCGAACCGACAGTGCAGTGTGAGCACGCCCCGCCGGAAGCGCGAGCGATCGAGAATGTCATCGACGATCAGCGACACGTTGTGCACCATCTCTATCGCGGCGGCGGCGCGAATCGTGCCGGCTCCGACCGGCGCTTCGGTCATCGCGGTGTGACAGGCAAACAACGTGACAGGCCGAAAATATTTCGACCGGCCGAGGAACTGCCATTCGAGCATCGGCTTCACTTCGTTATTGCCGCGCGCCGTCCAGTCATGGAGAAAGGTCTTGAGTAGTGCGAGCTCCGGCTCGAAGCCTTCCGCCATGACGAGACCAGCTGGCGCCTCAATCGGCGGAACGATCGTGGTCATGATGCGTGCCCCGCGTCAGACCTTGGCGCGGCCCGCGCGCTTCCGCCGCCGCGGCGCCTTGCGTGCGGCGGGCGATTTCGTGTCGTCGCCGGTGGAGGATCTCGCCGTCTTCCTGGCGGTCTTCTTCGCCGCTGTCTTCTTCTCTTCGAGCTTGTCCAGCTCTTCGATGAAGCGAGTGGCGGTGTGCCGCGGGATCTCTGTCATCGATCGAACGCTGGCGCGCCCTGCGTCGAGCAGTTCGAGCACAATGTCCTTCGACTTCGGATCGTCGGTGTTGATGGAGGTCAGACTCTTTGTCGCCGATTGCACGAATGCTGCCGTCTGCTCGATCCACTCACTCCAGAAACTGATGCCAGCCTTCAACGCGGCCAGTTGCACTTCGATCGCATCCGTCAGCAGGAGGCGAAGATCTTCTTCACGGTTCGGATCGGTTTCCGGCATGCGAATGGCCTC
>JBBQRH010000005.1:0-121347 GCA_038215035.1 Gemmatimonadales bacterium | reverse complement strand
CTTGATCGTCGGCGTGTTGCCTTTGCTTTGGACGTAGACCATGAACTGATAGCTGCCACTGTCGCCACGCACCCAGAAACGAAACTCCTTCGACGCCGACACATCACCGGCGACGAACATCTGCGCCTTCGGAGACCAGAGTACGCCAGACCAGGCGACGATTGTGTTCGCGGGTTTTGCACCAACGGTGCCACGAATCTGCAGCGACTTGCCGCTTCCCTCGGCGCCGCCCGCGATCACGTCCATTGTCGTCGCCGACTTGCCGCCGAACATCGCGTCGCTGGTCATCGACCAGGCCGATCCCATCCTGCTCTCCAGCCCCGATTCAAAATCGCTGATCAGCCCCGGTTGCAGCGTGCGGCCGGCCGCGGCGCGTGCAGCGGCGATCGCGGCCGCGTATGCCGCTCTGTCAAAGGCTACGCCACCCTTCCACACGCCGGCAATTGCACGCGTCGCCGCGATATCCTGTGTCGGATCGCCGTCAACCAGCAGCAGATCCGCGCGCAGCCCGGGTGCAATACGCCCCCGATCCGAGTATCCGAAAGCCCGTGCCGGTGCACTCGTTCCGGCAATCAAAGCCTCGACCGGCGTCAGTCCGGCACGCACCAGCAGTGACAGTTCGAGTTGCATTGACGCGCCGTGCGCCGTGCCGGGATTCGACGCATCGGTACCGGCGAGAATTGGCACACCGGCCGCCTTCAGCTGACGCACCGTCGCTTCCGCTGCGTCGTACAAGCGCGGCGGCGAGTTCAGGCGCGGCGGGAACATCTGCGCCAGTGCCGCGGCGCTGGTGGCGTCCAGATACGGCGCTACCCGCGGGTCGCGAGCGTACGGGGCTGCGACGCCCACGTTGCTGACGCTGGCGAGCACGCCCAGTGTCGGTACCACGAACGCACCATGCGACGCGGCAAAGCGCCCGAACTCCGCATCCGGTTGCGCATCGATGAACAGGTGCGCAAGTCCGTTGGCGCCGGCGGCGATAGCTGCGCGCGCGTCAGCGAGTGAGCCGATGTGAACGATGGCCAGCTTCTTTCTCGCGTGCGTCGCCCGGATCACGGCCGACACCACATTCGTGTCGAGCGTCGCGACCGTCATGCCGTACGGTCGCCCGTCGTCCAGCACGATCTTGATGTAATCCGACACCTCGGCAAGTCGCGCATCGACGAACGCCTGTGCGCTGTCTGCGCGCCCGATGGTGGGAATTTCGAACCCGTACTCGGTACCGTGCCCCTTCGGTGACGTCACCAGTATGCCGGCCGAAAACAGGTCGGCGCGCGACGCGACGTTCCCCGTCGCCTGTTCGGCACGCATCGATTGCGCAAACGCCGGATCGGTGAACATGTCGAGTTCCGTCGTCACGCCGAACGCCAACGCCGCCTGCAGCGCCGTTCCAAATGCGTGAGCATGCGCGTCGATCAGGCCCGGCAGCAGTGTCTTGCCGCGAGCGTCGATTTCCGTCGTCGCGCCAGGTGAACCTGTCACGCGGAGCCCACGACCCACGGCCACGATCCGACTACCACGTACCAGCACGTCCGTCTGTTCGCGCACACGCAGCCCGTCGAAGACCCTCGCGTTCCTGAAAATCGTCGCCGGCGCACGGTCGGCGGTCGATTGCGCACGCAGCTCGGGTATGCGGCCACTCGCGGCGGCGAACAGGCAGAGCGGCAGCACTTGGCGGAGCGACGTCAGCGTAGAAAGCACAGTTATCTCGAAAGTCTCGGGAACATGAACGACGGTTGCCGATCACGGCGTCTGAGCCATGCAGGACGGATTCCGCGTGCGGAAAGATTCATCTTGGGCAGCCGACAGTCGGCCGCGGCCCCGCGGGTTGGAGGTGGCAGGCGCTGATTCGATCGAGATTCCATCCGGGCACGACTTGGCTATACCGCTCGTCCCGTCGCACGTCCCCGACGTCCCCGGGACGCTTGGAGTGGCGGGCAGAACGCACGAGATTGCGATCGTGAGCCACGCCCTGCCCCGCGCATCTGCCGTCACGCCACGCGAGTTCATCATCGCGTCCACGTTGGCGCACGGAACGTTCTTCGCGCTCCGGTTCGCTCGGTTCTGGCTCGACGATGTGGTCCGCGACCACCCCGACACGTTTCTCCCGCGTTTCATCGAAGAGGGCACCGGTGCGACTGGTGCGCTGCTCCTCAGCTGGTTCATCTACCTCGTGTGGCGCCGCGCACCGTTGCGTGGGACACAGTTCGCCGCGCGGCTCCCCGCCTACCTCGGGTTCGGCACAGTGCTGAGCCTCGTGAACACGAGCTTCATGTGGGGCACCCGTTCGTTGCTGTTCCCGCTCGTTCATCTCGGCGCCTATGACTACGGCCGGATGCCGCTGCGTTACCTGATGGAGTTGCCCGGTGCCCTCATCGGTACTGCGACGATCCTCGCCGGGCTGGCCTTGGCCGACTCCGTCGCCGAGCGTCGCGCGCAGGCGGTTGGGCGCGCGGAACTCGAGCGGGCGTTGGCCGAGAGTCAACTGCGCAGCCTGCGTCTCCAGTTGCAACCGCACTTCCTGTTCAACGCGCTCAACACGATCGCGTCCCAACTACACCAGAATCCTCTGCGTGCGGACCGATTGCTCGGCCAGCTCTCGGACCTGCTCCGCGCATCGCTTCGTGCCACCGATGCGTCGACCGTGCCGCTGAGGGAAGAACTAGCGCTGCTTGGGGCATACGCAGAACTGATGCGGGCTCGGTTTGGCGCACGGCTGGCAATCACCGTAAACTCACCCTCTGAACTCGACACCGCGCCGGTGCCACCGCTGCTGATCCAGCCGCTGGTGGAAAACGCCGTCCGGCACGGTGGACTCGAGCGGGACGGTCAAGGGTGCATCGACGTGCACGTCACGCTCGATGGTGGACTCCTCGCGATACGTGTGCATGACGATGGACCTGGCGTGCCGGTGGGTCGTGATCCCCTCACATCAGGCACCGGGCTTTCCACCACCGCTCGTCGTTTGACGCTATTGTATGGTGACACGGCCAGTATGACGGCGCAGAACGCGCCAGGCGGCGGATTCATGGTGACGATCATGCTGCCGCAACCGATAGGCACGCAAGCGCTGGCGCCTCCACCAGCGACGTGGCCATGATCCGCGTGCTCATCGTCGACGATGAAGCGCCCGCACGTGCGCAGCTGGCGCGACTGCTCGCCTCGATGCGCGACGTGGAACTGGTGGGCGAGGCTGACGACGGAGAAGCCGCAGTTGATCGCATCACCGCGCTCGTCCCTGATCTCGTGCTGCTGGACATCAAGATGCCGCGGCTGGACGGATTCGGCGTGGTGCAGGCACTGGGCGACGACATGCCGCTGACGATCTTCTGCACCGCGTACGACGAGTTTGCGCTAGCCGCGTTCGATGCGCATGCGATCGGCTATCTGCTCAAGCCCGTCCAATCGCAGCGACTTGCGGCCGCCATGCACCGCGCCGCAGCCCTACTCACCGGGGTACCCACCGCCCGACGACGAGGGATGCGCGCCGTGACCGAGCTCGTCGAGTCGACGGCGCCGTTCCTGACACGCCTTCTCGTGTATGAAGCCGATCGTGCGTTGCTGCTGCCGGTCGAGCGCATCGACCACATTCGCGCCGAACGCAATTACTGCGACGTACGCTCGGGTGGCCGGACGTTCCGCGTGCGACGCACACTCAGCGCGCTCGCCGCGCGGCTCGATCCCAAGGGCTTCCTCCGCATCAACAAGAGTGACGTTGTCCGGCTCGATGCCATCGACGAGATTCAGCCATGGTCGCACGGTGACTATCGCGTAGTCTTGCACGATGGGACGTCGCTGAGCTGGAGCCGGCGCTACCGTGCGGCCGCATCGACTGGCTGACAGCCGCTCAGCGGCGCTGCGGTCCCGCTGATCCCTGTAGGCTGGCGATCGCGTGTCCGGATACCGATCGTGCAGCATGCACCTCAACGGACACCACACCATGCGTCGCCTGATTCTGATCCTCCTCTGTTCGACGGCGATTGTCGAAGGTCAGGTACACGCGCAGCGCCCCGCACCTACTGAGTGGCCCGCCTACGGCAACGATCGCGGCGGCTCGCGTTTCGCGGACATCGCACAGATCGACCGCGCCAACGTTTCGCAGCTTGCCGTCGCGTGGACGTATCACACCGGAGAACTCGAGCCCGGGAATCGCTCCTTCGAAGCCACGCCGATCCTGATCGACGGACTACTCTACCTGAGCACGCCACTTGGCAAGATCATCGCGCTCGATCCCATCGCCGGCACGGAACGCTGGCGATACGACGCGAAGGTCGGTGTGGGCTCGGGATTCGGCGACTTCACGTCGCGCGGCGTCTCCACCTGGCTGGACGCGGACGCCCCAGCAACAGCACACTGCCGGCGGCGCATCATCGCCGCTACCACCGACGCGCGACTGATCGCGCTGGACGCGAAGGATGGTCGCCCCTGCCAGCGCTTTGGCAACGATGGCGTGATCTCGCTGCGAGAAGGGTTGCGCAACGCGCCGTTCGAGCTCGCGGAGTACGCAGTCACGTCGCCGCCTGCGATCGTGAACGGGATGATCATCATAGGATCCGCGGTAGCGGACAACAATCGCACTGACGCCGCGAGCGGCGAAGTGCGGGCGTACGACGCGCGCACCGGTGCCAAGCGTTGGAGCTGGGATCCCGTGCCACAGGACGCACGTGACGCTGCCTACACCTCGTGGATGGGGGCAGATGCACATCGCACCGGCGCGTCGAACGCCTGGTCGGTGATAGCGGCGGACACCGCGCGTGGACTGGTGTTCATTCCGACCAGCTCACCAAGCCCCGACTACTACGGTGGCAAGCGGCTCGGTCGCAACGACTACGCAAACAGCGTCGTGGCGCTCCGTGCGGCGACGGGCAAGGTCGTCTGGCACTTCCAGACCGTGCACCACGATCTCTGGGACTACGACAACGCCTCGCCGCCGGCGCTGGTGGAGCTGACGATCAACGGACGCGCGCGGAGTGCCGTGCTGCAGGCCACGAAAACGGGGATGCTCTTCGTACTCGATCGCGAGACGGGCGAGCCACTGGTGCCAGTGGAAGAACGGCGCGTTCCGGCGAGTGACGTGGTCGGCGAGCAGGCGTGGCCAACGCAACCCTTCAGCGCGATCCCTCCGCTCAGTCCGCACCGCTTCACGGCGGACCAGGCGTTCGGAGTGACGTCAGCAGCGCGCGAAGCGTGTCGCGCGCAGATCGCGTCGCTGCGCAACGATGGCATCTTCACGCCGCCCAGCCTGCAAGGCACGCTCGCAGTCCCATCCAATGTCGGCGGTGCGCACTGGGGCGGCGTGGCGTGGGATCCCGCTCGACAGATCGCGATCGTGCCGGTGAACACCATCGCCGCGTTCGTTCGCCTCGTACCCGGCGACGGCACGGACATCGCCGCGCTCCGAAGCGAAGCGTCGCGACTCGGGCACCAGGTCAATCGGCTGCGCGGCACACCGTTCTATCAGGTGCGCGGCCTGCTGATCGGACCCGATGGCGCACCGTGTACTCCACCGCCGTTCGGAACACTGGTCGCCGTGGACATCGCCGCGCGCCGCATCCTCTGGTCGACACCACTCGGCAACCCCACGCCAGCCGCGACGACGGGACCAGCATTGGGCTCCCCCAACCTCGGCGGTGCAATCGTCACTGCCGGCGGAGTCGTGTTCATCGGTGCAACCCTCGACCAGCGTTTCCGCGCGTTCGACGTCGAGAGTGGTCGGGAACTGTGGAGTGCGGCACTACCCGCTGCAGCCAAGGCGACGCCGATGACGTACGTCGGAGCGAACGGCCGTCAGTACGTGGTGATCGCGGCCGGCGGCGACGGCGATCGTTTTGGCCGCGGCGACAGTGTGGTGGCGTTTGCGCTGCCGTGAGATCGACTGCTGCACGTCTGATTGCCCTCAGGCAGTCTGTGGCAGAATGCATACCTCTGGCGGTTGCACTGAGGGTCCGGGCGAAGCACGATCTTCAGGCGTATCGGATTGATCGGCACCTGCGCAACGGCAGGATCGAGGGCCAGCGCCAGCAGGGCGGCCGACGCAAGCGAGGACAGGGGGATTCGTAGCATCAAGATTCTCCGGCGAGTGATGGGACGAGGAGGTGTCTGCGCAGCGTGCGCAACGACCCTTGCTTGGCCGCTACGTCCCGAGTAACGGAGGGCATGGTCCCGCTGACTCACCCCGCCGGCGGTGGACACGCCGGGCACCCGGCGGCAGATTAAATCGAGCTGATGTTTCGACTCCCGCCGTACCACGTCCTCCGACAACCCCGGCCATTGGCGGTGCAGATGGTCCGGCAGCTGCGCATTTTCCTGATCGCGCTCGGCGCGGACGTGGCGGGCGTGAACGTGCTCACCGCACAGCCACCGGCCACCGCCAGCACGCCACAGGTGGCGGAGGAAATCATCACGCGTGCGCGGCGCGCGTCCGAATCGCGGCAAGTGGCCAGATTGCGCTCGACATGGACCAACAACCTCCGACGTAATCCCGCCGATCGGCCGGCGCGCCTTGGGCTCGCGACCCTCGATCTCTACGACGGACAGTTCGCCCGGGCCGACTCGCTGTATGTACGCCTGCTGTCCAACGCCCCGATCAATGATGCGATTGCGACGCACGCCTGGTTGGGTCGCTCGACCGTTGCGGGGCAGCAGGGCCGCTTGGCGCCGGCCGATTCCTTCGCCAGCGAGGCGTTGATCCTCGCGCGTCGCTCGAATGATTCCAGCGCGACCGGTGGCGCGCTGTTACGACTGGCGCAATTCCGGGTGCGCACGGTTGGTGCACCTGCGGCGTTGGTGCCGCTCACGGCCGCCGATTCGTTCGCTGGCACGTCACGCCCGGAGGCCGCCGCCGGCGTGGCATGTATGCGGGCGCAGGTGCGCATCATCATGTCCGACACATTGGCCTACCCCGAGGCGCTGCGTGGTCTGGCACTGGTACCCCGAGGCACGGCCGGTCGCGCGCGCACGTCGTGCCTGTTCACGGTCGGACAGGCGTTCAACAGCCGCGGCGGCATTTTTGTCGACTCGAGCGCAAAATATTTCCGGCAGGCCGCCACCGAGCAGGCGGCACTGGGGGATGGCACGGGGCGCGCCGCATCATTGCAATGGCTTGGTGCAACCCTGAAGAATTCGGGACGTTACTCTGCTGCACAACGCGCCTTTCGCGACGCCGTGACTGAGAGTACACGGAGCGGGAATCGCTCGGCGGGTGCGTGGGCGTCGCTCGGACTGGGTCAACTGTTCGCAGACCTTGGCGACGAGCTGACTGCCGTGCCATTTCTGACGCGCGCGATCGCCGAGTTTCGCACACTCGGTGACCAGATCGGCTTTCAGTCGACGCAGCTTTCGTTGCTGCAGGTGCGCTTGCGACGCGGTGACACGATTGGTGTAGCGGCCGCGCTGCCTGCGGTTGAGGCTACGATGCGACAACTCGGCGATCGCCTCGCGCGACAGCGAAGTCTGGTGATTCAGGTCGATCTGGCGCGGAGCCGCGGCGATCGGTCCGGTGCACGACGTCTTGCCGAAGAGCTGTGGGCACAGTTCGAACGGGACAAACAAGGCACGGGCGTGTCGTACGCGTTTATCCGCGGTGTCACGGCCATCGAGGACGGTGCACTCGAGGTGGCTGCGACGCACTTTGGCATTCCAGATCGTAGGGTCCGCGGCAGCTTGCGCGGCTACGTGCTGTTGGCGCGCGTGGCAGAGATTGCCGCTCGCCGGGGCGATCTCGAACTGGCAGAGCGTCGGCTGCGCGAAGCGTACCTGAGTTTCTCGGAGTTCCGTACTACTCTCACCGAACCCGAACTGCGGCAGACGGCGTTTCGTGGAAGCGGGCTTGATCAGGTTGATCCCGACCTCGGCGTGGCGACGGTCATCAACGCCCTCGCCACCGGCGGGCGCGCGCCAGCCGCGTTCGCACTCGCAGCCGACCGACGCGCCCGTGAGCTGACCGACGGATTGATGCGCGCCGCGTCGATGAGTGATCGGAGCAGCATTCCAAGTGTCGCCCGTGCACGAGCATCGGAAGCCAGCGGCAGTGACTCCACCGTGCGCTCGGTGCTTGCCGAATCAGAGGCGATGCTCTTTTACGTCACCGGTGAACGGCAGGAACCCACCACCGTGTTCGTCGTCACGCGGCAGCGTGTGGCCGCCGTTACCGTGATGAGCGCTGACTCCCTCAAGCCACTCGTCTCACGCCTCCGCCGGCTCCTCGAGGCAGGCGACGGCGCGGACGCACTCCGCCGCCAGCTTGGGGCCGCGGTGCTTGGGTCTGCGTCACGACTGCTGCCGCCGAGCGTGACGCGATTGCTGATCGTTGGCGACGGGCCGATTCAGGGGCTGCCGTTCGATGTGCTGCGACTTCCCGACGGCCGAACGGTGCTCGACGCGTATGATGTGGCATCGCTCGCATCGCCGGCGGTGCTGCCTATTCTGCGCAATCGTGTGCAGCCGCCGCGATCCGGCACGTTCGCGATCGCGGTAGAGCAGCCCGGTAGACTCTCGCCGCTGAACGGTATGGCGATGCGCACGCTCCGTCGTGCCAACGGCGAAGTGCGCAGCGTCACGGGGCAAGGGCAAGGCAGTCTGGCGCTGGTGGGTGATGCGGCGCGCGAGGCGACGCTGTACCAGCGCACCGATCGGGTTGCAGCGCTGCATATCGCCGCGCACGCCGTGGTCGATCCGGTGGTCGAGAGTCGAAGCGCGATCATGCTGTCCGCTGGCGGCGGACAGGACGGTGATCTGCACGCGTGGGAGATGGATGACATTGGCATCTCGGCCGGACTGGTGGTGCTGTCGGCCTGTCGCACCGGTCAATCTGATACCGGGCGGAGCGAAGGGCTGGGCGGATTCACGGCGCCGTTGTTACTCGGTGGTGCGCAGGCGGTGGTTGCCACACAGTGGGATCTGTCCGATCGTGCGGCGTCAGAGATCATGCGAGAGTTTCACCGCCAGCTGCACGCCGGTGCGGATGCCGGTGCGGCGCTGCTGGCAGCCAAACGGGCGCAGATGCGGAACGGACGGCCGCCATCGGAATGGGCGGTGTTTCAGCTGGTCGGTGATCCCGCGTACCGGTTCACAGCGCAGCGATAGTTGTACGCGTGGCTGTCTGTATCAGCGTGAGGTGGGCAGCGTGTCGAGTTTGGAAGTGCGCACCAAGCCATCGAGCAGACGTGCCTCGACAGCCCAGCGCAGCCCCTCGCCTTGCAGCGACGGCGTAATGACGACGGTGTCGGCCGTCTCGGCACTGAAGGCGAGGTTTCCGTCGCCGTCGGTCACCTCGACTCGGTAGCTGACGGCTTGGGCCACTGCGCTCCAGCGCAACGTGACGCCGTCGGTCGCACGCGTGGGCGGCAACAATTCGACCCCACTGCCTGCGTTGTCACCGCCGCGCACCACACTGTCAGTGTCCCTGAACGCGACCAGCGACACGACGACGATCAGCGATGCTGCCGCCAGCGCCGGAATCCAGCGTGGCAGCGGCGAGCGCCGCGCACCCGGCGCAGCCGCCTGCGCCGTGCGCAGCAGGTCAAACTCTCCTCGGCACGGAGCGCAGGTTGCGACATGCTCGAGAATCGCACGCTGTGCTGCGTCACCGCGTGGCGAGAAGGCAACCGACTCGAGTGCCTCCGGCGGCGGACAGTCCGTCCGAGATTCGGGAACGTTGTCAATCCGTGAGCGAATAAGCTGCCGCAAGGCATTGTCGTCCATTCACGACCCTCCTGATGGCGCAAGGCCCAGAGCTGCAAGACGAGTGCGAAGGTCGATCATACCGCGATGCACCAGATTGCGTGTGCGCACGTCCGACCATCCAAGGAGCGACGCAATTTCTTCGCGCTGATAGCCGGCCAGATGCAGCTTCACTGCCACACGACGGTCAGGCGCCAGGGTCTCGACTTCCGCCATGATGCGGTCTGCGGTCTCGCGTTCCTCGAGCTGCACGTCTGGCTGGCTCGTGGTGTCGGCAATGATCGTGTCGTGGATTGATTCTGACGCCGACGCGAGCACCGTGCGGCGAGCGCGCACGATGTCGATCGCGGCGGACCGCGCCGCCTGATGGACGTACGAGGCACTGACGGTTTCCGCGCGCGCATCGTCGCCCTGGGTTCGCCAGAGTCGCAGCCGCACACCTTGGATCAACTCATCCAGGTCGCCGTCGGCCAGTCCTGCACGTCGTCCGATTGACATGACCATGCGGCCAAAGCGTTGAATGACGGACTCGATCGGGGATCCTGAGGGCGGCTGGCCGGGCATATGGGTCAAGCTATGCGCCCGGCTGCACTGAACAACGGGCGATCCGACTGGATTGTCTCTCGCCCTTGCCGAGAGACTAGGGCGACGTCGGTCCGTTCCTCGTGATGCAGGCCGCGGCATCTCAGCCGCCGCCCACCCCTTCAGCGCATTCAGAGGAGCGTCATCATGTCACAGCGCCTGGTCCGATACCGCAGGGCCACAGTTGCCGTACTGGCACTGCTCGCTGCGTGCCGCGATGCAACACCGCCGACGGCCCAGCCTGTGCCCACACCATCGGCGGGGCAGCTTCCGGGGCAGCCGACCGCAAAAGCACTGACGGCAGTGCCCGACACCACCTTCCGCCTGCGTAGTCAGGACTACACCACTGGGCACCCCGATCTGCCTGGCATGCGCATTTCGTTCAACACGGCACTCGTCGGCATCAGCCCTGACGCGACGGTGGGTGGTATGAACGCTCTCCTGCAGCGGCTCGGCGCGACGATTGTGGGCGGCATCGCCGGCAATGACGGGGGGCCCGGGGCGCTCATGGTGCTGCGACTGCCGACCACCACGCACCTCGCGATGACCGAGGCACTGACCGCCCTGCGTGCCGCGCCCGAGGTGCTGGTGGCACTGGCAGATATGGTGAACTCGGCGCAGTCAATCACGCCGACGGGGAGTGAAACGGTGAACTGGAACTGGACGAGCCGTGATTACGCGGGCCATCCGAATCTCGGGACGTGGGCGCTGGCAGCGATCCGCGCACCACAGATGTGGAACCTCAATCCACATCTGCGCGCTGAGGGGCGTACTGTCGCCACGGGTGTGCTCGATCTCGGATTCGATCTGACCAATGAAGATCTGCGCAACGTCAGCACGCCCGTCGGACGCCAGCGCGCCGAAAATCATGGCACGCAAGTCGCGAGCATCATCGGTGCCGAGCAGGGGAATGGTGTTGGCATCGACGGCACGAATCCCTTCGCGCGTCTCTTCCTTGGCGTCGTGGCGCCCGAAGGCGAACCAATCTTCACCGACGCCGCGATCATATTTTCCTTGAACGCCCTTCTGCGGGCGCGGCCGGAGATCCGGGTGGTCAATGTCAGCCTCGGCTACACATGGACTCAATTGTCGCGCCCGTCGATCAACCCCACGTCACGCGCCCAGGCCACCAACGCGGGTGCGATTGTCGATCAGGTCTTGCAGCAACTGGCGTTCACGCAGCCCTTGCCTGTGATTGTGACTTCTGCGGGAAATGACGCTGGAGAGCTGGCGGAATACAATTCGGGACTCAACAATGCAGGATTAGGGGTGAGCAACCATGAAGCGATCATCGTCGTGGAGGCGGATGGCGCTGTCGACTCCGGGACGAGCGTGACGTATACCAGAGCGGACTTCTCGAACACTGCGGGCCATATCTCGGCACCAGGACTGCGCGTCGCTGCCGCAACAATTGGCGCGTACGCGTTCATCGACGGGACGTCATTCTCTGCGCCGTATGTCACTGGCGTCGTTGGGTACCTGCTGGCGGTGAAGCCGAGCATCCCGGCTCCAACGAAGAGCCAGAACGTGATCCGCGAAATTCTGCGGCAGACAGCGAGTTTTGGGGTCAGAGTTGGTGGTCAGCGTCAGGTGGACGGATTCGCCGCCGCGCTCGAACTCGATAGGATCTTTGGGACAACCGAGGTACTCGACCAACTTCTCGACATCGATGACGGGACCGCCGATGGTAACACGCGCGTCGATCCGTTCAGCGGCACACCATTGCTGACGAGCGACGTTCGTGCCGACGCGACCATCGACATGTCCGACTTCCGGCGGTGGCGCGATCTGATGTCGGCGATTGTGTTTGACGGCAGCGCAAGCTTTGATGGTGAGGAGCAACATCCGAAGCGCGACGTGAATGGTGACGGAATCTTTGGGACGGTGCTGCAGGAGAACATGTTTCCCTTCGCTGACTTCAACGGGGATGGGCAACTGTCGCTGACGGCCGTGGAACCGATGGCTGGCGTACTCAGGCCTCGCGGACCACTCACCGACTTGCAGGTGCTGCAATCGCGTTTCAGTGACCCGACTTACACGGCGGCTGATCTCGATCTGCTGACAGCGTCTGGTGATGTGCACCTGCGCACCACCGGTTGCGTTCCGTCGGCTAGCGAACGGGTGCGGGTACGCCTTACACGAGTGAGCGGTGGTTATGAGAAGGAGTTCATCTTCGCCCAAGGTGATTCGCAGACTGTGTTGACCGTTCCAGCTGTGCCGGCGCCTGGCGCATTGACGCCGTACACCGTTCGCACGTCGCGACTCGACGCCGCCGGGACAGAGCTTGTCGGGCGCGAAACGACCGTGCAGGTGACGATGGCGGGCGACGTCACATCGGCCGCTGGCTGTGCACAGGCTGTGGTGGCGACGGTGACGGTCACGCCTGCGTCGCTGACAATGACTCCCGGCACGTCGAGGGCATTCACTGCCGTCGCCCGCGAGGCGAACGGCACCGTGATCACCGGCCGGATCGTTCAGTGGACGTCGAGCAATGACGCGGTCGCGTTACCGTCGAACAGTGCGCCGACGTCTGGCACGACATCGGTCAGTGCGAATGCGGCGGGAACTGCAACAATCCGTGCGCGGGTCAGCGGTATCTCCGGCTCGGCCACGGTGACGGTCACGACGGTCACGCCGCCCCGCATCTCCATCGTACCGGTCTTACGCATCACCAATCCGACGTTCGGCACCGTCGCACCATTCACCATGACTGCGCAGGGCGGGACCGCGCCTTACACCTGGTCACTTGCTCCAGGATCCGCCTTCGCCAGTGCGATCGTGCTGTCCAGCAGCGGAGTTTTGACCGGTGCGTGTCTGTCATGCGTCACGGGCGTCAACTTCCTGCTCCTGACCGGGGGACAGCGATTCGTAGACGAACCCGTCGCTGTCACGATGATCGTCCGCGACTCGAATGGACTCACCGGATCGGCGGAGATAATACTCAGATATATCCAAGGTTTCTGAGCACGACGTCGGTCGGAGAGCGGTGTGCGCGAGCAGCGGGGGAATACTGGCCCTCAGTGCTCCCCCGCCGAGCATTCGGCAATGCTGTGTGTTGGCGCCGCTGGCTGCACAATTCCCACCTTGAGCAGTGATGCCTTTAACGGCCGCCCCGCCATCTTTTCCGACATGAACTGAACAGTCGACCCTATTGGACTCACCGCAGAAAGAGACAGGAGTATCGACGTGAAAGAATCGCGGTTGACGACCGGGCAGATGATTGCCCTCGTGCACAAGCATACCGCCGTCGGTCGACGCGGGGCGCCCCCGCGCGCGAAAGTAGCGAGACGCACCGCCGGACGCGCACCGCCGGGCGCGCATCGGAGCAGCGGCGAGGCGCGTCGCGCGGGCGTTCACGCGATCACGTCAGCGCGAAGACCGTCACCGATACTACGGAGTCGTCCCGCGCGCAGCGCGCGCAGTAACTTCGGCGTACGCGCCAGCTGGGCGGCCAGCCAAGCCGGCCGGCGCCAGAGCGAACACCGCACGAGCGAAAATTGCCTTTGAGGCAGTTTCACTCTGCCGCACCGCCGTCCAGTCACCCTGCCTCGCCTCTATGCGATTCGTCCGCCGATGTGATCTCCTCCTCCGGGCCCTGACACTCGCGACGGCCATCGCAACGGGTCTCCCCGCACAGGCCGCCGACACCTCGCTGCTCACCGTGGAACGGATCTTCAACACCGATCTGTTCACCACCGCGCCAGTCCCTCGCTTCATCTGGGCGGCGGACGGCAGGAGTTACTACGACTTCGAGCAACGCGCTGGCGGCTCAGGCGCAGACCTCGTGCGCGTCGACCCGGTCTCGCTTGCAAAGACCGTCGTGGTGCGAAGTGAGCAGCTCATTCCACGTGGTGACTCGACGCCGCTGAAACCTTCGTCATTCTCGTTCTCAGCCGACGGCACACGGCTGCTGCTCTTCACCAACACCGCTCGTGTCTGGCGCGCCAACACCCGCGGTGACTATTGGGTCCTCGACCTCGGCACCAGTCGGCTGCGCAAACTCGGCGGCGTTGCCGCCACGCCGAAGACCCTCATGTTCGCAAAGTTCTCGCCGCAAGGTGACCGTGTGGCCTACGTCCGCGAGAACAACCTGTACGTCGAGCGCCTCAGCGATCAGCGTATCACACCCCTCACCCGCGACGGGTCACGCACCACCATCAACGGCACCTTCGACTGGGTGTACGAGGAGGAGTTCGGCAACCGCGATGGATTCCGCTGGAGCCCCGACGGCACACACATCGCCTACTGGCAGCTCGACGCCACCGGCGTGCGCGACTTCCTGCTCATCAACAACACCGACAGCCTCTACTCCTTCACCACCCCAGTACAGTATCCGAAAGCCGGCACCACCAACTCTGCCGTCCGGATCGGGGTCGTGGCAGCGGGTGGTGGGGTCACACGCTGGATGCAGGTGCCGGGGGATCGACGCAACATCTACCTCGCACGCATGGAATGGGCGGCCAACTCCACCCACATTATGATGCAGCATCTGAACCGACTGCAGAATACGCTCACCGTGCTGCAGGGCGATGCGCTCACCGGGCGCGTGGCGCCGATTCTCGTGGACCGCGACAGCGCATGGGTGGACGTCGTTGATGACTGGACGTGGATCGATCAGGGACGACGGTTCCTGTGGGTCAGTGACCGCGACGGCTGGCGACACATCTATAGCGTCTCACGCGACGGCAGCGATACACGATTGCTGACCACCGGCGACTACGACGTTGACGATGTCGCTGGTATCGACACCGTCAGTGGGACACTCTACTTTCGCGCGTCACCGGAGAATGCCACACAACGCTATCTCTATCGTGTTCCGCTGGCTGGTGGTGCCGCAACGCGTTTGAGCCCCGCTTCACAGTCAGGCACACATCGCTATCGCGTGGCACCCGGCGCCGCCTTCGCCGTGCACACGTTCTCGAACGTCAACACGGCGCCAAAGGTCGAACTGGTACGCCTGCCATCACATGACGTGATCCGCACATTGACTGACAACGCCGAGCTTCAGGGGCGCGTTGCGACGTTGCGCCGCGGGCGCGCGTCGTTCGTGCGGGTTGCCGCGGGGAACGGGACGACACTCGACGGCCTGGTCATGTATCCCGCTGCGTTCGACTCCACCAAACGGTATCCGGTTGTGTTCATGGTGTACGGCGAGCCGGCCGGACAGACCGCGGTCGACGACTGGAGCGCGATCGATCCCTGGCATCTGATGATGACCCAGCGCGGATACGCCGTGATCACACTCGACAATCGCGGCACTCCATCACCCCGCGGCCGCGCGTGGCGGAAATCGGTGTATCGAAAGATCGGTGTGCTGGCGAGCGACGATCAGGCGGGCGCCGCACGTACCATCGGACGCTGGCCGTGGGTGGACTCGACGCGATTCGGTATCTGGGGCTGGAGTGGTGGCGGCTCGATGACACTCAACCTGATGTTCCGCACGCCTGGCGTGTACGCCACCGGAATGGCCGTCGCGCCAGTGCCGGATGTGCATCTCTACGACACGATCTATCAAGAACGGTACATGGGTCTGCCGTCAGAGAACGAGGCGGACTACGTCCAGAGCTCGCCGCTTACCTTTGCCGACCGACTGCGTGGTGACCTGCTGGTGGTGCATGGCACGGGCGATGACAACGTGCACTATCAGGGCACCGAGCGGTTGATCAATGCGCTGGTGGCGGCCAACAAGCCATTCCAGATGATGGCCTATCCGAATCGCACGCATGGCATCTTCGAAGGCGAGGGGACCACGGTGCATCTGTATACGCTGCTCACGAACTATCTGACCGCGCATCTTCCGGCAGGGGGGCGCTGAGTTCTGGCGTTCGATGAGGGATGTGGCTGCGTACAGCGCGATACATCGATCGCAGAGCGTTCGAACGCCGGGTGCGTTACGGCACTTCGTGCCCGCTCCCCGCCGCCCAGATCTCCGTCCACTCCTGCGCGTCCAATCTCACGTCGAGCGCCGCGACTGCCTCACGCATCGCCGCTATCCGTCGTGACCCGGCTACCGGAATCGGCCGGCTCGGGTGCCGCAGCAGCCAGGCGAACGCGATCGTCGCAGCACTCACGTCATGTCGCGCTCCGATGGACTCGAGCACACCGCGCACACGGCTCGGTACGCCGTCCTGACTCGTCATCAGCCGGCCACCCGCCAACGGTGACCAGATCATCGGCTGAATTCGACGTTGCTGACACTGATCGAGCGTACCGTCATGCAACGGGCTGAGGTGCAGCGGATGCAGCTCGATCTGATTCGTGACCAGCGGGAATCGACTCTGGAGCAGGTCGAACTGCAACGGCGTGAAATTCGAGACCCCGAAGTGTTGCACCTTGCCCATCAGCTGGAGATGCGTGAATGCCGCGGCCACCTCATCGGCATCCATCAGCGCATCCGGCCGGTGAATGAGCAACAGTTCGAGATGATCAGTACCCAGCATGCGGAGTGAATTTTCCGCGCTGCGAATGATGTGCTCGGACGACGTGTCGTAGTGCTTGACGCGGTGTGTTGGACGATTCTCCGTCGTGAGGCAGATACCACACTTGCTCACCAGCTGCATCTGTGCACGGAGCGCCGGAGCAAGTGCCAGCGCCTCGCCGAAGAGCTGCTCCACGGTATAGCCGCCATAAATGTCAGCGTGATCAAAGGTGGTCACGCCCATCTCGATACACTGCTCAACCCAGCGCAGCCGTTCCTGAGGCGTCCAGTTCCAGTCGCTCATTCGCCAGGCTCCGGCCACGATACGCGACATCAGTGGAGTTTCGTTGCGAGATGAGGGACGAATCATCTGGTGCATCAGTCAGTCTCTTGATCGGGTCGGGGTCAACACCTTGCGACAACAGTAGGCTGGCGTTCGAACAGTGGCCTCGCGCCTGTTACATCGAATGCGTTTGTAGGGCGAGGGGTCTCGGCGGTGACGGTTGTGACGGCAACTGCAACTGCCAACTAACAGCTTAACACAGAGACACAGAGACACAGAGACACGGAGGGGGCGGGTTCTACAGCGGTCGGGCATAACTTTTTTGGGAAGAGCAACAGCAGCGGCTTTAGAGAGAACTCTCAGTCTGGCCACTCGTCGTGGCGCAACGCTGTGCGTGAACGAGGATCCAGGAAGCGGCGACTACCAGGGTCTCACCGCACCAGACTGATCGCAACCGGTTGCTCAGTGGGAACGGACTCGCCCTTGAGCAGCCGATGCGCCGTCAGCACAGCCAGTCGCCCCATCTCGCGCGGGTTCTGCGCGATGGTTGCCGCCATGCGTTTCTCCGCTATCGCCTTCCGCGCATCATCCTGCGCATCAAACCCAACCACACTGATGGCAGTCCCCTTCCCCGCCGCGGCGATCGCCTCCAATGCACCCAACGCCATCACGTCATTGCAGGCAAACAGTGCCGTGATGTCGGGATGCGCCTGCAGGATGTTCTGGGTGACGTTGAACGCCTGATCGCGCTCCATGTTCGCGGGCTGCGACGCAACGATCTGCATCGCCGGTGTTCCAGCTAGCGCGCGGCGAAACCCACGCAACCGTGCGTCGGCGGTTTCGTGGCCTGGCACTCCTTCGAGTATCGCGACCTTCGCTGTGCCGCCAAGCCGCTCGATGAGATACGCGCCGGCCATCCGCCCACCGTCTTCGTTGTCGGAGCCAATGAACGTCGCGACGGTGCCTCCCGCTGCCTTCAGCGTGCCGTCATCCACTCGCGAGTCAACCACCACCACCGGAATCTTCGCCACATTCGCCTTCACCACCGCTGGCACGATCTCTTTCGACCCGTTGGGCACCAGCATCAGCACCCTCACCTTGCGCTGAATCAGGTTCTCCACGATCTGCATCTGGCGCTCGACGTCGATCTCACGCTCCGGCGCCTGGACGATCAGCTCGAGTCCGAGACTGTCGGCCGCAGCTTTCGCCCCCGCCTCCATGTCGATGAAGAACTGATTGTTGAGCGTCTTCACCACCAGGGCGACCGTGGGCCTCGCGCTGGCGTCGGCGCCGCGGTTGCAGCCGGTCACGAGTACCGCAGCAGCCAGTAGCACACATCGACGGACGAACAGTGTGGCGCGCATGCGATCTATCGGGAAGAGCGTTGAACCCGTCGGCGGAGTGCCATGTCGATCAGAACCGCGGCGATGATCACGACGCCGATCGCCACCTGCTGAAGATACGACGAGACGCCCAGCAGGTTGAGCCCATTGCGCAGTACGCTCATGATCAGGGCGCCGATCAGCGTGCCGATCACCGAGCCCGACCCACCCAGCAGGCTCGTGCCACCGATCACGACCGCGGCAATCGCGTCCAGCTCGTAGCCGATGCCAGCGATCGGTTGGGCAGAGTTGAGTCGTGCCACCAGCAACACGGCGCAGACACCGGCCGAGAGGCCGCTGATGGCGTAGACCACTGTCTTCCAGCGCCGGACATTCACGCCGGCCAGCGCCGTCGCTTCTTCGTTGCCACCGATGGCATACATGTATCGCCCGAACACCGTCCTCGTAAGCACCAGATAGGCGAGCAGGTACAGTGTGAGCATCATCACCACCGGCGCCGGTGCACCGAGCACGTCACTTGTCGCCAACGCCCGCAATCCATCCGGGAAGCCCGAGATCGGTCGGCCGTCCGACAGCAGTAGGGCCGCACCGCGGGCGACACTCATCATGCCAAGCGTGGCGATGAATGGCGGCAGCGGGCCGCGTGTGATCATCAGTCCGTTCAGTGCACCACACACAGCACCGGCCAGCAACCCAATGGCAACCGCGGCGAATACTGGCACGCCCCGCTGCAGCGCTGAACCAATCACCACACTCACCAGCGCGACCAGCGACCCGACTGACAGATCAATCCCGCCGGTGAGAATCACGAAGGTCATGCCGATCGCAATCACGCCAATGACCGCGCTCTGTTCGGCCACATTGGAGAGGTTCGCGGCCGTCGCGAAGTACGGCGTGGCAATCCAGAGTCCGATGCAGAGCACGATCAGGCCGATCGCGGTGCCCGCCTCCCGACCCCTGACGATCCGGCGCACTGTAGCCGATGACATCATGCGCTCAGATCCCCACCGCGCAGGCCATCACCCGTTCGGCACTGGCCTCGGCGCGGGTGAACTCCCCCGTGATCCGCCCCTCGCGCATGACCAGCACGCGGTCCGACAGGCCGAGCACCTCGGGCAGGTCCGACGACATCAGCACGATCGCGACGCCGGCAGCCGCCAGTTCGTTGATCAGTGCGTAAATCTCCTGCTTGGACCCAACATCGATGCCGCGCGTCGGTTCATCCAGAAAGAGAATGCGCGCGCCCGTCGCAAGCCATTTGGCCAGCACGATCTTCTGTTGATTGCCACCGCTCAGGTTCTGCGCCAGCTGCCTCACCGACGGTGTGCGAATATTGAGATCACGCACTGATGATTCGGCGATCGCGGTCTCCGCTGTTCGATGCACGATCCCGAGGCGCGCCAGGCGCTTGAGAATCGGCAGCGCAACGTTATCGCGCACCGAACGACTGAGTACCAGCCCTTCGCGCTTGCGGTCTTCGGTCACGAAGCCGATGCCAGCCGCGATGGCATCCCGCGGCGAGCGGATCTCGACCGGGCGCTCATCGACAAACACGGTACCTTGATCAAATGGCTCGAGTCCAAACACCGCGCGCGCAATCTCGGTTCGGCCAGCGCCGAGCAGGCCGGCGAATCCCACGATCTCGCCAGAACGCACACTGAAACTGACGTTATGCAGCGTGCTGCCATGCGACAGCCCTTCGATCCGCAGTCGTGGCTTTCCAGTCGTGCGTATCGTTGGTGGCACGAGTTCATCGACGTCGCGATTGGCCATCAACCGCACCAGCGCGCGCCGGTCGGCCTGTCGCACCTCCTGCGTCGCCACGTTGCGCCCATCACGCAGCACGGTGATCCGGTCTCCGATCGCAAAGATCTCGTCGAGACGATGCGAGATGTAGACGATTGCCGTACCCCGCGCCGTGAGACCAGTGATCGTTGCGAAGAGACGCGTTGATTCGCGCTCCGTCAGCGCCGACGTGGGTTCGTCCATGATCAGGATTCGCGCGTCGAGCGAGAGCGCCCGCGCAATCTCCACCAGCTGCTGTTGTGCGATGCTGAGCGATGCGACGAGCACATTGGGATTGATGTTCGCCCCCAGTCGCGACAGCAACGTGGTGGCCTCGCGCACCATCGCCGGCTGATCGAGGAGGCCGAATCGCGTTGGCGCACGGCCAAGGAAGATGTTCTCGGCCACCGTCATCTCGGGCACCAGCGCCAGTTCCTGATGGATGATGGCAATCCGCGCGCCTCGTGCCTCGCGGGGACTGGCCAACGCCGCGGCGCGTCCGTCGATCTCGATCGTCCCCGCATCGCGTGGCAGCGCACCGCTGAGAATCTTCATCAGCGTGGACTTTCCCGCGCCGTTCTCGCCGAGCAGCACATGCACCTCGCCTCGCCGGACATCCAGGTCCACTCCGGCCAGCGCCTGCACACCGGGGAACGCCTTCCGGATCCCTCGCATCTGGAGCGCGAGCACGGGCTCGGGCAGGGTCTCGGTGGGCATCCCCGAAAGTACATCGCGTGCGGTGAAATGATGATCGTGCATGATTGGGGTTTGCCGGTGGCGCTCGGTGTCCGCACGATGCCTCAGTGGATTCGGCACTCACCGTCTACCGCACAGTCGGGCCGTACTCCTCGGGGTCGTTGGGGACTCCCGCCTCACGATGGTACTTCGGCGCCTCGGGCCTGTAGTACGACGAGCAGTTTCGGTGCCCCGACTCTGAACGAGGGCTTTCGGCGCATCGGCAACGATCGGGTGACGCTCCATACCCGGGCCATCGTGCTGAAGTCCCGGATTGAATCGTGATCATCGGGTGAGCACACGCCATGCTCAGGACAGCGCCACCGTGACCGCCGCGACGGCCATCACGACACACAACGGTGTGTACACGATCGTGTCCATCCGGGCGAACGCCGTTCCCCGCTCCCGCTTGAACATCCCGACGTAGTGGAATTCACCGACGGCACGACCCGCGAAAGCTGCCGCCACAACCCAGATGCCCACGCGATAGACCTGCATCGGCACGGCAGTCCAGGCGAACTCGATCCGGCCAAGGACCAGCGCCGCCGCAACCAACAGCGCGAGCGCAACGCCAAGCGTCGCCGCCCGACTCGGCCGGAATAGTGGTACGCCGCCAGCCGTGGTGGGAACGACAGCGCCGCCGGTCACACCGCGAATCGCCCACCAGACATGCAGTCCGGCGAGCAACACCAGCACGCCAACGAGCGTCATCGCGATCGAGTCGCGCATCTCCGGCATCGCTACCTCGGCAGGGGCCGTGTCGGACAGTCACAGCGCATTCGCAGCCAGAACGTACGAACACAGCAACAAACGAATCGCTGGAAAATACGAATAGCAACCACGAAGGACCGCCTCACGCGAAGACGCAGAGCCAGAGGGAGAACTTCTGCGGGACGTGTCTGACTCGGAAATTTTCAGATGCGGCGTTTTCTGTGGCTCTGCGGCGCTGCGCGAAGCAGCTGGTTCACCAGTTTGGCTGCCAGGAAATCCTGCAGTAGGAGTGGTCGTCTCGGGGGGTGCTCGAAACAACCCGCCTCTGCGTCCTCAACCGGGCAGGCCGAACCAACCGAAGATTGCCCCAGGCGAGCGGAACGTCAGGAATCGCCGGGATTGGATAGGGGCGCCTCCGGCGGCTCTGGAACCGTCAGGGCGCCGGAGCCCCAACCCATGCCTGTGATTCGCGCGGCATTCAGCCATTCACCGATACCGGCGCCACCACTAGACTGCCCACCAGAACGCCCCAGCAGCACACCGGACCACCCGCCCAGGTGCCCCAATGCTTCACCGCCTCGCTCGGATCACGCTCGCGCGCCTTGCCTCCGCCTGCCTGCTGACCATCACCGCGTGCGCCAAGGCCGCGCCTGATGCGTCGGGCTATGATCTCGTCATCACCAACGGCCGGATCATCGACGGCACCGGGAACCCGTACTACTACGGCGACATCGGCGTGCGTGGCGACCGGATCGCCACCATCGCGCCGGCTGGCGCGCTCAGCGGCGCCGCGACGAAGGAAAAGGTCGATGCGGGCGGACTGGTCGTCTCACCAGGATTCATCGACATTCAGTCTCATTCGTGGAATGCGCTGCTGTTCGCCGATGGTCGTGTGATCGGCAAGGTGTCCCAGGGCGTCACGACGGAGATCCTCGGCGAGTCAACCACGCCGGCGCCGTCGAACTCGAATGTCGATTCACTCTTCGTTGGGGCGGATCCTGATGACGCCCTGATGCTGGCGCGTGTGACCACCTTCCGCGGTGAGCATGGCTTCGGCCAGTGGCTGGCGGCGATGGAGCAGCATGGCATTTCCGTCAACGCTGGGAGCTACCTCGGTGCCACCACCGTGCGCGGGTATGCCATGGGGCGCGTGGAAGGCACGGCGTCGGCGGCGCAGCTCGACACGATGCGCTCAGTGGTACGGAATGCGATGCGAGACGGCGCCTTCGGTATTTCCAGTGCGCTCATCTATCCGCCAGGCAGCTACGCCAACACCGATGAATTGATCGAAACCGCCAAAGTAATGGCGCCCCTGCACGGCACCTACATCACACACATTCGCGGCGAGGAAGGGGGGCTGCTGGGTGCGATGGACGAGGCGATCCGGATCGGCAAGGATGGAGGCGTGCCGGTGGTGATCTACCACTTCAAGGCCGCCGGGCAGCGCAATTGGCCGCTTGCGGCACCGGCCATCGCCAAGATCGATTCCGCACGCGCCGCCGGTCAGGACGTGAAGGCCACGATGTACTCGTATCCTGCGTCGGGCAACAGTCTCTCGGCGTGTATTCCAGGGTGGGTACATGCCGATGGCAAGTTGATCGAACGGCTGCAGGATACCTCACTCCGCGCCCGGATCCGCCGTGAGATGACCGATCTTGCGCCCGGCGCACCGAGCCTCTGCCAGGACAATCAACCGAACGCATATCAGATCGCAGGCTTCAAGACGCCTGATTGGAAACAGTTCGAAGGCAAGCGACTGAACGAGATCGCCGCCGCACTCAAGATGGATTGGGTCGATGCCACCATCGCACTCATCGTCGGCGAGAAGAACAAGCTCGGCAAGGTGACCTTCGGCATGTCGGACGCGAATGTGTCTGCGATGATGGCGCGGCCATGGGTCGTGATCGGCAGTGACGCCGGCGGAACCGACCCTGATACCACCACCGCGCTGGTGCACCCGCGGTCATATGGCACGTTCACGCGCGTGCTTGGAAAGTACGCGCGCGACGAACGACTCTTCCCGCTCGAGGATGCCGTCCGAAAGATGACATGGTCCACTGCGCAGATTCTGGGCTTGCGTGATCGCGGACTGCTCAAGGAAGGCAGCTTTGCCGACATCGTGATCTTCGATCCCGCGACGGTGATCGACAAGGCCACGTTCGAGAAGCCCCACCAACTGTCGGTGGGCGTGCGCGATGTGTTCGTCAACGGTACGGCGGTGTGGCGGAACAACAAGCACACGGGCGCGACGCCTGGACGCGCTGTGTACGGTGCGGGGTGGGACGGCCAAAAGCGCGCGCCGACGCCCAAATAGTGCAGCGACGGCGCGGTTTCGACTGCTGAAGTCTCCGCGCCGCGCTTACTCCAGACTCGGCTCCCACGCCTCCGCCTCGCGCGGGCGCAGTTGGGGATCACGCTGCAGCATACGCACGCAGGTGTTCCATCGCAGAATCACCTCGTCGTTGTCAGGCGGATGCACACCCTCGGCCTTGGCATAGAATCCCAACGCTTTCTCGATCGCATCGTACGCCATCTCAGCTGATTCGGGTGCCCCGCGGTGCAACATCGCCTTGGCCCACCGCTCGCAGATCACGCCGTTGTAATACGCATTCTGATACGGATCGGTGAGACGTGCGACGGCGATCCGCGCGCGCGCACGATCTGCTGCCTGCGCGGTGCTGAACTGATCGGTGATCGCCAGCACGTGCATCACGAGCGCCTCGACGTTGTCCGGCTCGACACTGAGCACATCGAGGCAGATGCTCTCCGCTGCGACAGAGTCGTTGAGCAGGCGGTAGCGATGCGCCTTCTGCAACGCAGCCGCAACACCTTCGTGGCTGATCGGCTTGATGGCGGGGGGCGACCAGGTCATATCGACCTCCCCAATAGCGGCCGTGAGAGCTTGACGATTGGATCGGAGAGATCGTCCACACATGCTCCGTTGGAAAGATGTCAGCGCGCTTCATTGATCGTGATGTGTACGGCCACATCGCCATACAGCGCCCGCGAATGCGACAGAACCTGCTCGTATGCTCCTGCTCCATCGACACGTTCGCGGCTGGTGCCCGCTGCGAGAACGACCCGTGCACTCTGCGCTCGCACAGCGCCTGTGCAGCCGCTCGGGCATCAGCGTCCGATACGCAACACAGGAGCTCCGGATCATCAGCGACTCCGCGCGCCCAAGCGCTGAGCTCGTCCACGACCCAGCACCTCGGGCTACACGTTTGGGGTCAGCTCGAGAGGCGAAGCTTCACGCGCAAGTAATCTTCGGCTCTCGGACGCCGATCGACAAGGCAATGAAGTGTGCCGGGGAGTGCCCGATGACTTCTTCCGTCTCAAGCCACTGTTGAGCACGCTGTAGGTCGATCCTGACAGCCGAAGCACCACGCGGCAGCAGGGGTTACCCGAGCGCGCCTTCACACCAAAGCCGTCGGCGAGTCACAGGCGGCGCAGTCCTACGGAGCGGCAGAGAGTGCGGTGGGTGGCGTTCGAATCGTGAACCAGTACACCCAGACGAACATGAATAGCTGCAGCGGCGCGCGGACAAGGAGATAGCGTGGCCCCGATGCATGTGCGCCCATTGGTACGTGATTGAACGCCGCATAGATGTTGGCCGGGAGCAGAATCACGAGCATGGCCGCGGCGACCCAGCCGGTGAGACGACGAGCGGGTGGCAACAGAAATCCTGCCGCAATCGCAAGTTCCAGCGCGCCCGTGAGGTAGACAATAAGTGTCCGCTGTGGCACCCAGGCCGGCAGCATCTGCGCCATGAGTTCTGTCTGGCGGAAGTGTCCGATACTCGTGAAGCTGAAAAGCAATACGAGCCCCACGGCGGCGGGAGGGTAGACGTTGTACGGTTGATGCGTGATGCGTGACGCGATGTTCATCAGGAGCAATGGCGCAATCATCAGCAGCACCATGATGATGGGTGTCGTCACCGCGAGCCTCCAGAGATCGCGCGTTGCAACGCCGGAGTTGAAGAGATGTGCGGAGAATTGTGCATGCCGTGCTTGACACCCTCACCTCCGACCCACACCTGCCGGAACGCATCCCTATACGTCTTTGCCCGGACGTCGAACGCCTTCTCCAGTTTCGCGCTGCTGAATTCGTATGGCCGTTCAAACTGATACATCATTTCCACCTGCTCGCGCATCAGGGGCTGAAAGAGGCCGAGTGCCCTGATCATCCAACGCGGCGCGTTCTGGAGTTTCCCTGGTCTGCCGGCCAGCTCGCATGCCAGACGAACCAGCTCTCGCCCCGTGTGCATTTCGGCCGTGGTCAGTGCGTGCCAGGTCTGACCGAAGGACTCGACAGTCGTGCCGAGCAGTGCCAGCGAACGACCGATGTCTGGCGTATAGCTGAAGCTGTGTGGTACATACGGGTTCCCAAGCCACTGCGGCGTTTTCGATGCGCGAAGGCGGTCGAAAACGATCGCATTCAGCATGCTGGTCGTTGCGCCTGCGAACTGCGGATAGTAGAAGTCGGCCGATCGGACGATCATCGCATTGACCTCGCGGGCGCGCATCGCCTCGAGCAGCGTGGTGGCAATGCGCGCGCGGACCTCGCCCTTCCGGCTGCAGGGATTGAAGGGCGTGTCCTCCGTCATCGAGCCTGACACGGAGCCGTACGCGTAGACGTTGTCGAAGAAGACCAGCGAGGTACCGCTGCGTGCACAGGCGTCGATGACATTTGCCATGATGCGCGGCCATTGCGCCTGCCACACCTCGGTCGAGTATTCAACGCCCGCCACGAGGTAGGCCACATCACTGCCGCTGACGGCGGCGGCGGTGCTCACCGGATCGAGAAGGTCGGCGACGACCAAGTCATCATTCGGCGTCTCCTTGCGCGGATGTCGACGCACTTGCCGCAGCCTGTGACCAGACACGGCGAGCGCCCGTGACAGCTCGCGTCCGACCGCGCCATTTGCGCCGAGGATCGTGTGGCGTGCCATCGTGTCAGCGCTCCACCCGGATTTCCACCCGGGTATCCGTCGTCACGTTGAATGCCGCTTCCTCGAATCGCGGTGCGCGCATGCGTGGTCGCACGGTACCGGTTGTGCCCCATGGCTCCTTCGGCACGCCGAAGAGATTGGCGTCGAGTTTCGTGTTGCTGTTCTGGTCGTGAAAGACGGACACCGCATACCGACCAGCGGTCAGCCCCTTGAACACGAAGCTGTCCACCGGCGCGGTGCGTGGTCGAACGGACGTCTGTGCCGCCTTTTCCTGCTTGTTCGGAAAGCCTTCCGCCGACGCGTACAGCGCGGCGCCGATTTGCCCTTTGGGCTGGTCCGCCCCGGTCACTATCACCGTCAGGGTGAGGTCGGCCGGTAAAGCGGCCGGCGCTCCGGCTCGGCCCTCCGCCAGGGTGTGATGCGTGCCAGACGTGCTGGGCGCTTGATGTGCGCTGGCGCCCGCCAGCAGGAGCAGCGGGAGCAGGGGCGCCGTCAGCGCTCTGAGTTGTATGGGCATTGCTGTCTCGGTTGCCATGATGTGCCGCCAGCGAGGCGGGAGGAATGTGAACGCTGAACACATAATTGCATTTCATGTGATCATTGTCAACATTTGGATATGCCTGTCGATCGCTATCACCACGGAAACCTCCACGCCGCCCTCCTCCAGGCCGGCCTGAATGCCGCCAGGGTCGGGGGGCCTGCCGCCCTCCAGCTGCGCGAATTGGCCGCCGCCTCCGGGGTGTCGCCATCGGCGGTCTACCGCCACTTCCCCGACATGGCGCACCTCAGCGCCGAGGTCTCGCGCTCGGCCCGCGAGGCGTTGGCGAAGGCGATGCTGAACGCGGCCGCGACCGTCGTCGAGGAACCCGGTGACGCGGGCATCGGTGCGATCAGGCGACTGCACGCCATCGGACGCGCCTATATCGATTTCGCAGAACGTGAACCACAGCTTTTCGACACGGCATTCATGACCGCCGGCGCGGCACCGTCATGCGCCGATGATCCGTCAGCGTGGGAGGTGCTCAACGCTGCGCTGGATGCGCTGGTGACGACCGGAGAGCTGCATGCATCACGGCGACACGAGGCTCCGCTGATTGCGTGGAGCGCGGTGCACGGAATGAGCGGCGTGCTGGTGCGAAAGATGCTGCCCGAGCCGTATCGCCCGGATGAGGCGATCAGCGCGACGCTCGCAGGGGTCCGGGATGCGCTCCATCTGCGGCATCCACCGGAGTTCGCCGTCGCACGCTGATGTCGCGCGCTGAAGTCGCACGGTGATGTCGCGCGCTGAAGTCGTTCGCTGATCTCGCACGCTGATGTCGCTCGCCGTCGCCGCGCGGAAATTTTTCTGCTCTCCGCGACCCTACAGCGCGTCCACGTATCGATGCAGCTCCGCAAGCATCGCCGTGTCAGTCAGCGCGTGCTGCTGGTGCGCCTGCTTCAGCCCGCGCAGCCAGTCCCGATACGCGACCCCGAGCCGCACGCCATTCGTGAGCGTGATCAGCGGGCCAACCAGCACCTCGCGATACGTGTTCGCCGCGGCGCCGTCACCCAGCTGCTGCAGCACCTCGGCCCGGTCATGCTCAATTGACGCGAGGAGCGACTTGAACGCCGCGAGCTGCCCTTCGACTGCATCGAGTTCGGCATCGACGACTGTGCCCAGCCCCTCGCCGCCGAGTCGATTGGTGAAGAAGAGCTTGAGGAGGAGCGGTTCGCGGCGCACGACAGCGGCAGCGGGCAACACCAGCCACGCGTCGAGCTCGGCCGCTCCAGCGGGGGTGATGTGGTAGAGCTTCCGGTCGGGTCGAGTCTGTTGCGCGACGCGCTCGTATTCGACCAGCTGGTCGGTCTCCAGGTCTGCCAGCGTGCGATAAATCGCGGCCTGGTCGGCGCTCCAGAAATGCCGTACCGAGTTATCGAAGTAGCGCTTGATGTCATAGCCGCTGAAGGGCCTGATGGTCAGGAAACCAAGAATTGCGTACCGAAGCGACATCGTCTTCCCGACTGGGGTTGCGCCTGATCCTCGAACATGCCAATATAGGAGGGCAACACTATGTGTAAAGTCCTATATACTATCGATCATATGAAGCCTCGTACCCGATCCTTCCTCTGTCTCGCGGCCGTTTTTTCCGCGATTGTCCTGCTGTTCTCCGCCTGCCATTCCGTGCCGGCGGTCGTCACGCACCCCCGAATCCTCGCCGCAGACAGCGTCGCGATCGCCGCCGACGTGATCCTCCCGCTGGTGGTGCCCGACAGCGGGGTGCCGGTGGTGCTGATCCAGACGCGCTACTGGCGCAGCTTCAGCCTGCGGGGCGGCAAGCGGAAGAACGTCGTGCCGATGGGGCCTCGCGAGGCGATCGTGGAGAAGCTGGTTCTGGCAGGCTTCGGCGTGGTGGTGACCGACGTTCGTGGCACCGGTGCGTCGGCCGGCACGTGGCCCTGGCCCTGGTCGCAGGGGGAAGTGCGCGACATGGGTCCGATCATCGACTGGATCGTGGCGCAGCGCTGGTCGAACGGTGCGGTTGGCGCGACCGGCGTGTCGTATGAAGGCACCACGGCGCTGCTCACGGCAACTGCTGGCCGGCCGGCGCTGCGTGCGATTCTGGCCCGCGAGCTGGAGTGGAATCTCGTCGACGAAATCATCGCGCCGGGCAATGTGCGCAACGTGAGTTTCGTCGATTCGTGGAGCCGATCGGTCGATGCGCTCGATCATGGCAAGCTGCCGGAAATCTTTCCGCGACTGGCCCGGTTCGGCATCCGCGGCGTGCAGCCCACTGATGATGACGAGAAGGGTGCGGCGCTGCAGGCGCTGCAGCAGCGGCGCCCGCCGACTGACGTCGCGGCGCGCGTGTCGGCGGTGCGACGAGGCGGCGATCGTTTCGGAGCCGACGGTCCGCCGTCCGATTCGCTTTCCCCATCGGGGCATGTCGCCACGCTCGCCGTGACGACGGCCGTCGTCGGAATCTGGGGCAGCTGGTGGGATGGCGCGACCGCCGACGCGGTGTTTCGGACGCAGCAGCAGATGCCGGTGCGTGAAGCGGTGATTGGCCCGTGGGCGCATGAGGGCACGAGTAACGCGAGCCCGTTACGTCGCGACGACGGTGAACGGGCGACAGTCGATCTCGATGCGGTAGTGTCGTTCTTTCGCCGGCATCTGATGCAGCGCAATGCGGCTCCGGGGCCGCGCAATAGTTGGTATGTCGCTGGTGCCGAGGAATGGAAGTCGGCTGAGCAGTGGCCGTCGACCACGCCGCGGACGCTGCATCTCGTCGGGGAGCAACTCGCGACTGCACCGGCAGCGGGCACATCACGATCGCTCACGGTGGACTTTGCCGCATCCACCGGAAAGAACACGCGCTGGACAACAGGGCTCGCGCGCCCAGTGGATGCGCCCGATCGCGCCGACACACGCGGCGTAATCTCGTGGCAAACAGCGGCACTCACCTCGCCATTGGCTGTCTTCGGCGAGTCGGAGTTCGTCTGCCAGGTGTCACTCGACGCGCCGGAAGCGGCGTTGCACGTGTATGTCGAGTCAGTCGATCGGTCACGGCGTGTGCGGCTGCTGACTGAGGGGGTTCAGCGCATCAGCGCAGGGCTGGCGACGGTGCGGATTCGGCCGGTGGCCTTCGAGCTTCCGCCAGGGTGGTCGCTGCGATTGTCGGTCGCGGGCGCTGACGCGCCGAGTTTCGAGCGTGTGCCGGCGACCGGGGGGCAGCGGATCCAGTTCGCGGGTGACGGGTGCCAGCTGAGGCTGCCGATGGTGAATTGAGCCATTTCGGGGGGCTTCGACGCGTGGTGAGGTGGGCGGGTGCAGTACCCGTTCGGGCCTCCTGTGCCATCTCTCTCCGAGGACATCATGCCACACGCCGTAGATCGCGCTCCGTCGGCTGCCCGTGCCGTTGCCGCGCGCCGGATCATCCGGAGCCGCCACCGCAGCCCGGTCCGTTTGCTCTCCATCCTCGCCCTGACGCTCGTCATCGTCGGCTGCTCGAAGAAGAAGGCCCCGACCGAGTCGAGCGTCCCCAAGACGACATCGCGTTCTTCGCTGGTTCCGGCCTCGAACGGCGCGATCATCGAAGCCAGAACCTCGCAGATCTATGCCAATGGTTCGTTGCCGGCATTGGTCACCGACGACTTCATCTTCACCGGGTCGTCCAACATCACCAAGGTTGCCTGGCAAGGCATTTACTGCGTGCAGACGCCGGGTGCCGCCGCGCCGGCTCCGACGGCGACGGGATTCACCATCACGTTCTATGCTGACAATGCGGGGCGTCCGAATGTCGCTGCACCGCTGCAATCGCAGACGTTCACGTTGGCACAGTCAAACCAGACCTTCGACAAGAACGTGTCAGGATTGACCTGCGGCACGGCCACCAACACCACCTGGCCCTACTACAGCTACTCGGCCACACTCACGACGGCTTTCCCCGCCGCAGCCAACACCAAGTACTGGATCGGCATTCAGGCGCTGTCGCCATCGTTCGCCGTGTTCTGGGGCTGGCGCGACGGTGTGCCGGACAACAATCAGTCATGGCAGTTGTTCAACGGGACGTTCACGAGCTTTCCGTTCGACCGCGCGTATTCGCTGGCGCCGTAAGTGGGGGTGGTTGGACGCAGCTGGCCAGCGGCGATGACGCTGGTCGAGCGCGGCTCACGGGAGTGAAGACGGACTTCGACGGGCGTCTGAACACTCAGGCGAACGGGCGACGGGCGCGGTTGGTGCGGTCGCGGTGATAACGCAGAAAAGAGGCCTCAACGAATTTCGGTTCGTTGAGGCCTCTTTTGTCGGTTCGTAAAGCAACGGGGTGAACGCATTCGGCCAGAACGTGAGCGGCGGGACGGACGCTACTCCACGATCACGTACAGACCCTGACGCTTCAGGTTTTCCAGTGAGGCCAGCATCCCCTGAACAACTTCGGGGGGTTGCTCTGCCAGTCGGCTACTTCACCAACAATCTTCAGTGGGTCGCGCGAGCGATACGACCGCGTGGGATTCCTAGGGAAGCGCTTGTTGGTCAAGTTGGGGTCATCCTCGAATGGCCCAGTGGGCTCCACCATGTAAATCTGGCCGCGCCCGGATGAGCCGGACAATGCGACCGAGAGGTGAGCACCCCCTCAAATCGCTGCCTCCATCTATGCAGCGAAGTACAGGTCTTTGAGGACGCGACCGATTTCGAAATGCGTCTCGTGCCCCGTCGTTAACAGGTCGCCCACGGAGAGCGCAGCGCGAGTGCCATAATAGAAGGGGCCCTGCACGGATGCACAGCCCTCGAATGAGACGGGAATCCACGAAACTGATATGCTACCTTGAAGTGGAGTACGGATGGCGAGGCTTCGGTCTGACGCCAGCTTCTGCCGCGGGCGCTCAAATGAAATGCGCGCGTAGCGCGTCCGAATCCGCGCCCGACTGCAGCGCGCATCGCTAGGCCCCATCTGCGGATCGAGACTGCGCATCGCAAATCTTAAGCGCTTCCTCGATCAACGGACGATATCGATCTACGTCGGGGACGGCGAGATTGAAGGTGATCAGCTCGTTCTGGAACGGACGTACATAGAGCCCGGTATCCGCGAACGTTTTGATGATCTCGTCGCGCGCGTAGCCCGGTGCCCGAAGCCGCAGATGGCAATGCCCGGCCTCTTTCGGTGGATGGAACCAACAGAAATTGATCCCGTCGTATCTAGCGCGATATGGTTCGTGTTGTACGTCACTCGCGGCGAAGATGTCGTGCTCTGGGTCAATGCAACAATCTTGTCGAGAGCAGCCAAAGATCCGGTACTGGCCCTCTTCTCCCAGTACCTCCGATCAACCTGTCCGCCGGCCAATTCGTCTTCAACCTCGGTCTCTTGATGAACGTCCAGCACCTTCGTGAAGTGTAGCACCACCGCCTCGCCGATCGTTAGCGCGTTCAGTTGGATCGCGATTAGCGGTACCGCGCGATTGAGCAGGCGGATCACATTGAACAATCGCGCGGTGATTTCTTCGGCGACAATAACGGCACGATGGTCGTACACGGGATAGCGCTGCCGCTCAATGTCCCAGTACTCAATTGTTCGAATGATGTGACTTTCGTCAAGCACCCCCAGCATGACTTCTACTTCAAAGAGAAGCTCTCGCTCTGGATCGTACATAACAAAGTCGATCCGACCACCATTCGGCTGGGACTTCTCACGCCTGAGGAGCTGAATGTCAACAAGCCCAAGGATTGAAGGATCCTCTTCGATACGATCTGCGGCCAACGTTCGTCGAGACCGACCGCGCGCAGCCGAACCGGCGTGGCTTTTATCGACTCTGGAGCCATCCATGACCTCGATTGGAGTTCACGAATTCTGCGCGGCCTGACGAAGCTGTAGAAGAAGCCACCCGCGAAACTTGCGGCGACCGATACTCAAAAAACGACCGCCACACTTACCCTAGGCTCGACGAACGGCGCTTGCCACATCATTCACAGCTCCCGGAACGCGACGACAAAGCGACGAGAGTCTGAGCGACGGACATATTCTATATCCTCAACGAAACACGTTCTGCTGCACCGCGACCGTACACAGACTCATTCTGATCACAATACGTCGGTCGCGGTGTCAGCAGCAAAGGACATTAGCGGGGCCACGCTGCGAGCGGGCCGTCAACAAACGCCCGAGGCTTGAGCACCGAAATGTCATGCCCTCCGGACACCGACAGCAAATGCTTGTCGCCGGACACGACGTACCCCGCCGCACCGGCGAGAGCCGCCGCCAAGAGCATGTCGTCATCCGGATCCGCCGGGACGCGCGCCGGTAATGGTGGGGCATCGATCATGGTGGCGTGCACAGCCACGAGTGCCAACAGCGCATCAAGCGCCCCATTGAGCGGCGCACGACCCTTGGCAAGTTTGCGGCCCACGCATCGGTATTCCTCGAGCACCGGAGGCGAGACGACGAGCGTGAACTTTCCGCCGGTCCACGCGGTCAGAATGGTGCCAGGGACCCGCCGAACACCAAGCCAGACACCACGACGTTGGTGTCGAGCACCACTCTCATTTGCCGCGCCGAACTTTCGTGACCGCCTTCGCTACATCTGTCCGTTTCCGGCCGGCCTGTTTCGCCGCGTGCCGGGCGCGCGCCGTGAGCGCGACGAACTCCGACAGGGCCGGCGGTTCCAGCCGCTTGAGGATCACGACGTCACGGTCACCCACGCCGACGAATTGGGCGCCGGTCGTGAGCCCGAGGCGGGCGCGGATTTCTTCGGGGATGACGACCTGTCCTTTGGAGGACAGCGTCGTGGTCGCAGCGTCGGCCATGCGGGCTCTATGTCAGTCTTACCAGTACGACTGTGCCACAATCCCGCCGGCGTCAATCGGGGCTTCGGCGGATCCCGCTAACGATTCAGGTACTGCGGCGATGCGGCTGCACCGCATGACATCCTGATCACGAAATCTCGGCCGCATGTCCGCAGCAACCGGTGTTATGCGACACGCAGGGGCTTGATCCGTGCAACCGCCGCCTTGAGGACCTGGGCGGCGTCCCACAAATCGACCGCGCGCTGCGCATTCAACCAGAACTCCGCCGAGTTGCCGAATAACTTGGCGAGGCGCAGCGCCATCTCCGGACTGACGGCGCGACGACACCGCAGCAACTCGTTGATCGATTGGCGGGAGACGCCCACCGCCGTCGCGAGCCCGCTCGCGGTAAGTGCATAGTCCGGCAGATAGTCCTCGCGCAACATCGCGCCCGGATGTGTCGGCCGCCGCTGCAACGCCCGGGTGTTGGGGATACTCATCGCACGCCTCCGAGGTCAGTGATCGTCACAGAATTCCACGTCGTACGCATCGCCCTCGTCCCACTGAAAGCAGATGCGCCATTGCGCATTCACCGCAATCGCGTGCTGCCCCTTCCGGTCGCCCTTCAGCGCGTGGAGTCGATTGCCAGGCGGCACCGCGAGGTCGTCGAGCGTGGTCGCCAGATGCACGTACTCCAGCTTGCGCGCAGCGCGGGCCGCCAGATCGGGCGCGATCCGTTTGGCCGCGCCCGAGACGAACAGGGCCTCCGTCCGTTTGTCCGCGAACGTCTTGATCATGCGAAAATGTAATGCGTCACGAGACGCGTGACAAGCGGGACGCCACCTTCTGACTCTCAAGGGCCGCAAGGCCGCATAACGAGTATTGCACTGCCCAACCCATCGCGACGCGCGCCGCCGAACACCACCGACGCCTGAACGTCTCACCGGACCACTCTCCGCGTAACTCCTTCTCCCTCCATACCTTCACCTCACGCCTGCCACGTCAGACGCGCGATAGATTGCTAGTATAGCGCTCCGTTGAGACGAAGTGCGACACATGGCTTGCGTACGAGCCCGATGGCTCCTCCAGCCCCGCCAACGACGAAGAAACACCGACATACACCCTCGATGCTTCCATTGTCACACCCCCCATCGCTCCAGCACCAGCGCCCTCTGCACTGAGCATCGGACGCGCCCACGACGGCGCAGCAAGCCGGAGTCGATACCGCAAGCAAGCGCGAACTGGCATCCGCACCACCGTCGCCAAAGTCACCTGGCTGCTGGCATTCCCGAAGCCCAGCGCGTTTCATCGAGCGTTCCGTCGATGAACGGGATATTCACCGCGCGCACCGAGTCTGACCCGGCCGCACGACCATCAGATACGTCCGCCCACCCTCGAGCTACGGCATCCGCCCATACTTCCGCAACGCCGCCAGCATCCGATCCACCGGCAACGCGTAAATCCTGAGATCATTCGCCCCGGTCGTCGTCTCTGCCGCCAGCATGGCATTCGTAATCGCCGCTTCGGTGGCCTGGGCGGTGGCCTTGAACAACGGCGAGATCGCGTCGTTCGAGAGCAGGCGCACGGTGGACACGGTGTCACTGCTCCACGTCTTCGGATTCGCCGTGCTGAACGCGACGAAAATGTCGCCCGAACCATTCCCGCCGAACCCGCCCTGCCGACCAATACCGAGTGACACGCGTGTCGCCAGCCGCTTGAGCTGATGCGGCATCAGCGGCGCATCGGTCGCGACCACGACGATGATCGACCCCTGTTCGGCCGACTCGGCATCATCGGGCCGCGCAGGCGCGCTGCAGCGGCGACTCGTCTGCAACCCTTCGGGCAACGGACCATCGTTGGCGATGCACGGCGACAGATCGGTGATTTCTTCGCCCACCGGCGCGCCGGCGATGCGCAGGTCGGCGCGCGATCCGAAGTTGCACTGCACCAGCACTCCCACGGTGTAGCCCCCGTCCGCCGTCGTCAGAACACGTGACGCCGTCCCGATACCACCCTTGAAACCAAGGCACCGCATGCCGGTGCCACCGCCCACGACACCCTCACGCACCGCACCGCCCTTTGCGCTGTCGAGCGCGGCGAAGACGTGTTCCGGCTTCACGTGAAAACCATTGATGTCGTTCAGGCCGCCGTCATACGTCTCGGCCACCACGGGCAGCCACCAGGGCTGCAGCACGTTCTTGCGCCCCACTTCCCACTTGATGATCGCGTCGCGCACGACGCCGACGCTGTGCGTGTTGGTGATGCCGATGGGGCCTTCGAGATACCCGCTCTCCTGAATCCAGGTGGTGCCGGTCATCTCGCCGTTGCCGTTGAGCGTGAACCAGGACGCGAACACCGGATCCGCATTGTCCTTGCCGCGCGGGTGCACGATGGTGACGCCGGTGCGCACCGGGCCCTTGCCGACCACCAGCGGGCCGTTGCCCGAGATGATGGTGCTGTGGCCGACTTCGACCCCCGCGACGTCGGTGATCGCATCGAGCCGGCCGGGCGTACCCCCGATGGGGAGCTTGAGGTCGTTCTCGCGAGCCTTGGTCTGGGCCAGCAGTGCGTGCGCGCTGAGGCTTGCCGCGACGACGACGAGGGCGACGTGACCTGCCAGGCTACGACGAGAGGCCGACATGTAGATACCGGGCGGGACGGAGGCGAGGTGGTGACGGGGCGAGTGCGATAAACGTCGCTCTCGGTCGGCGGGTACACCACCCACGCGCCACCTCGGATCAGGAGTCCGAGCCTACTTGCCCGTCACTTGCGAAATCATGTCGATCCACCACGCCGTGCCGCCGACCCAGATGCGAAAGGGGTGCGAGAGCGCCATCAGTGTACTGCCGAATACGTACACCGGGTGAATCCGGCGTCGCGTGGCGAGGTCGAACACCACGCCGGTCAGCAGCAACGCATCGACGATCGCATACGGAAAGACAAGACCGTACACCCTCGTGAGAGGAAAACGCCCCGCTGCGGCGCCAACCATACTGATCGTCGCGATCAAAAAGAGTCGCTTGTGCGTCTCGGGCACGCGACGATAGCGCAGGCCAAGCGCAATCAATGGAACGAAGAACAGAATGTCGAAGAGAGGCACAGCGGCGAAACTGCGTGGATCGCGCCCAGGGAGTATCGGGTTGTCGATCACCGCCTGCAGTGCCATCGCAACGCCAAGTACGACCATCCCGGCCGCCAGCACGACGCCGGCTATACCGAGGTTGCGATGCAACTGCTTGCGCCCAGCGGCCACCAGTGACGTCTGCACGACGAACAGCACCATCCAGGCGGTGAACACCACCCCGTGCACGATCCGCAGCGTGGAGAGTGCCGGTGCAGTGGCGGGCCGCAGATAGAATGAGGGCGCGAAACCGGCGAAGACGATTACCAGACACAGGGCCGACATGCCGGTGTAGAACACGCGGTCGTATGCGTTGGTGCGGACCGTTCTCCCCAGGCGTGGTGCAACGAGAGTTGATGCAGATGCAGGCAGGGTTCCTGACACGAGGCGATCCATGCGGACGGTTGGCTGTCTGGGAACGCTGCACTGTCCGAGAGCAAAGCAGAGAGCAGCGTGCGGTGAAGTGGGTAGAGGTTGGGTCCGTCACCGGGTTTCGCACAAGCGCGCGGCGGCTTGCTTTGGCCGATCACTTCACCGCGAACGCGTCCCGCGCTACTGTCACGGTGACAGTACAGAGGGAACTTCCCGCGTGCGCTTCTGACATCACGACAGTGCCATCGCTGGTTTTCTATGCGACGACCGCCCCGTTCAGTCACTCCCACTCCACCAAGCCTCATGACGCTCGATCGCCGATCCTTCCTGACGTCCGCCGCCCTGACTGCGGCCGCCATCGCGCTGCCCGGCGCTGAGGCGGAAGCCGAGTCGGTGCGCGACGCGCGTATGTTCCTCGAGCTGCGATCCTATCGATTGAAGCCGGGCGCGCCGCACACCTTGCTGGATGGGTATCTGGAGAAAGCGCTGATTCCCGCGCTCAATCGTCGCGGTGTTGGCGCGGTCGGCGTCTTCACCGAACCCGAAGCGGCGGATGGACCAGCGGTGTGGCTACTGATGTCGCATCCGTCGCTGGCATCGGTAGGCACAGTGAATGCCTCGATCAATGCCGACGCAGCCGTCCTCGCCGCCGGCGCTGACTATCTGAGTGGGCCGACGAAAGCAAATCCAGCGTTCGACCGTGTCGACAGCTGGGTGCTCCTGGCCTTTGCCGGTTTGCCGCGGCTGGAAGTCCCGGCGCTGACGCGCGAGAAGAAGGCGCGTGTGTTCGAGCTGCGCATCTACGAGAGCTTCTCCGAACTGAAGGCGCTGAAGAAGGTCGACATGTTCAACGCCGGCGAAATCGACGTGATGAAAGAGGTGCAACTGTCACCGGTGTACTACGGTCAGGCCCTGGTTGGCCGCGACTTGCCGCAGCTCTCGTATCTGCTCTGCAGTCCGGATCGTGAGACGCACAAAGTGAACTGGCAGCGGTTTCTGGCGCATCCCACCTGGAAGCGACTCGTCGCTGATCCACAGTATGCCGACACGGTGTCGAAGATCACGAGCCGGTTTCTGGTGCCGACGGCGTATTCGCAGATCTGACGGCGCGCGCCGCCCTGATCGAGAATGACCCGCGTCCAGCGGTTGAATGCCGCGAGGTCGCTGCGCGACCGCATCCGCTGGTTCAGCATGTTGCGATTGCTGCCGACGGATCGGTGAACGCATCAGCGCGGATTTTCAGGGCGGCGCTCACGCTGCAGAATGAGTTCGGGCCAGAGCTGCTGGAGAGCGTGCAATACGTGCTTCCGGCGCAGCATCTGTTCATACACGGCCTTCCAGCACGTCGACAGCAGCCTGTTCAGTTCACGTCTGCAGGCACGATGTTCCGAGAGGACTTCGTGCTCCTGAGCTCGCATGACTCTTGACGCGCCGTGCGTACCACACATCTTGGCATTCTTACAACCAGAAGCGGTTGTCCCGCCCGTATCCGCGAGCAGGTTTTGCCGCCAAGACGCAGGGGCGCACCATGCACACCGACGTTGCAGTGCCTCGCCGTTCGTTCGTCTCACGTCTCGCGCTCGGTTTCGCCGCATTCGGCGCCGCCGCCGGTGGATCCGCTGCCGCGCCAACCGTCGCCGCGGCGGAGTCTCCCGGTGACGAGATGGATCGCTGGTTCGCCGGATTCAAGGGCACCTACAAGGCGATCTACGACTGTACGAGCGTTGCCGGTGCTGCAGGCGGCGTGCTGTTCGCGCGCAATCTCGCGAAGTTCAGCGCCGAGCAACTCGGCACCAAGGACTCAGACAACAGCATCGTCATCTGCTATCGACACTTCGCGACGCCATTCGGCTACAACGACGCAATGTGGGCGAAGTATCCGCAATTGGCGGTCGCATTGAAGGCCGAGGATCCCAAGTCCAAGCTGCCAACGACCCGAAACTGGCTGCTGCACGAGCTGTGGCAGGAACAATCCGGTACCGATATCCCGAGTGTCGTTGCGCACGGCGTTCAGTTCGCGATCTGCGGTGCGGCAACGGAGTTTCTCTCGAAGATGCTCGCTGGGCCGACGGGCGATGCGAAGAAGATCGAGTCAGACCTGTCCGCGAACCTGATCGCAGGCGCACGAATGGCCCCTGCTGGTGTCGTCGCGCTGCAGCGCGCACAGAAAGCCGGATTCGCGTACACGTACGCGGACTAGCGGGACTGACCTGAGTCTGGTCCACGCGCGGCAGGCAAATCCCGCTTGCCGTGCGCCACTGCCAGCGCGCGCTCAGAAGGCCCTTCCGGCGATCACCGACGTCCGTCAAACGCTGGCGCCGCGACCACCAACGGTATCGCAGCAAATACCTTCGGAACGCGCGTTGACCCTACGGCACCACCCCTGGCGCCACCGCCGGATACTTGATCCCAAGCTGCTCCAGATACGTCCCGAACTTCGTCGCATCGTAGTAGAACGGACGCATCAGCTCACGGTACCGCGCCATCTTCTCGGCATTCAGCCAGATCGCCGGCTGGTCACTGGCCGCCATCAGCGGCCGGTACTTGATGTCCTTCGTCTGCACGTTCACGAAGTACTCCTTCGCGTCGCGGATCAGCGTCGGCTGCATCATCAGGTCGAGCAGCGTCATCGCCTGCACCTTTGCGCCCGCCACCACGCCCTTGTGCGCAATCGGCGTCGCCATCGCAATACCGTCCACCCAGTTGTGCCCCGGCGTGCCTGGAATGTTGCTCGGATAGTAGAGCGTCACACTGGGGACGGTCCAGGTCACGTCGCCGATGTCATCGCTGCCGGTGCCTCCGGTGGGCGTATCGGCCGGCGACCGCAGCGGTCCGACCTTCATGACCAACCCGCTGTCCGGCTGTTGCATGAGTCGCTGCACCGACTTGGCCATCACCTGATCATCCGCGCTCCAGGCGGGCATGCCGACACGCGTCGCATTGCGGTGCATGGCAGTGGCAATCGGCTTGTTGAAGTGCGGGCGCCACGCTGAGCCGATTACCTGTACCGTATCGAGTTTCGTGAACGTGGCCGCGGCCGAAGCGCGTGCGATCACCTTCGCATCCTCGAACATCTTCGACACCCGTTCCACGTCGCGCTCCCGAAAGAAGAACCAGATCGACGCGGTGGCCGGCACCACGTTCGGCTGATCGCCTCCATCGGTGATGACGTAGTGCGAGCGTGTTGCAAGCTCCATGTGCTCGCGATGGTACTCCCACGAGTTAGCCATGGCCATCACCGCGTCGAGCGCGCTCCGCCCGCGCCACGGCGCGCCGGCCGCATGCGACGCGGTGCCACTGAACTTGAACTGCGCCGAGATCAGTGCCAATGCCGATTCGTCGCCCCAGGCCACGCCGAATTCGTCGCTGACATGCGCGAACAGGTTTGCGTCCACGTTCTTGAACACGCCGGCCCGCACCAGGTACGCCTTGCTCGCCAACTGCTCCTCGGCCACACCCGGCCAGAGCACGATGGTACCCGACATCTTTTCGCGCGTCATGATGTCTTTCACCGCCAGCGCGGCGATGATGTTGAGCGGCACGCCGCTGTTGTGTCCTTCACCATGCCCAGGCGCGCCGGTCACCATCGGTGTGCGACCGGCGGTCCCGGGAAACTGGTTCGCCTGCGGAATGCCGTCGATGTCGGAACCAAGCGCGATCACCGGTGATCCGCTGCCCCATTTGGCAACCCACGCCGTTGGCATTCCCGCCACGCCGCGCTCGACAGAGAAGCCATTCTGTTCGAGCACGCCGGTCAGATACTTCGACGTCTCGATCTCTTGCATGCCCAGCTCGCCGAACGAAAAGACCTGATCGACCATCTGTTGCGCGAGTTTTGCGCGACCATCGATGGCGCGCGCCAGTTCAGCCTTGAGCGCGTCGATGCGCGCGTCACCGCGGGCCTGGGCGCCAAGGAGTGCCGGAAGCAGGGCACAGCTGGTGAGGAGCAGTCGGGTGGCGCGCATTGCAGGTCCGCGTTCGGGGTGGAGTGGAGTGGACACATTCACGCCAGAAGAAATAAACCCGGCACCACGATTCTGCCCCTCCCATGCTGCACCCGCCACGTCTACACCCCGCGTCGCATCGCCTGATAACGGGCCAGACAGCGACGCGCCGTCTCAAACTCGGAGAACCGACTCCCCTCCTGCTCCATCAGGTAGAACTCCACCCCGCCCACCGACTCGAGTGCGGCCATCAACGGCTTCCAGGGTGCGACGCCTTCGCCGAACAGCACCCGGTACGACTTCTCGGCCGACTCTTCGCCGGGCGCCCAGTCCTTGAGATGCGCGCTGCGAATCCGGCCCGGATTCGCCTTCACCCACGCCACCGGGTCTGCGCCAGCCTTCACGCAGGTGCCAACATCGAGCTGCAACACGAAATCGGCTGGCGTTCCAGCCGCAATCAGCTGCATCGCAGTCTGCCCACTGGGCAACGCTGCCCACTCTGCCGAGTGATTGTGCTTGCCCGCCAAGAGCCCATGCGGCCGCAACAGCTCCGACGCCGTCGCCAGTTGTCCGACCAGCCGCTTCCAGTCGTCCTCGGTGCCCTGCTCAAACGGCGGCGACGCCAGCACGATGTGCCGAGCCCCGAGAATCTGATTGATCTCGATCGCCTTCGTCATCGTGTCGCCCGGCGTCAGCGCTGCGAATCCGTTGTGGGTGGAGTAACACCGCAGACCGAGGTCGTCGAGCATGGTGCGCACTTCCTTGGCGTACGGAAGCGTCCAGCTGAGGTACGGTGCGTAGAACTCAACGACCTGATAGCCGTACCGTCGGACGGTGGCGAGCGTGTTCGGCAAATCGCGCGCGAGTTCCTTGCGGACCGCATAGAGCTCGATGCCGATCGGATAGCGCTTGACTGGAACTGCCGAGGGCACGACCTCCGCAATACGCGACAGATTCGAGCCGCTCAGCAGTGGCGCAGCCGACACCATTGCGGCCGCTGCACCGGTGCGGGCAAGAAAGTCACGACGCGTGAGCGGTGTCTCTGGCTTTGGCGAGGTCATGATCGAAATTGAGGGCGGAGGAAGTGAATGGACGGCAAATCAGTAAGTCAGACTTCCTGCGACACTCAGACCACGTTGCGGGCCGAACGCTGTGCATCACGTGCCGCCGTGCGTGATGCAAAATACAAGACGATCACCAGCGCTGCGCAGCAGATCGGCATGGCGTACATCGCATCGTGCAGGCCAATCGCCCGACTTTCCGGGGCGGTTACGCCCGTCGCCAGCGCACGCGCCGCCAGCCCATCGCTCAGCTTGCCGAAGCCGATCAACCCGATCGCGGTGAAGATGTAGAAGACGAAGAAGTACACACTCATCGCCATGCCGCGCACACCAGATGGGACGAGGTCATGAATCGCGGCATAGACGCTGCTGTAGTAGAAGTACAGCGACAGCACGGCCGCGAAGAGAAAGCCGGCGAAGCTCCACGCCATGCCACGCGACTGTTGCAGCGCCAGCCAGAGCAGCGGTGCAGCAATGGCGCAACCAACCGTCGCCAGCTGAAGTCGCCCCGCTGCCCCGCCGCGTCCGGCGCGGTCACCAAGCCATCCACCAAGCAACATGCCCAACCCGCCTCCGCCGCCGAACACCATGGCGTTGAAGCGATTGGCGATGTCGATGTCGAGCCCGTGATACCGGATGTAGTACGACGTCGAGAAGGCGCCGATCGCGTACATCACGAGATTGAGCAGCGCCCCGGACGCAATCACCCACCACATGGTGGGTACGGCGAGAATTGCGCGGATCGATGCCGTCGCCGACAGTCCGCCACCGTCGGCCGTGTTCGTCGCGCCGCGTCGCGCCGGTTCCGGCAGGAAGAGTGCGAACACCGCGAGGATGAACCCTGGTACCGCCGCCACGTATAGCGCCGGACGCCAGCCGCCGGTTGCCTTCACCACCAATCCGCTGATCAGGTAGCTCGCTCCCAGACCGAGGGGCAGACCCAGCATGAAGATGCTGATCGCGCGGGCGCGCACCTTGGGCGGAAAGAGATCGGCGATCAGCGAGTTGGCGGTCGGTGCCAGACTGGCTTCGCCAACACCCACGCCCATGCGGTAGAGGAAATGCGCAACGAAGCTGCCGGCCGCGCCAGACAACGCCGTGAACGCGCTCCAGATTACCACGCCACGACTGAGTATCAGCCGCCGGGTTCCGGTGTCCGCGAGTCGGCCAAACGGAATGCCAACCAGCGCATACAACAGCACGAACGCCGTGGTCAGGCTGCCAAGCTGGCTATCGCTGAGCTGCCACTCCTGCTTGATCCTTTCTCCGACGGCGCCGACTACTTGGCGGTCGTAGAAATTCATGAAATTGAGCGCAAACAAGACCGTCAGTGCATACGTCAGCTGGCCGCGGGAGTATGGCGACGCCGTCTCGACCGAGCGTTCCGGTGTGTTCACCGTACTGGGTTCCGAGTGTGCATGATCGCCTTCCGCGCCGGCGTGGCGCTCACCCGCGACTGCTCGACGGCGCCACCGCGCGCCGGGTACATTATCAGCACCCGAGGGCCTTCCGACGTCTCGTCGCAAGCCGCGGTCACCGTGCGACAGCCAGCCACCGCATCATCGAGCATTCGTCCTCGTCCTCTGGGGTCCGACATGAAGCTAGCCACTGCGTTCGTCCTGCTCATCTGCACCAGCGCACCGCTCGCCGCCCAGTCAAAGCTGAGTGAGTGGCCGCAACAGTCCGAGGATCGGCCCCGGCCGCGCGTCGTCAAGCCCGGAGCCGCGTACACCATTGCCCCTCCGGCCGATGCGGTGGTGTTGTTCGACGGCACCTCGCTGGACAAGTGGACGTCGGCCGGCGGACCCGCCAAATGGCGGCTCGAGGGCGGAGCGTTTGTTGCTGTGCCGACGGCGGGTACGTTGCGCACGCGTGACAGCTTCGGCGACGTACAACTCCACATTGAATGGGCGGCAGCGAATCCCGCGGTCGGCAAGGGACAGGATCGCGGCAACAGTGGCGTGTTCTTTGGCGACGATCGCTATGAAGTGCAGGTGCTCGACTCGTACGACAACCAGACCTACGCCGATGGTCAGGCGGGGTCACTGTACGGGCAGTTTCCGCCGCTGGTCAACGCCATGCGGCCACCGGGTGAATGGCAGGTGTACGACATCGTCTATCATCGTCCGCGGTTCAAGCCCGACGGATCGCTGCAGTCAGCTGCCCGCTTGACGGTGTTCCATAACGGCGTCCTGATTCAGGACAACATGGAACTCGTCGGCCCGACGACATACATGAAGCGGACGCCGTACTCGGCACATGCGGACCGGTTGCCGATGTCGTTGCAGGATCATGGGCATCCGGTGCGGTTCCGGAATGTCTGGGTGCGGGATCTGGAGACGACGAGCCCGTAGTCCAGCGCCATCAATGTGGTGCCGGACATGGCGCTGCAGCGATCGTCAGTGAGCATGAACAACGTCGCACCGTGTTCCGATCACGATCGATGCGCGGCGGTATTACCTGCCATCGCGTCACGCCGACGACCGGTCCGCGGTTCGAAACCTGATGCAGCGCGCCGCGTATGCCGTCAACATGACGACATCGCCGCTCAACGACGCGCGTGCCCTGCCGCCCGAGCTCAGCACCCGCCTCAGGTTCTGGAGCCTGATGGCAATGGTGCTGCTGGTCTACGTGCATGCCTTCAACCTGCATCCGCGCTACCTTGGGCCGGTGACCCTCGTCGAGGAAGCACCGACCTGGGATCATGTCCTGCAATTCCTGATCGCCAACGGATTGGTCCGATTCCGTATCCCAATCCTGTTCGCGATCTCGGGCTACATCTTCGCCTGGCGTGATGATGGCGTCGCCTCGCATCGCACACGAATGACGAAGCGCCTCCGGACACTCGGCATTCCGTACCTCGCCTGGAGCGCCATCGCGCTTGGCATCACCGCCGGGCTCGAGATGTGGGCGCCCACACGGGAGATCGTGCGCGCCGCCGGCCTCAGTTCCTTTGGCCCCGACAACCCGTTCGTCACGGGTTACACCGCGCAGCAGCTCTTCGACCGCTGGCTCTTCGATCCCTCCGCATTCCAGCTCTGGTTCCTGCGTACGCTCCTGATCCTGAGCGCGTTGTATCCCTGGCTGCGCATCGCCGTGACGCGCTGGCCGACCGCCTTCTTTGCGGTCGCCGGTCTGCTCTGGTTCCTGCTCGAAAGCTCAGGCCTGCTGTTCTTTTCGCTCGGTATCTGGCTGGCGGTCAACAAGGTCGATGTCCTCGCGAAACCCACGTGGTTCCGAGCACCGGCCATGCTCTTCCTGTGGCTCGCGCTGTGCAGCATCAAGACATGGATGGCATTCAATCTCGACTCCACGCCGACGCCAACGGCGCTGGCCATGACGGCCCTGCACCGCGGCGGCGAAGTGGCAGGGCTATTGACTGCCTGGTTTGGCATGGACGCCCTTGCACGCGTCGCAATGCGACAGTCGTTCTTCCGCTGGCTGTCTGGGTTTTCTTTCATCATCTACGCGCTGCACGTGCCAATGGTGAACTACATGACGGAAGTCGCGCTGAAGGCCGGTACAGGCATCGCACACATCGAACTCTGGACCTATCTGCTGGTGCCGTTGATGGTGGTCGCGATCACTGTCACGATCGGCGCCGCGCTGCGCACCGGTGCGCGACCCGTCTACAGTCTGCTGACTGGTGGCCGCGGACTGTGAGGCCATCTGCCGCAGTCAGCCGACAGCCTGAGTTCGCGCCTTGACCGTTGCCACGGGAGCTACGTCCGATCCGAAAGCGCCGCGGAGCCCGTGCGCCTCACCTCGAAACTTTCCGTCACCCGAGGCGTAGGTAGCATCAACGCAGCAATCGACAGTTTACCGGAGGAGCAGCACCATGTTCACCATTCTCGCCTACGCCGCCAGCCTGGTCGTCACCTATATCGGCTTCACCCAGGCGCGTAATTTCGTGCGCGATCGCCTGCGCTTCGTCACCGCCGCCCAGTCCGGCTGGGCACCGATCATCGCCGGACTCGGCGCCGGTTTGCTGGCGACGCCGGTGGTGGCGCTGATTCCTCTGATCGGCATGGGCACGGCCCTCGCATTCGGCGTGAGCGTGGCGATAGGCGTGGTCAATGGTCAGCGCGATATCCGGAATCGGTTGCCGTCGGCCTTCTGAAGGCACACCGCACTACCTTCGGGCATGGATCGCCGCGCATTCGTCGCCACGCTCGGAGGGCTGCCGCTGTCGTTCAGTGCGGCTGCGACCCTGGCCACCGCGCTGCCGGCGCAAACACCAGGCGCGCCGCGGGCGCCCTCGAGCGGTCGCCCGCGCCCCTCACGCGCGCAACTCGAATGGCAGCGCGACGAGCTGGCCATGTTCGTGCACTTCGGGGTCAATACCTTCACCGATCGCGAATGGGGCGACGGCACTGAATCGCCGACGATCTTCGATCCGTCGGCATTCGACGCCGGCCAGTGGGCACGCACCGCCAGAGTAGCGGGCTTCAGGGCGATGATTCTCACCGCCAAACACCACGACGGCTTCTGCCTCTGGCCAACGAAAACCACCAGCCACAGTGTCGCCTCCAGCCCGTGGCGCGGTGGGAAGGGTGACGTCGTGCGCGAGTTCGCGGATGCCTGCCGGGCCGAAGGCCTGAAGGCAGGGCTTTATCTCTCGCCGTGGGATCGGCACGAGCCTATGTACGGTGACTCGCCGCGCTACAACGATCTCTACATCGCGCAGCTCACCGAATTGCTCACGCAATACGGCGCGATCAACGAAGTCTGGTTCGACGGAGCGAATGCCGAGGGCCCCAACGGCCGGAAGCAGGAGTACGACTGGCCGAGGATCTGGGGCACCGTGCGACGCCTGCAACCGAACGCGGTGATGTTCTCCGACGCCGGTCCCGACTTGCGATGGATCGGCAATGAACGCGGCGCTGCCGGCACCACCAACTGGTCCACCGTCGATCCGCGGATTGTGACGGTACCGGGCATGAGTGGCGACGAGGTGATGCGTTCGCTGCAGGACGGCGATCGTACGGGCACGGTGTGGCGTCCCGGCGAAACCGATGTGAGCATCCGGCCCGGCTGGTTCCATCATCCGGCCGAGGACGATCAGGTGCGGACGGCCGACGATCTGGTGCAGCTGTACTTCACGTCCGTCGGGCGCAACTCAAAGCTGCTGCTGAATGTGCCCCCTGGCCGCGACGGACTGTTGCACCCCGCCGATGTGGCGAGTCTGATGGCAATGCGTGTGCGCCTCGATGCGATTTTTGCGCGTAACCTGGTGGTACCGGCGTCGACGCGCTTCACGCCACGAGGAGCCCGATCAGCGGTCACCGAAATTGCATTGCGACCGGAGTCGAACGTCGGGATCATCGATCTGCGCGAAGAAATCGCACAGGGTCAGCGTGCGGCGGCGTACCGCATCGAGGTGAATGCCGGTCGCGGCTGGCGCGAAGTGGCGCGCGGCACAACGATTGGCTATCGGAAGCTCGAACGGGTGTCGGTAGGCGCGATCAAGCGGCTGCGCGTGACGATCGAGGATGCAGTCGAGGCGCCGCTGCCACTACGTGTTGGGTGTTACGGCGCGGGGTGAACCGCATACAATGAACCGCACGCAATGAACCGTACGAAGTGAACCACGCGGTGCGGCCTGATCAGAAGCTGCCGATCACAAACCGCAGTAACCAGAGTGCTCCGATCGCCGCGCCGATTGACGCAGTGAACGCCAGGCGCCGCTGCAGCACTGACCATCGCGCGTCCGACACTGGTGCGGCCGTCCACCCTGGCGGCGCCGTACGCCAGGCTCCAAGCAACCCGCCGCGTCCCTCGAACCGGCCCAGCTCGCGCACGCGTCCACCTGCGCGCTTCGCCATCTCCTCAGCAATGGCCTGCAACGATGCCGTTTCGACATTACTGCCGATCCCGCGCTGCTCGAACAGAAAGACCGGATCGCCCGAATTCCGACGCAGGCGATACACCCGACTCATCATGGCCATTCCCTGAGCACCATAGATCTCGTTCCGCGCATCAATGCCGATCACGTCACTGAGCGCGACGGTCATGTCGCAGTGCGGTGGATTGTGGGTGAGTGATCGGCCAGGCGGCAAGCGCAGCACAATTTCGGTATCGGTGAGCGTGATCGATCCACCGAATTTTCCGCGCATGTCGCGCCAGAGCAGCTGTGCCATCGCCCCCATGACGAGAACGAAGAGCAGGACACCGGCGCCCACCGCGACGACGGTCCCGGCGTCATCGAGCGCGTGAGGCGCTACGGCTCCGAATCCGGCGACGACCAGCACGCCGAGCATCAGGCCGACGCAGAGCAGCAGCGTGATCCCCGACCCGACTGCCCGCCAGGAACTCTGACGCCAGACACGCGTGCCCCGACTGGTTGGATGATCGCGAAATGCCTCGGCCATACGTGTCGACCAGTCAGCGTGAATGAGGGTTCGAAGCAGCGGAGCCGCTCCCTCACTACGCGTATTTCCGGTCGAGTGGGGCTCACCGGTCGCAAATGAGCCATTCCGGCCAGCCACTCCGCGTGTCTGTCAGACCGTCCAGCGATCCCTTCTGACACGAACTCCCCATGCGCCAGCGCGTCCACATTCTCCTCACCGTCCTCCTGCTCAGCGGGTGTGGTGACGCCAACAAACCAGCGTCGCTAGCGGCGCAAGCCACTTCGGCCGTGGAACAGGGGCTGCCGAGTGGCATGCGGAGCCTGCCAACCAACGGCTCCGGCACGGTGTTGACGACGACGTTGGCTGGCGGCAGCGCCACCGGCCAGACGCAGGCGCTCGTCCGCGATCTGCAGCCGTACTTCGGCGGAACGATGCGTGTGCTCAACGCGATTGAGGATCTCTCGGGTGCGCAGGTGCAGGCTTCCTTCAGCGCACAGTTCCGCGGAGCGCCGGTGTTTGGGTTGCTGGCTGTGGTGGCAGAGGGTTCGGAGGCACGTGCCGTCGTGATCTTCGACGAGTCGCGCGCACTGGCTGAGTCGATGGATCGGCTGATGCGAGTTGCCAGTGGCGGCAGCCCCGACGCCGGAACGAGTGCGCCGCAGGAGCAATTGACGCGCACACCGGTTCCCGACGGTTCCGGCAACATCGATCTCGCGCCGGGCTGGGTCATTCGATACGCCAACAAAGGCGCGATGGACATTCAGGGCCCGGTGCCTGGCAGCGGCATGAGCCTTGGGTCGGTTCTCACCGTGCCGTATACCTCAGCTGATCCAGCCGAAGCGCTGGTGATCATGGCGCAGCAGGCTGGACGCGCACAGGGCAAGCGCGTGGACGTCCAGATCGTGGATTCGCGGCCGATGGAGTGGCAGCAGGGCGGTCGCGCGGCGCTCATGCGCTATCGCGCCACGACCGATGGGCAGACCATGGAGTACTTCGGGCTGATCGCCATCACTCCCTTCGATGGGCAACAGGTGTTCTTCTACAGCAGTGTCATTCAGGCGCCACCCCAGAGTTTCGCGCGCGTTCTTCCCACTGCCATGCGCAGCTGGGCCAGCTGGAGCATCAACCCGGCGGTGTTGGCGCAACGGATGCAGCAGACGGCACAAACGATGCGCGAGACCGGTGAACTCCTCACCAGCAGCGGCAGCGCGTCACAGCGGGCGTTCGACGGCGTGAACGCCGGCTGGGGCCAGTACATCCGCGGCGTCGCCACGCTCGAAGATCCGGAGCGGAATCGCAGCGAGGTGGATCAGTCGTTCGCCGACAACGTGGTGCGGAGTGATCCGCAGCGATTCCGCATCGTGCCGACGAGTGAGCTGATCCCGTAGCCCGCCTGTCAGCGCGGGCCTGTCATGGCCGCCGAGGCAGACGACTTGCCGGACAGCGCGCGTGCGTCGAACTTCGACCATCATCACCACTCGCGCTGTCGGAGTTCGCCTGTACCAGAGGATTGCCATGCGTTCCCGATTCATTGGTTGTCTGGCGCTAGTCACCCTCCTCGCGCACCCGCTCGCCGCACAGGCGACGTACGACATCGTGATTCGCGGCGGACGCGTGATCGATCCGGAGTCGCGACTGGATGCTGTGCGCAACGTGGGGATCCGCGGCGGACGCATTGCCGCAATCAGCGCGCAGCCACTTCGCGGCAAACAGACCATCGAGGCACGCGGCCTGGTGGTGAGCCCGGGCTTCATCGATCTGCACGCGCATGGACAGGACGACGAGAACTACCGCCTGTTCGCGCTGGATGGTGTGACGACCGCACTCGAGCTCGAGGCGGGAACCGCCGACGTGCCGGCATTCTACTCTGAGCGTGAGGGCAAGGCGCTGATCAACTATGGGGCCGCCGCCAGTCACATCAAGGCACGTATGGCGGTGATGCGCGACGGCGGCGTTACGGCGAAGACCCTGCTGCCCCTCGATTCCGCCGGCCACAACGTCGCCAGCGACCAACAAATAGCCGATATGCGCCGATTCATCGAACGCGGCTTGTCGGCTGGCGGACTTGGAGTGGGAATGGGGTTGCAGTACACACCCGCCGCAACCAAGTACGAGGTGCTCGAGGCGTTTCGGAGTGCCGCGCGCTTTCGTGCGCCGGTGTTCGTGCACACGCGGTCGTGGGGCGCGGCGGACCCGGGCAGTTCGGTGGAATCGTACATGGAAGTGATTGCCGCCAGTGCGATCAGTGGCGCTCCGGTGCACATCGTGCACCTCAACAGCACCAGTCTGGCGGCGACGCCGCGCACGCTGTCCATGATTGCTGACGCGCGCGCCCGTGGGCTCGACGTGACCGCGGAAGCGTATCCCTACATCGCCGGCATGACGGAACTCGCGTCACCGCTGCTCGACTTGTACGCGAACGGTCCGGACAGCCTCTTCGGCCAGTTGATGCTCGCCCGCACCGGTGAACGCCTCACGCGCGCGAGTTTTCTGGCCAATCGCAAACCGGGCGAGGTGGTGATCCTCTTTGTGAACACACCCGAGATGGAAGCGATGGCGATCACCAGCCCGCTGACGGCAATCGCCAGTGACGGCCGCGTCATCAAAGGCATCGGACACCCACGGGCGGCGGGCACGTTCGCACGAGTCCTTGGACACTACGTCCGCGACACGAAGCAGCTCAGCCTGGGTGAGGCGATCCGGAAGATGACCCTCATGCCGGCGCAACGTCTCGAGTCGCTGGCACCGGCGTTCCGCAACAAGGGGCGGATCCGGGTCGGCGCCGATGCGGATGTCGCGATCTTCGATCCGGCCACGGTGCGCGATCAGTCCACCTACCAGAAGCCGGCGATGCCGTCAGTGGGCTTTCGACATGTGCTCGTCAACGGGGTGCCGGTGGTCGTCGACGGCGCGGTGCGCGAGGGTCAGTTTCCCGGCCGTGGAGCGCGCGCACCGCAGCACTGAGCGATCGACTGGGCAGATGAATCACGACGTGAGGAGTGAACGACACGCCACCAGTGCGGACTGCAAAAACGCATCAACCTGCGCTTGCTGCCTACCGCCATCACCCTCAAGGCGCGAGGCTGGAAGCACCGCACCGGTCCATTCATGCGTGTGCCACAGTCCACCGCCCTCCAGCGCCGCAGGGTTTAACACCGCATCGCGCTGCATCGGGTAGGCGTTCACGTAGAAGTACGGCTCATCGTAGTACGCGTCGCCGGGCACCAGACCGGCGCCATTTGAGCCGCCGTTTGCTGCCTGGAACAGCACGGCAAGATCGAAGTGGTGCGGCCAGAGGCGCATGTCAGCCGGCGTAGATTGGCCGGCAGCCAAGTGTTGCAAAGCCCGCGCCCCCATGTCGAACCAGTGATGCAGCGCGATGAATGCCGCAGTGTCCGAGCCGTCGAACAACGCTCCGTGGTCGACGACGTGTGCAGGAATCGTGTAGTGCTTCTTCAACGTGAGTCGGTCGCCGTACAGCCGGTTCGCACTCAGCGCGACGGCCAGTCGTTGCGCCGCACCTGCCAGCGATGCTCCGTGCAAGCGAATGGTATGGGTGACTTCCTGATCACAGGTGACGAAGAGCGTCAGGTCCGCGACCCGAAGCCCCACCGCGATCACGCCCAGCGCACTCACCACGCCGCCGCTCATGAATGCGCCGCGTACGCTGTCCCAACGCAAACTGGTATGGCTGTCGTCGTCCTGTGGCGCGAGATACGAGATGCCGAACGCAGCGCAGAATTGCACGGCGTGATGCAGCTGCAGCCGTGCATCGGCTCGTGAGGCAAACGCGAGTGACACATGCGCATCAGGCGAGGCGACAGGACTTTCCGACATGGGCTGTGTTCCGGAAGAGAAGGTAGAACATGAAAACAGAAGATGTCGTGCTCACCCATGCACTTCGCACTGTAACACGCTACGCACACGTCACGTCGACTGCCCGACAACTCGTTACGATCAGTCGGGGCACCGATTCAATCGGCGGGCGACCGCGGGCAGCACCGCCATACCGCTCCGGATGTGAGCGGACTTCTCCTCGAGAATGGCTCGCCGCCCGTCCTGTGCCAGCTCCCACCATTCGCGAGTCTTTCGGATTGGACTCAGCACAGCGCAGGTCGCGGCGAGGCGGCCAACACCCCGAGAATCCCTGCCGAACCGTGCCGGTTTCCACCGATCCCGCAGCCTGCGAAGCGTACCTGTCACGAGGAGATCGCCACAACGCTGAAAATGCCGACACCCGCCCGCGACGGTTGCGAATACCGCACGTAGCTTTGGTCTTCCATCGCCGTGCTTCGATCCTGGCCGAACTCCCCCGCCGTGCCTGCGACATGAATCCCTCCGAACTTCCTGCACTCGCCCGCGCACATGCGCATACCACCGAGTGGCTGCAGAGTCTGGATACGCGTCAGGTGGCGGCGAGTCCGGCGTACCAGCCGCTCGCGAACGCCGAGGTGCTGCGGTTGCCGCGCACCGGACTCGCACCGGCCGCCGTCGTCGATGAACTGGTCGCGCTGGTGGACGGAGGACTCCACGCCTCGACGGGCGGACGCTTCTACGGCTGGGTGGCGGGCGGTGCACTCGAGTCGGCGCTGGCAGCCGACTGGCTCTGCTCCGCCTGGGACCAGATCGCCGCCCTGCGTGTCACCAGCCCCGCTGCCGCTGACGTCGAGGCGATTGCCGGCGCGTGGATGATGGAGTTGCTCGACCTGCCCCGCGATGCGTCGTTCGCCTTCACCACCGGTTGCCAGCTGGCGCACGTCACCTGTCTCGCCGCCGCCCGACATTCCCTGTTGGCTCGGCGCGGCTGGGATGTCGAAGCCGATGGCCTCTTCGGCGCACCCGCCATTCGTGTCGTGACCAGCGATCAGCGGCACGCGTCGGTCGATCGCGCCGTGCGTTTCCTCGGCATCGGCGCCCGCAGCATCGTTGCCGTTGAAACGGACCACGCCGGCCGAGTGACCGCCGCAGCGTTGCAGAGCGCACTTGCGACGCATGACGGGCCCACCATCGTCGTGCTCGATGCTGCTGATCTCAACATCGCCGCCTGCGATCCGTTCAGCGAACTGATTCCGATCGCGCACGCCGCTGGCGCCTGGGTACACATCGACGGCGCGTTCGGGTTGCTGGCGCGCGCCAGTCGCGGCAAGCGGCACCTGCTGGACGGTGTGGAACGGGCCGACAGCTGGGCGACCGATGCGCACAAGTGGTTGAATGTACCGTTCGATTGCGGCGTCGCGATCGTACGCGACCGGGACGCGCATCGGGCGGCAATGACCGTCAGCGCCTCATACATCGCTTCCGCTGGTGAAACACACCGCGATCAGATCGACTGGAATCCGGAGTGGTCACACCGCGCACGTGGCTTCGTGGTATGGGCGGCGTTGCGCGAGCTTGGCGCTGACGGCGTCGAATCATTGATCGACCGCTGCTGTGGCTTCTGTCATGACATCGTGGCGGGTATTGGCGCACTCGATGGTGCGGAGGCGATGATGGTCCCTGACATGAATCAGGGGCTGGTGCGGTTTCTCGATCAGCGCGACGGTGCCAGCGACGCCGATCACGACCGTCGCACCGACGCGGTGATTGCGGCCATCAACGCCACCGGCGAGGCCTTCTTCAGCGGCGCTGTCTGGCGCGGACGTCGCGTCATGCGCGTCAGCGTGGTGAATTGGCGGACATCGGCGAGTGATGTGGCGCGAGCGATCGCGGCCGCTCGAGTAGGGATTGCTGCGTGCCGTAGCCGCGTCTGACAATTCCATCTCCCCGTCATACACTTCCACCGCCAGAGCGCTGACGTCCCCCACCAAAGGAGTCGCCGTATGCCCGCTGACGACCTGATCACCCGCCGCGCGTTCTCGAAGGCGGCGGCCGCCCTGGCCATCACACCATCACTGGCCACGCGCTTCCACACTGGCAGGCCGGAGTACGCCGCTGTTGATGCCGCAGCCGCGTGGCCGGGCTACACCCGCTCGATGGTCATCGATTTTCTGGCCAGCCCCGGACCATTCAACACACCGGTGCAGGTAGAGGCACTGACACCAGAGATGATTGGCAATGTGCAGGCGTCGGGGATCACGGCGGTCAATCTCACCATCGGTGGTCGCAACCCACAGGCCGTGTTCACTGCCATGGCGAAGTGGGAGCGCGATCTGGATCGGCACCCTGATGTGCTGATGAAGATCAGGACGGTGGCAGATCTGACCACGGCAAAGCGGCAGAAGAAACTGGGCCTGATCTACGGTTTTCAGGATGGTGTGGCCATCGACACCGATCTCTCGCGCGTGGCGATGTACCATGCCTATGGCCTGCGCATCGTGCAGCTCACTTACAACGTGCGCAACATGTTCGGTGACGGGTGTCTGCAGCCGGAAAATGGCGGGCTCACGCCGCTGGGCCGGGAGCTGGTGGAGACGCTGAATACCCAGGGTGTGCTGGTGGATCTGGGGCACTGCGGCCAGCGTACCACGGCCGAGGCGATCGAGCACTCGAGCAAACCGGTGGCGATCAGTCATTCCGCCTGTCGCGCCGTGGCAGATCGTCCGCGCAGCAAGCTGGACGTCGACTTGAAGAAGATGTCGGACAAGGGCGGCGTGGTCGGGATCTACCTGATGCCCTTTCTTACGATGCAGGGCCAACCAAACTCGGAAGACGTGATCCGGCACATCGAGCATGCAGTGAACGTCTGCGGCGAAGACCACGTGGGTATCGGCAGCGACCTGTCCATCACACCACACGTCGTCGATGAGAAGTACCTTGAGATACACCGCACCTTCGTGGAAGGACGTGTGCGGGACGGTATTGCCGCGCCTGGCGAAGACCCTGCGGTGCCGATGTTCGTCTCCGACCTGAACACGCCGCGGCGGCTGGAACGCATCGCAGAGAAGCTGGCGGCACGTGGTCATGGGGCGGCGCGCATCGAGAAGATCATCGGCGGCAACTTCGTGCGATTGATGAACGAGACGTGGAAGTAGTGGCGACCGCGGGACGTAGGCTTCTCTGAACTTCGGGACCTGAAGACATGTCGAACTTTCTCGGTGGACCGCTTGCAGACCGTACTCGCGTCCTGCGCCGCGCGGTACGCGGGGCCGCGGCAGTGCTGGTGCTGACGCTGCCGGCCATGCCGGCGCTGGCACAGCCAGCGGCCACCATCGATCCACGACTCTACGCCAGCCTCTCCTGGCGCAACCTCGGCCCCTTCCGGGCCGGACGCGTGGGCGCGGTGTCTGCTCCGATCGGACAAGCCGGTGTGTACTACGCCGGCTTTCCAGGCGGCGGGTTGTGGAAGACGACCAGCGCCGGACAGGTCTGGTTTCCGATCTTCGATGCCGTGCGCGCCACATCGTCCATCGGTGCGGTGGAAGTCGCACCATCGAATCCGGATATCGTCTACGTCGGCACTGGCGACATGATTACCGGCGGCACGCTCGATCAGGGTAACGGTGTGTACAAGTCGACGGACGCTGGACGGACCTGGGCGTCACTCGGACTGGAAGGAACACGACACATCCAGACCATGCTGGTCGATCCGCGAAACCCTGACGTGGTCCTGGTCGGCGCACTCGGCGACCATATTCACGCCAATGACCAGCGCGGCGTGTACCGCAGCAGTGATGGCGGTCGTACCTGGACGAAGACACTCTATATCGACGATCAGACCGGTATCGCAAAGCTGGCGCGTGCACACGATGTGCCGGATGTGATCTTCGCCAGCACCGTACGGCACTACACACCCCCGGGCTACGCGGCGGGGAAGTATCGCTCATGGCAGTTCGGCACCACGCGCCTGCCTGGCGACAGCAGCGCCACGCGCACGGGCCTCTGGAAGTCGCTCGATGGCGGTGGCACGTGGGCGAAGCTCGCCGGCACGGGAATGCCGCCACTCGAAGGGCGTGTCTGCATGTCGGTTGCGATCGGCACCAATGCGCAGCGTGTGTATCTGATCTCCAACACCGCGCTCTGGCGATCCGACGATGGAGGCAGCACCTGGCGGCAGATGGCCTCCGACGACGCACGAATCCGCAATGGGCAGGGTGGCTACAGCTGCGGTGTGTACATCGATCCGAAGAATCCGGATCTCATCTACACGATCAACACGGCAGCCTATCGCTCCACCGATGGCGGTCAGAGCTTCACGGGCATGAAGGGCGCGCCAGGTGGTGACGATCCGCAGCAGCTCTGGATCGATCCCACCAATGGCCAGCGCATCTTCATGGGACTCGATCAAGGCGCGACGATCTCGCTCGACGGCGGTGCCACCTGGAGTTCATGGTACAATCAGTCCACCGAGCAGCTCTATCATCTGTCGGCAGACAATTCCTATCCGTACTGGGTGTACGCCACGCAGCAGGACGCCGGTGCAATTCGCACCCGCGTGCGCGGCAACCATGGTGCCGTGACCATGTTCGACTGGAACCCGGTGAATGGGTGGGAGTGGGGGTCGATCAGTGCCGACCCGCTTGATCCGTCGACGGTGTTCGCCACGGGCGCTGGCGTTGTCAAGATCAGCTACCCGACCGAGCAATGGATCAACGTCAGTCCGGCGATCGATCCGGCGGCGAAGGCAACGTCCACGAATGAGCTGCCGGTGATCTGGGCGCCGTGGAATCAGCGGTTGTTGCTGGTGGGCCTGAACTACCTGGTTGGCACGTTGGATCGCGGGGCGACGTGGACACGTCTGAGCCCGGAACTGGGCATCGCAAAAGGCATGGACTCCGCCAGCGCAGCCAGCACACTCGGCGGACGTGGCGCGATCGGCGCGCTCTCCGCCTCAGCCAAGTCGGCGGGTGAAATCTGGGCAGGCACCGACAACGGACTGATTCACCTCACACGTGACGGTGGAAAGACCTGGCGCGATGTGAGTATCCCCGGCCTCGCGGCACCGCGGCGCGCGATGATCTCGTCGATCGAGGCATCACCACACACGCCAGGCTCGGCATACGTCGCGGTCGAATACCTGCGCATCGGTGATCACGCGCCATATCTGTTTCGCACACGCGACTATGGCCTTACCTGGACGAAGATCGTCGCCGGGCTTCCCGTCGATGAAGTGAGCGGCAGCTTTGCGCGCGTGGTGCGCCCCGACCCAATCACGCCGGGCCTGTTGTTCGCCGGCACCGAGAGCAGTGTGTACGTCTCGTTCAACGATGGCGACACGTGGCAGCCCCTCGGGCTCAACCTGCCGAACACACCGGTACGGGATCTGCTGGTGAAAGACAACGACCTGCTCATTGCCACTCATGGCCGCGGCATCTGGGTGATCGACGACATGTCAGCACTCAGGCAACTGACGCCAGCGCTGGCCGCTGCACCGCTTCACATCTTCACGCCGGGCCTGGCCACGCGCACGCGTCGCAATGTGAACAGCAATACGCCGCTTCCGCCCGAAATTCCGCACGCGACCAATCCACTCGATGGCGCGATCATCGATTATTGGCTGGGCAGTGCGGCGACCGGTCAGGTGAAACTCGAAGTGATCGATCCACGAGGTACGCTGGTTCGACGCTACAGCAGCGACGCGATTGCCCCGGTACCGGAGGCCGCGCGCCCGCCACACCCGAACTTCTGGATCGAGGTACCTGTACCACTGCCGACCAGCGCCGGGATGCACCGCGTGAATTGGAACCTGCGGCACGATGCACCACTCGCGCTGGCGCACAACTTCGAGATCAACGCAAACCCGGGGCTCTCTCCAGCCACCCCCGAAGGTCCGCTGGCGCTGCCGGGGATCTACACGCTGCGCCTCACCGCCAACGGCCTGACGAAATCGGCACAGGTCACCGTCCGCAACGACCCACGCTCGAAGGCGAGTGCCGTCGCATTGAGCGCCCAGCATTCGCTGATGATGCAGATATCAGATCGGATGCGGACGGCGTACACGGGGCAACGACAGGTGGATGCACTGCGCGCAGCGCTGACTGGTTCGATGCGTGGCGCGCCGACTGAGGTGGCCTCGGCAACGACCGCGCTGCGTGCAGCCGTCGACTCCGCCGTCGGTGCCGATGTGAGCGCGAAAGGTGTCGGTAAGTTTCGAGATGCCAACGACGCGCTGACGGGACAACTGTACGCACAGGACAACGCAGACCATGCACCGAACGCCGGAATGCTCGCCGCACTGGCCAAGGTGACGCGCGACCTCGCGGCGACCGACTCGGCGTGGGCTCGTGTGTCGCAGCGCGATCTTTCTATACTGAACACGTTGCGCGTGCGGCTTGGCCTCACACCAATTTCAGTTCCGCCGCGCTGAAGCCTGGATTAGGGGTCGGGAGACGAATTGCCCTGGGACGGCGGCAATGGCGCGATCCCGCGGCTTGGGACCTGTCATCACTCCCCCATCTCTAGCCGCTCGAACCGTGGGTGTTCGAAGATCGGCGCTTCGACGTTACCGAGCGTTGTGGTATGCCGACTGACCGCATCGCTGAACGCACCAGCGAAACCGGCGACGAGGCGATTCATGAAGTTCACTTCAGTGAGGAGTCGTGACACTTCGCGCGTGTCCCAGTAGTGGCCCTCATCGTGCACCTCGACCGCGAAACCGAGCTTGATTGCATGATCCAGGACGGCCGTCAGCCCGGTGTGACAGGCCAGAAAATGCGCGTCACTCACGACGGTGGCGTACTGCGTTTTGCAACTGCACTGCCAGTACCACTCGACCGGAGCTCCAGACGAATCCTGTCGCTTCAGTAAGCCGAACGTGGCGGGCTCACACCCTTCGCCTGGGTTAACCAAGAAACCCATCGCACAATTGGGATCGCCCATCAGTACCGGAACCTCATCCGCGAGTGTCTCGGCGTTCAGTTCAGCAAAGAACAGCAGCGCCTGGCGGTGCGACGACTCTATCGAATCTGGCGTGATCAGAGGCGAAACATTGGCAAACGGAATCGATTGTGCGAACTGGTGGAGTGCGCGCAGCGCCTCCCGTGCGACTTCGACGGTCGAGTGTCCGGGAAGTCTGAGTTCGTAGTTGAGGTGCATGCCCATGATATCTGCCTCGTGATGGATGCACGAACCATACGCCGGGGTCGCTCCATCACGCGCACCAAAAACGTGCACGCATCATCGGTATCGCGCCTGCGGCAACGGCTCAACGGCAACTGCTTAACGCAAAGATGCAAGGGCGCGAAGGCGCAAAGGACTGCAAAATCGTGGGAACAGCACACATACAGCGCTGCTGCCGTTGCGGTTACAAAATATCCTTGCTGCGGTCGCTGTTGAACTTCGCATGGAGCCGAGGGGCGTGGCCGCTGTAGAGGGCCCCTGCGTCTTTGCGCCCTCGGCGCCTTTGCGTCAGGCAGTGTGTGCTTCGGTCGCCAGTCGTGTGATCGAGAAAGGCGGCGACGATCGCGCGACGTTACACGCCGGCTCGCGTCAACAGGCGTGCCAAACTGCCACGAGATTTCGACGACAGTACACTAGCGACTGCCCCGATACTCGATCCGCGACAGCCCCGCATCGGCGTTCTTCGCGAACCACGCCTTGCCATACTCCAACACGTACAGCTGTCCGTTGGGCCCCAGCTCCATGTCGATCGGGGCCGAGAATGAATCGCGCGGCGCGAAACGCTCCATCGCTTCGTAGTCGCCGTTCGGAGTCAACGTCACTGCCATGATCCAGTGACGGATCCAGTCGTAGATGAACAGCTTGCCGTCGTAGTACTGCGGCATCGCCGTCGCACGCTGCTTGCTGAACAGATCGGCGTGATACACCGGCCCGGCCATCGCCGTACGACCACCCTTGCCGACCGGCGGAAAGTCGTGCGAATCGCCATACGGATACCAGATGAACGCACTCCGCGCCGCCGGCAGATCGCGCAGTCCGGTGGTGTTGCGTGATGTGTTCTTCGGTGCCGCCGCGTCGTACAGCGGACCGCTCGTACCGGTGGCATAGTCCCACTGGTGGTAGGCATAGTTGTCGCCGACGAACAGCGGCCAGCCGAAGTTGCCTGCGGTGCGCGCCTGATTGATCTCGTCGTAGCCGCGAGGACCGCGTGTCGCGAGTGTGTCGTCTGAGGCGTCCGGGCCAACCTCGCCCCAGTAGAGGAACCCGCTCTTCTGGTCCACCGAAATGCGATACGGATTCCGGTTGCCCATCACGTAGATCTCCGGGCGCGTCTTCGCGGTGCCTGGCGGGAACAGGTTGCCGGCCGGAATGTCGTACGTTCCATTGGTCAGCACTCGAATCCGCAGAATCTTGCCCCGCAGATCGTTGGTGTTCGCCGACGAACGCCGCGCGTCGTACGGCTCGTGTCCCGGGCGATCATCGGTCGGCGAGAACCCGTGGCTCGCAAACGTCTCGTTCGCTTCATCGAACGGTGTCGAGTTATCGCCCGTGGAGATGTACAGCAGGCGACCGGGCGCAAACGCCAGCGAACCGCCCGTGTGGCAACAGATTTCGCGTTGCGAGAAGAACTGGAGCACCACCTTCTCGCTGGCAATCTTCAACGAGTCGCCATCGAACTCGAATCGGGACAACCGGTTTACCGCAGTGTCCGCGGGGCTATAGAACAGGTAGACGAAGTGATTCGCCGCGAACTCCGGGTCGATCGTCACGCCCAGTAATCCTTCCTCGGCATCCTTGCCCTGCTTCGTCTTGACGTACACCGGCAGTTTTCCGGCAGACCTGACCGAATGATCGGCGTCGCGATACAGCATCACCTCGCCACCGCGCTGCGCAATCAGGACGTCGCCACTCGGCAACACCGCCATCTCGGTCGGTTCGGCGAGGGTGCCCATCGTCAGCGACACCTTGCGCGCAAGGGAGTCTGCTGGCGGGCGCGCCACCGTCGTCTTGCCGTAGTCGAGCGGGCGGCGCTTTCCAATAGCGTACCGGATACCGCCGAGCACATGTTTCAGGAACAGTGAGTCGCTGTACGACTCGACGGTGTGGCCGAGCTCCGTATACCACGCGCGCCCACCCTCGAAATCGTGATACCACGACATCGGGTGCTTGGTACCGTTGGCACCCCCGGTGTAGCTCGATTCGTCGATCTCGACCAGCACATGCAGATCAGGCTGCAGCGCCTTGAAGTTGTACCACTCGTCGGTGCGCTTCCACTCCGTCGGCAAGTGCGCGGTCGATGCATCTTGTGTGTCGACGACGCGCAACGTGGCTGGCTGTATGGCCGGATGACTGACGAAGTAGCCGCCCACCAATCGTCCATACCAGTGCCACTCGTACTCGGCATCGGACGCGGCGTGAATGCCGACGTAGCCACCGCCCGCCTGGATGTAGCGCTGCAGGTCCACTTCCTGGGCGCGTTCGAGAACGTTGCCTGTAGGGCTGAGGAAGAGGACCGCCGCGTACTGCTTGAGCGAGTCTTCCGTGATTCGCGCTGCGTCTTCCGTGGTATCGACGACGAAGCCGTTGGCGGCGCCCATCGCCAGCAGGGCCTTCTTTCCCACCTCGATCGACTCGTGGCGGTACCCCGCCGTCTTCGAGAAAACGAGCACGCGCGCCGGTCCCGCGGGTTCGGCAGGTTTGGCAGGCCCGCATGCGTTGGCGACGAAGAGCGCCAGGACGGCGGTGAGGACGGAGCGGGTCACGCGCATGTGACGGCGGGAGGCGGAGGAGACACGGCGGTCGCGGATCAGCGAAGCACCTGTAGTCTATCGCTGCGTCACGCGGAAATCATTGCGTCTGGCGCCAGCAATCCTGATCTTGCGCCTGTGCCGTCACACTTCGTGCGCTGTGCCAAACCAGCCGCTGCGCTGCGCCTCGTCGAGCCGCTGCTCCAAATAGGACCACAACGCCGGACACCCCGCCTCGATCTGCGCCGACACGCGAGCCACGACCCGCTGGTGGGTAATCCCATTCTCGCGCCAGCTCTGTCCATTGTTGGCCAGGTTGAGCAGCACCGGCATGGCGCGATCAGCGGCATTCGCAAACCGTGATTCAGCGGTTTCGCCCGCCTCGAATTCCTGCCAGAGCGCCAGATAGCGGGAACGATGCGGATCGGGCAGCAGGCCGAAGATTCGCGTCACCGCCGCCAGTTCGACCGCCTTGCGTTCTTCCCAGCCGCCGACGGCATACGCGATCGTATCGCCAGTGTCGATTTCACCGATGTCGTGCACCAGCAGCATCGCAATGACGTGATCGATGTTCACGGGTGCAGCCGCATACTGCACCATCGACGAGGCCAGCAGCGCGATCTGCCAGCTGTGTTCGGCCGAGTTCTCCTGACGGTCGAGACCGAGCGGCCGTGTGCGGCGTGTCACGCCCTTGAGCTTGTCGAGCTCGAGGACGAAGTCGATGATCTGCTGCATGGATGAAACATAAACCGTCCACCGCGACTGATTTTGGCTGCACCAGCGCCATCGCCAACCGCATCACGCCGACGCCGGCCGCGCCACCAACCACAGTCCTGCCAGACAGAGCACGATGCCCGCCGCGCGCGCCCCCGTGATCGGTTCCTTGAACGCCACCGCGCCAATCCCCAGCAGCACCACCGCGACGATCGCATTCGCCAACAGTGGCGCGGTGCTGATGCCCCAGCCGGCGCGATACACGAGCAGGAACCCAAGCTCCACCGCCACGATCCCGAACCCGACGAGGATCGTGCTCCCATCCAGCTTCTGCCATGCCGAGCCGAACACGACACCGCGCGCCAGAAACGGGATCGTGCCCAGCGTCACGACGAAGGCAATCAGGTAGGCAGCGAGCGTAGCAACGACGGGATTCGCATCACGCGGAATCGCGCGTTGGCCGAGTTGGTAGACGATGTTGCCAACGACGACGAGGGCGATGGATATCCACATCATGAGCCGCGTACCGGAAGGAGGAGACCGCGCGGCGAATAATGCTGCCTCTTGACGCCAATCGCCACGCTCGCCAGCGTGTGGCACCATGATCTCGCCACCCCTGCTCGTCATCATCGCCGTTGTTGTGCTTCTGGGCACGATCTCGCGCACCTGGTGGATGCATGCTGAAGCACGTGCCATCGCGGAGTCATGGCTGCGTGAGCACAAGTACAGGGTGCTCAGGCTTCGCCTCGCCTGGTTCACGCTCTTTCGGTTCACGCCACACCTGTTCCGGAACGGCGACAGGGCCCATCACTTCCGCGCCATCGTCGAAGACAAGGAACTCGGCGGCGCAGGTATCGTCTGGTTGCGGGTCTGGACCGATCGTCTCGGGTTGCTCGCACGAGAACCCGACATCAGCTGGGAGCGCCGCCCGGTGCCAGTCGACGGAACGCCCGCATCTCCGGAAGAATCATGGGAGCAGGCACAGCGCGCATTGCTGCGACGCATTGCGAGGGGCGCCAACTCGTTCGCCGCCCCGCGGCGTGAATCGCCCGATGGAATGCCATTCGACGAGATAGTCGAGCACCTGCTGGCCATGCAGAAGCGCGGCCTCATCGCCTGCTCGATACCCGTCACGAGCCACAGGCCGGGCGCGCGCTACGACAAGATCGAGTTCGTCGAACTGACCGACGCTGGGCGCGGCTACCTCGACTCCATTCCGTAGCGCTCGCGTCTGACGGTGGTCACGGTCACTCGCGCGGTACCGCCACCCACACACCACCGCTGGTCGCACTCGCCACCACCGTCTCCACGAACACCACACCATGCACTCCGTCGACGACCGTGGGGAACTGCACCGCAGCGTCCACGGCTGTCGCTCCCGCTCGACGCGCCCTGATCGCCTGGGCGATCTCGCCGTAGAGCGTTCCGAATGCTTCCAGATACCCTTCCGGATGTCCGGACGGAATCCGCGTGACGCGTGCCGCTGCCGCACCCGCCGCGCCCGTGCCACGGGAAATGATCTGCGTCGCCTGACCAAACGGTGACCAGAACAGCTGGTTCGGGTGCTCCTGTTTCCACTCCAGGCCACCCTTCGCGCCGTAGACGCGCAAGCGAAGATTGTTCTCGTTGCCCGGCGCCACCTGACTTGCCCACAACGTGCCACGTGCGCCGTTCGCATAGCGCAACAACACCTGCGCATTGTCGTCCAGCCGCCGGCCTGGCACGAATGTGCTCAGTTCCGCCAGCAACTCCGTCGCCTCGAGTCCGGTGACGAAGTGCGCCAGCTGATACGCATGGGTACCGATGTCACCGATGCATCCACCAACACCCGCCTTCGACGGATCGGTGCGCCAGCCGGCCTGCTTCTGCCCGTCGCTCTCGATCGGCTCGGTGAGCCAGTCCTGTGGATACTCAACCTGTACCACGCGCAGATCACCCAGCATGCCACGCTGCACCATCTCGCGCGCCTGACGGACCATCGGGTAACCCGTATAGTTGTACGTCACGGCGAACAGCTTCCCCGTCTCCGCCGTCAGCGCGCGCAGCATGCGCGCATCGCCCGAACTGGTGGCCAGCGGCTTGTCGCAGATGACGTGAATACCGGCCTTCAGAAACGCCACTGCCGCCGGCGCGTGCATGTGATTCGGCGTCACGATCGCCACTGCCTCGATCCCGTCGTCACGAGCACTCTCGACCCGCGCCATCTGCTCGAAATCGCCATAGACGCGATCTTCCGCAAGGCCAAGCGCACGCCCCGAACGCTGCGCTTTCTCTGGCGAGGACGCGAGTGCGCCCGCTACCAGTTCGTACTGGTCGTCCAGTCTGGCGGCGAACCGGTGCACACCACCGATGAACGCCCCTTCACCACCACCAACCATACCGAGCCGGATTCGGCGGCCTTCTGACGATGCCGCCCCACTTTTCGCTTCTATTGCCACGCGATTGTTCTCCCGATCGTCCGTGATGGTACCGTGAGTGACCGGCTCAGAGGCCGAGCATCCGCTTGATCTGCTTTGCGTCCGTCTTGGCGCCGGCGAAATCGTCGAACGCCTTCTCGGTCACACGAATGATGTGATCACGAATGAACGGGGCGCCTTCTGCGGCGCCCTGCTCCGGGTGCTTCAGACAGCATTCCCACTCCAGCACGGCCCAGTGGTCGTAGTCGTACTGCGCCAGCTTCGAGAAGATGGCCTCGAAATCCACCTGACCATCACCGAGCGACCGGAAGCGACCGGCGCGCTGCAACCACGGCTGATAGCCGGAATAGACGCCCTGCCGGCCATTGGGCCGGAACTCGGCATCCTTCACGTGAAACGACGTGATGCGTTCGTGATAGATGTCGATGAATTCGAGATAGTCGAGTTGCTGCAGCAGGAAGTGCGACGGATCGTAATTGATGTTGCAGCGCGGATGATTGTGCACCCGCTCGAGAAACATCTCGAACGTCACCCCATCGAACAGATCTTCGCCGGGATGCAGCTCGAACGCGACGTCACAGCCGGCTTCATCGTAGGCATCGAGGATCGGGCGCCAGCGCCGGGCCAGCTCGTCAAACGCCGTCTCGATCAGACCAGCCGGGCGCTGCGGCCACGGATACAGATACGGCCACACCAGTGCGCCGGGAAAGCTCACACTCGAGGTCAGACCGAGATTTCTTGACGCCTTGGCGCCCCAGAGCATCTGCTGCACCGCCCACTTCTGCCGTGCCTTCGGGCTGCCCTTCACGGCATCAGGAGCAAAAGCGTCGAAGGCCTCATCGTATACCGGATGTACGGCCACCAGCTGCCCCTGCAGGTGGGTGGCCAGTTCGGTGATCTCGACCCCGTTGGCCCGCGCCACACCGGCGATCTCGTCACAGTAGGTCTTCGATGCGGCGGCTTTCTTCAGATCGAACAGCTTGGCATCCCAGGTCGGGATCTGCACACCTTTGAAGCCCAGCCCGCCCGCCCACTTCGTGATGGCATCCCACGAGTTGAACGGCGCCACATCGCCGGAGAACTGCGCCAGGAAAATGCCCGGGCCCTTGATGGTTGCTGGCATGATGAACTCTCAGAGATAGGTGTTGAGCAGATGCTCGAGCTGTTCCTGACGTCCCGACACCGGCTGTGGTTCGATGCCTTTCTTCTCGACGCGGGCGGCCAGGTCGGCGAGGCTGCGACGCCCCTTCAGGATCGCCTTCCCTTCGCTGCCATCCCAGCCGGCATAGCGCGCCGCCACACGATCCGACAGCGCACCATCCGCAATCAGTTTTTCAGTGATCAGCAACGCACGCGCGCAGAGATCCATCGCGCCGGCATGGGCAATGATCAGGTCATCGGGTTCGATCGACTGACGCCGCAGTTTGGCATCGAAGTTGATGCCGCCGGTGGTGAACCCGCCGCCGCGCATGATCTCGTACATCGCCAGTACAACATGCTGCAGATTGTTCGGGAACTGATCCGTATCCCAGCCCAGCAACTCGTCCCCGCGATTCATGTCGATCGAACCAAAGATGCCGAGGGAGTTGGCCAGCGCAATTTCGTGCTCGAAGGAGTGGCCGGCAAGAATCGCATGATTCTGCTCGATGTTGACCCTGATCTCGCCCTCGAGACCATGGGCCTGCAGAAATGCAAACACACTCGCCACATCGAAATCATACTGGTGCTTGGTGGGTTCGCACGGCTTTGGCTCGATCAGAATGGTGCCCTTGAAGCCAATGGCATGCTTGTGTTCCACCACCAGTTGCAAAAAACGCCCCAGCTGCGCCCATTCGCGCTTGAGATCCGTGTTGAGGAGTGTGTCGTAGCCTTCCCGACCACCCCAGAGCACATAGTTTGCACCCTGCAGTTCATGCGTCAGCTCGAGCGCGGTCTTGACCTGCGCGGCGGCATACGCAAAGACATCCGGATCAGGATTCGTCGCCGCGCCGGCCATATAGCGCCGGTGCGAGAAAAGATTGGCCGTGCCCCACAACAGCTTCACACCGGTCTCATCGATCTTGCGCGCCAGATGGTCGCCAATGACGCGCAGGTTCGCATTCGACTCGCGCAACGTTGCGCCTTCCGGGGCCACATCGCGATCGTGAAAGGTGAAGAACGGCACGCCGAGCAGTCGGAACAGCTCGAAGCCGATGTCCACTTTGTCATGCGCCTGCTGCATCGGGTTGCGACCAGCCGCGTGCCATGGCCGCATGAAGGTCTCGGCGCCGAAGGGATCACCGCCGGGCCAGACCAATGTGTGCCACCAGCACACCGCGAAGCGCAGCTGCTCTTCCATGCGCCTGCCCAACACCTTCCGATCGGGATCATACCAGCGGTAGCCGTATGGCTTGCGCGCAGAAGGCTTGAACTTCGGGCCCTCATGACGCAGCGGTTCGGAAATGCTGAACCAGCGATGATCGCTGGCAGCGGCCTTTGGGCGGGTGAAGAGCGACATGGAGAAGCGGACCGGAGTCAGGTCATGGACGTGCGGAAGGCCTGCGACAACGGATACATCATTTGCCACTGCGCATGACGCTCGCGATGCCGCGCCACCGAGTCAGCGTCCGGTTCATACGTCTCCAGCCGCTCCGGACGGGTCGCGATTGCGTCGACCGTGGCGGCGCCACCACCTGCTGCCGCCATCGCCGCCAGGCGCGCCGCGCCCATGGCGCATCCAAGCTCGCTCTGCATCACCCGGTGCAACGGAATCCCCAGCACGTCGGCCATCAGTTGGCACCAGAGTGGCGACCGTGCCCCACCACCGAGCAGATCTGCCTCGCTGATGAGCGTACCAGCACCGGCCAGCGCCAGTTGAGCGTCGCGCATCGCGTAGGCCACACCTTCGAGCACGGCAAGCGTCAGGTCTGCCCGCGAATGCGCGGCATCGAGGCCCGCAAAACCGGCGCGAAGTGCGGTGTCGTTGTGCGGGGTCCGTTCACCACTGAGATATGGTGCGAAGTACACATCGGTTGCCTGTCCGGGCATCAGTTCCGCCAGCAGCGCAGCTTCACTGTGGCCGGCCACACCCGCCCACCAACCGAGGGCGGAGGCCGCGCTGAGCAGCACGCCCATCTGGTGCCACCGATCGGGTACGGCGTGGCAGAACGCATGGACGGCACCAGCCGTGTTCGGGGCGAACCGCCCGGTGGTGCACCAGAGCACGCCCGAGGTACCGAGCGAGACGAACGCATCACCCGGGCTTACGGCACCGACGGCCACCGCACCGGCGGCATTGTCACCAGCACCACCGGCGATCAGCGGTGCATGCGCCATTCCCCAGCGCTGCGCCAGTGCGCTGCTGAGCTGACCAGCCGGGGCGCTGCCTTCGACCAGTCGCGGCATCTGCGCTCGCGTCAATCCGGTCGCCGCCAGTGCTGCGTCACTCCACGCACGCGCACCGACATCCAGCCAGAGCGTGCCTGACGCGTCGGACAGCTCTTCGATCAGCTCGCCGCAAAGACGCCAGCGCACGTACGCCTTCGGCAGCAGCACGGTCGCGATGCGGTCAAAGAGGGCCGGCTCGTGTTTGCGCACCCACAGCAGTTTCGGCGCAGTAAAGCCCGGCATCGCGAGATTGCCCGTCACTGCACGCGACGCCGGCCACGCCGCTTCGAACTCTCCACACTCCACTGCACTGCGACCGTCATTCCACAACATGCAGGGCCGCAACACCGTCCCGGACGCATCGAGGAGCGTGGCTCCATGCATCTGACCGGAAAGGCCGATCGCCGTGCATGCCGCCAGCGAGTCGGCGTGCGATGCCTTGAGTGCATCGACGGCGTACAACACCGCCTCCCACCAGGCATCGGGCGACTGCTCGCTCCACTGCGCGTGCGGACGCTGCACGGTGAGCGGCGCACTGCTGGCCGCCAGCACCTGATCGAGCGAGGAGGCACCGACATCCACGAGCACCGCTTTCACGCCGGAGGTGCCGATATCGATGCCGAGGGTGATCATACGTGCCCGAAATGGTGGGTGGGAGAGAGCATGGATCGCGCGCCGATCACCCGCCCCGCAACTGCCGCGCCCACTCGTACACGCCGACATACTGCGCCGCGGCATGCGTCCACGAGTTGTCCTGACGCATTCCACGCTCACGCAGCAGTGCCCAGCTCTCGGGATCGGCGTACGCGATCAGCGCGCGCTCGATCGACTCGATGAAATGCCGCGCATCATACGCGTGAAAGACGAACCCGTTCCCCGACCACCCTTCGCGAACGGTATCGTTCAACCCGCCGGTGGCACGCACGATCGGCACGCTGCCGTAACGCAGCGCAATCATTTGCCCCAGACCGCACGGTTCGAAGCGTGATGGCATCAGAAATCCGTCTGCGCCGGCATAGATCCGCTGCGCGAGCCCGGCATCGAATCCCAACCGAACCGTGATGCGTCCCGGATGCGCCGCCGCATGCCGCAGCATGCTGTCCTGCAGGTACGGCTGCCCCGATCCAAGAATCACCAGCTGCGCCGTGGTCTGCAGCATCATCCATGGGATCGCCGCGTCGAGCAGCTCAAGACCCTTCTGCTCCACCAGGCGTGAGACGATGCCGAGCAACGGCGGGTCGGCCGAGACCTCGAGCCCCATCTCCTTCTGCAGCGCCGCCTTGCAGCTGCGCTTGCCGGTCAGGTCATCAGCGCTGTAGTTCGCCGTCAGGTATCGGTCCGTCGCCGGATCAAACTCGACACTGTCAATCCCATTCAGAATGCCCGTGACCCGATCACGTCGCGAGCGCAGCACACCGTCCAGGCGCTCGCCATACTCGCCGGTCATGATCTCCTGCGCATACGTCGGGCTGACGGTGCTGACCACGTCGCTGTAGACGATGCCGCGGGCCATGAAGTTGAACTGCCCGCCGATACCCGCCCCGAGGCCGTTTTCGATCAGGCCGCGTTCGCTGAGCCCTGCCTGATTCAGTGCCTCGGGCCTCGTCGCGCCCTGGTACGCCAGGTTGTGAATCGTGAAGACGGTGGCGATGTGGCCGAACGTGTACTCGTAGAAGGTGCGCAGGTAGTTCGAGACCAGCGCGGCGTGCCAGTCGTGTGAGTGCACGACGTCCGGCTGCCATGCCGTGACCTCGCGCAAGTGCTGCATCAGCGCCAGCACCCCGCGTGCGAACAGAATAAACCGGCGATCATCATCGCGATCGCCATAGATGCTGTCGCGCTCGAAGGCCGCGGGAATGTCGAGCAGGTACGTCGGCACCGCGCTGTCGACCACCCTCCAGACGCGGAGCTCCTCGGCACGCTCGCCGACCGGCAAGAAGGTGGCGGCGATCGGCCCCTCGACCTTCACCCCCTTCTCGCGCAGCTGGCGGTAGTACGGCAACACCAGACGGACGTCATGGCCTGCGTCAGCCAAGGCGGCCGGCAGCGCCCCCGCCACATCCGCCAGACCGCCGGTCTTGATCAGGGGAGCCGCCTCGGCGGCAACAAACAGGACGTTCATGCGCAGGCGTTGGTGGGGAGTGTGGCGGCCACCCCGAGCGGGTGCGGTGGTGCGCCACGGCAAATGTACCGTGGGAAACGCCAGTGGCAGGGGCGGCACCGAACCCGCGCTGATCGAACCGTCAGCCCTACCGCCCGCCGGTACCGTCGGCCAATATCACGGTCCTAGGGCGCCGGTCATTCGGCGCCGCACACATCCGATTCACGACCGATCCTGCCATGACGCCTGCCTCTCGCTCCGGTACCATCGCTCGTACCGCCATGGCCTACGTGCTCGCCGGCGGGCGCGGGTCGCGACTCTACGAACTCACCGACCGACGCGCCAAGCCGGCCGTCTACTTCGGCGGCAAGACGCGCATCATCGACTTTGCGTTGTCCAACGCGCTGAACTCCGGTATCCGCCGCATCGGCGTTGCGACGCAGTACAAGGCGCACAGCCTGATCCGGCACCTGCAGCGCGGCTGGAATTTCCTGCGCCCAGAGCGCAACGAAAGCTTCGACATCCTCCCCGCCAGCCAGCGTGTCTCGGAAACGCAGTGGTACGACGGTACGGCCGACGCCGTCTTTCAGAACATCGACATCATCGAGGCCTACGGCCCTGAGTACATGGTGATCCTGGCTGGCGATCACATCTACAAGATGGACTACGAGCTGATGCTGCAGCAGCACGTGGATCAGGACGCCGACGTCACCATCGGCTGCCTCGAGGTGCCACGCATGGAGGCGACCGGCTTCGGCGTGATGCACGTCGACGCTACCGACCGGATCGTGTCATTTCTGGAGAAGCCGGCCGATCCGCCAGGCATTCCCGGCAACCCGGACATGGCGCTGGCCAGCATGGGCATTTACGTCTTCAAGACCGAGTTCCTGTTCGAACTCCTCCGTCGCGACGCGGCTGATCCTGAATCGAGCCGGGACTTCGGCAAGGACATCATTCCGTTCGTCGTCGCGAATGGCAAGGCGGTGGCACATCGCTTCAGCACGTCGTGTGTGAAGTCGGAGACAGAGAGCGAGGCCTACTGGCGTGACGCCGGCACCGTGGACTCCTATTGGGAGGCCAACATCGACCTCACGTCGGTGGTGCCGTCGCTCGATCTGTATGAACACAACTGGCCGATCTGGACCTACAGCGAGCTCACGGCACCTGCGAAATTCGTGCACAACGAAGATGGGCGTCGCGGCCTGGCGCTGAATTCGCTGGTGTCGGGTGGCTGCATCGTGTCGGGTGCGCGGATTCACAAGTCACTGCTTTTTACCGGCGTCAAGATTCACAGCTATGCCTATCTCGATGGTGCGGTGGTACAGCCGTACGTGGACATCGGGCGCTCGGCGCGACTGAGCAACGTCGTCATCGATCGTGGTGTGGTCATTCCCCAGGGGCTGGTGGTTGGGGAGGATCCGGCGCTGGATGCCAAGCGTTTTCGACGGAGCGAGAAGGGCATCTGCCTGATCACGCAACCGATGATTGACAAGCTGTACGCGTAAGCGATGACGAACCGGCAGCACCCCTCCGATCGCGCGGCCGAATTCCAAGTTCGCGTGTATCCACTCGGGCACGAACCCGGCGACGATCTCACTGCGTCGACGACGGCCGAGGAGCGCATTGCCATGGTGGCGGAACTGACGGCCCGGATGTGGGAGCTGGCGGGCGGCACTCACCAGCCGTATTCCCGCCAGACTATTCCCGTGCGTGTGGTGCCACGACGGTGAACAACGACTGGATCGAGATGCTCAATGCGTTGCTCAACGCTGACGTCCGCTTCGTTGTTGTCGGTGCACACGCACTTGCGGTGCACGGTGTGCCGCGTGGTACTCAGGACCTCGATATCCTCGTAGATCCGACGCCGGAGAACGCCGAACGTGTGTGGCGCGCCCTGACGGCGTTCGGAGCGCCAACGACGGCACTTGGCATCTCCCCGTCGGATTTCGTGAATCCCGACATGGTGATACAGTTTGGCCTGCCACCAAATCGTATCGATTTCCTGACGTCGATCAGCGGCGTCGCAGACTTCGATACCATCTGGTCTGGCCGTGTAACTCACGAGCTACGCGGCCGGTCAGTGCCGTTCATTGGTCGCACGGAACTGCTCGCCAACAAACGCGCATCGGGTCGGCGGAAGGATCTCGCTGACGTCGAGGCGCTCGGCGAAGACCCCGACTCCTGACCGTGCGTCACTGGTCGTCATCAGGAGTTGTGTGACGAATCTCCTGCGTGGACGCACCCATCCCCACACTGCTCGCACCAAACGCCCGCCCCACCGCCTGCATCTCTCGCTCGGCATCCCGCAGCATCGGCGCCATCTTCGGCTGCATCAATCGCTGCAGGAACCCACTGTTGAGCACCTGACGCAACGCCGACGCAATGCCGAGTGAGCCCGGCACGAATACCGTGCGCGCCCGCGTCTCACAGGCGCGCACGAAGGCCGCGGTGCAGGTCTCCAGTGGCGTCACCACCCCGAACGGCCCTGGAAGCTGCGACAGCGTCCGCCGAAAACTCGACAGATCGTGCTGCACGTCGCGCACCATGTCGGTATCCACCCACGACATGTGTGCGCTGCCCACCGCCACGCCATGCGCCAGCATCTCGATCCGCAGCACATTGGCCAGCTGTTCGACTGCCGCCTTCGATGCCGCATAGGCTGACATTCCTGGCAATGCGGTGAACGCGGCCGCTGACGACACGAGCAGCACGTAGCCCTTGGCTGCGATGATGTGTGGCAGCGCGGCCTTGATGGTGCGCATCGTGCCAATCACGTTGACGTCGATCACGCGCGCCATTGCCTCGATGTCGACGACCGACACCGTCCCCATGTTGGCGATGCCGGCGTTCGTGATCACCACGTCGAGCCGGCCAAAATGCTGCACGGCAGCCGTGACGGCCACATCCAGCGCCGACTGATCCGTCACATCGGCGGAATACCACGCCGACGCCGAACCCAGTTCGCGCGACAGCTGCGCCAGTCGTTCGGTTTCGAGGCCGACCAGTGCCACGCGCGCGCCCCCAGCCACCAGGCGGCGGGCCACCGCTTCGCCAATGCCGCGAGCCGGGCCAGTGATCAGCACCACCTTGTCGCGCATCAGACGCTCCTCAGAAAATGCGACGAATACCGGTCAACACGCGTTCATCGGCCACACGGCGACTGCGCGGGTCACGCGCCAATCTCGATGGTGCATTCAGGCAGCGACTCGAGAAAGTCAGAACCAAATGCACTCGACGGCGTGTGATATCCAGCCGACGGCGCGGTGGTGAGGACGCGGTGCGCACTCTCCACCGACGATATCGCGGTCAACCGATACCCTTCCGGTGTGACCGCAGTCCCCTGCACCGTTCGCCCATCGGCGTGCGTCACCCGCCCCCACACCTGCATCACGGCGGTCGCCCGCACCGCAGCCGTCGGTCCGTCCACACGCTGATCGATCTGCGATTCGACGAACTGCCGAACGAACGGCACGGCAAGCAATGGACTCACGAGACGCATCATCCCCATCGACCGCACCGCGTTCTTCGGCATGGCGAGATAGGTGTGAATGTTCGGAATCTTGGTGGACCAGTGCGCCGTCGAGACGTCACCCCACGGGATCGTGACGGCGAATCGCGGCTTGTCCCGGAACGGAATCCGCTGTGTCTTCCAACCGGCCGGAACCCGTGTGATGCGACCATCCTTCCGGATGGCCCCGCCCTCACCCGAGCCCAACACCATCGTCTTCAACGTGCCACGACTGAAGCCACCACCACCCGCAAACGCCAGTTCGAGCAGCTCGGCGCCGGGCAGTTGTTCCGACAGGCGTGCCGCCAGACAATCCGTTGGCACGACGTCGAATCCGACGCCGGGCATCACCACGATACCAGCCGCGGTCGCCGACGCATGCTGTGCGCGGCACGCTTCGAACACCGCGATCTCGCCGGTGATGTCCAGATAGTGCACCTTGGCCGCCAGGCAGGCGCGCAACATTGGCGCACTGGTTCGAAAGAACGGACCAGCGGCGTGAAGCACCACCTGCACGCCGCTCAGCGCGCGTTGCATCGCACCGGCATCGTCCAGCGCCGCGATGCGCACCTCGAGGTTGTGCGTCGTGGCGAACGGTGCCAGCGTTTCCGCTCGCCGACCCGCCACGATCGGCCGGATGCCGCGCCGCAGGCACTCCTCGACGATCAGTTGGCCCGTGTACCCGTTGGCGCCGTAGATGAGCAGCACGTGATGTTTTCCGGTGGCGGTCCCCTGACATCGCGCGGTGACGGACAGCCCCGCGCTGTCGGCAAGCTATCGCCCAGCGTGATCAGAGACCCATGAAGCCGGTGAATTGCGCCAGTTCCGCCTCGAGCGCATTCCCGAACGCCGGATCGTTCGGCGCCCGGCCGGCCACAAAGCCCAGTTCAGGCACGAGGATCCCGTCACGGACGGACAGGTTCGCCCATCCAATGACACATTCGCGCCACGCCAGCGGCAGCGAGTAGTAGCCACGAATGCGCTTCGGCGCTGGCGTGTACGCCTCGAATCGATACGCCCACCCGTTGAACAGTTCGAACCGGGCCCGGTCCCACACGAATGGATCGAATGGCGCCAGCAGACGGACTGCGTCGTGTGGAATGATCCGCCGGGCCGGCAGCGTCTCGCCATCGGGCCAGTACCAGTCGGCGCCGTCCACCGTTCCATGCGGCAAGCGCGCTTTGGCCCGCGCAACGGCAGCGCCGCGTGCGTTTGTCCACTGCGGCGCGCCGTAGCGCAGCCGCTGCACCAGTCCACTCAGCATGCTGCCGGTGAGCGGTGCGTACTTGGCCACGATCACATCCACCAGCGTATCCATCGCCGCCACACTGTCCTCAGGCGCGGGGCCCTGCGCCCGCGCCACGTACAGCCTGGTGCCACCTTCCCGTCGGGCAACGCGAACGAGGCCACGATAGTGCATCGCATCCAGCACCTGGGTGGTGATGTTCGACTGTCCGCCAAACCAGTTGAGCGCCTTGCCGTGGGCAAAGTGCGCGTCCACGTCACGCGGGTGCACCACGCCACGCTCCTGCACGAACTCGAGGATCTTCTCCGCCCGTTTCCGTTCAGCGGCTGACCACTTGATGCGCGGCGTGCGCGGATGCAGCAGCGCATGCAGGTCGCGCGTGACGAAGCCATAGTTGACGAAGAAGTCTTCCTCGATGCCGAGGCGGGCGTAGCGCCGTTCGAGATCACCGACTCGATATCCCGTCACGCGATGGCGCAGCGTCAGATCCTGCGCGCGGGCGGGCGCCCGGATGGGGTCTGCCTGCACGAATCCCAGCCGGGCGATCGCGCGGCCGAGCGTCGTTGGCGCGGGAAACTGTCGGCGCAGGGCGAATTGCCGTAGCCGGTTGATGTCGAGAGGCATGGTATGCCGAAGCTCAGGGACGGGAGCGCTGGCGGCAAGACGTGGGCCGCAGCGGCCGCCTGACATGCGGAACCAACCAGGATGCTGGAGCGGTACTATTCTTCATTGATTCGCGACCGGTGTCTCCGGCACGAACCGCCCCCGAGCCCGCAGATCTTCCATGCGCATTACATCGCTGGCCGTCGTTGCTCTCTTCGCAACACCGTGTCACAGCGCGCAGGCGGTCACGCGTGGTGCCGGAAGCACCGTCGCCGGCGCCGCTGTCATCGGTATCAAGTAATGAGCCGCAACACACCGATCGCACGCTCGAGCGGGCTCGTGGCCGCGCTGCTGCTGTTGGCGGCATCAACGTCAGCGACCGCACAGTTGCGCCCGCCGCGCCCCGGCACGCCACCACCTGTGGTCCAGCGGCCAACGGTGCCACTGACGGTCGCGCGCATCAGCGGCACTGTCTTCGACAGCGTCACCATGCGTCCGATCAGCGCCGCCACGATTCGGATGGTTCGTGCCGAGAATCCCGCCATCGGCCGGAGCGCGACCTCCGACGTGCTCGGTCGCTTTGCGTTCGACTCGGTGGAGAATGGCAGCTGGCTGGCAACGTTTCTGCATCCTCTGCTCGACTCGCTGCGCGTCGAGCCCGGCATTCTCCGGATCGATGTCACCGAGCCGGGTGAGATCGCGCTACCGCTGGCAACCGCGTCGCCGCGGACCATGATGGCCCTCACCTGTCGCGGCGTATTGGCAGCCGACGTCGGGATGCTCGTCGGCGAGATCCGCCGCGCCGATGATGATGCGCCGTTGCTCGGCGCCGCCGTCCTGGTCGAGTGGCCGGAGTGGGTGCTGCAGAAGGGCCGTATGGCCACCGAAATGCGGCGGCTCACCGCACGCACTGATTCCAGTGGCCGATACGCCATGTGCGGTGTCCCCACCGGCAGCTCGATGCGTGGCTACGCCTGGAGCGGCGCTGATACGACGGGCGCCGTCGAAGTCGCCATCCCCGAGATGGGCTACGCGGTCCAGGATTTCTCGGTCGGCACCGTCGAGCGGGTCGTCGTCAGGAATGATTCGGTCGTGAGCGCCACACCGACGTCCACCATCCGCCGTGGACGTGCGACCGTCCGCGGCTTCGTGCGCACCCTCGACGGCCGACCGCTGGTGAATGCGGTGGTGCGTGTGCTGGGCAGCGGCTCGCAGGTGCGTACCGCGGCCACCGGCGCCTTTACCATCGCCGACGCCGGTTCCGGCACGCAGAGCATCGAAGCACGCGCCATCGGCTATCAGCCGTACCGACTGCCGGTGCGGCTTCGCGATGGCGAACCGACGGCGATCATTCTGCGCCTTGCGGTGCAGCGCGTGCAACTCGACACGGTGCGCGTGGTGGCCGGCAAGCAGCTCGCGCCGGAAGTCCGCGCCATTGAGCGTCGCATGAATTCCGGGGTCGGCACGATCATGGATGCGGCAACCATTCGCGAACGATCGACGCTGTTCGTCACCGATGCGGTGCGCGGCATGGCCGGGGTCACGGTCAGCAAAGCCGCGAATGGCAACGGCCAGGAGATCCTGATGCGTCGGGTGGCGGGCACCGATGGTTCGTATTGCGTGGCCAACATCGTCGTGGATGGCTTGCGCGTACCGCCGTCGGCCAGTGCCAACGCCGGGATCGACGACTACGTGAATCTCGCCGACATCGCCGCAATGGAAGTGTACCCGCGTCCCAATCTGGTGCCGCCGGAATTCCTCACCATCGACAATGGGTGCGGTGTGGTGGTGGTCTGGACGCGGCGTGGCACTGGTGGCGTGATGCCGCGGCGGCAGAAGCCGAACGCACCGTGAGCGCCTCGCGTTCGGTACCGCGCGACGATTCCAGCATCGCGACGCTACCTGCGATTCAGTCGCGCCAGTTCCGCTTCCGATACGATGAAGCCGAAGCCCGGCCAGCCGCCTGACGCCACGGCGCGTTCAAACGCCGCACGCGCCTTCACCGTATCGGCGCGCACCATGTACCAGTTACCCAGACCATAGTTGAGTGTAGCCACCTGTACATCGGCGGTATCACCTGGCGAGAAGAGTGTCTCGGGCGTCAGCTCACCGCGGTAGAGACGCAGTCGCGTGACGTACGCATACCCCGGCGGTGCCGGCAGTGAATCGGGACGCCGTGCCAGCATGGCTTGTGCGTCAGCGGCACGACCCGCCCGCGATAACGACATCCAGAGCCAGTCCGTGCTGCCCGCACGTTCACCGCCATCCGGTGCACGTGGTTGGGCGCGCGCAAACATCTCCGCCGCACCGGAAAAATCCTGCTCGATGAACCGCAGGACACCGTAATGGAACAGGATGCCGTAGTTGGTGCTGTCGAGCGCAAAGCCACGCGTCAGGTCGGCGCGTGCCTTGGCGAACTCGCGCACCGAGATGTAGCGGTGACCACGCCAGCGTAGCAGCATCACATCGTTCGGCGCGACGACGAGCCCACGCGTCAGTGTTGCAATCGCTTCTCGGAACTGCCGCGCCCCCGATTGCGACACCGCCAGAGCGATGAACTTCTGCACATTGCGCGGATCGGCATCGAGTGCCGCCTGCGCCCTCGCAATCGGTCCGGTATCGCGCTGTGCCCGGTACTCTGCACGCGAGGGCGACCGATACTGCACCGATTGTGCGCCCAACGGCGCCACTGCAAGCCCGATGGCACTTGAAATCTGCAGCGCGGCGCAGAAACGGAGCAGCTGTGATTGCCGCAACAGGCGCGAACCGGTGATCGTCATGGCATGTGCTCCAAACGGGAAGAGGGGGAAACGGGAACGTACCTGATGGGGCACCAGCGGGCCCGATGCGTCACCACTCGGCCCGATTGGCGCGATCGGCGCGTTCGGTCAGCCCCGCGGTCTCAGCGGTTCGTCACCATCCGCTTGACCGAGTCAGCCGATCCGAGTACGGTTGTCTTCGCGCCCCTGACTCCGGTCGGGCGCTGCGCTTCATGCAATCGCCCGATGCTCAAGGTGCGCCGATGATTTCCCTCGCTCTGCGATATCCGATGTCCGCCGTCCCGGTCACGCCGGCGATGACGGTCGTCGTTTCGCGCAGGTTGATCGACGCAGCGCGTATCGGGTAGCAGCCGCGAGCATCTCGCCGCTCCTCGTTCTTCCGACGCCCCGCCTGCCTCGATTCGCAGACGGGGCGTTTTTCATTCCGGCACGACGAGAGTCCGCATGACCGATACCACACGCAGCACCGCGCCAGCGCCGTCCACCCTCAGCCGGATCACCGGCGACGTCCGTGACGCGCTGCGAGGCAAACAGCACGACTACACCACCGGCCCCATCGGGCAGGCCATTTTCCTGCTCGCAATTCCGATGGTGCTGGAGATGGTGATGGAGAGCCTGTTTGCGCTTTCCGATGTGTTCTTCGTGGCAAGGCTTGGCGCGGCTGCTGTCGCGACGGTCGGGCTGACGGAATCGATGATGATCGTGGTCTACACCCTCGCGATGGGGCTGTCGATCTCGGGCACGGCGGTCGTCGCCCGGCGGATCGGCGAAAAAGACGCCGACGGCGCAGGGCGTGCCGCAGTCCAGGCCATTCTCCTCGGCGCGCTGATTGCCACCGCCATCGCGATCACCGGCGCACTCATGGCGCCAACGCTGCTGCGTTTCATGGGTGCCGGCGACGACGTCCTCGCCACGGGCACGATGTTCACCCGTGTGATGCTCGGTGGCAGCGCGACGGCGTTTCTGCTGTTCGTGGTCAACGCCACCTTTCGCGGCGCGGGTGACGCGGCCGTGTCGATGCGTGTGATGTGGCTGGCCAACGGCATCAACATTGCACTCGGGCCGATGCTGATCTTCGGCATTGGTCCGTTTCCGGCACTCGGTGTCACCGGTGCAGCCGTCGCAACGACCATCGGACGCGGAACCGGCTTGCTCTATGCGATGTCGCGGCTGGTGCGGGGCACCGGCAATCTCCGCGTCAAGCGTGCGCATCTCGTCATCGAACCGAAGACGATGCTGAGTATGCTGCGGCTGTCGGTGAACGGCACCTTCCAGGTGCTGGTCGGCAGCTTGAGCTGGATCGTGCTGGTCCGGTTCATGGCAGTCTTCGGCAGCGCCGCCATGGCGGGCTACACCATTGCCGTCCGCATGGTGATGTTCGCGATGCTGCCGGCGTGGGGCCTTGGCAATGCGGCGGCCACGATGGTGGGGCAGGCACTCGGTGCACGGGATCCGGATCGCGCCGAAAAGGCGGTGTGGACGGCCGCGCGGTACAACGTCGCGTTCCTTGGCTTGATGGGGCTGATCTTCGGTGTCTTCGCGCCGGCGATCGTGCGCGGGTTCACCAGCGATCCAGCCGTCTCGACCGTGGCCATCGATGGACTGCGACTGATGGCACTCGGGTTTCCACTGTTTGCGTTCGGCATGGTGCTGACGCAGTCGTTCAACGGCGCCGGCGACACCGCCACGCCGACGCGAATCAACATCGGTGTGTTCTGGGCATTCGAGATTCCGTTGGCCTGGGCGCTGGCGCGGTATTCGCCGCTTGGCTTTCACGCGGTCTTCGCGTCGATCACGGCAGCCTACTCGGTGCTGGCGGCGGTGAGTTTCGTGATGTTCAAGCGCGGGGCGTGGCGGGCGCGAAAGGTGTAGGGACGCGTCGTCTTCTGATGACAGCCGACGTTCGCACGACGCTTCGAACTGGTCGGATGTCGTCAGTCAGTGGGCGAATCGCTGCCATTCGTCCGCGGTAATCATCCGTTCATCCCGGCATTCTCCGGATGGACACCGGGGAGTGTAAAATTCGAGCATGGTGACGACGAGTAACACCACAGAGACCAAGCCCTCCGTGCTGCGGGGCCATTGGACCCGGCTGTGGGCGCTGGCGCTGCTCTGGTGGATCCTCGAAGGTGTTGCCACCGCAACCACCTACCGTGGCATGACCGGCGTCAGCTGGGAGAAGATCTTCCTGATGACGGGGCTCGGAATCGTGCAGTGGGTACCGCTCACGATCCTCGCGCTCTGGATGGCCGAACGCGTGCCGGTCGATCGGAAGAACTGGCGCTGGTCGATGCCCCTGACGATGCTGGTCGCGGCGGCGCTGGTGGTGCTCAAGGCGATCGTGGTGGTCGTCGGCAATCCGTACGTCGGCTGGTACACCACCCTGCCGCCGTTCGGGGAGATTCTCCTCAGCAGTGTCGCCAACAACCTGTTCCTGTTCTGGCTCGTCGTCGGCGTGGGTCATGCCATCGTCAATGCACGCCGGGTGCAGGAGCGCGACGAGCAGCTGGCGCGTGCCGAGTTGCAGCACCTCAAGTCACAGCTCCACCCGCATTTCCTGTTCAATGCGCTGAACACCGTCAGTTCGCTCATCCGCACCGATCCCGAGACGGCCACGCAGATGATCGCGCAGCTGAGCACTCTGTTGCGGCATGCACTGCAGCGCGCCAGTACGCAGGAAGTGACGCTGAAGGAAGAATTGACGATTCTTTCGGCGTATGTCGAGATCGAGCAACTCCGATTCGAGGATCGGCTGGCGGTGGTCTGGCGGGTCTCCGCCGATACGATGGGCGCTCAGGTGCCACACCTGCTGCTGCAGCCGCTGGTCGAGAACGCAATTCGGCACGGCATCGCGCCCCGCAGCGAGCCAGGTACGGTCGAGATCGCGGCGTTCCGGATGAACGGAACCTTGCACCTCTCGGTGTCGGACAACGGCGTCGCACGGTCCGCACCGCCAACTCAGAAAGGCGGTGTTGGCCTGACCAATACCCGTGATCGACTGCGTCAGCTTTACGGCACTGCACACTCACTCACCGTGGACGCCATCGCACCGCACGGCCTCCGCGTCGATATCGCATTCCCCTTCCGCGAGACCGTGATCGCATGACCGTCGCCGACATGGCCCGACCCGCCGCCACCGCCACCCTCACTACGCCCCGCATCACCGTGCTGATCGTCGACGACGAGCCGCCGGCGCGACGTGGCTTGCGAGCGTTGCTCGACGGCCATGCCGACATGGTGGTGATCGGCGAGGCACGGAACGGCACCGAAGCGATCGCCGCGATCCAGGCCCTCCGGCCTGCCCTGGTGTTTCTCGATGTGCAGATGCCCGAAAGTGACGGGTTCGACGTCGTGCGCGCGATTGGCGCGGAGCGGATGCCGGTGGTGGTGTTCGCCACGGCCTTCGATCAATACGCGCTGCAGGCATTCGAAGCGCACGCCCTCGACTATCTGCTCAAGCCGTACGATCGCGCCCGCTTCGATGCCGCGCTCGATCGTGCGCGACTGCAGGTGCGACGGAAGACGGTGGATGACCGGTTGCTGGCATTTGTCGACCGGCTCGAGGGTCGACCGCAGTACCTGACCCGACTCACCGTCAAGACAGGCACGCGTACCCAGTTCGTCGCGGTGGCAAGTGTGGACTACTTCGAGGCGGAGTCCAACTACGTTCGGCTGCGTGTCGGTGATCACTCGTATCTCATTCGTGATACGCTCACGAGTCTGGCCGAACGTCTCGATCCCGCCCAGTTCGTCCGCGTGCATCGGTCGCTGATCATCCAGACGTCACGCATTGTGGAAGCCGAGTCGCTCTTTGCGGGCGAGTATGTGCTTTTTCTCTCCACCGGCCGCCGGCTGACCAGCGGTCGAACCTATCGTGCTGCGGTGCAGGCCGCGCTCGGGCTCTGAGCGGCGCACGCCCGCCTGCCAGCCATGGGTCTGAATCCGCCCGCTGACGCGTGACTATTCGGGCACGTAGAGCAGCCGCACCGAGCTTCTCAACGCACGCACCATCGGCGCGAACCCTGCCCCTGCGATGGACAGCCTGCCTTCCGTCAGCCGCCCATCGATGGCCAGCACGGTATAGCCGTGCACCATCGCCCACTGCGCCACCGTTCGTTCCCGAATCGCGCGATGCGGCAACAGCCCTTCGTCCGCGGCGCGTGTCACCGCCTCGATCGCCGGCGCCTCGGCCGCATCGGCCGCTGCTCGAAGCGCTGGGTAGCCGGCAGATCGTGCGAACTCCGGGGCGAACGCCAGACGGAGCCGCGCTGGATCTGACACACCATATCGAAAATAGGCTGTGACCAGACGACCGATGCCGTCGAGCACGGATGTGGCCTTGGAGAGCGCGATGCGCTGCGTGCGCCCGAGTTCGAGCAACGCCTCGGTACTGAGCTCCGCCAGCAGCGCCTCCCGATCCACGAAATGATTGTAGATCGCAGGGTGCGACACCCCGACCTCGCGGGCCAGCGCACGGAGGCTCAGGCCGGCGGTGCCTCCCTTCGACACCATCATGCGCGCCGCGTCGAGCACGGCATCGCGGAGGTTTCCATGGTGATACGGTCGTCGGGCGGGCATGCGCCGGAGTGTAACCTGCGGAAACTTTTCCGCCACGTTTCTTCAGCGCGGCGGGCTTGGGCACTGGGTCATATCACGGAACCACCCCGTTGCGCTCCGAGTACTCGGCGGCGATGTAATAGCCAAGAGCGCGCTTGCGCGGGTTCGTCGTGTTGCGCACGTTGCCGCGCAGGTTGGCACTCGGTGTGGCAAACGGTGATCCGTCACCGTTGATCTCGCTGTTGAAGGCAAAGTAGTACTCGTACGCCGGCCTGGAGATGGCAAACTGCCGCAGCTGCACCACCTGACCAGAGCGGACGCGAATGTCGATGTATGGCTGGTACCGACGGACGACGCGTCCATTCAGGAGTTCGTCGTCCGCGATGGACCGGGTTCGCGTGGCGGTGTCTGGTGAGACCTGCCGCACCCCGTCCACCCACTGCTCCCACAGGTAGAAGTTCCTCGCAGCGGCTGGGTCGACGGCGTTGATGGTGGCGCGCAATCCTTCCGTGGCGGCCGACTGATTCGGTCGCGGCACGAAGTAGAGGCTGTCGATTGGAACGGCCGCATGGACCACTTCCGCCGCCTCGTACTGATCGCCCTGCCATTGTATCCGAAGGGTGTATCGTCGCCCCACCACAATCGGCAGGTCACTGGCGGCGTAGGTACCAGGGCTTCCTGCCACCTCGGTCATCAGCACGCTGCGATCTGTGTCGTCCACGACCTGCACCACCGCACCACGCGCCGGTGGCGCGGCGACATTCGTAAAGTAGGGTGCCGTCATCGTCAGTCGGATGACTTGCGGGCTGAGTGCCGGTCCTGCCGGGCGCTCCTGCACCCGCCTCACTTCGAGACGTGCCTCGACTACCAGGAGCACAGGACCATCGGTCACCTTCAGGCCGACCACACGCTCACAGGCCGTTTGGCTCGCCAGCAGCAGCGCGATCGAGATCAGCGCGCGAATCTGTCGTTGCATCACCGGTTCTCAGAATCGAAAGACATAATTGAAACTCGGGACAATCCCGAAGATCGACGTTTGCACCGCCTCCGCCACCAGCGGATTCTTCTTCTCCTGGCGGACACGCAGCGACTGGGCGTTGAACCTGTTGTAGGCGTTCAAGACACCGAACTGCAACTCACCGCGACGCAGTGTCCTCGTGAGGCTCAGGTCCAGTCGGTGATACATCGGCAGCCGCGCGGCATTGCGCGGGCCATACTCCGCCACCAGAAAGCCATCCAGTGTGTAGCGCGATTGCGGCAGCGTGGTCGGCATGCCGCTGGCGAGCAGGAAACTGGAACCGACCGTCCATTTCGGCTTCCAGCGATACGTACCAACGACACTCAGATTGTGGGGTCGGTCGTAGGGCGACGCGTACCAGTCGCCGTTGTTCACTCCGCCACCACTCGTCGCTCCGGAGTTCTTCGGTACCGGAAACCGTTGTTCAGCACGCGAGAGCGTATAGCTCGCCCACCCGGTCACGCGCCCAGTGGTACGTCGGGCATACAGTTCCAGTCCGTACGAGCGCCCCGACCCCTGTACCAGCGCGGTCTCGACACGCGGCCTGAGGATGATCTCGGCACCATCAATGAAGTCGACCACGTCCTCAATGGCCTTGTAGAACGACTCGGCGGTGAACTCGTACTCCTTCACCTGGCCGCTGTAGCCGAACGCGAACTGGTCCGCCGTCATCGGTCGGATGTCAGGCCCCGCCACTTCCCACAGATCGAGTGGTGTCGGCGAGTTCGTTGGACTGACGAGGTGCAGAAACTGTTGCGTCCGTGCATAGCTGATCTTGAGGCTCGATTGCGCGTCGAGCGCGTACCGCGCCGACGCGCGGGGTTCCCATCCGTCGTACGACACCAGTGTCGCGCCACGGGTGATCCGTGAACTGTCGACGACTGTTCCCGCCTCGTAGCGATCCAACGCCGTGTTGTAGACCACCGGCGCATTGTTCAGATACCGATACCGCGTGGCCTTCCCCAGGCGCGCGAACGACGCCTGGCGTACGCCATACCGGATCGCAATCGGGCCGGCCTCGAACTCATGACCGACATACGCGGCAATAGTCCGGCCGCGGCGCGCCTCCACACCGAATGCCTGGGCCGCGCTCGAGTCGGACTTGCCACGCACGGCGCCGGGATCGAACGTCGTTGCCGTCCAGTCGGCGCCGAATTCGAGGCGATGTCGGGCGGTGAGCTGCCAGGTCTCGTCCACCTTCAGCGTCGCGGTGTTGATGCCCGCTTTCCAGCGCGCGGAATCGAGTCCGGGAAAGGGAAAACTGAGGCGGAAATCGTAGTTGCTGCGCGTGGCCGTAACCTTGGAGAAGAGTCGATCACCGATCGCCTGATTCCAGCGCAGGGTCGCGGCCTGGTTGCCCCAGCCGACCCCTAAGCCGAGGTTGGGACGCGAGAACTCGTCGCGTCCCGCGTAACCGGACAGCATCAGGGCTCCTCGCTGTCCGAGTCGGATGTTCCCCTTGGCATTCAGATCGTAGAAGTACGCCGTATTGTCTTTCAGGGTGCTGTCGCTCGAGAGGCGAAGAAAGGCATCGGCGTACGAACGGCGCCCCGCCACCAGAAACGAACCGCGCTTGCCGAGCAGCGGTCCCTCGAAGGTCGCACGGCTCGAGATCAAGCCGATGGACGCGCTGCCGGCGTACTGGTTGGCATTTCCCTCGCGCTGACGTACGTCCACCACCGACGAGATGCGGCCACCGAACTTGGCTGGAATGGCGCCCTTGTAGAGCGTCACGTTATCCACGGCGTCGGCATTGAACGTCGAGATGAACCCGAGAATGTGCGATGGATTGTAGATCACCGCTTCGTCGAGCAGAATCAGGTTCTGGTCTACCCCGCCGCCGCGCACCACGAATGCGGTCGACGCATCGCTCACGGTGGCGACGCCAGGCAGCAGCGCAATCGAGCGCAGTGGATCCACTTCGCCGAGCAATGGCGGTGCCAGTCGTACGGTCGCCATGTCGAGCCGCACGACACTCATGTCCGGCATTCTCGGATCGAGATCGGCGCGTTCATCGTTCTTGGCCGATTTCACGACCACGGTGGACAGTGTGGTCTGTTGCGGTTTCAGCACGAAGTCGCACGCCACCGACGCCGTCAGCGTGACGACTGTGTCCACCGGAGAAAAGCCAATGGCACGCACCCGCAAGCGATGCGCACCGGGTGGCAGGGTCAGCACGAAGTACCCCTCTTCGTTGCTCTCGCGCGAGAGGCGAAGCTCGCCAACGATCAGCACTGCATTCCGGATCACCTCGCGTGACGCTGCGCTGCGGACGTACCCGGTCAACCGAACCACCGGCGCCCGCGAGCGCGCGGTATCGCGCGGTACGGCGGGAATCGGAACGATGAGAAGCTGGTTGCCCGGCCCGACGAAGCCACGCAGCCCGCTGCCTGCAAGCGCACGTTGCAGCGCCGTGGCCGCGGGTGTGGCCGCAACACGGACGCGCACCCGGCGCGACATCGCTGGCAGCGCACCGTCCACGATGAACGACAACCGCGCCTGTCGTGCAATCTCAGCGACGACTGATGACATCGGCTGTTCGCTGTCATTCAGCGTGACGGTCACGGCCAGTGCACCGTGCAACGCGGCGGTACTGTCCAGCGCGACGAACTCACGCGGAACGGCAGATTGTGCTTGAGTGGGACAGGCCGTCAGCGTCGTCAGGAGAAAGGCGCAGGCGTACCATGTGAGGCGTAATTGACAGTCGAAATGCACGTCAGTCGGGATCAGTTGTGAGACATTCACCAGGTGGACCTTCCACTCGTCACTGGTGACATCGACTACGCGAACATGACACATGGCCGCGCGTGATCCCCTCACTCAGTTCTGTGCGATTCGTATGGCAATGCGCTGCGCGGTACAAAACGCGCGGCACGGCACATCATCGAGGCACGATCGTGATCAGGGTGCCGGTCTGCACCACCGAAGCGTCGAGCGCGAGACCGAGCGGTACCAGCAGTTGCGCAATCGGCTGCGATTCGAATCGTGCCGAAAGGCGACGGTGCGTGAGCGATGAATCGACGACGATCGTGACATCGTACCAGCGCTCCAGCACCGGCAGTGCCTCCGACAGCGTGGTGTTGTCGAATTCCAGCGTGCCACCGAGCCAGGCCAGCGCATTGGCCGTCTGGCTCGAGATGACCAGCGGACCACGTACCGGCAACCGTCCACGTTGCCCGGCGTGCAACTCGGTGGCACGCGACGACGATATGACCGACGTGTCACGCACGGAGACACGACCCTCCTCGACGATGATCTCGACGTCGGCGAGTTCCTCCCAGGCGCGGACCACGAAACGGGTTCCGATGTCTTCGATCAGGCCATGCCGCGCGCGCACCCGGAATGGACGCGTCGTGTCATGCACGACGCTGAAGAATGCCTCACCTTCCAGCCGCACTTCACGCTCTGCCTTGCCAAAATCACGCGACCATCGCGCGCGACTGCCAGCAGCCAGCGTGAGCGTACTGCCATCCGGGAGAGAGGTACTGATGCGCTGGCCGCGCGGCGCCACCAGTTCGTCCACGCCAGGCGCGCTGAGCTTCCGCACCGTGACAGCTCCCATGATCACGACCACCAGCGCGGCGGCACGGAGCATCCATGATCGCCACACATGCTTCCGCTTCGGTACGACCGATGCTGAGCGGGCGCTGGCAATCGGCCGGATGACGTCCGCGTCCATCCGCGCGGCCACGGCGGCCCAGGCGGCATCAGTGTCGGCCGGTGTCACGTGAACGTTGCCCTTGGCGGCGGCTGGTACAGCATCGAGGAGCCCGGCGCGCTCCGGGTCCTCCGCAGCCCAGGCCGCGATCAGCGATTCATCATCCCGCGCTGACATGCCTGCCCACATCCGATCGAGGGCATGGTCGAGGCGCACTGCGGTGAGGTCATGAGGATCGGTCATGAGCGGAGCGGGCCAGGGCCGACTGAGGAGGTGCGCTGACTGGGCGATGCGTGCGTGTGCAGCGTGCAGTTTGTCATGGTGCGAGCACCCGCGCGCGCAGTGCCTTCAAACCGCGCGCCAGATGGTTCTCTACGCTCTTCGCCGTGATGCCGAGCACCTCGGCGATCTCGGCGTACTGCATGCCCTCGCGCCAGCGCAGGTGCATCGCCAGGCGGCAGCGTTCCGGGAGCTGCGAGAACGCGGCCTCCACCAGCGCGTGCTGTTCGTCGGCAATCATGCGTTCGTCCACCCGCACTGGCGTCACGTGCAGGTGGTGCACCGCATCGTGTGAAGTGTCATCGGTCCACCCGCGTTCGATGGCGTCACGACGACGCAGGTTCAACGCGCGGTTCCGCAGCGCGCCGAAGAGGTAGCTGCGCAGCGTGCCACGCACCTCCCATGACGTACGGGCGCGCCAGAGGTCGAGAAAGAGATCCTGCACCATCTCCTCGGCGCGGTCGCGGCTTCCGGTGTAGCGCGTCGCGAAGGCCACCAGTGCGCTGTGCGACGCACGAAACACGCCTTCAAATGCGGCGGTGTCGCCGGCGCGAATTCGGGCCAGCGTCGAGCCTGGGGATTCCAGCAGGTGTTCAGGCTCGGGACTCGAAACGATGGTCATTGCGGTCGCGTACATCAGGTCAGCCTCACGGGTGCGCACATGTGCGTTACCTGCAAGGCCACTGCAATGTGCAGCGTGAAGCGGTCAGTGCGATACTCAGCACAGCGGCATCCGGTCACCTCGCTGCGCTCACTCGTAGACGGCGTTGATGCGCATGACGTGCGGCAGTGCCTGCCAGCGTGTATAATACTACCACTGGCAATATAGGCAAGCTGACCCGGGACTTTGCTAACCCGACAGCTTCGTGGCCGGCTCAACGGCGGACCGGCGGAGTGCCGGATCGGCGAACTGCCGTCGAGACCGCAAGCGGCCGGGGCTGGCAGCTCGGTGCCGGCCAGCACACCGAGGTCGCGTTGAAGAACCGACGCTCGTCGGGTACTGCCGTGCGCAGGGTATACCCATGCCGCAGCAGGTCTGGCATCACGGAACGGTACAGACGCCGAGGGTGCCGCTGCGCGTACAGCATTGCGAGCCGTGTGCCGGTTGGTGCGACATAGAGACTCACCTTCTCGTACGCGAGTGCAACACGCGCGGTTTCGAGGTCGTCGATCACTGCGTCGACGGTGTAGTCCCGTGTATCAATGGTGTCACGATCGAGGCCGCGCACGCAGACGTTGCGGGCTCGTTCGATGCTGGAACGGGTCTCGCGACTGAGCAGATCACCGCCAATGCCGATCATCGTGGTACGGACATCCGGGCAAGCGACGCCCGTCGACCCATCGACGCCACGATAGCCGATCAGAACGACGTCGTGTCGCGCGCGGATCCAGTCCGGCGGCAGACTGCGGACGTTGCTCCGCCCGTGCCCTCCCGCCAGCCAGAAGATCGGCTCTTCGTGGATGACACTGGGCGCGCGCCAGCGGACCACGGGCAACGCGATGAGACGGGAGTTGTTCGCGGTGTGACGCTCGGGCACGATGAGCGTGCCACAGCTGGCCGGCGCGGCGTGGTTCACGCACGGTGTCCAGCCGACGAAATCACCCGCTTTCGCACCAACGGGGACGATCATCCCCGTCTCGGGCTGGGCACACGCCGACAGCACTCCGCTCACCACCGTGACGATCAGAAGACGGCTCATGCTGTACGCGACAACCGGTAACGCCAGAACCCCTCAACGTTCCCGTCACGGAGAACGGCGACGGTCCACGGCACTGCTATCTGCCGATGCAATGACCAGCAGCGCGAGCAGCAGCGCGACGCTGTACTCGCTGCCGCCGGTGCCGTGCTCACCGACGAACCAGCCCAGATGCCGATGGATCAGCACGATGCCCCCGAGCAGAATCACACCGAACCCGGCCGCCATGTACCGGGTGCGAAACCCAAGCGCCATCAGCAGTCCGCCGCCCAGCTCGAACACGGTGATCAGCCAGACCACGGCAATCCCTTGCGGTACCCCGCTCTTTTCCAGAAAAAGACCGAACTGTGGGATCGACCCGGACTTCATCACACGTACCAGCGCGTGCGCCATGAACAGGGCGGCCGTGCCAACCCGGAGGATGATCAGCGCCAGGTGCAACGGCTTGGATGATGAAATGTGGATGTCGGTGGCCATGACACGATCTGCGTCAGCCGCGATCCGATCGGTACCATGTGTCATCACCGTTGTCTCCAGCGCTGCGCGCGTGATCAGGCTTCCCATGTCCCGATCATGATGACGCAGCGCATGACGCACAAGCCACAATGCAATGAAGCGCGTTGCACTGTTGACCTGCGTACCGTGCTCCAGTGCTTGCAGCACACCCGCATCCCGCTGCCTATCCGCGCAGCTGCGCGCCTCGTCACGAAGATGAGTCAGTTCATCCCGAATCGGTGGCCGGTCGTCGGACGCGTACGCACGTTGCCATGTGATCGATCTGCTGCGGTGTTTTCGGCCGCGGATTCGTCACCACATCAGCGTTTCATCGCGCTCCGTCACTCCCGGGATACACTCGACGTCTTCAGGCCTGGCGTCTCCACGGCTGAACGCGCCGTCGTCCCCTGGTCAACGGTACGTCTGACGGATCTGCGGCATGGCGCACTGTCGGATCTCGCGAGGCACGCGCGCGTGGCTGGCCTTCCGAAGGCCGACCAGACCGGATTGCTTCCACTGATGCCTCGTCTCGTCGTCATCGGTGCCGGACTGCTCGGCGGTTCGCTTCTCGCTTCCCTGCAGAGCCGCAGAGCTTGCAATGGTGGCAGCTATGTGCTCACGGCCGTGTCGAGTGCAGCGACGCGAGACGCGCTTCAGGAGCTGGGCTGGTGCGATGCCGTGTTCGGCTACGCTGAGCTCGCGGACGCCTGCACCGACGCCGAGCTGATTGTCCTCTGCACGCCGCTCTCCGCGATCCACGACCAGATCAATGCGATTGCGGCATGCGCTGATCGTCTGGCGCCTGGCGCCATCGTCACCGATGTCGGCTCGACCAAGGTCGGAATCTGTCGACAGGGATTCGCCGCGTTCCCCGATCGCGGCACTGGAAGCGCGCGATTCGTTGGTGGACACCCGATGGCCGGTTCCGAGAAGTCGGGACTCGGCGCCGCCGACCCACTGCTATATCAGTCCGCGCTGTGGGTGCTCTGTCCACCGGCTGATCTCGACACCGGCCGTCTCGAAACGCTGAAGGCGATGGTACACGCAGTCGGCGCCCGCGTGGCGATGCTCGAACCTGACCTGCACGATGCCGCAGTCGCGCGCATCAGTCACGTTCCCCAGGTGCTGGCATCGGCACTCGCGGGCTGGGCAGGCGCTGACGACGATTCGGCCGAGGCGGCTCTGGCGCTGGCGGCCGGCGGCTTCAGGGACATGACGCGGCTGGCGCTGTCACCATGGGAGATCTGGCGGGACATTCTTGCCACCAACGCGGCGCCAGTCGCTGACGGCCTGTACGCACTGTCGGAGCGTCTGGCTCAGCTTGCGGCGGCCACGCGACAGTGGTCAGGCGCCAGCGAGACGACCTCTCCGGACGCGGACGGATCTCGGCCGTCCGGCGAGATCCTGTTTCGCACCGCGTTCGCCAATGGCAAGGCGTTTCGCGAGCGATTCCGGATGCCACGCAAGGGGATCGTCCACGACCTGACCGAACTCGTCGTCCGCCTCGAGGACCGACCGGGTCAGCTGCAGACACTCTTCACGCCGTTGGCGGACGAGGGCATCAACGTCCAGGACCTCGAGATTCTCAAGGTGCGAGAGGGCGAGAGCGGCACGATCCTGCTGGGTTTCGCAACACCGGAGGACGCCCACCGCGCAACACGGGCAATCACCGCAGCCGGCTTCAGCGTCACATCGCGATAGTGCGGCGCAGCTCGACGCGCACTCTCACCGCCCGATACGCGTGTACTCGCTGATCACGCTATCAGGCTACGCGGGTACCAGCTCCGCAGACGTCAGCACCGTGCGCTGCTCCACGGCTCGTCGCACCATGCGCTCGAACGCCGGAAATATCTCCGGATCGAGTTCCGTGCCCTGAAGCCGCCGCAGCAGATCGAGGGCACGCGCCTGCGACCAGGCGTCGCGATACGGACGCTTCGAGCAGAGCGCATCGTAGACGTCGCACACATGCACGATGCGACTCGCGTAGTGCGCATCGCGTTCGTAGGAGACAGTTGGGTACCCACCATGGCCGTTAAACCAGATGTGATGCTCATAGGCGACCGTGGCAGCCAACGCATTGCCGCTACCGCGCTGACTCAGAATCTTCGCGCCCTCCACCGGATGCGATTTCATCTGTGCGAATTCCACCTGACTGAGCTTCCCAGGCTTGACGAGCACATTGGCGGGAACACGCACCTTGCCGATGTCGTGCAGCAGTGCCGCTGTGCCGATCGCGCGCACCTTGCTGCCATCGAGCCCCAGCTCTTCGCTCAGCCCGATCGAGAGCATCGCCACGTTGCACGAGTGTGTGGTGGTGTACTGATCGAAGGTCTTCAGCTCGAGGAGCGGTAGGACCAGATGCTGCTCTCGATGAATCGTGACGGCCAGCCCGTGCACGATCGCCTCGACCTCCGCCATCGGCACCGAGCGCCCCGCCGAGACCTCGTCGTGCACAAACTCCACCGCGTCAGCCTCTTCATCCAGTGAAGTGAGCGACAGCGATTCCACCACCGACGCCAGCGTTTCCGAGGCGCCGGCATCACCGCCCGTCACCACAGTCAATCCTCCAATCCGGATGCCCTGGCAGCTCCACGCGGCCGACATCTTGCCCCCCATCGTGAGCCGAACGCGCAAGGCGGCGAGGAAGTTCTGCAGATCGTCACCATTGGGCGGTTGCGTCGCGTCGATTTCGACGCGCTGTACACCCACCGCCGCCAGCCGGGTGCTCCACTCCCACGCCCGCAGTTCCGTCAGCACGCGGGACCCGATGACGATGTCGCCGTCGACGAAGGAGAGCTTGAGCGTTCCGTATTCACTCAGCATCTGTAACATCACTTCGTGTGTCTTTGCCAGCACCGCGTGCCGTGAGGGGTGCTCGTCACCGTAGAGCGACAGCGTGGCCATCGCCTGGCCGAGCGCGTTCAGGAATCGCAGGACGGCGTTCATCGGGAGATCACCGGTACTGATTGTTGCGTTGGGGAGCGCCACTGCGCGTCTCCCTTCACGGCCTGCCCAAGCCTCATCGCCTGCGCCACCGCCGGGTCCTCGGCAAAGTGGCGCTGTAGGGCGTTCAGCGCGGTGGCATTCAGCAGCGACGGCCTGGCCAACACCGGTCGGCGGAGGAATGTGCTGCGCGTGATCACCCGCCCCAGCAGCCAGTCCCGCACGGACGGAGCTCCAGACATCGCCGCCGCACGGATCGCAATGACGCGCAGGCCTACGTTGTGCTGGGCGGCATCGACGAACCGGACGAGGTGCCCCGTGGCGCCGAGCGACAGTACATGACGACGGCCATCATGAGGCGCGTGCAGGTAGTGATCGACGAAGTCGAGGACAGCTGTTGCCACTCGCTCATCTTCATCCTGCAATCCACGACGAATCGCCGCGTCGCGTACCGCATCGAGTGCCAGCAGCATCCGCACCGCCTCGACACGAACCATCGGGTTCTCGTGATCGAGAAACCGGAGCATCGACCCGACATCGCTGTTCCCTTGCTGTCCGACGATCAGGTCGCGCAGAAGGCCGAGCAAGTTTCTGGCGAAAAACCAGCTCGCACCGTCGAGGCGCTCCATCAACGTGGCCCGCAGAGGCTCACCGAAGTTCCGCAAGCGTTCAAGAATCAATTCGCGTGCGTCACGCGATTCGGACGCGGCGAGTGCCTGCAGCAGCGTATCAGCCATCGAGATATCGAGCGTCTCGAGCAGCGCCCGCGCCGCTGGTTCATCCACCGGATTGCCCTGTAGCACCCGACGCACGGCATCCGGTGCCATCACCTGCGCGCGCAGCATGTGCGCGGTCACTGTGTCGCCCGCCTTCGCCAACCACTGGAGCAGCAACGGCAGCCCGCCGGCATCGACCACCGCAGTCACGGCGGCGACGGTGTCGTCGCCGACTACATCAATTTCGAGGGCCATCTGTACCACCCGCGCGGCTTCCGTCAGGCCGGAGTCACTCTCGTTCGGCCGCTGGCCAAGCGACGTCACCGTGCCTTCGTGCACCAGGGCGATCCTGTCGAGGAGACGCACGTGCTCCTCCGGGTTCGGGTCGCTCAGCACCCAGCCGTCGACCAGTTCCTTCGCCGCGTTGCGGAACGTCGTGTCCGTCAGCCCGTCGCGCTTGTTCACCGCGTGCTGTGACAACTTGGTCATCAGGCGCAACAGGTGGTGCGACAGTTCCTGCTCGCTGGCTCGCGCCGCAACCTGTAGCCAGTTGCTGACGGCGAGCACTGGCAACACATCGACCACCTGCAGCATGAACTCCTTCTGCTCAGCGCGCTGCCCGAGTCCGCGGATGATCGGCGCAAAGGACGAATCACCCAGTCGTGAAATGACTGCGTGCAGGCGTTCCCCGATCTTCGCCCGAAGTTCCGGTGGCGCCTGCGCTCCCTGCGATGCAAGGTTCATCAATGCCACCGCGGTGCGCCGCGCGAATTCCGGTTGCGAGACGAGAGCAGCCAAGGATTGCGCGATGTCCGTGACGTGTTCCTCTTCCTTCAGGAGCACATCGAACGCCTGCTGGTCGTCGCCGGTCTTGGCAATGGCGTCGGCACTGCGTGACGTTCCGAAGCCGTACTGTCGTCCTGTGCCATCGGTGGCGATCTGCGCCAGTGCCTGCCAAAGCGCGCTGACGGAGGCATCCGCGGCGCGATCGGCCTCACCGAGCATCAGGGCGTCATAGGCCAGTCGACCGATGATGATGCCGGCAATCGTCGGTGGTTCGATCGCCGGTGCGTCGGAGTCTGCCTCACGCGAGGTCTCGATCGCCAACCACGACAGGAGCTGCTGCAAGCGCTCCAGGTCGACACCAGAATGAAACGTGAGCGCGCCGACACCACGTCGATGCAAGCGACTGCCAAGTTCCCGCCCGATGTTCGCCGCGCTCACCAGCGGCTGGCCATTGACCAGCAGATCGTGCTTGGCCACGCCGAGCGTGAACGTGGTACGGGTGAGCAGCACGCTGTCGAGTGCCACAATCGATTCTTCTTCCGTCTTCACCACCATCGGATGTGTCGATCCGTAGGTGCGACGGCGATTGAGCGCCACATGCAATCTGGTCAGGAATATGACCAGCGCTGCCTCGCCCTGCTGGGGCGAAACACTGTTGGTGAAACGCGGAGTGGGTGAACTGCGCTCGGCGATGGCGGGCATGTCCACCTAGACGGCCGAATCGCCGGAACCGTCACGGCGCCCTTGGCACTGGCGTGAGCTTTGCCGCACTCATCCATTCGATCCCACCGTCCGCGAAACCCCGCGACGGTCTCATACACCGTGACGATCCAGGCCTTCAGTCGTCATTCATTTCTGCCGTTACGATGGTCAGCAATTCCCGATGGCGCGAGTGAGGGCACCGCGACAGCTTCTGCGCATGCACCAGACGCTGATCAGCCGCACGGCTCTCGCAATCCTGATATTCGCCGCGGGGTGCCGTTCCGGGCTGCCACAGGCGGTCCCGAACGACAATCGCGTCCCGGCCGGCATTCAGCGCGGCGACACGCTCGTCTTCGAGCTTGACGCCCAACCTGCGGCGTGGCGTCCTGATACCGATGTCGACACGGCCATCACGGTCTTCGCCTTTTCGGCCGGCGACGGCGTACCCCGCGTCCCCGGGCCTCTGCTGCGCGTCAGCGTCGGCACGGTAGTTGAGATTCGCGTCACGAATCACGTTCCCGACTCGGCGTTGCTGGTGCGTGGCCTGCACCCGGGCACCACCGGCGACACGATACGTGTCGCATCCGGCGCGACCCGGACCACCTACTTCACCGCTGCGCGGCCCGGCACGTATCTGTACTGGGCGAGCATCAGCGCCGGTCGTGACGCGCCCTCGGAGGCGCGTGATGGCCCGCTGGCAGGCGCGATCGTCATCGACGATCCCCGCCTGCCGCGTGACACGAGCGAACGGATTCTCGTGCTCACGACCCTCGATATTCTGCCGGACAGCACCAAGCCCGAGCCTCGCGACGACCTCTTCGACATCGCGATCAATGGGTTGTCCTGGCCACATTCTGAACGGCTTCGCTATGCGGTGGGCGACACGGTGCGCTGGCGCGTCCTGAATGCGACCGCCAACGAACATCCGATGCACCTCCACGGCTTTCACTTCACCGTTACCGCGCGTGGTGACGGTAGCAGCGACACCACGTACGTCCCAGGTGCGCGACGGACCGCGGTGACGGAGTACGTCGTCGCCGGCTCGACCGTGCAGATGGAATGGTCGCCGACACGAGCCGGGTCCTGGCTCTTTCACTGTCACATCAACGATCACGTGGTCCCGTTTCCGCTACGCGCGGACTCCATACGCGCGCACGCCGACGACGCGCACGACCCAGTGGAGCACGTGCGACGCTCCATGTCGGGACTGGTAATGGGAATTGACGTGCGATCACGGACTCCAGACCAACCCCACCCGGCAGTCGGCGACATCGCACATCGTCTGCGACTCTTCGCACAGCAGTCCAGTGCACCTGCGGTCGACGACACGGCGTTTGCGCGGGGCTATGCACTCCAGCGCGGGCCAACGCCACCACGCGCTGACTCGATCGTGATTCCGGGGCCGATCCTCCTGCTGACGCGCGGTGAACGCACCGCCATCACGGTCGTGAATCGCCTGCCGGAAGCGACCAGCGTTCACTGGCACGGCATGGAACTCGAGAGCTACTACGACGGCGTGGCCGGCTGGAGTGGCGCCGATGCGCGGCGCGCGCCGATGCTTGCACCGGGCGATTCGTTTGTGGCGGTCATGACGCCTCCACGTTCCGGAACGTTCATGTATCACCCGCACATGGATGAAGAGGACCAGCTCACGGCGGGAATGTTTGGCGCCATGCTCGTGCTCGAACCCGGCGAGCGGTTCGACCCAGCGACCGATCTACCCTTCGTGATCGGCCGGGGCATCACTGACGGAAAGCGCGGGGCGCTGGTCAACGGTGCACGTGTCTTCGCGCCGGTACGATTGCGCGCAGGAACCTCGTACCGTTTGCGGTTCCTGAACATCGGCGCGAATGCTGCCGCCAAGGTCGTCCTGCATGTCGATTCGATCCCGTTACGATGGACACCGCGTGCCAAGGACGGTGCCGACTTGCCACCGACACAATCCGTCGAGCAGGCGTCACAACTCCGGCGCATCGCCGTGGGCGAAACCTACGATTTCATGTGGAAGCCCACCCGGGCACTGCGCGCCACGCTCGAGATCACAGTCTTCGACGTGGCAGCCTTCAGGATTCCGATCGACGTACGGTGAGCGAAGCCGTCACGGCGCGGGCGCATCCAACGCGCAGGTTGCTCACCGCGGTGTCATGAACCACAGCACCGACGGAATCGGCTTGTCGATTCGCGGCCGCGCACTGCCATTCGCCACGATCCAAAGCGTCGCATACACCGAGCGCGCAACCGCTTCGAACTTCACCAGATCCAGCTTCGACACCTCATCGGTCTGTGCGTGGTAGTCCTCATGCAGTCCGGTGAAGAACTCAGCATACGGAATACCCTGCTCGATGTAGGGCGCTGCATCGGTGCGCGGATAGAAGAACTCGTGCTGCGGATCCTCGTACCGTCGGTCGAAACGCACGTACGGATAGGCGCGGGTGACGGTGGCCAGCGCTGAGTCGAGCACCGTGCTGAGCACCCCCGGTCCTGAGACGAACACCTCGCCGGGACCCGTCAATTCTTGCTGCCCTGCGATCATCGTGCCAGGCAACTTGGTGCGTCCGATCATGTCGACCGTGAAATGCGCCACGACCTTGCTCGCCAGCGGACCATAGGCAAGAAAGCGTGTGCCGAGCAATCCGACTTCCTCGCCGGAGTCCCAGATGAAGAGAATCGACCGCCGCGGGCGTGGGCCGCGCAACACCGCACGCGCAATACTCAGGTTTCCGGCGGAGCCGGTCCCATTGTCGTCCGCGGCATTGTAGATCGAATCGCCGCTGGACGTCGTCGCAGCGCCCACCGCCCCGTCAAGGTGTGTCGAGACGCTGATCCATTCATCGCGAAGCCTCGTATCAGCGCCGTCAACCACACCAACGATGTTGTAGGCGCGTTGCCTGAGCGTCGTCCCGCCGAGCGTTGCCGTCACCGTACCCTTGAGCGCTACCGATCGGAGTGCACGCTGCGATGAGTCAGCACCCAGCACCTCCGCGCCGCTGATGGCCTCACCATCGAGCAGCGCCGTCACGACAGCGTCCGACAACAGCAACACCGGCAGCGGGAATGGTGCGCCAGCGCGCCCCATACTTGGTTCGACATCACGCGAACGCATCACGCGGCTGCGCAGCGTGGGCCAGTTGGCCCGCTCACTGATGCCAGGAATCAGCAAGAGTCCTCGGGCTCCCCGCGCTCGCGCCTCGTCATACGCCGTCGTGTAGTCCACGCCATACACACCCAGCGTGTCGGCCGTGCCACTCGGGCGTATCTGACTGGCGTGCACCAGCAGCCACTGCCCGCGCACCGACACCCCCGCGTACGGATCGAGCCCGCGCCTTGCGGACCGGAGCCCGTGGCCGACATACACAACGCCGCCTTGGATCGCCGACGGCACACGGAACTGCGTCACCAGAAAATCATCGCCCCAGCTGAATCGTCGCGACCCGATCGAGAGCGTCATGCGTGCGGTATCGAGCGACGCCATCACGACGCTGTAATGCTGTCGGTACGAGCCACTGTCGCCCACCGGCCGCACACCCAGCTGTCGGAGCCGTCGGATCACGAATTCCGCCGCGGTGTCGAGGCCCGGCGAAAAGGTCGCCCGCCCCGCCAGCGCATCGGACGCGAGGTACGACACATCCCGCATCAGATCCAATGCGACAATCGATTCGGCCGCCTCCGTCACGCGGGCATCCGCACGTTGCGGTGCAGCAGCGGCTTCGTCAGGGCGCGATTCGGAGGAGGCGGCGGCAGCGCGCGGATGCCGTAGTCCGCGTCCAGCCATCACGCCAGTTACGACACCGTTCGTCACCGCCGCCTGTCCATTGACGAACACCCAGCGCATGCCGATAGCGAGTGTGGTCGGCTCGACATATGTCGCTTCGTCGCGGATCGTGGCCGGATCGAACACGATCACGTCCCCGAATGCGCCTGAACGCAACACGCCACGATCGGTCAGTCCATATGTTTCCGCGACCTGCGCCGATGACGCCTGTACCATCCGCTGCATGGTGATCACTCGCCGCTCGAGGACATAGCGCCGGATCTTCCGCGGATAGGTGCCGAACAGCCGCGGATGACCTTCGGATCCGTCCGAGCTCGTCATCACGAACGGATCGCGCATGAAAGTGGCGATGTCGGCTTCGGTCATGTTGAAGGAGGCCACACCCATGTCGCCATGATCGCGAATGATTTCGAGTGCCGCCTCGACCGCTGGCAGCTGCCGTGCCGCCGCAACCTCCTTGAGCGTCTTGCCCACCAATGTCTTCGTGTCGGCGCTGCCTGACGTGAGAAGAATCGAGCTGTCGCCGCCGCGGCGTCGCAGATTCTCTCGCATCTCGACCAACATCCTGGTGCGCTGTGCCGCATCGGCGATGCGGGCGCGCAGCGAATCGCGACCACCGGCCTGCGCCCAGCGCGGCAGCAGTGTCGCGCTCAGCGCGGTCCCACTGGCCGTCCATGGATACTGATCGGCTACCACCTTGCAGCCACGCGCACGGGCCGCGCGCATGATGCCCAGCACGCTATCGGCCTTGCCCCAGACATCCACCCCAAGCGCCTTGATGTGCCCGATGTTCGTGGTCAGGCCCGACTCGCACCCGATGCGGATCGATTCGCGCACGGAGTTGAGCAATCCGATCGTGTATGAACTCTCGTCGCGCTGATGCGTGTCGTACACGCCACCAAATGGTTTCGCGGCCGAGACGACGGCGATCACTTCCTCCGTCGTCGCGTAGCTCTGCGGGGCGTAGAAGAGGCCCGATCCCACACCAAAGGCTCCTTCCCGCATCGCCGCGGTCACCAGCGCGCGCATCGAATCGAGTTGCACGCGCGACGCCGCTGCCGACGACGTGCCCATCACCATCTCGCGCACGGTGCCGAAACCGGTGAGTGCGTACACATTCGTGCCGAGTCCAGCGCGCTCAGCGTCGCCGAGCGTCTGTGCAACCCGCACCGGCCCACGCCCATCGGCGCCAAGCACCACCGTGGTGATCCCTTGCATCAGCGACGACGCATTCTGGCGGCCCGTTGAGTCCAGGCGCGCCAGCCCCTCATACGCATGGGTATGCGGATCGATGAAACCGGGCGATACGATCAGCCCGCGCGCGTCGATGCGGGTGACGGCTTTCGCGCCGCGCGGCGCTGGCCCAACGAAGACGACGCGATTGCCGCGGATCCCGACGTCCGTGATCCGGCCGGGTCTCCCCGAACCGTCGTACACCGTGCCGCCGCTGAGCAGGACGTCGAGCGATGGCGCGCCCTGCGCACCAAGGCGACAGCCGGACGCCGCGACGATCAGCCCGGTGCGCAGCAGGAGTCCCGAAACCAGTCGTAGATTCATCGACGCAAGATACCGAAGCGCCCCGGAATATCCGCGCCAATCACTGCCCGCCGCCATGCACCGTTCATTCTCTCGGATTTCGATGTCTGCAGTGGCCGCGGTGCTGAGCGCCGCCACTGCCAACGCACAGGACCGACCACGCGCCCGCGACCTCGGGATCGTGGTCGGAACGCACACGCCTGGTCCGCTGAATGCCATCACAGATGTTGCCGGCGTCCGCGTCGGCCACGCCACCGTGATCCGCGGTGACTCCACGCGCACCGGCGTCACGGTGGTCTTTCCGCACAGCGGCAACCCCTTCGAGAGTCGGGTTCCTGCCGCCGCGGTCGTCGGCAACGGTTTTGGAAAGTTCGTGGGCTACACGCAGGTCATGGAACTCGGTGAACTCGAAACACCGATCGCACTCACCTGCACACTCTGCGTCTGGCGTACGGCTGAGGGTGTCGCGAAATGGATGCTCGAGCAACCGGGCATGCAACGCGTTCGTTCGATCAATCCGGTGGTCGGCGAAACGAATGACGGGTGGGCACTGAATGCGATCCGCTCGATTCCGATCACCGATGGTGATATCCGGACGGCCCTCACCGCGGCCACCAGTGGACCTGTAGCCGAGGGAGCCGTCGGTGCGGGAACGGGGACGGTCGCCTTCGAATGGAAGGGTGGCATCGGCACCAGCTCACGAATCGTCCCTGACGGCCCGTGGACCGTCGGTGTCCTGGTGCAGTCGAACTTCGGCGGCGGGCGCGACCTCCTGATTCAGGGCATTCCCGTCGGTCGCGAGCTTGGCCGCAATGGCGTGAAGCCGAACCGTGGGCAAGGAGCCAGCGGGTCGATCGTGATCGTGATCGCCACCGACGCCCCACTCTCCGACAGGAATCTGCGCCGCCTCGCATCGCGGGCGTTACTCGGCATTGGTCGCACCGGAGGGTATGCCTCGAACGGCTCGGGCGACTACGTGATCGCCTTCTCCACCAATCCATCGGTGCGTCGAAATGGACGACCTGGCTCCAGCGGGACGCCGCCAGATACGATTCGGTCCGCGGAGCTGGGCAACGAGCTCACCTCCGCGCTCTTTGAACCCACGGTGGATGCCACCGTCGAGGCGATCTACAACTCACTCTTCCGGGCCACCACGATGAAAGGTGCCTTCTCGACCGTCGAAGCACTGCCCATCGACGAGGTCCGAACGATTCTTCGCAAATACGGGATTGGCCGGTGATGCCCTGACGGGCGACAGCTACTGCCGCGGCGGCGCGTCGATCGTCACAGAGGTCAGAACTCCAGCTCAACCGGTCCTATCGATGATGCAAGCGATTGCCAGCCGCCTGCGGCGAGTGACGTCCTCCGGACGATTCGTCCCCGAAATCGACGGGCTGCGTTTTCTGGCAATCATGCTGGTGGTCGCCTTTCACGTCTTGGCGTACCTACGGTCCGAGCGACCGATGTTCGCCGATGCGCACACCGCCGGCCTACTCGAACGCGCCGTTGCGACCGGGTACTTCGGCGTGGAGCTGTTCTTCGTCATTTCCGGCTTCATTCTCGCGCTGCCATTCGCGGCGCACCATCTGAGTGGCAGCAGTCCGGTGAGGCTCGGCCGGTTCTTCGAACGCCGGCTGACCCGCCTCGAGCCCCCATACATCGTCAGCCTGCTGGTGCTGGCCACTGCCTGGCTTCTGGTACGGCATGCCCCGTTGTCGTGGGTGGCCACCCATTTGTCCGCGCACGTCTTCTATGTGCATTCGTTTCTACTCGGCGCAGAAAGCGGGCTCTCCAGCGTGACCTGGTCGCTCGAAATCGAGATCCAGTTCTATCTGCTGACACCGCTGCTGTCGAAGGTCTACGCCATCCGCAACCGGATGCTACGGCGCGGCGTGCTGTCGGCCGCCATGCTTGCAGTCGGCGCGTTCAGCGAGACACAACATCTCAACGGAGCCATTCGCTCTGGCCCTCCGCACCTGCTGCTGTACCTGCAGTTCTTTCTCACCGGCATGCTGCTTGCCGACGTGTACCTGACCGATTGGAAGTCGCAGCCCGAGCGCGCTCCCATCGCCGACCTGTTCGGACTGAGCGCGTTTACAGCTGTCTTTCTGCTGGTGGCCACACACACTCTCGAGTACTCACTCACCGCGCCACTGCTGCTCATTGCCTACGGGGCAGTGTTCCGCGGCCCGGTGTTGCGTGCGCTCTTCAGTCAGCCGATGATCACGGCCATTGGCGGCATGTGCTACACGATCTACCTCTATCACAACGCCATCATCTGGGTGGCCGGCCGTGCGAGCAAAAATCTGCAGATCGCCGGCGCGCCGTCCGTCACCCTTCTGCTGAACATTCTGGTGATCGCGACCGTCACCGTGCTCGCGAGCATTCCGCTGTATCTCGCGGTAGAACGGCCGTTCATGAATGCGAACTGGCTCAGCCGAATGTTCCGGAAGACCCCGCCCGTGCTGCCACCGACACACGCGGAGCAGTGACGCATCGCGCCGCCCGCGGGCTCAGGCGGCAGTGCTGGGCCCGCGTAATCCCTCCTCCGGGCGCAGGCGATGTGCAGTCGGGCCGCGCTACTCCCGTGTCGGTGCAACCACCCACGGCGCACGAACCACATCCATGGGCATCGTCTGCTTCGCCTCGCGCACCATCAACTCGACGTCGCGCATCAGGTTGGCGTTCTCGATCACGATGCCGTCCTTGACGGTGTGCACGATGCCGCGCGTGCGCCGCACTTCGCCGTCAGGACCACGCACCAGATCTCCAAACGCGTAGAGCAGTTTCAGGTTGGCCGCCGGATTGCCGTCCACGATGAGCAGATCAGCCAAATACCCCGGCCGCACCAGGCCGAGTTTCGGCACACCGAGCGTGGTGGCGCTGGTGAGTGTTGCCGCCTTGAGCACCTCGAGGTTGTGCATGCCCGTTTCGCGCATCAACTGCGCCTCGCGCACCGTCGAAAAGCCCGGCGTGGCCCAGATGTACGCGTCGTCAGTCCCGAACGCGACTCGTCCGCCGCGCTTGTTGAACGCAAAGATGAGATCACCCCACAACCGATAGGCCTGCGTCCAGTTGTACTCGTCATCCGACGTCCAGTCGACGTGGTACGCGCCATGATTCGCCGGATTCGGCAGATTCCAGTTCCAGAGCGCCGGATGGGTGTACTTCTCATGCCACGGCAGGCTCATTGCACGCACGGCATCCCGGTTCGCTTCGTAGACCACGCGTGTGGGGAGCATCGTCACCCCGCACTTCACCATCGAGTCCGCAACGGCTCCCAACAGGCGCTCACGATCGGCTTCCAGCCAGACCTTGCCGGCATACCTGAACCGCTGCAGCTCATTGCCGAAACTGTACTCCGGGCCAAAGTCCTGCGTCGATCGGTTGAGCGCTGATTCGGCGTAGCCGTAGTGATGTTCGATCATCGTCACACCGGCGCACGCCGCCTGCACCGCATTCACCACGGCGATGGTGCTCGGGGGAATGTGAAAGCTGGTGATCTGGCCATTCGGTTTTGCCGCCGCCGCGATGGCCTTCACCAGATCGTAGCTCCACCCGTTGGCGTCCATCGAGATCACGCGAATACCGCGTGCCGCCATCGCCTTCGCCACCTCGGGTGCCCGTGCCGGATCGTCGATCTCGGCGCGCGAGAACCTGGTGCCGCCGCCCCAGCTGACCAGCGGGTACAGGCGCGGCGCCAGCACGCGGTTCTGCCGTGACCGATCCGCTTCGGTCAGCGCACTGTCCACCCCGCGATCACTGGCCGGCACCATCGTGGTCACACCCATCGCCAGCTTCAGGTAGTACACATACGACAGCGGCATCGGCTGCGTGCGCAGATGTGTGTGCAGGTCGAACATGCCGGGCATCACATACATTCCCGTCGCATCGATCACGCGGTCACCGGTCGGCCTGACGGTGCTCCCGCGACGGGCGGCGGTGACCGGATCAAACGCAATCATCTCCGTGATCATGTTGCCCTCGATCACGATATCGTACGGCCCCGCCGGTGGGCCGCCATGCCCCGGAATCACCATCGCGCCGCGTATCACGAGGCGCTTGTATGGGCCCGCCGCCAAGTCTCCAAAACTCACCGGTGTCGCGGGTGTCGGGGCGGCGACGGCCTGACTGAGCGCGAGCGTCGGCAATAGCGTTGTCGCCAGCACCGTGAGTGCGACGAGACTCGTGCGACGAGACGCAGCGCGGCGGGGGAGGCCGTTTGGCGTGGACATGTGCATGCGGGTTGAGGGGTCGTGCGTGGGTGGAAGACTGATGCAGCAACGGACTCCGCGGCCGCGGCGTTGCGGCGCCTTCCTGGTCGCGGCCCATTGCCACCCGCTCAGCGGTCGTTGCCGCCAGCGGAATTGCTCACACCCGGCGGGTTCTGGAAGAGCAGTCGCCCGAATGCAACCAGAAAACCCGCCCCGACCACCCCGGCAATCGCGTACACCGCCGCGTGCTCGGCGCGCCACAGGCGCAGCGACGAAAACGCGACATTCGACAGCAGCATCAGATTCGCCAACAGCAGCGGTCGACCATAGATGCCACCCATCATCGTATGCCGCTGGAACCAATTGAGCAGTGCGAAAGCGAACAGCGCGCCACCCAGCATGCCCGTGATCCAGAGTGCGATGGGCGGCATCGCTGACGCCGAACGCGCCAGGATCAGCTCTGGGGCGAACAACAGCACCAGGCCGGGCGCGCCATACGCCACGCTCGCCGCCACCAGCAGTCGATTGATCGGCATGTCTGAAGCCATGCCTCAATTACGCTGAGGTCGCAGCATCGTGTCATCCGCGGGTGGGGTGAGATCGGCTACCCATGATCCCGGCTGCCTAGCCACAGAGGGATATTTTGATTTGACAAATCGAAATATCTTCGACATTCTTCGGCCATGCGCTTTCCCGACGACGTCGGCCACGTCCTCCGCGACTACCCTCGCATCTACTTCGCCTGCCACCGGCGCCACACTCGTGACCCGCTCACGGGCGACCTGGTGTCACTCCGGCACGTCCAGCTGCTCGATCACCTCGACACGACCGAGTCGCTGACTCTGGGTGAGCTGGCTGACCATCTCGGCGTCACGCCGAGCACCACCTCCATCGCCATCGATCGCCTGGCAAAGCGTGGCTACGTCTCCCGCACACCCGACGAAGTCGACCGCCGACGTGTGCATCTGCGCCTCACACCCGCCGGCGCCCGCGTCTGCGCCGCGCACTCGGTGCTCGATCCCGCGCTGGTCGACGACATGCTTGCAGCCCTGCCCGACAATGAGCGCCGTCGAGCCCTTGACGGACTCCAGCTCCTCGCGCGCGCGGCCATGGCCGCATCCGGCGGCCGCCATCGCGACCGACCGGCCGACACCCTTCACACCGCCTGACATTCGGAGGCTGCACGATGAGCATCCTCGTCGTCTTCACGTTCACGCTCGCCATCGCCATCGGCCTCGCCGCAGTCCTTGCGGTGCGTGCCGGAAACCGTCTGCCGCGAGATCACACCGCATCGGTGCGCGGTTTCTACGCCGCCGCACCCGATGCGGTCTGGACGTCGATCAGCAACCCGGCGCAGTCCGCATCATGGCGAGACGATGTGAAGCGTGTCGACATGCTGCCTGGCGAGAACGGCCGTCTCGTCTGGAAAGAAGTGACCGGTCGTGGTGTCACGACGTACGAAATGCTCTCGCAGGTACCGATGGTCTCGCAGGTCAGTCGTATTGCCGACGACACACTCCCATACGGCGGTCAATGGGAGTTTCTCCTGACACCACGTGGCGCCGGGACCGAACTGCTGATCACGGAACGTGGCTTCGTGAAACCGGCCATCATGCGGTTGCTGGCGCGCACGGTATTCAGCCCAACCAGAAGCATGGAAGCCTACCACCGGTCGCTGGCGCTGCACCTCGGCGAGCAACCGCAGATCACCACCATCACGGACGGGTGACATGGGACTGGAACTCACCGCACGAGTGACGTTGGCGCTGGCCGACGCCGTCGTACAGACCGGCGACTCCAAGGTGCTGCTGGAAGGCGACGAGCTCATACTCCGTGGTGCGGTGCGGGCCAGGATTCGGCGGGCCGACGTGCACGACGCAACCGCAAACGCCGGCGTCGTCACGGTCCGGCTCACGGGCGGAACGCTGACACTCGCCCTTGACGTCGACGCAGTGAAGTTCGTGAAGAAGTTGCTCGAACCGCCGAAATCACGACTCGAAAAGCTGGGCGTCGTCGCTGGTGCACGCGTCGCCGTCATAGGAGTCGACGACGGCACACTCGGCGCCGAACTCGCCGCGATGGGTGTCACGGTGGCGACGCGCGCCGCAGCCAACGAAGGACTGATTCTGCTCGGCGTCACCACCGCCCGCGATCTACCGAAGATCGGGTCAGCGGCAAAATTTCTGGCGGCCGACGGCGCCCTCTGGGTCGTCCATCCGAAGGGCGTTGCCGGCGTGAAGGACGTTGATGTCTTCGCAGCCGCAAAGAATGCCGGACTCACCTACACCAAGGTGGCGCGTTTCTCGGACACCCACACTGCGGAAAAACTGGTGAGGCCGAAGGCATCACGACCGGCAACGACTTCTGCGGCATCCCGTCGCTGAATTGTGTACCGGTGCACCCGACCGCACCTGACGCGGTCAAGCCCGGCAGGTGGCGCCCAGTTCGCCACTCCGCCATAATCCGTCCTCCATTCGTGCAATCCACCCACTCCGGTGAGTTCGTGAGCGAGTCCAAAGGCTTCTCATCGCGTACGGCGATGATGCTCGCCATGCTCAGCATGGCGGTCGGTACCGGCAACATCTGGCGATTTCCACGCATTGCAGCGACCAACGGCGGCGGCGAATTTCTCGTCGCCTGGGTGATCTGCCTCTTCACCTGGTCGATCCCGCTGATCCTGATCGAGTTCGGGATGGGCCGGAAGACTCGCCTCGGCCCGATCGGCGCCTTCGTCCGCACCATCGGCAAGAAGTACGCGTGGATGGGCGGATTCATCGCCTTTACCGCCGTGGCGATCATGTCCTATTACTCGGTGGTCACCGGCTGGACGTTGCGCTATTTCATCGCCTCGGCCTTCGGTGAATTGAGCGGCGCCAACTCCGTCAGCTTCTGGCGCGACTTCTCCACCAGTTCGTCGCCAGTACTACCGCACGTCGTTGCGATCCTCGGCGCCACGTTCATCGTCGCCAGGGGCGTGAAAGGCATCGAGCGAACCACGACGATTCTGATGCCCATCCTGATCGGCATCATCCTGCTCCTCACCGGTCGTGCGCTGATGCTCCCCGGCCGCGAGGCAGGACTGGCCTACTTCTACGGCGTGGACTGGGAACGGCTCGGTAATGCCACCATCTGGCTGCAGGCACTGACGCAAAACGCGTGGGATACCGGCGCCGGCTGGGGTCTCATTCTCACCTATGCGGCCTACATGCGCAGCAATGAAGACACCGCGCTGAACGCCTTCATCCTGCCAGTCGCCAACAACACCGTCTCCCTCTGCGCCGGTATGATGGTGTTCTGCACCGTCTTCACCGTGGTGCCTCAGCTGGTCTCATCCATCGCGACCAATCCAGCCGCGCTGGCCGACTTCCCCGACCTGCAGAAGGCCATTGGCGCTGGTGCAACACTCGATGCGGATCTGGTGCAGAAGACCATCTTCGGTGCAGGCAACGAAGGGGTCACGTTCATCTGGATTCCGAAGCTCTTCTCGACGCTGCCAGCGGGCGGACTGTTCATGTCGCTCTTCTTTCTCGCCCTGTTCTTCGCCGCGTTCACTTCGTTGATCTCGATGGTCGAACTCGGCACTCGTGTGCTGCTCGACATGGGCTGGACGCGCGCCCGCGCAGTCTGGGTGGTCGGGGCGTTCGGGCTCATCCTCGGACTTCCCTCCGCTTTCTCACTCGACATCCTGCACAATCAGGACTGGGTCTGGGGCGTGGCACTGATGCTCTCGGGACTCTTCTTCTCGATTGCGGTCATGCGGATGGGGCCCGCGAAGTTCCGCGCTGAGCAGATCAATCATGCGCATTCAAACATCCGCATCGGTGCGTGGTGGGATTGGTTCATCCGCATCCTGGTGCCATTCGAGGCGATCGCCCTGATGGGCTGGTGGCTCTGGCAGGTGCGCGGTCCGACAGCGATGAACCCGTTCGGTATCGAGAACATCGGCACGATCCTGATGCAATGGGGCATCGTGCTGGCGCTGCTGCTGCTGTTCAACAAGCAGATCGGCAAGGTGGCCCCGATCGAGACAGCCGAGATGGACGCTGGGCGGATGCCGCCGAGTATTCCGTAGCGGTCACCGTTGTCGCCGCTGGTCCTTCACAGCGCGGTGTCGAACGCCTACCAGGCCGAGACACCGCGCTGTTCCGCGTCATAGAACAGCAGATCGACGTTGCCCGGCGTGTGCCCCAGCGCCCGGAGCAGCAGCGCGACCTGCCCACGGTGATGCACGCCGTGGTTCGCCGCATGCTGCAGCAACTGACCGCGGATCATCATCCGCACCTCGCCGGCGCTGTTCGGATACTCGATCTCTCGTGCGAGATCGGCATCGCTGCACGACGCCAGAAGCGCGCGAACCATTGCCTCGATCCCGGCCCAGCCTTCGATCACCGCCTCCAGTGTCGGGTACCGTTCGGCGACGAGCGCGGCACCGCGAGCCGGACCGCCACAGCGTTCCAGCCAGCCCCATTCGGTGCTCATCATGTGCACCAGCGTGTTCCGGATCGAGCCCAGACTGCCGGCGACCGGCCGTGTGAATTCTTCGGCTGAGAGCTGCGCGATGACCACGAACAGGCGTTGATTCGCCCAATAGCCATAGTCGTATTGACGTAGCAGGTCGCCGACTGTCATCGCTGGCAACTCCTCGAGAGTGAAGGACTGGTTGACTCGACAGGCAGTTGGGGTGCGGCGCAGCGAAGCCGCCGATCGTTACGCCAGAATCTCCAAATTTCGCAGTGGCGATGCTGGAAGAAGGATGCATTGGTCGCCGAGTCCACAATGAACGACACCCATCTGCGCGGCACTGGATTGTACTGCGACTGATTCACGTTGTCAGCCGCCCCGCAGCAACGGTGAACGTCGCGTGATCAGCCCGTCGACCACCACGGCCAGCGCAACGCCACCTGCGTAGCAAAGCAGATCGCTCCAGAGAAATCCCTGACCGAGGGCCAGCGCACCGAGCGTCGTGGCCCGGAGTGCATCGAGCCATGGCGCACGATAGAGCTGACTGCACTCGACCGCCCAGGCGATCGCCAGCGCAGCCAGCGCCAGCCGGTGTCGCGCCGCGCCAGGTGAAGCGATTGCACAGAGCCAGAACACCATTGTGGCCCAGAGCACATCACCGGCATACGCCGCCACCAACCTTGGCAGCAACACTCCGTAGTGTCGCGAGCCAAGGCCCATGGCGATGGTCACCAGCAGCGCCCGGGTGTACACGGCACGTGAGCGTGGGGCTCGCCGCGTCGGGTGGCGCTGTACGGCACGAAATTCCATCCCACAATCTGCGCGCCGAAGGAGAGCATTGCACCTTCGCGGTGGTGCGTTCGCTGGGCTGCACTGGGATCACAGGGAGCAGCGGATTACTCTCCTTTTCCTTTGGCGCGTAACTTGGGCACACGCGTCACAGGAGCCAGGCCACCGATCGGAAGAACTTCGATGAATCAATGCGGCGCAGCGTTCGCCCGAACGAACGAAATGGTGCGCGAGTCGTTCGGCGATCTCAGCGTTTCGACCGTGGCATCGAGGGCGGCTTTCCCCGCACGCGAGCGCAGCACATGAGCGGCCTGCGCGACGTGCTCGAATTGCTGCAACACGGTGTGCAGCTGGACCGAATGGCATCGCCGGCCAGCGCGATTGGCGCAGCCGCCGCGTTGGGGTTCCTGCTTGGCGCCATCCCGGTCGGCGCCGCTGAGGTGCTCGCGATTGGTGCCGGAGCCGTGCGGCCGCGCACGCTCATCGTCCCGCTGGTGGTGGCGCTGACGGCCGGACATGTGGCGGGAAAGATGGTCTGGTATTGGATCGGAACGCTCGAATCACGCGTGACGCAGCCGCGCTTACGATCGTGGATTGAGCGGGCACAGGTGCTCAAGCGCCAGTATCCACAACTGGGAACGGGGTTGCTTGCCACATCAGCGCTCGCGAGCGTTCCACCATTTCACCTGATGGTGGTCGCATCCGGCATCGGGCGGATTCCTGTGCCGACTGTGGTACTCACCTCATTCGCGATGCGCCTCCTCCGATTCGGGCTGGTCGCTGCGTTCCCGACCGCGCTCAGGGCGTTCTTTTGATCGCTCGATGCTCGCCGGCGCGGGAACCGGACCGGCCTGAATCGAGTACATCTGGTTTCGTGTGCACCTTCCTCGTCGCCAAACTGCTGTGACGCGTCATTTCATTGAGCGGTGGTGCGTCGCTGCACTGGTGACCGCTGCACCGTGGGCCACTGGCGCGGCGCAGACCGATACCTTGGCCGCCGCGACGCCCCAGACGGCGACCGCAGTGTCGCCACGCATGGACAGGATGGAAGCATCATTCGTGCGCCGATTGCCGATCATGGCCATCGCCGCGGTCAGCGGCGCCACGATGACACAAGCCCTCGGCGCACCAACCGGCTGGCCGAGGACGTGGAGTGGCTTTGGACGGCGCCTTGGCGATCAGGCGGGATTTACCGTGATCGAGGAGGCCACACGCCTCGCACTGGGCTCCACGGTCAACTGGGTGCCTGATGCGCTCCCGTGTGGCGGACGCGCTACTGCCGGCGGCGCCATGCGGCTGCAGGCGGTGCTGCCTCGTCTCGGCTGCGCGGTGCGCGAAACGGTGCTGCTGCGCACACCCGAGGGTCGGCCGCGCCCGAACTTTCCACTTGGGGTGGGCGTGGTAGGCGCCGCCGCTGCCTCAACGCTGTGGCGCCCCGATGCGGACACGCCAGCGCATGCGTTGTCGCTGGCAGCAACACGAACCGCCGTCGTGTTCGGCGCGACCGTGATCTCGCACCTGATCAGCGACTGGCAGCGGGACCGCAAGCGGTAGCACGGCCCTCACTGCCAATGCGCGACGAGGTACCTGCGTACGCTATTGTCGCTTGTTGACTGTCGTGATCTCGATTGCGCCAGCTTCGTGCCCAGGGCCACGCATCTGAATCGCACGATTCTGCTCCAGAAATCGCATCTCGACGATGCTCGACGCCTTCACCGTCTGCAACTCGTTCAGCGATGGCTGACGGATATCGTCGATATAGAGCACCGGTTCGTTGACTCCGCCGCCAGAGCCCGAGCCGCCGAGGTTCGAACCAAGACCTCGCGACACGTTCAGCCACTGCGGTCGCAAGATGCGTATGACGTCGGCGGCCGTATTGACGTTCGCCGCCGCTTCGACCAGTTCATCCTGCGTGATCCGCATCCGGTCACCGCGCTTCTTCTTCTGCGCGGAGAGTGAGTCCGGAACGATCATCACGACGAGGGCCAGCAGGAGACCAGCGAGTAATGGGCGGCGCATGGAAAGCCTCAAACGGGGTGAGTAAATCGAACAGTCGGCGGCGTACGCCGGACGAGCGGAACTGGCTTCCACCGAAAGCTCGCACTCACACCATCGGTTCTGGTCGACTTTTAGTCAATGGGACGTAAGTGACCGACTTTCAGGCATCGCCGCCGACGACTCCGAGATCAGCTGCTCACTGAGCACCCAGAGACGCTCTGCGCGCGCGGCATTGGTCGCCTTCGTCGACAGCGGCTGTGAGAACGGCGGCCGGGTGGCGCTTCTGCGATTGCCCCAGCTCCAGTGCACCCCCGACGTTGCGAACGCATCGTCAGTCACCACCTGCGCCAGCCGATCACCCGCCATCGCCTGCGTGACGTAGCCTTTGGTGATGTTCTTCTGGAACCAGGGGAAGATCGTCTGAAACAGTTTTGGCGTATCGCGAAACAACGCCGTGTCCGCCACACAGCCAGGGTACAGCGTGTTGAAGACGATCCCTGTCGTGGCATGGTACCGCCGATGCAGCTCTCGGCTGATGATCATGTTGCAGAGTTTGCTGTCCTTGTATGCCTTTCCCGGCTTGAATGGCTTGCCATCGATCATCGCAACGGGTGCCCTGAACCCCGCCTCCAGTCCGGCCAGGTCGCCAAGGTCTGCCGGGGCCGGAATCGGCACCTTGCCGCCGAACTCCTCGGAGTTCGCGGTGACGGTGCCCAAAGTGATCAGGCGTGGCGCGCGCGCCTGCTGCAGATCGGGCAGCAGCAATGTCGAAAGCAGAAAGTGGCCGAAATGATTGGTGGCCACACTGATCTCGAACCCTTCGGGTGACCGCTGCGGTGACGTCAGTCGCGGCAGGTAGACGGCAGCATTGCACACCAGCGCATCGAGCGTTCGACCGGTGGCTCTGAATGCATCGACGAACGACCGCACACTCGCGAGTGAACCAAGATCGATGTGCAGTGGTGTGACCTGATCCCGGTCGATGCCAAGCGCGCTCGTCGCACGTGTGGCCTTCTCCAGATCGCGACAAGCCATGACGACGTGCCAGCCGCGCTCCACCAGCGATTTCGTGCCGAAGAGCCCGACGCCGGACGAGGCGCCGGTGACGATCACAGTACGAGCCGTAGACGGACGCATCACGGTACCGGTTGACGATGTCGTTGCAGCAGCCACGGAAACGCCATCCGGATTCCGTTGAAAACCATCAGCGTGTGTCCTTCGTTCGGCAGCTCCTGATAGCTGCCGGTCGGCGTGCCCCCCGCCGCCAGCTTCACCGTGCGCGCCGGGATGATCGGATCGAGCTCCGCACCGACGAACAACACCGGCGGCGCACCATCAACCTTGACCATCGACCCGCCAGCGAGGCACACCGCCGCGGCGATCACCGCCGGCCGCTGCGCTGCAAGTCGGGCCGCCAGTCCGGCGCCCATCGAATGACCGAGGACATACACACGGGTCGTATCCACGTTGTACTCGGTCCTGAGCTGTGCCAGCAACGTGTCGAGGTTGGCGGGAGACGCACCAAACGCCGACGTGGCGGGCGACACCAGCAGAACCCGCTCCGACCGTGCCATCGTCGGCGTGATTCCCGCCCCGTAGGCATCGATGAAAATGTTCTCGTCGGCGCCAGCGCCGTGAAATACGAACAGTACCGGCACCGGCGTCTTCGATTTCGCCACCGCTGCATCCGCCACGATGCGATATGGAATCACGGCGTTGTTCGCCCCCCGGAAACTGCGCCACAGATCTCCCGCATAAAACGCATACGGGTTCCTGCCGCGCTCGAGTGCCGCAACCTCCCGCCGCAAATCCGCCGCCAGGCGCACCGGATCACTCAGGAATTCGGCACCACGCTCGAGCGACGGGACATCCACCAGCAAGCCAGCGCGAGCCCGCGCAGAAACGATCGATTGCGCCAGCGGCCCTGTTGAATCCATGCGCGCCAGACGCGAGAAAAATGCGTCACGCGCCACCGATGGGGCGCGACCATTCACGAGCCGCGATCCGGCGGCCGGAGTCGGTGACAGCGGCGCGCCGCTGAGCGCCACCGTCAGCGAGTCGATGGTGCCCACCGCCGCGGCAAAGCGGCCACCGAAGAAACTCAGCGTCGATCCATCGAAGGCGCGATTGACGTGTGCACGCGTCGTATCGTCGAGCGTCAGGCCAGCCACCACTCGATCGAGGCGCAAATAGGCTTTGCCGAGATCAGCGCGTGTGACCTGCGCCGTAGCCGGTGTCTGCGCTGCGGCAAGGCCAGGCGTCGCCATCAGCAGCAACACACTCGCCCAACGCGAACGGAATCCGATTGTCATCTGCTCAGTATTGCAGTCGAGAGGTGGTGAAGCATCATTGGAATGATACCCTCTACCGCCGACGGAACCATCCTGAGGCTCCGGATGCGAGCGATTCCGACGCTCGATCCATACCCTACCGATCCATGATCGAGAGATACGCTCGCCACGGCCCGACCGCGGCACGGTACTGCTTCGCCATCACGCGTGCCGTCTGCGCCAGGTGCCCCAGATCATGCGCCACCCAGGTCGCCAGCAGCTGCGACAGTGTCACGGCCCCGAAGACCGGATGCTCGCCCGTCAGCGACAGCTCGCGGGACGTCAGGTGCCAGCTCGAGAGCGTCCGCAGATTCTCGGCTCGCAGCTGCGCAAATTCGTCGAGCAGGTCAGGCAGCGACTTCCCTGCGCTCTCGTGGAAGTGTGCCAGCCGATCGTAGGGCGTGAACCGTCGGTCCGTGCCCTGTGCGAGAATGATTCCGGCGCGTGGAATCCAGTCGGTGCGCTCGCCGTGAATCAGGTGACCGATGATCACGTACGGGCTCCACGTCTCGCCCCCTTCGGTGGCATCGGACCACTCCGAACCCACACCACCCAACAACGATGCGAACGTCGCCGGCGAACGTTCGAGCACCGCCATGCCCTGACGAAGATCAAACTCCATGAGAGACCTCGGCCGACGTCGTGATGACAGCGGTGTCAGAGAGCCGCATCTCGCTGGTACAGATCACTCGTATCCAGTGCCGCCAGCTCTACCAGAAATCCCGCCAGCTTCCCGGTCAGTAGCGCAAGGTACGCCGCCCCTTTTTCCTGCGTGCTATGCTGCGGATCGCCCACCCCTGTGTCGTGCGTCGCTTGTGTCCAGGCCCGTTGCGCCCACGCCCACTTCTCACGGATCGCCCGCAGCCGTGATGGATATGTGCGCCCATCGCCCCATTCCAGCTTCGGCAGCACCAACGTGGGGTGTAGATGCAACATCATGCTCGTCTCACGTTCGTCCGCGTGATCACCTGGCACGGTGAACAGTGTCGCACCGCTGTCGATCTGGAACCAGCTCACGGCACTCAGAAAGACATTCGTGTGTTTCGCCTGCAACTCGCGTAACATCTGCCGAAAATCGTTGCCTCCATGCCCGTTGAGAAGAACAAACTTCGTCACTCCCGCCCCTGACAGCGACGCGATCACGTCGTTCAGGATCAGTTGCTGCGTGCTCGGATTGAGGTTGATGCAGAACGGAATGTCGAGTTGCCCCGTCTGCACGCCAAACGGAATGTTCGGCAATACCGCCACCTTCGCCCCCTGCTCCCACGCCAGCCGGCCCGACTCGGCGGCGATGTATTCGTTCTGATAGTTGTCGGTGCCGTAGGGCAGATGATAGTTGTGCGCCTCAGTGGCGCCCCACGGCAACACGGCCACGTCATACCGGCAGCTCTGTACCTGTTTCCAGTTGGTCTCGGCAATCATCCACGGGCGCGCCGTCATCGCGCACTACTCGTCAAGAGCCAAACGCCGTACATCACCTGATCGGCTCCGCCTGCACCGCGCGCTGCCTTCGGGCTCACTTGCTCCAAGGGGGCACGATGTTGTTGGCGCGCGCGTACGCAATCATCTGACCGAGGTGCTCGTGCAGGTGCGTGGTGGCGCCGATCCACGTCTGCTGCCCCGTCGACTCACTGCCGAACATCTTCTTCGATTCGGTCAGCGACGCGGCCGTTTGCGCCTGCATGGCACCCTTGAGAAATGCAAACGAGGCCACCAGTTCTGCCACCGCAGAGTCGGGCGACATCGCACGCTTCTCGTACTTCTCGACGGTCTCGTAACTGTCGCCGGTGATCCCGCTCGATGCCGGTGCTGCAGTACCGACGGCGGCCGGCATGAAATAGTTGTCGCCAGCCACATGCATCACCACCTCACCCACCGAGCGAACCCCGGCGCTGGGCCGGTATCCGTACTTCGCCGGCGGAATGGCCCTCGCCAGATCAACCATCTTCTTCTCCACGTCACTCACATCACGCAGCAAGTCGGACATGACCGACGGGGTACCCGTCGGGGTGGCGGTGGCGGCCACTGTCGCGGCAGCCGGCGCCGCACTTGGCGCGGGCGAGCAGGCGCTCACAAGCAGAGCGGCAAGGGCGAGCGGGGTCTGGGTGTGACGAAACAGCATGCGCGACTCCGATGCGAAGAGGGATGGTGCGGGACAGTATCCGGCCGCGCAGAGAGCGGCAACCGTCCGTCCGCGACGGAGTCCGTCGTAGAAATTCGTCCAGTCCGGCGGAAGGGACACCGGCGGTCCGCAGGATGACTCCCCCGGACTGAACCGTCAGCATTCTCACCGGCGGTGCGCCGGTCAGGTATTGTTCGGCGGTTGTTACACCCCCGTCCGCTGTCGCCGCCCATGGTCATCACCCGCCGCGAAAATCACCGGTTCGTCCCATCGCTGCCACACGTGGTTTTCCTCGTGATGCTGCTGGTGGGCATCGCGGCCTGCGGTGATCAGAGCGAACCCGTCGCCGCGTCATTCCCGATCCCGGTCGCGCAAGGCGGTGAGTTTCCGGGCATCACCGCCGCACTGACGATCAATCCTGCAGCGCTGCCAGAGTACGCAGCACCCGTGCTTCCGACGCACCTGCAGGGCATCGGCAGGTTCGATAATACGCCGGCGTCGAATCCGGTCACGAACGCCGGCGCGACCCTCGGCCGAGTGCTGTTCTTCGACCGGCAGCTCAGCCTCAATGGTTCTACTGCGTGTGCGAGCTGCCATCTGGCGGCGGCCGGACTCGGCGATACGGTCCGATTCAGCAAAGGCTTCGCAGGCGCTCTCAATACGAACGCGCAGTCCATGCGGTTACTCAATCTCCGGTTTTTCCAGCCTGGCACGGCGTTCTGGGATCGTCGCGCCGCAAGCCTCGAGGCACTCGCGACCCAGCCGATTCGCGATTCGATCGAGCTCGGGTTCACCAACGCGGTTGGTGGCGTCGACTCACTGATCCGGCGGATGCGGACGCTCCCGTACTATCCCGAGCTGTTCTCGATGGCCTTCGGCGACAACGCGATCACCGAGCAACGACTCCAGCTCGCACTGGCCCAGTATCTCCGCAGTCTCATTTCCCGCAATAGCCGATTCGATCGTGGGCTCGCGGCGACCGGCGGCGTCAATCTGGCGGCGCCATTCGCCGATTTCTCTCCTGAGGAGAACCGGGGGAAGTTTCTGTTCATGACCATTCGACCGAGCGGTGGCCTGCAGTGTTTTCAGTGCCACGCCGGGCCGTCGCTGAATCTTTCGCCGAATGCCAGGAGCAACGGTGTCGATTCGACCGAGAACCGGATCTTCCGGTCGCCGTCGCTCAAGAGCGTCGCAACGTCAAAACACTTCATGCACGATGGGCGATTCACATCACTCGAGCAGGTCATCGATTTCTACGACAGTGGCGTCCAAGCCTCACCCTTGCTCGATGAGAGCCTGATGGATCGCAATCGTCGGCCGCTCCGGCTCGGCCTCTCCGCCGGCGACAAAGCCGCGCTGGTGGCGTTCCTGAAGACACTCACCGACGACGTGACGCCATTCGAATCACGGTTCAGCGATCCCTTCCGGCGCTGAACGGTTCGCAGCGCGCACGGTCGAGACGCAGCGCGCGCGAGGTGTGCGTGTTCGCCTAGGACGCTACGGCAGCTCCAGGCCGACGACGCAGCAACTCGACGATCATCCAGGTCATCGCGACCATCTGCAGGACCGTCACCGCGACATCCAGCCACGTCGGCCGGTCGGTCCAGATCCTGGGAAGTCCGAAACTCGCGGCCGACCAAAAGAAGTACGCGCCGAATGCCAACGCCAGCCGGCGGGGGAGCGCAAACACTCCTGAAACGCTCACCAGCCCAATCACCGCGTAACAGACCACTCCGAGCCAACCTCGCATCGGCCACGTTCGGAAGAACACCGCGCTCACCAACAGCGTGAGGCTGGCAGCGAGCAGCGCGACGGCGGCGATTCGTTGCGATGAGGTCATGGCGTCACACCTGAGGGAGTACGCTGTGCAGCGACGCGCGGCGGCGCTGCCTGCATCCGAATGGTAGTCGAGCTTGATGATGACAGGTGGCGTCATCCGCAGCAAGCCGCGGTCGGATCACTCCAGCAGACAAGCCACTTCGCACGTTCGACGGCACCGGGGCGGCTCTGCCGGTCACCGCTTCTCGAACTTCGTGGATTGGCCGCTAGTGAAAACGACGCCGCATCACGCGCAGGCGCGACTCGAGATATCGCTCCACCGCATACGCATAGAGAAGGACGATGGCCCCGCTAACCAGAAACACTACCGGCTTGTTCCGTCCGAACGGGGCATTGTGCTCTACATTCGCGAGCACGAGATAGTGGCCGAGGTAGATGGTGTACGAGTACACACCGATACGCCGGATCCACGGTGTGTTGAGCCACTGGAACGGTGGCCGGCTGGCATACACGATCGCACAGAAGAAGATCGGCATCAGCGCAATGCCCTGCAGCGTGTAGCGCAGCGTTTCGCGAAAGAGTGGGTTGCGCAGCGTCAGGGTCACCAGCAGAAGTACCGCACCAAGCACGAATAGGACCGTGTCTCGTACCGGGTTCGCGACCCCCGGTTCTGACGCACGAGTGACGTCGAATCCGAGCGCAAATATCGACCCGAAAAGGATCGAGTCCAGCCGGGTGTCGGTCGCCATGTAGTTGCGGTCGCTCCAGAAGCCCGGCTGCGTCGCCAGATACCATCGCCAGCACAACACGAACGCGCAGGTGGCAATGAAAATTGTCATCATGACTCGTGCGCTGACGCGGCGCGCGAGGAGCATGAAGACGATCGGAAAGACCAGGTAAAAGTGCTCCTCGACTGAGAGTGACCAGAGCACGCCACTCCCGTACGGGACCTGTACGCTGGTGGGATCGAAGAACAGCGCGAAGTAGTTTGCGAAGTAGAACACCTGCGCCAGAAAGCCGTTCAGCGTTGCCGCACCGGGATGTACGCCAGCCAGTACGGCACCGTACGCGATGAGCAGCGTCAACAGCAGCGGCGGCCCCAGGCGAAGAAAGCGGCGGATATAAAAGGACTTCACGCTGACTGTCCCCGTTTTCGCAACCTCCAGTCGAAGGAGAGTCGTGATGAGGAAGCCGCTCAGAAAGAAGAAGATCGTGACGCCAAGGCCGCCTGGGACGACACTGCCGCCGCCTGCATGCGACACGAACACGAGCAAGACGGACAGCGCCCGGATGCCATCAAGCGACGGAATTTCCTTCACTGAGGCCTTCGATGGACGAGCGTGCCTGACACGTGATCGATCTGAGGATGGGAGACACGGCGACCGGACAGGGCGGAGCGCACACGCGAACTCACCGCCATGACGAGCGCCGAACGTTGCTGCAACAACGACCAAGGGACTGCGAGAACCCGCGGCCGCCCCTGCACCGACCGCTCGGCCGCAGCTCTCGGCGATGTTGTCAGTGGTACTTAGCCGAGCTGGGACGGGTGTCAAGCCATCTCGTGCGCCCCCGTGCTCGCCCCCGACTCGCTGGTGACGGCGGATGCCGGGTATCACAGCGAGGCGAACTGCTGCGTGCTCGAGGCCCGCGGCATTGACGCACTGCTGGCGGACAATCAGATGCGGCGCCGCGACGCACGGTTTGCGACCCAGCCGCGGCATCAGCAGGCGCCGGATCCGTTGTACGACAAGATGCGCGCCGTGGCGGCGACCACGCCGACAACCACACCGTTTCAGCCGCGGGACTTGACGTACGATCCGATCGTGCGGACGTGTGTCTGTCCGGCCGGGCAGTCGCTGTATCGGAAGGGGGCCTCGCGGGTCGTGAACGGCTACGCGTCGGAGCAATTTCGCGGTACGGTGCGCGACTGTGTGTCCTGTGCGTTCCGCGTACAGTGTCTACGCACCCCAGAGACCACCCGCGTACGGAACGTTGCGTTCATTTGCGAGCGCGTGGTGCCGAAACCCGAGACCGCCTCGACGCGCATGCGCAGACGCATCGACACGCCTGACGGCCGCGCGCGGTACGCCCGGCGCTTCGAGACCGTCGAGCCCGTGTTTGCGAATCTGCGGTACAACAAGCGGCTCGATCGCTTCACGCTGCGTGGCCGCGCGAAGGTCGACGCGCAATGGCAGCGCTACTGCCTCGTGCATAACATCGAGAAACTGGCTCACCACGGGTACGCGGCGTAGGGCGGAGCCGCGCGCGCAGGCAAGAGATCGCGTTCACCGCGACACATTCGGACGATTCCTGACTAAAAACACTCGCCGAAACGTGATTGGCGCGCAACATCGTCCCAACGCACTGTTGTTGCCGCGTCGGCACGGCAAAAGACCCTTAATTCTGCAGCTTCAACGAGACAGGGTTCTGCTGCAACGCGGCCGCACTAAACGCGATCCTGCTCCAGAATGGTCGGCCGCGTTGTCAGCAGTAACCCGTGTTAGCTGGGGCGAATTCACATACTTAGTGCAACACCGCGCCAGCAAGAAACGGTGACCTGGGGTACGCTTGGCTTCCATCCTCCGCCAAGAGAAAGGTTGCCATGACGCCGTACACCCAGATCACCGCCGAGGAAAGGTACGCCCTCT